>NZ_MUMH01000112.1 GCF_002155965.1 Allokutzneria sp. NRRL B-24872
CTTGTCGGGGGTCTGGCCTAGGGTGCGGGGCGTGGCGGAGATCGCGAACGACCCCCCAGCCGGTTCCGCGCCGGAGGAGACGTCCGGACCGGCGGGCCCGGCTCCGACGGCGGCCCCGGCTGAGATGGGGAATCCGGCGGCGGGGAGCCCGGCGGAGGAACGCGGGGCGCGGCGGCCGGTTCGGCGGCCGGCGCTGTCGCCGTCACGGGCCAGCGACTTCAAGCAGTGCCCGCTGCTGTACCGCTTCCGCGCGGTGGACCGGTTGCCGGAGAAGGCGACCAGGGCACAGGTCCGCGGCACGGTCGTGCACTCCGTGCTGGAGCGGCTCTTCGGGATGCCCGCGCGGCAACGCGTGCCGGACACCGCCAAGGGGCTCGTGGAACCGTCCTGGGCCGACCTGCTGACCGAGCGCCCGGAACTGCTGGCGGAGATGTTCGAGAGCTCCGAGGACCCCGAACTCGCGGAGTGGCTGGACTCGGCGAAGTCCCTTGTGGACGGTTACTTCCTGCTGGAGGACCCGCGCAGGCTCGAACCCGACGCGTGCGAGCAACTGGTGGAGACCGAGCTGCCGTCGGGGGTGCTGCTGCGCGGCTACATCGACCGCATCGACGTGGCGCCCACCGGCGAGATCCGCGTCGTGGACTACAAGACCGGCGCGGCGCCCCGCGAGATCGGCGAGGCCAAGGCGCTGTTCCAGATGAAGTTCTACGCGCTGGTGCTCTGGCGGCTGCGCGGAGTCGTGCCGAGGCAGCTGCTGCTGATGTACCTCGCCGACCGGCAGAACCTGGCCTACACCCCCGACGAAGGGGAACTGCTGCGCTTCGAGCGCACCCTCGACGCGATCTGGCAGGCGATCCTGCGCGCCGGGCGCACCGGCGACTTCCGGCCGAATCCCGGAAAACTGTGCGCTTTCTGCGACCACCAGGCGCTGTGCCCGTCCTTCGGCGGCACTCCCCCGCCCTACCCCGGATGGCCGGAACCCGACGCCGGAACCGAGACGATGGCCGATCGGGCGGATTGACGACCGCGCGAAAGTGCGGCCTTTCCCCTCGGTAGGCGGTATTCGGCGAGGGTGGTGCCAAGGTATCCATGAATGGCACCCCAATCGCTGTCTCGGGGGAGGGCGAATGAGCTCTGGAATCGACGTCTCACGACATCAGGACGTGAACTGGTACGGCGTCCGCGACGCCGGGTACGAGTGGGCCTACATCAAGGCGACCGAGGGAATCGGTTATGTGGACCCGGTTTTCGACGCACATCTGAACGCGGCCCGCTCGGTCGGCTTCACCGTCGGCGGCTACCACTTCGCCCGGCCGGACACCAACCCACCGGAGGCCGACGCCGAGCACTTCGCCACCGAGCTGAACGCGCGCGGCCTCGGCGGCGAGGGAAACCTGCCGCCCTGCCTGGACATCGAGCGCGACAACGGCGGCGACCTCGCCGAGTGGGTGCGGGTCTTCATCGCCGAGACCCGCAGGATCACCGGCCGGAACCAGATCATGGTCTACGCCAGCACCAGCTGGTTCCGCGACAAGCTCAACCCCGACCACTGGCTGGACGACGGCGTGCGGCTCTGGGTCGCCCACTACGGGCGCCCGCCCGGCCAGCCCGGCTACCTCACCGACAAGGTGTGCGCGCACCAGTACAGCGACACCGGACGGCTGCCGGGAATCGACGGACCCGTCGACCTGAACCTGTGCATGGTCGAGCTCGATCAGCTGACCGCGCACTGAAAACGGTAACGGCACAAAGGGAGAAAGGACACTCCTATGTGGACGAAACTGTTCTGGCTCGGTGCACTCGAGCGCGCGATCAAGACCTTCGCGCAGGCAGCGGTCGCGGTGCTCGCGGCCAACTCCGTCGGACTGCTGGACGCGCCGTGGGGAGCCGCGGCGTCGGCGGCGGGCATGGCGGCCGTGCTGTCGCTGCTGACCTCCATCGGCTCGGCGACCATCGGCGACCGCGACAGCCCGAGCCTGGTGCGCACCGCGGCGGCACCGGCCGGATCGGCGACGCTGACCAGCACCCCGCAGGCCAGCCCGACCGTTCCACCGGGACCGATGCCCTGAGCTGACGGGCGGGGGTCCAGCAGGCCCCCGCCCGCTCGGCTCCACTGTGGACCGCCAGACCTCGGCAGGGACTTCACGTGCGGTGCTTGTAGCGTGTGGAGCGTGAGCCGCCGCGTCGTGACCTTGGTGTTGAGTGCGTTGCTGGCCGCGGGACTGGCCCTCGGCTCGACCACCCTGACCGTGCCGTACGTGGCGCTCGGGCCCGGCGAGATCCGGGACACCCTGGCCTCGGTGGACGGCAGACCGGTCGTGGAGGTCACCGGAGCGCCCACCTTCCCGACGACGGGCTCGCTGTACCTGCCGACGGTCTCGGTCACCGACGACCTGACCCTCTACGACGCCGCGCGGATGTGGGCCTCCTCGCGCTTCGCGCTCGCCCCGCGCGAGCAGATCTTCCCGCCGGACAAGACCTTCCAGCAGGTCCAGCAGGACAACACCAAGGCGTTCACCGGCTCGCAGTCGGTCGCCGAGGACGCGGCGCGCGCCTTCCTCAAGCCCGCTTCGCCGGTCACGGTCTCCGTCGGGATCAAGGACATCGGCGGCCCCTCGGCCGGGTTGATCTTCGCGTTGACCGTCGTGGACAAGCTGACCCCCGGCGACCTGCTCAAGGGGAAGTCCGTCGCGGGCACCGGCGAGATCAAGGCGGACGGCGCGGTCGGCGGCATCGGCGGCATCCGGATGAAGATGGTCGCTGCCAAGGAGATCGGCGCGACCGCCTTCCTGTCCCCTGCCGAGAACTGCAAGGAGGCGTTGCAGACCGTTCCGGACGGCCTGCGCCTGGTCAGGGTGAGCACCCTGACCGAGGCCGTCGCCGCGCTCACCGCGCTCGGCGAAGGCCGCGAAGCCCCCTCCTGCTGAGCCCCGCCGGGCTTGCCCCGGACCGGACGACGCTCTGGCCTGCGCGCTGGCCATCCCACGTCCTATGTCTGGAGGAGGCGGCATGGTCGGGTTCAGCAGGCGCGCGTTCGCGACGATGGCCACGCTGCTGCCGCTCACCCCGGGCACCGCGGCGGCGGAGCCCGCTGGCCGTGCGGACTGGGCGCGACTCGCCCCGCTGCCGCCGAATCCGACCGAGTGGCATCCGGCGATCCCCGTCGGCGAACCGCACTGGCGGCAGCTCGGCCTCGCCGGTCCGGTCGCGGGGGCGCACGCGGGGCACCTGATCGTCGCGGGCGGCGCGAACTTCCCGGAGCCCGCGAAGACCTCCAACCGGCGCAACGAGCTCGGCAAGGTCTACTGGAACGACGTGTTCGTCATGGCGCCCAACGGTTCCTGGCTGCCGACGACGTTCCGCTTGCCCAACAGCATCGCCTATTCCGCGTGCCTGAGCACCGAACGCGGGGTCCTCGTCATCGGCGGCGAAGGATTCCCTGGTGGCCCAAGCGGTTCCGCGCTCGCACCGGTGCGGAAGTTCGCTGAGGTCTTCTACCTGCGCTACAACTCGCGGCGGCACGCGATCGAGCAGGAGCAGCTGCCCCCCTTGCCGCGCCCGATGTCCTACGGCGTCGCCGGAATCGTCGACGACGTCGTGCACGTGGCCGAGGGAGCGGACTTCTACGCGCTCGACCTCGCCCGGCCTGGTGATGGTTGGCGGACGTTGCCGACCTGGCAGGGCGATCCGCGCTCGGTCGCGGTGGGCGCGGCCCACGACGGACGGTTCTACCTGCTCAGCGGGCGCGCGCAGACGACAACGGGCTGGCAGTTCTACCGCGACGCGCACGCCTACTCGCCACGTCGACGGAGCTGGCGACGCCTCGCCGAACTGCCGTGGTGCGTGACGGCCGGGCTGGCCTTCCCCGGCGAGGGCGGCCTGCTCGTGCTCGGCGGTGACCGCGATCTGGCGCGGTGGAACCTGATCCAGGAGCAGACCGCGCTGCGCGACCGCGAGCCGAAGGACTCCCCGCGCTGGCACGAGCACAACGACGTGATCACCTGGATCTACGACCACCACACCGGGTTCACCCCGGAGGTGCTGCGCTACGACGCGGCGCGGAACTCCTGGCACACCGCGGGGCACTTCCCCGGCCCGCCGCCCGCGACCACCCCCGCGGTGCTCTGGAACGGGCACCCCGTGGTGGCCAGCGGCGAGATCAGGCCGGGGGTGCGCACCCCGGCGGTGTGGCGGCTCGGCTAGTGCCTACAGCCGGCAGGAGCGGATGTCGGAGACCAGGATCGCCTTGGCCCCCAACGCGATCAGCCGGTCCATCACCAGGTTCGCGTCCTTGCGGGCGACCATGGCGCGCACCGCGACCCACTGCGGGTCGGCCAGCGGGGACATCGTCGGCGAGTCCAGGCCGGGCGTGATCTCCACCGCCGCGTCGAGCAGGTCCTGCGGGCAGTTGTAGTCCAGCATCATGTACTGCTGGGCGAACACCACGCCCTGCAACCGGCCGGCCAGCTGCGACTTCTCCGCCGAAGCTGGCGAGTTCGCGCGCTCGATGAGCACGCCCTCGGAGCGGCAGATCTCGTCCCCGAAGGCGACGAGGCCGTGCTGGCGCAGCGTGCGGCCGGAACCGACCACGTCGGCGACCGCGTCGGCGACGCCGAGCTGGATGGAGATCTCCACCGCGCCGTCGAGGCGGATCACCTCGGCGGCGGTGACGCCGTGCCGGGCCAGGTCGGTGCGGACCAGGCGGGGGTAGGCGGTGGCGATCCGCTTGCCCTCCAGGTCGCCGACCTTCCACTCGCGCCCGCTCGGCGCCGCGTAGCGGAAGGTGGAGAAGCCGAAGCCGAGCGAGAGCGACTCGGCGACCGGCGCGCCGGACTCCAGCGCGAGGTCGCGGCCGGTGATGCCCAGGTCCAGCTCGCCGGAGCCGACGTAGATGGCGATGTCCTTGGGGCGCAGGAAGAAGAACTCGACCTCGTTGACCGGGTCGAGCACGGTCAGGTCGCGCTGCTCATGCCGCTGCCGGTAGCCAGCCTCGGTGAGCATCTCGGAGGCGGCACCGGCCAGTGTGCCCTTGTTGGGCACAGCGACACGCAACATCGTTTCTTCTCCCTGTTCGCTGCTGGGGTTTCGGGTCTAGAGGTAGCGGTAGACGTCGTCGAGGCTGATGCCGCGGCCGATCATCAGCACCTGCAGGCGGTAGAGCAGCTGCGAGATCTCCTCGGAGAGCTGCTCGTCGGACTGGTACTCGGCGGCGATCCAGACCTCGCCCGCCTCCTCCAGCACCTTCTTGCCCTGCGCGTGCACACCGGCGTCCAGCGCGGCCACCGTGCCGGAGCCCTCCGGCCTGGTGGCTGCCCGTTCCGTCAGCTCCGCGAACAGCGCGTCGAACGTCTTCACGCCCTGAATCCTTTCATCCCACTAGACCGAACGGCTGCCTCGGGTGGTCGGCCTCACCCGGGTTATTCTGGTCGACTGCCCTCAGGAAGGAACTCGATCATGACCACCCCGTCCAGCGACGCCGAGATCATCGCCGCGAACGTGGACTTCGACCCCACGCACAACGCGGCGATCACCCTCGCCGAGTACGACCCCGAGTGGCCCGCGCTCTTCGAGCGGGAGGCGGAACGCCTGCGGTCGCTGCTCGGCGACGCGTTCGTCCTCGCCGAGCACACCGGCTCCACGTCCGTGCCCGGCCTGGCCGCGAAGCCGATCATCGACATGACCGTCGCGGTCGTCGACTCCGCGGACGAGGCCGCCTACGTGCCGCAGATGGAGGCAGCGGGGTACGTGCTGCGGGTGCGCGAGCCGGAGTGGTTCGAGCACCGCATGTTCAAGGGGCCGGACACCAACGTCAACCTGCACGTGTTCACTGCGGGGTGCTCAGAGATCGAGCGGATGACGCGCTTCCGCGACCACCTGCGCGCCAACGACTCCGACCGGGAGCTGTACGAGCGGACCAAGCGCGATCTGGCCGGGCGCACGTGGAAGTACGTGCAGAACTACGCCGACGCCAAGACCGAGGTGATCCAGGAGATCATGCGGCGCGCAGGCGGCTGACCAGGTCGCTCGCGGCGGCGGGACCGACGACCAGCCAGGGGTCCCCGGCGGCGTCGGCCCGTCGCACGCACAGGTAGCGCCCGCCTCCGGTGTCGAAGTAGTGCACCGACGCGCCGATGCCCTCGCGCGTGGTGCGGAGCATGAGGCCGCCACCGCTCCTCGGGCTCTCCAGCAGCGACCGGCAGCGCCGCAGTTCCAGCTCCTCGGGATGCGCCTGGACAAGCAGCGAATCCCGTGCGCGTGGGCGCTCGGGCACCGAGACCACCCCGCCTCGCCCCGGCGGCATCGGGGGCAGTGCCGAGACCAGCACCTCCGCCGCCCGCTCGGCGGGAGCCGTCTCCAGCGTGACGTGCCCCGGCTCCACCACCACGCGCAGCGCGGCCCGCTGACCAGCCGCGACGTGCGCCGAACAGCTCCGCTCCACGCCGCCGAACCAGCCGGAGTACTCCACCGACGGCGCGCGCAGCAACGACATCTCCGCCGCCAGATCGCCGTGCGGCTCCAGTTCCCGCCACGCCAGCTGTTCCAACTCCTGCCGCTCCTGGGCCGTTCTGCCCGGCGAGGGCACCATCGCCAGCGCGGGCGGTTTCGTGCCGAGGCCGTGCCACTGCCACAGCACGTCGAAGGCCAGCGCGGAAATCGTCACCCGCATGTTCAGGGCTCCTCACCGATGACGGGCGGAGCGACCTTCTGCATGTCGTTGGTGAACACGTCGTCGACCTCCACCAACCACGACGGGCGCTGGTGCTCCTCGTCCTCCGCGCCACCCGCCTGCCCGCCCATCGGCCCCGCCATGGGCGCTCCGCCCGGCTTCGCCGCTGCCCGTGCCGCCGGGGTCATCCCCGCGACACCGCGCCCGGTCTCTCCGCGCCCCGTTTCGCCCAGCGTGCCGCGCCCGGCGCCTTGTCCTGCTTGTCCTGCTTGTCCTGCTTGTCCTGCGCCCAGCCTGCTGCCGCCCGCGCCCCTGGCGCTCCCCGCGTCGCCAGCTCCACCTGCTCCCAGCGCGAGCCCGCCCATCGCTCCCAGGCCACCGATCGCTCCGCCGAGCCCCTGGTCCGTGGCACCGCTCTGGCCCCCGGATTCCGGTCGCCACGGCTGCGGGCCCGCTTGGCCGTGCTGCGGCGGAGGAGGCACGAAGGAGGCGCTCTCCGACTCGCCGCGCTGTCCCGTGCCGCCCTGTTCCGCGCCGCTTCCTCCGGCCCCTTGCCAGCCTCCGCCCAGGTCACCGCCACCGCCGCCTCGTGGACCGCGTCCTTCTGGTGGCAGGCGTGGAGGGCTCGGATCACGCGGCGGCGCTTCCGGCGGCTTCACCTCTCCGCCCGCGCCGCCGGGCGGGCTGAACTCCGGCATCGCCTGGACCGCCGTGTTGGAGCTCGTCCCGTAGCCCTCCGCCACCCGGACGTTGTGCTCCAGGTTCGCCACCCACCGCTGCATCGTCTTCACGTATTGCGACGCGTCGGGAGCTCCACTGAGCCCGACCGTGAACTGCTTCGTGTCCGGGACCGGGCTCGGCGGCTCGACGCTGTTCTTGGCGCGGAAGAACGCGTCGCGCAACAGCGCCACCTGCTTCTGCGTACCGTCCGCGACCTGCTTGATCCCGTCCGCCCACGCCACCATCGGGCTCATCCCGCCCCTGGCGGACTCCGCGGCGCCGCCCGTCCAGAACGCCCGCGACTCCTCGACCCCCGCCTTGAGGATGCTGTGCACCTCCGCGTGGATCGTGGTGATCCGCTTCAGCGTGTCCTCCGCGATCGAGCACGCGGCCTGCGGCCCCGGCCCTCCGTGGAACCAGTTGTAGATCGTCTGCGAGTCGTAGCCCGCCGGCCGCGCCTCACCCACGATGGTCTTGGTGAACACCGCTCAGCTCCCCGCCTTCAACTTCTCCAACACCCACAACGCCACCTTGTCCGCGGGCTTGCACGGCTGCTCGTAGTCCGCGTTCGGCCGGTGTGCAGACGCAGCCACCTGATAGGCGACAAGCGGAGCGATACCCACGGTCGTGAAACAGCTGCCTTCCGGCGTCGTGGTCCCGATCGGCGTCTTGTTGTCACCGTTGATCGCCGGGTACCCACCGATCGTGGTCTCCGCGAAGTAGCCCCAGTCGCGGCGCTGGTAAATCGGAACAAGACCAGCGCCGTTCACGAACAGCGTGACCGAGATACCGGTGTCCATCGACTTGTCGGCCTCCCACGTGCAGTTGGGGCCGAGTGGGTACGACGTCACCTTGCCCGGATCCGTAATGATGCCGATCGTCGCCAACTGGTCTCGCGAGAGTAGATCGCAGGGCCTGGCAACGAACTTGTCGTAGGACAGTTCGGGCTGCGTGAACGGCGGCGGAACGGTGCTGTCAGGGCCGCGAACGACTTCCATCGGCTGCCCCACCGTCGCCTGACCGCAACCCGCAGCCACCAACACGAACGTGCAGCACAACCAGCGTCCTCGCATCAAACACCCCGACCAAACCTGCGACGGTTCCGCTCCTCGGCGTCCTGATAGATCTTCAGCGACGCCTCCAACTTCGCGATCAAGCCATCCAACTGCGCGATCGCTCCCTCGTTCGCCCACGAGTAGCCGCCGGGCTCGGGCCCCAGCCTCTTCATGATCACCTCCACCGCAGCGATGCTGTAAGGGTCATGAGGCAGAGGCGCATGCCCAAACTGATAGTGAAGGTTGCGCAGGCTCGTCAGCTTGGCTCGTGCTTCGCGCAAGGCCCGGATGAGACGTGGAGCTCCGTCAGGATCGACGGTGTAGCCGCCGCTCGAACCCACACCACCAACGCTGACCTGCGGTATCTCCGCCGACTCGACATACGGACCGCCTTGGCCAGCCCCCGGTGTCATCCCCGATCCAGACATCGTCAGTCCTCCCCTGCGATGGTCTTGGTGAACACCGCTCAGCCCCCCGCCTTCAGCTTCTCCAACACCCACAACGCCACCTTGTCCGCAGGCTTGCACGGCTGCTCGTAGTCCGCATTCGGCCTGTGCGCCGACACGGCCACCTGATAAGCGACCAGCGGAGCGATCCCCACGGTCGTGAAACAAGTGGCTTCCGGCGTCGTGGTCCCGATCGGCGTCTTGTTGTCGGTGTTGATCGCCGGGTAACCACCGATCGTGATCTCCGCGAAGTAGCCCCAATCACTGCGCTGGCGCTGGTACGCAGGAACCAGGCCAGCGCCGTTCACGAACAGCGTGACCGCGATACCGGTGTCCATCGACTTGTCGGCCTCCCACGCGCAGTTGGGACCGAGGGGGTACGCCGAGACCTTGCCTGGGTCGGTGATGATGCCGATCGACGCCAACTGCTCTCGCGAGAGCAGATCGCAGGGCCTGGAAACGAACTTGTCGTAGGACAGGACGGGTTGTGTGAACGGCGGCGGGCCCGAGCCGCCGGGGCCGCTGACGACTTCCGTTGGCTGTCCCGCCATGACCTGACTGCAGCCCGACACCACGAGAACGAACGTGAAGCACAACAGGCGACGCCGCATCACACCCCCCGACCGAACCGGCGACGGTTCCGTTCCTCGGCGTCCCGATAGATCTTCAGTGACGCCTCCAACTTCGCGATCAAAGCGTCCAGTTGCACGATCGCTGCTGTGTTCGCCCACACGTATCCCCCGGGCTCTGGCCCGAGTCGTCGTTTGATCGCCTCCACCGCAGCGATGCTGTACGGATCAACAGGCATAGGCACATGCCCAAACTGCTCCTGGAGCCTGCCGAGGCTCGCCAGTTTGTCTCGCGCCTCGCGCAAGGCGCGGATGAGGCGCGGGGCGCCGTCGGGATCGACGGTGTAGCCACCACTCGAACCCACGCCACCAACGCTGACCTGCGGAATTATCGTTGACTCCGCGTACGGGCCACCCTGGTCAGCCCCCGGTGCCGTCCCTGATCCGGACATCGTCCAGCCCTCCCCCTGTGCGCTCCCCGCAACCAGGAAAGCAGATCGGGAGAATCAGCGGGACAGGAGCGCGGTCAATTCGGCGAGGTCCACTCCGACAAGCGATTCGCGGAATATCCGGCGTTCGCCTGAATTCACCGGGACGTCGCAGGGAATCACCAGAACGGTGGCTCCGGAAGCGACTCCGGCGGTGACCCCGGTCGGGGAGTCCTCGACGACGACGCAGCGGGTGATGTCGACGCCGAGGCGGGCGGCGGCGGTCAGGTAGGGCTCCGGATCGGGCTTGGGGTTGGTGACCTCGTCGCCGCAGACGGTGAGGTCGAAGTGCTCGCGGCCGATGGTGTCGAGGGCGATCTCGGTCAGCTCGCGGACGGTGGAGGTGACGAGCGCGGTGGGGACGCCGCTGGAGCGGATCGCGCGCAGCGCCTCGGGGGCGCCGGGGCGCCACGGCAGCCCGGCGGCGAACAGCTCACCGGTGCGCGCGATGAGCCAGTCACCGGCCTCGGTGAGCGCGGCGGGCTCGGGCGGGCGGCCGAGTGCGGCGAAGAGCAGGCGCAGGGTGCGTTCCTGGTTGGAGCCGACCATCTCCGCCCTGGTCTCGGCGGACAGCTCGCCGCCGAGGCGGACCGCGAGCTCGGCCAGCGGGATGTCCCAGATCTTCTCCGAGTCCACGAGCGTGCCGTCCATGTCCCACAGCACGGCCGCCGGGCCGTCCACAAAGGACGGTCTGGTCACGGTGTTCTCCTCTACGCGTTGAAGTACTTGGCTTCGCGGTGGTGCAGCACGAAGGCGTCGGTGGACTGCTCGGGGTGCAACTGCAGTTCCTCGGACAGGGCGACGCCGATCCGGCCGGGCTCCAGCAGGTCGACGAGCTTGGCGCGGTCCTCCAGGTCCGGGCACGCGCCGTAGCCGAGGGAGTAGCGGGCGCCGCGGTAGCCGAGCTTGAAGAACTCCTCGACGTCGTCGGGGTCCTCCGCGGCGACCGTGCCGCCGTCGGGCCAGACCAGCTCCTCGCGGATGCGCTTGTGCCAGTACTCCGCGAGGGCTTCGGTCAGCTGAACGCCGAGCCCGTGCACTTCGAGGTAGTCGCGGTAGGCGTCCTTGGCGAAGAGCTCGTTGGCGAAGTCGGCGATCGGCTGGCCCATGGTGACGAGGTGGAACGGCAGCACGTCGACCTCGTCGGCGGCGACGGCGAGCTCGCGCGGGCGGAGGAAGTCGGCGATGCAGAGCCTGCGGTCGCGGCGCTGACGGGGGAACTCGAAGGTGTGCCGCACGGGCGCGTCGGGACGCGGTTCGGTCAGCACGTGCACGGCGTTTCCCTCTGCCACAACGGGAAAGTAGCCGTAGACGACCGCGGCGTGCTGGAGGATGTTCTCCGTCGACAGGCGCTCCAGCCAGTACCGCAGTCGCGGGCGGCCCTCGGTCTCCACCAGCTCCTCGTAGCTCGGGCCGTCGCCGCCGCGGCTGCCGCGCAGGCCCCACTGGCCGAGGAAGGTGGCGCGCTCGTCCAGCAGCGCGGAGTAGTCGGCGAGCGGAACGCCTTTGACCACACGGGTTCCCCAGAACGGCGGGCTCGGCAGCGGCAGGTCGACCGCCACGTCCGAGCGCCCGAGGTCGGCGGCGGGCTCGGGCGCGGCGGCCCTGCGCTGCTCGGCGATGCGGCGCGAGCGCTCGTGGCGGGCCCTGCGCTCGGCGGCCTTGGCCAGTTCTTCCTGGGAGAGAACGGGATCAGCACCGCCGCGCTTGGTCGCCATGATCGCGTCCATCAGCCGCAGGCCCTCGAAGGCGTCCCTGGCGTAGCGGACGTCGCCCTGGTAGACCTCGGACAGGTCGTTCTCCACGTAGGAGCGGGTCAGCGCGGCGCCGCCGAGCAGGACCGGCCACCGCACGGCCACTCCTCGGGAGTTCATCTCCTGGAGGTTCTCCTTCATGATCACCGTGGACTTGACCAGCAGCCCGGACATGCCGATCACGTCGGCGCCGTGCTCGGCGGCGGCGTCCAGGATGGTGCTGATCGGCTGCTTGATGCCGATGTTCACCACGTCGTAGCCGTTGTTGGACAGGATGATGTCCACCAGGTTCTTGCCGATGTCGTGCACGTCGCCCTTGACGGTGGCCAGCAGCAGCCTGCCCTTGCCGTCATCGTCGGTGCGGTCCATGTGCGGTTCGAGGTGCGCGACGCTGGCCTTCATCACCTCGGCGGACTGGAGCACGAACGGCAGCTGCATCTGCCCGGAGCCGAACAGCTCACCGACGGTCTTCATGCCGCCGAGCAGCGTGTCGTTGATGATCTGCAAGGCCGGGCGCTGCTCCAGTGCCGCGTCGAGATCGGCCTCCAAGCCCTTGCGCTCGCCGTCGACGATGCGCCGTTCCAGCCGCTCGAACAGCGGCAGCGCGGCCAACTCCTGCGCGCGGGTCTCCTTTGAGGAGGACGCGGTGACGCCATCGAACAGCTCCATGAAGCGCTGCAACGGGTCGTAACCCTCGCGGCGGCGGTCGTGGACGAGATCGAGTGCGACCGCGCGCTGCTCGTCGGGAATGCGCGCCATCGGCAAGATCTTCGAGGAGTGCGCGATGGCTGTGGTCAGCCCGGCTTGGACGCACTCGTGCAGGAACACCGAGTTGAGCACCTGGCGCGCGGCGGGGTTGAGGCCGAAGGAGATGTTGGACAGGCCGAGGGTGGTCTGCACCTCGGGGAAGCGGCGGTTCAGCTCGCGGATCGCCTCGATGGTCTCGACGCCGTCGCGCCGGACCTCCTCCTGGCCGGTGGAGATCGGGAAGGTCAGCGTGTCCACCACGATGTCGCTGACGCGCATGCCCCAGTTGGTGGTGAGGTCCTCGATCAGCCGCGCGGCGACCCGGACCTTCCACTCGGCGGTGCGGGCCTGGCCCTGCTCGTCGATGCACAACGCGACGACGGCGGCGCCGTGCTCCTGGACGTGCCGCATGATCCGCTGGAAGCGCGAGTCCGGGCCCGCGCCGTCCTCGTAGTTGACGGAGTTGACGATGCTGCGCCCGCCGAGCCGTTCCAGGCCCGCGCGCAGCACCTCCGGCTCGGTCGAGTCGAGCATGATCGGCAGCGTCGAGGCCGTGGCCAGCCTGCCCGCGAGCTCCGACATGTCCTCGGTGCCGTCGCGGCCGACGTAGTCCACGCAGAGGTCGAGCATGTGCGCGCCGTCGCGGGTCTGGCCGCGCGCGATCTCCACGCAGTCCTCGAGCTTGCCGGAGAGCATCGCCTCGCGGAAGGCCTTGGAGCCGTTGGCGTTCGTGCGCTCGCCGATCATCAGCACAGAGGCGTCCTGCTGGAAGGGCACCGCCTGGTACACCGAGGAGGCGCCCGGCTCCGGGCGGGGGCGGCGGCGCGCGGGGGTGAGGTCTCCGGCGATCTCCGCGATGGCCCGCACGTGCTCGGGGGTGGTGCCGCAGCAGCCGCCGAGCAGGCGGACACCGAACTCCGTCGCGAAGCCCGCGAGCGCTTCGGCCAGCTCGTCCGCGCCGAGCGGGTACACCGCGCCGTCCGGGCCGAGCTGCGGCAGGCCCGCGTTGGGCATCACCGACAGCGGGACGCGGGAGTGCTTGGACAGCTGACGCAGGTGCTCGCTCATCTCGGCGGGCCCGGTGGCGCAGTTGAGGCCGATGAGGTCGATGCCGAGCGGTTCGAGGGCGGTGAGCGCGGCGCCGATCTCGCTGCCGACCAGCATCGTGCCGGTGGTCTCCACGGTGACGTGGGCGATGATCGGGACGGCGCGGCCCCGCTCGGCCATGGCCCGCTTGCAGCCGATGATCGCGGCCTTGGCTTGCAGCAGGTCCTGGCAGGTCTCCACCAGCATCACGTCGACGCCGCCGACGAGCATGCCCCGCGCCTGCTCCTGGTAGGCGTCGCGGAGCTTGGCGAAGCGCACGTGGCCGAGAGTGGGCAGCTTCGTGCCGGGCCCGATCGAGCCGAGCACGAACCTGGGGCGCTCGGCCGTGGCGAACTCGTCGGCGACCCCGCGCGCGATCCTGGCCCCGGCCTCGGCCAGTTCGAAGATCCGCTCGGGGCAGTCGTACTCGGCCAGGTTCGCCCAGTTCGCGCCGAAGGTGTTGGTCTCCACCGCGTCGGCCCCTGCCTCGAAGTAGGCGCGGTGCACCGAGGCCACGACCTCGGGCCGGGTCACGTTGAGCACCTCGTTACAGCCCTCCAGCCCCTGGAAGTCCTCCAGGGTCAGCGGCCACGACTGCAACATGGTGCCCATCGCCCCGTCGCCGACCAGAACGCGCTGGTCAAGGACGTCGAGAAACGGCGATGCGACGCGATCGGCCATACCCCGAGCGTAGTGGCAGCACCTCGGGCGAGCCCACGCTGAGGACACCGGCGTCCGCCCAGTGGGACCGAACGTGCTGAATGACTCATTTGTGTGGTTGAGCGTCCTCAATGACTCATTCAGTCCGTTCAAGTACCTCAATGAGTCATTCAGCGCATGAGGCGCGCGGGTTGTGGCGGCGGTGGACAAAGTGGTCGGTGCGGGGTCGTAGGCTGGCGCGGTGACAGATCCAGACCTCACGAGCGGCGCACACGGGGCCACCGGCGACCCGGGCGGGCTGCCGAAGCTGAACAACCCGGTGATGGTGGCGGCGTTCGAGGGGTGGAACGACGCCGGCGACGCGGCGAGCACCGCGATCGAGCACCTGCTGCTGATCTGGGACGCGGCCCCGCTCGCCGAGATCGACCCCGACGAGTACTACGACTTCCAGGTCAGCAGGCCGTCGGTGAAGAACGTCGACGGGGTGACCAGGCGGATCGAGTGGCCGACGACGCGGTTGTCGGTGTGCCGCCCGCCCGGCTCCGACCGCGACATCGTGCTGGTGCACGGCATCGAGCCGAACATGCGCTGGCGCGCCTTCTGCGCGGAGCTGCTGCGCTACGTCAACGAGCTGGAGATCACCACGGTGATCACCCTCGGCGCGCTGCTGATGGACAACCCGCACACGCGCCCGGTGCCGGTGACCGGGACGGCCTACGACGCGGAGTCGGCGGCCAGGTACTCGCTGGAGCGCTCGCGCTACGAGGGCCCGACCGGGATCGTCGGCGTGTTCCAGGACGCGTGCGTGCAGTCCGGGGTGCCCGCGATCTCCTTCTGGGCCGCGGTCCCGCACTACGTCTCGCAGCCGCCCGCGCCCAAGACCACGCTGGCGCTGCTGCACCGCGTCGAGGACGTGCTGGACGTGGAGGTCCCGCTCGGCGCGCTGCCGGAGCAGGCCGAGGAGTGGGAGCAGACGGTCAGCGAGATGGCCGAGGAGGACGAGGACGTGCGCGACTACGTCCGGTCCCTGGAGGAGCGCGGTGACGAGGACACCAAGCTCACCGAGCTGAGCGAGGCCAGCGGGGACGCGATCGCCGCCGAGTTCGAGCGCTACCTGCGCAGGCGGTGGGGCGGGGACGGGCCACCACGACCGGGGCTGTGAGGTCCTCCTGGCTGACGGCCGGGCTGTACGCGGGCGGGTTCCTGGGGCCCTTCGGCGGCGGAGTGGTCACCGCGATGCTGCCCGAACTGGGCGAGGCGTTCGGCGTCTCGGCCGGGGCTGCTTCGGCGTCGCTGACCGTCTACATGATCCCGTTCGCGGCGCTCATGCTGGTGTCGGGAACCTACGGCGAGCGCTGGGGTGCCCGGCGCACCGTGGTGCTGGCCTACGTCGTGTACACGGCGGCGTCGGTGTGCTGCGCGCTCGCCCAGTCCGAGGCGTTGTTCCTCGCCGGGCGGGCGGTTCAGGGCGCGGCGAACGCGTTCACCACGCCGTTGTTGCTGTCGGCGGTCGCGGCCGTCACCGCGCCGGAACGGCTCGGCAGGGCGCTGGGGTGGTTCGCCTCGATGCAGGCGGCGGGGCAGACGTTCTCACCGCTGGTGGGCGGGTTCGCGGCTGAGCTGTCGTGGCGCTTTGCCTTCGTCGGGGTCGCTGTCGTGTCCGCGGCGCTGGCCGTTCTCGGTGTGCCGCAAGGGGAATCGACGAGCCGCCCGAGCCTGCGCAGCGCATGGCGGCCCCGCGTGCTGCGCTCGGGGTTCGTGGCGATGGTGTGCTGGGGCTGCCTCGGCGGGCTGTCCTTCCTGGTCTCCCTGCGGCTCGTGGACACCTTCGAGCTGGGCGCGGGAGCCCGGGGCGCGCTGCTGACCGGCTTCGGCGTGTGCGGGTTGCTGACGGCGCGCGCGGTGGGCCGGGCGGTCGACCGGTTCGGCTCGACGCGCTGCGTCCTGGTGGGCGCGCTCGTCGGCGGCGTGCTCGTGGTGTCCGTCGGAGTGCTGCCGTGGCTGCCGACGGTCGCGCTCGCGTGGGCCTTCGCGGGCACGGCGACGCAGCTGATGCTGGTCGGCCTCAACGCGATCGTGCTGACCTCGCACGGCGGGAACCGGGGTGGGGCGATCTCGGTGGTGCAGTCGCTGCGCTTCCTCGGCGGAGCGCTCTCCCCCGCCGCGCTCGTCCCCGTCTACCACCTCAGCCACGGCGCGGCGTTCGTGCTGCCCGCGGTGGTGCTCGCGCTCAGCGCTCCCGCCGTGCTGCCCCGTTCCGGCGGTCCGTGAACGTAGGCTTGGCGGGTGGCGAGGGCTTCGGACACCAGACAGCGCATCCAGGCGGTCGCGCGCGATCTCTTCCGCCGCAACGGCGTGCAGAAGACCAGCCTCCAGGCCATCGCCGCCGAGCTCGGCATCACCAAACCCGCGCTGTACTACCACTTCGCCTCGCGCGAGGAGCTGGTGCGCAGCATCGTGCAGCCGCTGATCGAGGACGGCGAGGCGTTCCTGCGCCGGCAGGAGGAGCACGCCGTCGTCGACCAGCGCGCGCTGCTGGAGGGCTACTTCGACTTCCACTACGAGCACCGCGACCTGATCGTGCTGGTGCTCAGCGAGATGCCCACGCTGGCCGAGCTCGGCATGATCGAGATCGTGCTGACCTGGCGCCACCGCCTCGCCGAGCTGCTGTTCCCGCCGACGCCGGACCTGGCCCAGTCGACCAGGGCGGTGATGGCGCTCGGCGGGCTCCAGGACTGCACGATCCAGTTCCCGGACGTGCCGAGGGAGCAGCTGCGCGAGGCCGCGGTCAGCGCGGCGGTGGCGACCCTAACCGGATGAGGTCGCTGACCGGATGATCTCGTGCACGGCGGCGGCGACCACCTCGGGGCGGTCGAGGCCGAGCAGGTGGTCAGCGCCGCCGACGACCTCGTGCCTGCCGAGCGCGCTCACCGCGGCGAGGTCGGCGTGCGCGGCGAGCAGCCGGGCGGCGGCACGGCCGGAACCCATCGCGGAGGCGGCGGTCAGCACGGTCCACGGAATCGCGAGCGGAGTACTTGACGACGCGCGCATCTTTTCCAGTTCGCGAATCCGCGAAGGATAACTGGCGAACTCGGCGAGAAAGTCCGTAAAGAGGCCGGAATCGGCGAAACGGGCGCGCGCCGCCACCGGGTCGGGATCGGGCGCGGAGAGGGTGCCGAAAGTCATCATCAGCCCGCGCAGCGCAGGGCCGAGCCGCCGCGCCAGCCCGGGGTGCCGACGCACGGTGCCACGCCGCACCAGCCCGCGCACGGCCTTGGTGACCGGGTCGTCGACGGCGGTGCTGCCGGGCGGTTCCGGGCTCGGGTCGACGAGCACGGCACCCGCCGTCAGCTCGGGGTGCTCCCGCGCGTACGCCTCGACGATCATACCCGCCATCGAGTGCCCTACCAGCACAAACGGCATATCGGACGCAGAGTGCGCACGGAGTCGTTCGAGCGCGGCGACGCACTCGCGGAGCGGGAGGCCGCCGGGGGTGAACTCGACGGCGATGCCCGCGACACCGGGCTCCAGCAGCCGTGAGACCGGGTACCAGTCGGAAGCGAGTCCGCCGAGCCCGGAGCACAGCGCGACGACCGCGCGCGTCGGCTCGCCGGTGACCTCGACCCGGCCGAGGCACCGATCCCCGAAATGGCCGGAGTCCCCGGAATGTGAGCGGGCGCTGCTTCCCATTCCGCTAGTCTCGCCCACGAAGTGACCGTTCGACGAGCTGGAGAAGTCCGAACATGGGCAGTGATTCCGCCGACAACTCCGCCGCGACGGGAAAACAGACCGCAACGACAACGGCGGACAAGCCCAGGAGGACCAGCCGCCCGCCGCGCCACGAGGTGCCCGCGTGGAAGCACACGGCGGCGGCGGTCATCGCGACCGTCGTGGAACTGGGTGCGCTCTGCTCGCTGGTGCTCCTGCTGCTCGGCGACGACTACACCGACGCCGGCGACGCCATCCGCAGCGTCTTCGACTACACCGGCCTCCCGGTGGACGCCAACATCTTCATCGTCCTGGTGCTGGTCGTGCTCGGTGCCGCGCTGCGCAGGCGCAAGCGGGCCGCGCTGTGGGTGCTGGTGCTGTTCCAGGTCCTCTACGTGGTCGTCTACAACGCGATCGTGGCGCTGATCTGGCTGTACCTGCTGGCCATCGGCGACGCCACGGTGTCCGAGGACGACCTCCAGGACCTCGCCGTCTCGGACACCCTCTGGGACCTGGTGATGGCCAACCTGGTCGGCATCGGGCTCATCGTGGTGCTGCTGGTGCTGCGCCCCGCCTTCCCCGCCCGGCTCAACGAGGGCGCGGGCTGGCGGGCGCTGGGTTCGCTGGCCATCGGCATGGTGCTGGTGACGCTGATCGGCTGGGGTCTCGCGCCGTTCGCCTCCGCTACGCCCTCGGGCACCTTGGAGCAGCTGCTCTGGTCCTTCAGCCAGGTCACCGGCAACTGGATCCCGATCGACCAGATCGGCATCGACCAGGCCTCGTCGTCGTGGCTGACCTTCCTGCTGGACCTCAGCGGCACCCTGGTCGGCGCCTACGCGCTGGCCCGCTTCTTCCGCTCGGCGCGCAGCAAACGGCTGCTCTCCCAGGAGGAGGAGCTTGCGCTGCGCGAACTGCTGGCCGAGCACGGCGACGGCGACTCACTCGGGTACTTCGCCACCCGCAGGGACAAGTCGGTGGTGTTCGCGCCGTCCGGCCGCGCCGCGGTGACCTATCGCGTGATTGGCGGCACGTGCCTGGCCAGCGGTGATCCCATCGGCGACGAGGACGCGTGGCCCGCCGCGATCAACGCGTGGCTGGCCGAGGCCTACAGCTACGGCTGGGTCCCCGGCGTGCTCGGCACGAGCGAGGAGGGCGCGCACGCCTACACCGAGGCCGGGCTCAAGGCGCTGGAGATCGGTGACGAGGCGATCCTGGACGTCCGCGACTTCACCCTCACCGGCCGCGAGCGCCGGGGCGTGCGGCAGGCGGTCAGCCGGGTCGAGCGCGCCGGGTACACCGCGCGCGTCCGCAGGCACGGCGAGATCCCCGACGAGGAGATGGACCAGCTGATCGCCGCCGCGCAGATGTGGCGCGGCGAGGCGACCGAGCGCGGTTTCTCCATGGCGCTCGGCAGGCTCGGTGATCCTTCCGACGCGCGGTGCGTGATGGTCGAGGCCTACGACGCCGACGGTGCGCTGCGCGGGCTGCTCTCGTTCGTGCCATGGGGTCGCACGGGTCTGTCGATGGACCTCATGCGCCGCGACCGCGCCGCCGAGAACGGGCTCAACGAGTTCATGATCTGCGAGCTGGTCGAGGCGGGCGGCCGGCTCGGCGTGCAGCACATCTCGCTGAACTTCGCGATGTTCCGCGCGGTCTTCGAGGAGGGCGCGCGCATCGGCGCCGGACCCGTGCTGCGGCTGTGGCGGTGGGCGCTGAGCTTCGCGTCCCGGTTCTTCCAGCTGGAGTCGCTGTACCGGTCCAACGCGAAGTACGGGCCCAAGTGGGACCCGCGTTTCCTGTGCTACCGCAGCGCACGGCAGCTCGCGCGGGTCAGCCTCATCGCCGGTGTCGCGGAGGGCTTCGTGCCGAGCAGGCGCGCGCTGCTGCGGCCGAGCGTGGCGCGGCGTGAACTGCACACGCCCGAGGTGGCCGAGGCTTTCGTGCAGCAGGTGCACGCGATCGAGGAGCGCGTGCGCGAGCCGAAGTCCGCGCGGCGCCTGCCGGAGCAGGTGCGCGTGCGGCGCGACAAGCTCGACCGGCTCCGCGAGGAGGGCGTCGACGCCTACCCCGTCGGCTTCACGCGCGGGTGTTCGCTGGGCGAGGCGCGCGAGCGCGCGGGCGAACTCGCGCCGGACACCAGGACGGGCACGCGGGTCAGCGTCGCGGGCCGGGTCGTTGCCAAGCGCGAGGTCGGCAGGCTGTGCTTCGCGGTGCTGCGCGACTTCACCGGCGAACTCCAGCTGATGCTCTCCGAGGACCAGCTCGGCGCGGAGCGGCTGGCGGCGTGGAAGACCGCGATCGACCTCGGCGACCAGGTCGGCGTCGAGGGCGAGGTGATCACCTCCAAGCGCGGCGAGCTGTCGGTCTCGGTGACCGAGTGGATGATCACCGCGAAGTGCCTGCACCCGTTGCCGGACAGGCGCAAGGGGCTCGCCGACGCCGAGGCGCGGGTGCGCAGGCGCTACCTGGACCTGGTGGTCAACGACGAAGCGCGGACCATGTTGCGCGCACGGTCCACAGTGGTCAGAACGCTGCGGGAGTCCTTGCACACCAGGGGTTTCCTCGAAGTCGAGACGCCCATGTTGCAGGCCGTGCACGGTGGCGCGACCGCGCGGCCCTTCGTCACCCACATCAACGCCTACGACATGCGGATGTACCTGCGGATCGCGCCCGAGCTGTACCTGAAGCGGCTGTGCGTCGCCGGGGTGGACCGGGTCTTCGAGCTGAACCGCAACTTCCGCAACGAGGGCGCGGACGCCACGCACAACCCCGAGTTCACGATGTTGGAGGCGTACCAGTCCTACGCCGACTACAACACCATGCTGCACACCGTCCGCGAGCTGATCCAGGAGGCCGCGGTCGCCGCGCACGGGGCTCAGGTGGCACGGCACACCAACCCGGATGGAACCGTGACCGAGCACGACATCAGCGGTGAGTGGCCGGTGATCGGCGTGCACGAGGCGCTCGCGCAGCGCCTGGACGAGGAGATCACCCCCGACACCCCGTTCGACGAGCTGCGCAAGCACTTCGACGCGGCGGGCGTGCCGTTCCAGGACGGGTGGAGCCGGGGCAAGTACGTGGTGGAGGCGTTCGAGCACCTGGTGGAGGGGCAGACCGTGCGGCCGACGTTCTACCGCGACTACCCCACCGACGTGTCGCCGCTGACCCGCCAGCACCGCGAGGACCCCAGGCTGGCCGAACGGTGGGACCTGATCGCCTTCGGCGCGGAGATCGCCACCGCGTACTCCGAGCTGACCGATCCCGTCGAGCAGCGCGAGCGGTTGCAGTCGCAGTCGATGAAGGCGGCCAGCGGTGACGTCGAGGCGATGGAGCTGGACGAGGACTTCCTGCGAGCGCTGGAGTACGGCATGCCGCCGACCGGCGGGCTCGGGCTCGGCGTGGACCGGCTGCTGATGATGCTGTGCGGCGGCACGATCCGGCAGACCGTGCTGTTCCCGTTCGTGCGCCCCGAAGGCTCTTCGGTATGACGCGGTGGTTGCTCCTGCTCGGCACGCTCGTGTACTCCGCGTGGCTGCTGGAGTTCGTGCTGCCCGATGATCTGAGCCTGCTGCACAGCTACGTCTCGGAGCACATGGCCGGCGGGCAGCCGTACCGCTTCCTGTTCCGCACCACCGACGTCATCGCGGGCACCCTGTTCGTGGCCGCCGCGTTCTCGGTGCGGCACAAGCTCGTTCGCGTGGGGCTCGCGGTGTTCGGCGGAGTGACGGTGCTCGACGCGCTCGTGCCCTTGGACTGCGCGCCGAGCGTCGACCGCGCGTGCCGCCAGCGCGAGATCGACAACACCGTGTCGCTGTCCCACGAGATCCACCAGGCGTCGAGCGTGCTCGTGTTCTTCGGCATCATCACCGCCGTCATCGGCCTCCTCGCCCTGCGCGAAACCCTTGGCCCCCAAGCACGTCTCATCCTCTGGGCGTGCTTCGCGGTGCTGGCCGTGACCGGCTTGCTCTCCGCCGTGCTCGTCGGTGGCCCCTGGGCCGGGATCGTGCAACGCGTCCAACTCGTCGCCACCAACGCCGCACTCGTCCTGACCGCCGTAGCCCTCCCCCCGCGAACGCCCCCTTTGGTGCGTCCAAAGCCCTGAACGACCCGTTCAGGTACTTGAGCGCACTGAACGACCCGTTCAGTGCGCTCAAGGCACCAAACGAGCCGTTCGCGCGAGCGGGGTCAGCAGAGGCCGATGTACCACGCTCCCTCGGCCACCGGCCCCAACGCCTTCGTCCACAGCAGGTTGTCACCGGGACGGACGCACTTCGTCCGGTCGATCTCGAACCTCACGTCGATCTTGATCATCACGTGCGTCGGGCCGCAGTGGTGGTAGAAGTACGCGTAGCCGCCGTCACGAAAGCCCCCGCACCCGGGAACCGCGTTCGCCATCGGGGCCGTCAGGCTCATCGCCGCCAGCGCGGTGGCGAACACGATGGCCGCTCGTTGTCTCACCCGCATGCTCACTCCAGACATCGGTCAAGGGGCTCAGCAGGGCCCGACGTACCAGGCGTTCGTGGTGCGCGGCCACAGGCCGATGTTGTTCTTGGAGTTCGGCTCGACGCACTTGGTGAAGTCCCGGCCCCACGCCACGTCGACGTCGATCAGGACGCGGTCCGGGCCGCAGTGCGAGTAGTACGCGTAGGTCGCGTCGTTCCAATAGCCGCACGTTTCAGCGGCGGCAGCGGTCCCCGGAGCGGCCAGGCTCATCGCGGCCAGGGAGAGGGCAGCCGCGGCTGCTGCTCGAATCTTCATGCCGCGCAACGTAAGCAGCGGCCCTGAAATCCTGATGAAAGGGAAATCCGTTCGCGAAAGCGACCCTACGAACAGGTGTGAGCCGACCGCGACGGGGTCTTGCCGAGCGTCAGCAGCGACTCGCGCACCGCGCGCGCAGCGACGGTTCGGGTTCTGGTTCGGGAGCAGCTTCCTCACCGCTGGCGCGCACCCAGATCCGGTGCAGCTCGATCAGCTCGTCCCGCTCGGCGCCGCAGACCTTGGCGAAGTGCTCGGCGAACCTGACTCCGTCGGCACGGCCGCGCTGGAGCGGTAGCGGTGCAGCATGGAGCGGCTGATCCCGGCCCGGTTCGCCAGCACGTCGTAGCTGCGCCCCGACCGCTCGGCCAACGGGACGGCCACTCCTGCCCACCCACAGCAGGTCAGAGCCGCCTTCTCATCCCGCCGCCCCAGTTTAACGCGCCCCCTGTCCGGTCGGGTGTGACTGGACATCCCGTTGTTGTTGTTGTCCTGCAACGAATCTGGCGCTGAACGAGAGCAGCGACGAGGTGAGATCGTTCAGGCGAAGAGGTTGTAGAAGCCGAAGAGCCACCCGGAACCCACGATCAGGCCAGCCAGCAGCAGGCCGCCGACGATGCCGAAGAGCACGTCGCCCGCGCTGGTCGGGCGGTAGCACTCGGCGCAGTAGCAGTTCTCCGCCGGACGCGTGATGTGCGCGGGGCGCGCGGAACGGACAGGCGGCCTGCGGCGCTGCGGAACACGGGCGGCCGGGCTGTATCGGTAAGCGTGCACCGGTGCGCTCATCGTGAGTCCTCCCCCTGGAAACCCCATCAAGTGATCACTCTCAAGACGTGGTCTTACCCAGGACGGTTGCGTGTCAAGCGTCTCGTAACAAGATCGTTGCTGCGCGCGACCCGGACCGGTGCACAACGGCGCCCGCCGCGCGAAAACGCGACGGGCGCCGGGATGAACTACAGCTCGATGCCGAGCAGCGCGTCGACGGCGTCGCGCACGAGAGCGGGGGCGCCCGCGTCGGTGCCGCGCCGGGTCAGCGCTTCGGCGGCCCAGACGTCGACGGCGGCGAGGGCGCGCGGGGTGTCGAGGTCGTCGCCGAGGTGGTCGCGCAGGCGCCGCACGAGCGATTCGGCGGTCGGGCCCTCAGGCAGCGACACGGCCTCGCGCCACCGGATGAGGCGCTCCTCGGCGGCGGAGAGCAGTTCGGCGCTCCACGAGCGATCTGAGCGGTAGTGATCAGCCAGCAGCGCCAGGCGCACGGCCATCGAGTCGACCTCGTCGGCGCGCAGCTTGGACACGAAGACGAGGTTGCCCTTGGACTTGGACATCTTCTCGCCGTCGAGGCCGATCATGCCGCTGTGGCTGTAGTGCCGCGCGAACGGCGCCTGGCCGGTCAGCTGCTCGGCGTGGGCGGCGCTGAACTCGTGGTGCGGGAAGATCAGGTCGGAGCCGCCGCCCTGCACGTCCACGGTCGCGCCGAGGCGGTTGACGGCGATGGCGGTGCACTCGATGTGCCAGCCGGGGCGGCCGGGGCCGAGCTCGCCGTCCCACGAGGGCTCGCCCTCGCGCGCGCAGCGCCACAGCAGCGCGTCCAGCGGGTGCCGCTTGCCGGGGCGGTCGGGGTCGCCCCCGCGCTCGGCGAAGTACTTGAGCATGGTCGGCTCGTCGTAGTTGGACTCGGAGCCGAAGCGCCCGGTGGCGGTGTGGTCGAAGTAGATGTCCGGGTGCTCGTCCTCCAGCCGGTAGGCAGCGCCAGAGGCGAGGAGCTTGCCGACGGCCTCGATGATCTCCGGGATGGCCGCGACGGCGCCGACGTACTCGCGCGGCGGCACCACCCGCAGCGCCTCCATGTCCTCGCGGAACAGCGCGGTCTCGCGCAGCCCGAGCACCACCCAGTCCTGTTTGTCCCGCTTCGCCCGCTCCAGCAAGGGGTCGTCGATGTCGGTGACGTTCTGCACGTAGTGCACCTCGTGGCCGTTGTCCAGCCAGACGCGGTGCACCAGGTCGAAGGCGAGGTAGGTCGCCGCGTGCCCGAGGTGGGTGGCGTCGTACGGGGTGATCCCGCAGACGTAGAGCTTGGCCACCTGACCCGGCGAGGTCGGCCTGACCTCAGCGGATGCGGTGTCGTAGAGCCGAAGCGGGCGGGGCGTGCCAGGCACGCGCGGAACCGGGACGGATGACCAGGGTTGCATGATTACGACCCTAGACAGTTACCTGGCTCATTAACCACTCAAGGCGTCCGGCCCGTCCTCCGAGCGCCGAGCCGGTTCCGCGCGCCACAGCTTCCCGGGCCACCACACGGCCCGCCCGATGTGGATGGTCAGCGCGGGCACGAGCAGCGAGCGCACGACGAGCGTGTCGAGCAGCACACCGAAGGCCACCAGGAACGCCAGCTGCGCCAGGAACAGCAGCGGCAGCACGGCCAGCGCCGCGAAGGTGGCCGCGAGCACGACACCGGCCGAGGTGATCACGCCGCCGGTCACCGTGAGCCCGCGCAGCGTGCCGGTGACGGTGCCGTGCTTGATCGTCTCCTCGCGCACGCGCGTCATCAGGAAGATGTTGTAGTCGATGCCGAGTGCGACGAGGAACACGAAGGCGAACAACGGCACGCTCGGATCGGCGCCGCCCCAGCCGAGCAGGTGCTCGAAGATCAGCCCGCTGACGCCGAGCGTGGCGGCGAAGGACAGCACCACCGTGGCGGTGAGCAGCAGCGGCGCCAGCAGGGAGCGCAGCAGCAGCGCGAGCACGAGGACGATCACCACGAGCACCGCCGGGATGATCACCCACCGGTCCCGCGAGGACGCCTCCTGCACGTCGTACTGCAACGCCGTGAAGCCGCCGACCTTCGCCTCGGCGTTCGGGACCTTGTGCACCGCATCGCGCAGCGTCTGCACGGCGGCAACGGACTCCGGGGAGTCGGCGGGAGCGGAGAAGGTGGCGAAGATCTGCACCTTCCCGTTGACCACCTTCGGCTTGAGCGCGGTCACGTCGGCGGGTGGCGGGGCGCCGGGCGGCAGGTCGAAGCCGATGGTGACGTCGGCGATACCGGGCACCTTGGCCGCCGCCATCACCGCCGGAGCGGTCTGGGCGTTGGCGATGATCGCGGCCGGGCTGCCGATGCCGCCGGGGAAGTGCGCCGAGAGCGCCTTCTGCCCGGCGACCGACTCGACCTTGGTCAGGAAGAGGTCGGTCTGCGAGGTGCCCGCCGACTTGAACTGGGGCAGCAGCGCGGCGCCGCCGAGCAGCACCAGCGCGGTGATCATCCAGGTGAGCCGGGGCCGGTTGCCCACGGCGGCGGCCACCCGCGCCCAGGAGCCGTGCTGCTCGATGTCGCTGGGCACCTTGGCGTGCTTGCCGGTGACCGCCATCGGCCGGAACGGCCAGAAGGCCACCCGTCCGAAGATCACCAGCACGGCGGGCAGGAAGGTCAGCGAGGCCAGCAGCGACATCACGATGCCGGTGGCCGCGACCGGGCCCAAGCCCCGATTGGAATTGAGTTCCGACAGCAGCAGGCACATCAGGCCGAGCACCACGGTGCCCGCCGAGGCCAGGATCGGCTCGAAGGAGGCGCGGTAGGCCTTGCCCATCGCGGTGTAGGGCGAGGCGTGCCTGCGCAGTTCCTCGCGGTACCGGGCCACCAGCAACAGGGCGTAGTCCGTCGCGGCACCGAATACCAGGATGAACAGGATTCCCTGACTGGAGCCGGAGAGCGTGAGGACCTCGTTGGCGGCCAGCTCGTAGACCACGAACGTGGAGCTGGCCAGCGCGAGCCCGGCGGAGGCCAGCACCAGGATCGGCAGCAGGGGGCTGCGGTAGACGACCACCAGGATCAGGGCGACGACGGCGGCGGTCACCCCGAGCAGCAGTTCGTCGATGCCCTTGAAGATGTCGGCGAGATCACCGAGCAGACCGGCGGGACCGGTGATGTAGGCGTTGAGCCCGGCGGGCAGGTTCTTGCCCGCGATCTCGCGCAGCTCGGCGATGGTCCTGGCCAGCTTGGCGCCGTCCTGGGCGTCCAGCGCGGCGACCGCCTGCACGGCCTGGCCGTCCTTGGCCAGGTCGGGCGGGGAGATCTGGCCGTTGATGCCGGGCAGCGCGGCGAGCTGGGCCAGCCGCTCCTGCAAGGCGTTCTGGTCGGTCATGGTCAGCCCGGCCGGGCGTTCGAAGACCAGCACCGCGGGCAGCACGCGCTTGTCGGAGAACGCGGCCTGGAGGTTGGTCGCCTCGGTGGATTCCGCGCTCGCGGGCAGGAAGGAGGCGTTGTCGTTCTTCTGCACCTCGGCGAGACGGCTCTGGAACTGGCCGCTGAACCCGCCGAAGACCAACCAGGCGAGGACCATCAGCGCGGGCAGCACCCACCGCCACCGCGGTCTTCGCTGCTTTTCGACCTCCACGGGGGAAGTCCTCCCCTCCGGTGCAGACATCCGGTACAGGCAAACCGTCTCCGGACGCCCATCATGCCGTGTGATCAACTGTTCCGCGCAATGACACGGCGACCTTTCGAGTTGTCCTAGTTGGACAGTCGCGTCAGCCGCGCCTGTTCCTCAGGTAGTCCGCCACCACGGCGGCACCGAGTCCGTCCGTCGTCGGCGCGAGAACGCGGCCCCCGGTGCGGCGCGCCACGGTGTCCACGAACGCCTCCAACCTGGGGTTCTCCCCCAACATGAACACGGTGATCCCCGCGCCGCGCCTGGCGAGCGCGTCGACCTCGACCATGGTCTTGGCGATGGTCTCGCGGCGTGGCGGGTAGTCGAAAACGGCTTCGCCGTCGGGTTCCAGGTGCGCGGTGGGTTCGCCATCTGTCACAACGAGTACGACCGGATGCGCGTCCGGGTGCCGCCGAAGGTGGCGTCCTGCCAGCATCAGCGCGTGGTGCAGGTTGGTCCCCTGCTCGTGAGTTCCTTCCAGCGCCGTGAGTTCACCGATGTCCACGCTCATCGCGTGCCTGCCGAAGGTGATCAGCTGGAGCTCGTCGGTGCGAAAACGCGTGCGCACCAGGTGGTGCAGCGCGAGCGCGGTGCGCTTCATCGGCACCCACCGGCCGTCCTGGACCATGGACCACGACGTGTCCACGCACAGCGCGACGACCGCCCGCGACCGCTGTTCCGTCTCGGCGATCTCCACGTCGGCGACGTCGATCGTCAGCGCCTCACCGGTTCCCGCCGTGCGCAGGACAGCGTTTCCCACCGTGCGCGCCGCGTCCCACGGCTCGGTGTCGCCGAAGCGCCACGGCCTGGTGGAGCCGGTCCGCTCCCCCGCGGCGCCCGCGCGGTCGGCGTCGCGTTCGCCGCGCGCTCCGCGCAGCTGGCCGAGCACATCGCGCAACGTGTCTTCGCCCAGACGGCGCAACGCCTTGGGGCTCAAACGGAGGTCTCCGTCCGGGCCGCGCTGCAACATCCCCTGCGCGCGCAGCTGCCGTTCCAGCTCAGCGAGCGCCCTGGCATCCACAGTGGACTGTTCGCCGAGGTGCCGTTCCAGCAGCTCGGAATCGATGTCCTCCATGCGCGCGCCCGGGTGCGCCTGCGCGAGCTGCTCGGCGAGCTGGTCGAGTTCTCCCAGCTCCTGCAACGCCTCCGTCGCCTCGGAGAGCCCCATGGCCTGGTCGCCGCGGAAACGCCCGCTCCCAGCCCAGTCCTCGCCAGGGCGCAGTGCGCGCAGTTTGTCGTCCACTTTGGACAGTGCTTCGGCCAGCCGGGGGTCGCCGAACGCCTGCTGGGACAGTTCGGCCAGCTCGGCGCGCTGCTGCGGCGTCATCGAGTTCAGCAGCCGCTGCGCCGCCGCCGAACGCGCCGCGAGCAGGTCGATCAGCTCGTCCACCGTGCGCGGGTTCTCCGGGAAGAACTCCCCGTGCTTGCCCATGAACTCCTGGAAGCGCGACTGCGTGTCCGCGCGCCCCTGGGCATGCGCGGCCAGCAGGAGGTCCAGGTCGGCCAGCATCTCGCGAACGCGCTCAGCGTCCTCCGGTTTCGCCTGCTTCAGCGCCTCGCTCATACCTTTGAAACGCTGCTCCATCATCTGCTGGCCGAGCAGCTGCTGGATCTCCTGGTACGCCTCAGCCGCTTCGGCCGAACGCCAGTCATAATCAGCCAGCTCGCGCACGGCCCCGCCGACGTTGTTGGGCACCATGTCCAACCGCATCTGCCGGAACTGCGCGTCCTCGCCGCTGTCGGCGCCCAACGCGCGGCGCTCCGCCGCCAACGCCCGGTCGAGCAGCCGCTTGGCCTCCTGCACGGTCCCGTCGAGCCGGTGCCTGCGCTGCAACGCCGCACGTCGCTGCCACACCTGCCTGGTCAGCTCATCCAGTCCGCGAGTACCGGGCATGCCCTGGCGCAGCAGCTCGCGCAGCGCCGACTCCGGTGAGGACCCCGCCATCACCTCGCGACCGATCTCCGCCAGCGCCGCGCGCAGGTCCGGCGGGGGCGCGAGCGGGTCACGCCCGCCGTCCCACGGTCCGTACCGGTAGCTACCGGGCTCAGCCATGGCCACCTCCCTGCCCCAGGCTGCCACGCCCGACCAGCCCGCGACCACGTGCATTCCCGGCGAGGAACGCGGGCAACCCCGGGGTGTCGTTCAAGCACCAACCGGGTGATGATGGGCGGAGCATGCACAAGACCAGCGGCTGCGCCGCGCTCGCCTCCGCAGAACCCCTCGCCGGGACCGCCCCGGTCGCGGCGAGCTGGCTCTGCGTGGAACAACCCGGCCCGTGGGGCGCGGACGCGCTGGTGGACAGCCATCTCGACCCCGGGATCGGAGCCCAGCTGGTACGCCGTGCCAAAGAGGCCGGTCACCGCGTCGTGCTGATCCGCCGCCCGGGACGGCATCCCGACATGCACCGCCCGCGACCTCGCCGCGTGTACCTCGCCTCGACCCGACCTGACGCGATGTGGCTGTTCAAGCACACCGTGGACAGGCCGGAGGACCTACTGGAACTCGATCTCACCCGGCCCTTCGGCCAGTCCGTGGCGGAACCGCTGCTGCTGGTCTGCACGAACGGCAAGCGCGACCGGTGCTGCGCGTTGCTCGGCCGGCCGATCGCGGCGGAGCTGGCCACCGAGTACGGCGAGTCGGTGTGGGAGAGCACGCACACCGGCGGCCACCGCTTCGCGCCCGCGATGGTCGCCCTGCCGACCGGCTTCGTGCACGGCAGGCTCGACGTCTCCCAGGCACGGGACCTCCTGAAGGCGACCGCCGCCGGGGAGATGGTGGTGCAGGGCTGCCGGGGCCGGGCGACGTGGAGCCCGATCGGCCAGGCCGCCGAGCTGGCCGTCCGCTCCGCGATCGGCGAGGTCACGGCGAACTCGCTCACCGTCGCGGCCGAGTCGGCGGACGCCGTGACCGTCGAGCACGTCGACGGACGGCGGTGGCGGGTGCGGATGGCCGTCACCGAACTGCCCGCGTGGCCGAACAGCTGCGGCAAGATGGCCACGGCGGGCTCGTCCTTCTCCTGTCTGGGCGTGGAGCCCGCCTCCAGCTGAGGGGGCGGAATGACGAGGACCGGCCGAGCGCTGCTCGTCGGTGGGATCGCGGTGTTCGCGGCGGCGGTGCTGGGGTTGGTGCTCAGCGGGCACACGGCTCTGCGGTACTCCGCCGACCACGACGGAGCGCGGTCGCTCTGGCAACTCTGGACTCCGGTCGCGGTCGGACTGCTGGTAGCGGTGTTGCTGGCACCGAAAAAACCGGCGGCCGATCCGTTCGCAGGTACGGAACCCCGAAAGCTCACCGTGCAGGCGTGGAGCTTGGCGGCACTGGGTGCCGCGTTCGCGGTGGGCTACTACCTGTCACCACGCGGTGATCTGTGGTTCCTGGGCCTGAAGTTGGCTCTGCTGCTGGCGATCCCGCTCGCCGTGGGCGCCACCTGGCGGGAGTGGTCCACTGTGGACCTTCGAGGCCGATGGCTGCGCCCGCTGCTCGTCGTGACCGTCTACATCGGACTGCTCTCGGTGCTGACGCCGTGGAGCGGGGCCGCGGTACCGCTGTCGGTGATCGCGGTGGTGTTCCTCGTGAACGCGGCACTGGAGGAGATCTTCTACCGGTTCTGGCTGCAAACCCGGCTGGAGTCCCTGTACGGACGCTGGCCCGCCATCGTCGTGTCCGCGCTGGTGTGGGCCGCGTGGCACGCGGCGATCCAGGGCGGCGCGGGACTGCCGCTGGACCTCGCGTCAGTCGTCGCCAACCAGGGGGTCACCGGGCTCCTGCTCGGCTACCTGTGGTCGCGGCACCGCAACCCCTGGCTGCTGCTCCTGGCCCACGGGCTGCTCAACGCTCCCCCGGCCATGCTCGTCGCGCTGTTCTGAAGCACTGGGAACGGCGGCGTCGAACAGGCCCCGGCCGAGGTCCTGGGAGTCGTCGAGCCCGAGCTTGCCGAGCGCGTCGTCCGGCAGAGCCAACAGGGAGATCGACACGCCCAGGAAGTACGCGTCCAGCAACGCCGCGTCGCGCGGGGTGGTGTCGAGCCCGGCCGAGCGGTGCACCGCGATGACGCCCTCGGCGTTGGCCCGCACCATCTCGCCGAGCGCTTCGCGGACCTCGGGACGGCGCACGCCTTCCAGGTACAGCTCGAAGAGGGCCAGCGTCTGCGTGCGGTCGCCGTGCACGGCACGCGTCAGCATCGCCGGGTACAGCTCGCGGACCTGGTCCGGGCGCACCTCGGCGGGCGTGGTGTCGCGCAGCACTTGCACGGCCGCGCTGTGCTCGTCGGCCATCCGCCGCGCGGCCGCGACCAGCAGCGCGTTGCGCGTGGGGTAGTAGTTCTTGGTGGTGCCGAGGGGAACCTGGGCCTCGCGGTCCACCGCGCGGTGGGTGAGGCCGCGACCGCCTTCCCTTGCCAGCACGTCGATCGCCGCGTCCGCGAGCAGTTCGCGGCGCGAGTGTGCGCGTGCCCCAGAAGCCATGTCCGTCCCCGACCCGACCACCACAACAGCGGTACCCTAACTGTGGTGCGGCGTTCGCGGCCACTCGAAGTGATCTCCCCTACTCGGAAACCGAGTCGTGCTCGCGCCGCCGATGTGTCAGGGTCTGCGCCATGTCCGCCACCCCGACCGCCCTGCCGCGTTGGCAGTTCGACCTCACCTGGTCGCTGTTCGAGTTCCACCTCGACCGCCTCGAAGACGCGGATTTCCTGTGGGAGCCCGGAAAAGCCTGCTGGACCGTGCGCGAGGGCGACGACGGCGCGTGGCGGCCGGACTGGGACGAGAGCGAGCTGGACCCGATCCCCGTGCCCACGATCGCCTGGCTCACCTGGCACATCGGCTGGTGGTGGAGCACCGCGATCGACCACGCGCTCGGCCGGACCCCGCGCGAGCGCGTCGACGTGACGTGGCCCGGCGACGGCGCGGCGACCGTGGCATGGCTGCGCGAGCTGCGCGCGGAGTGGGTGAGTGTGCTCGACGCACTCTCCGAGGAAGATCTCGCCGCTGTGGCACCGTTTCCGTGGCCGAGCGACCCCGAGCACCGCGTCGCGCACATGCTCGCGTGGGTGAACGCGGAGCTGATGAAGAACGTCGCCGAGATCGGTCAGCTCCGCCTGATCCGCGCCACGTCCACTGTGGACAGTTAGCCCGTCATCGCGGTGTCCGGAACGCCCGCCGTGCCCACGAGGGCGTTCCCGAGCAACACCAGGCGCAGTCCGCACACGCACCGCACGTAGCGGACCGCGCCGGTCGAGGTGTGGTGCGAGGAGGCGACGGCGGGACCGGCCCCCTCGGCAGGCCATCCGCAGTTCGGGCAGGTAACCGCGTCCGGGATCTCATTGCGCTGCATGCCCCCAGCCTGCTGTCATGGGCTAGTGCACATCAACCCTTACGGCAGTGACAAGGCGTCGCTCGCGGTCGGGCTGGTCAACGCCGACCCCGGCATCGACCCGCCCGCGATGGGTGAGCTGCTGCGGCACTACAAGACGACCAGGCCCACCGTCGACGCCGAGGAGACCGCCGATCTCCTTGCGTGGGCGGCGAAACTCCGCGTCGTCTTCGAGGCGGCCGACCTCGACGAGCGCATCGACGTGCTCAACCGCCTGCTCGGCGAGGCCGCGATCCAGCCGACCATCGCGCGCCACGACGGCGAGATGACGCCGCACCTGCACTACTCGCTCGACACCGACAGCACCGTGAAGCGGGTGAAGGCCCGCACCGCGACCGGCCTCGCGCACGTGGTGTGCGCCTCCGGCGGCGGCCGGCTCGGCTGCTGCGCCCGCGAGGGCTGCACCACCGTGTTCATCGACACCTCGCGCAACGGCCGCAGGCGCTTCTGCTCCACCCAGTGCGCCAACCGCATCTACGTGGCCGACCACCGCGCCCGCCGCCGCGCCTAAGGGCTGTCTCGTA
>NZ_MUMH01000113.1 GCF_002155965.1 Allokutzneria sp. NRRL B-24872
CTCCTCGGCCGTCCGCCCCACCGCACGTCTTCGTCCTACCTGGCCCGCAGGGTCCTGTGCACGGTGGCCAGCACCGCGTCCGGGGTGCACAGCGCGCAGGGGGTGAACCCCAGCTCGCGTGCCTCACGCACCGGCAACGGCATCGTCGCGTGCTCCCTGGCCCACTCGCAGCTCGGCAAGTGGTACCTGGGGCGCTCGTCGACCACCAGGACCTCGTCGGTCAGGCCCGCCACGACCAGCAGGTCGGCCGCGTCGGTGTCCTCCTCGGCGGGTTCCCGCCGAGATCGTCCGCTGTCGCTCTCCGGCTCCGCCTCGGTGGCGGCGTCATCGGGGGCGGAGTTCGCCCCTGCGCTCGCCACCGCGTCGAGCACGGTGTCGGCCCGTTGCTCCGGCCCGGTGACGGCCTCACGGCGCCCACGGCGAGCGGCCCAGTCCAGGACCAGCACCACCGCGGCGGCCACGCTCAGCGCCACCGAACCCCACGCCCACCCGGTCGTCCCGGAGGCGAGGGCGAGGACCAACAGGCCGAAAGCGGCCAGAACCAACAGCAGGACTACGTACAGCACTGCCGAACGTCAGACCGGCTCAGCCGGCTTCGGCGGCACGGCTGCCGAAGGTGTAGCCACCACCGGAACCCCTGCCCTCCGACGGTGCGGCGGACGCACGGCCCTCGAGCTCGCCCAGCTGGGACTTCAGGAAGGTCGTCAGCCGCGTGCGGTACTCCCGCTCGAACGTGCGCAGCTTGTCGATCTCCTTCTCCAGGGTGTTCTTCTCCTGGGTGATGGTGCCCATGACCTCGGCGTGCTTGCGCTGGGCGTCGCGCTCCAGGGCGGTGGACTTCTCCAGCGCCTTGCGCTCCAGGGTGTCGGAGCGGGTGCGGGCGTCGTTGAGCATCGTCTCGGCGCGGGTGCGCGCCTCGTTGACCATGCTGTCGGCCTTGGCGCGAGCCTCGGACAGCAGCTGCTCGGACTTGGTGCGGGCCTCCGACAGCATGCCGTCGGACTCCGCCTTGGCCTCGGCGGTCAGCCGGTCGGCCATCTCCTGGGCAAGACCCAGGACCTTCGCGGCCTGCACGTGGTGGTCACCACTGCCGGGAGAGGTCTGCTCCATCACGCTGGGCGGCGGGACGGGCGCCAAGCGGCGCGGCTCGTCCATGGAACGCGCCGCGGGCACCGAGGCCGAGCGCGAGCGCGCGTCGTCCAGTTCGGTGCGGGTCGAGCCGAGCTGGGCGTCCAGCTCCTCGACCTGGGCACGCAGGTCGTTGTTCTCCTCGATCAGCCGGGCGAGCTCGCTCTCGACCATGTCGAGGAAGGCATCGACCTCGTCCTCGTTGTAGCCGCGTTTACCGATCGGCGGCTTGCTGAACGCGACGTTGTGAACGTCGGCGGGGGTCAACGGCATCCTCAGATCACCTCACGCACTCCTGGCTGCCTGTCAGCCTCGGGTTCCCCGTTACCCGGGGCGCACCAGTCCCATCAGGATGATGACGACCAGCAGCAGCACCATAATCGACAAGTCCAGTCCGACGCCCCCGATTCGGACGGACGGCATCACTCGACGCGCCATCCGAACGGGTGGGTCGGTCACTGTGTAGATGGTCTCCAGCGTCACCGCAACCCCGCCCGCCGGTCGCCACTCGCGCGCGAAGAAGCGAACCGCCTCGACCACGACGCGCGCCATCAGCAGCAACCAGAACGAGAAGAGCACGTAGTACAGGACGACCAGGACCGGGTTCACGCTTCTACTCTGCCACTTCTCAGCCTCGGTTGAGGAAGCCGCCTTCGGCGATCCTGCGCCGGTCCTCCGCGGTCACGTCCACGTTGGGCGGTGAGAGCAAGAACACCTTGTTGGTGACCTTGTCGAACGCGCCCCGCAGGGCGAACGCCAGACCGGCCGAGAAGTCCACCAGGCGGCGGGCGTCGGCGTTGTCCATCTCGGTCAGGTTGATGATCACCGGGATGCCGTCGCGGTAGTGCTCGCCGATCGTGCGCGCCTCGCTGTAGCTGCGCGGATGCAGCGTGGTGATCCGGCTCAGCGGGTGCGCGGGGTGCTCGATCGGCGGCCGGACGCGGGAGACCGGCTCGTGCTCGGGCTCCACGGCGAGGGCGCCCCGGGTCGGCGGCGGGGTGCCCGCCCACCGGTTGCCCCGCGTGCGCTCCGGCTCGACGTCGTAGTCGCCGGAGTCCTCGGCGTAGTCGTCGACCAGCTCGGGCTGGTAGCGGCCGAACCGGCGCCGGCGCGCGGAGCGCTCCGGGTACGGCTCGTAGTCGTCGGCGTCCGCGTACGCAGCGTGATCGTCGGGGTAGTCGCCACGGCGGTAGTCCCGGTCGTACTCCGCCTCGTCGGCGGGGACCATCCCGAAGTAGGCCTTCAGCTTCTGCAGCCCGCTCATCGCCAGCCCTTCCCCGTCGTCAGACGCGACTCCCCACCGCCGAGAGCAGCGGCGCCACCCCGTCGACTTGCTACTGCGAGGCTAACCGCCGACCTCCGAGCAGGGAGGTTCCGACACGCACCAAGGTGGAGCCGTGGGCGATCGCCGCCTCCAGATCTTGGCTCATCCCCGCGGAGATCTCCACGCCATTCGGGTGATCGACGAGCAGTTTCGCGACCGCTTCCGCCAAGGCGGCGAAGGCCCGCTCAGGCTCCCAGGAACGCGGTGCGACAGTCATCACACCGCGCAAGATCAGTTGCTCCGAACGGGCTACCTGGTCAGCCAACGCGGTTAATTCCGGTAACGGAGAGCCACCACGCGCCGGATCGCCGTCGATGCTGGCCTGCAGCAGCACCTCCAGCGGCCCGTCGCGCTCACCGGCCTCCCTGGCGGCCGCGACGGCCTTCGCGAAGGCCTCGGCGAGCCTGGGGCTGTCCACGGTCTGCACCACCGCCGCCCACCTGGCGACCGAGCGCGCCTTGTTCCGCTGGACGTTGCCGATCATGTGCAGCCGGGGCGCGAGCGCGCTCAGCTCCTCGGCCTTGGCGCGGGCCTCCTGGTCCCGGTTCTCGCCGAACTCCGTCATCCCGAGCTCGGCGAGCAGGGCGATGTCGTCGGCGGGGAAGGTCTTGGTGACCGGCAGCAGACGGACCTCTCCCGGAGCGCGCCCGGCCGCGACGCAGGCGGCGTCGATCCGCGCGCGCAGCCCGGCGAGCGCCTCGGCGAGCTCGGCCCTGCGGTCCTCGGTCATGACTGGAGTCCCTTCGTGGCTCGGCTCACAAAGATCGAGTGCGCCCGTCCGCGCGAGCGCTGGACCGAACGGCGGGCAGCGTCACTGCTCCATCCAGACCACCGCGGCCAGTCGGCCCGTCGGGGCCTGCCTGCGGTGGCTGAACAGGGTCTGCTCCTCGACGGTGCAGCGGGGGTCGAGCCCGACCCGCCCCACGCCCGCGTCGGCGAGCTGCTGCCAGAGCCCGGCGCGCAGGTCCAGGCCGGGGGTGCCGGAGCGGGTTTTGCACGCGCTGCCCGGCAGGTGCTTCTCGACGTCGGCCTGCATCGCGGCGGGCACCTCGTAGCACTCGCCGCACACCGACGGGCCGAGCAGCGCCTCGATCCGGCTCAGCTCGGCGCCCTGTTCGCGCATGGCCTCCAGGGTCGCGGGGATGACGCCGACCCGAGCGCCGACGCGCCCGGCGTGCACCGCGGCGATCACCCCGGCCTCGGCGTCGCCGAGCAGCACCGGCACGCAGTCGGCCACGAGCGCGACCAGCGCGAGCCCGGGTTCGGTCGTGACCAGCGCGTCGGTGGCCTCGACCGGTTCGGCGACCGGTCCCTTCACCACGCCGACGGTGCGGCCGTGCACCTGCTCCATCCACACCAGGCGCTCGGGGGTCAGCCCGATCCCCTCGGCGAGGCGCACCCGGTTGGCCCGCACCGCGCCCGGGTCGTCACCGACGTGGTCACCCAGGTTGAACGACTCGTAGGGGGCGCCAGAGGCCCCGCCCTGCCTGGTCGTGATCACCCGACGAACGCGCACACCCGCTCCTCCCACGAAGAAAACCCATTCTCCACCACGAAAACGGCCGGACTCGAAGCGAGTCCGGCCGAAGACGTGGAGCGGGGTGGTTCAGCGGCGCATGAACGGCGGGACGTCGACCTCGTCGTCCTCGGGGTCGTCGCTGACCGGGACCGAGCGCGAGGGCAGACCGTGCCCGCCGAGGCCGTGGCCGGGCAGGCCGACCGGCGGCGTCGGGTTCGGGCGCTGCTGGGCCTGCTGCTCGACCGGAGGGGTCGGGTTCGCCGGCTGGTAGGCGCTGACCTGCGGCTCCGGCTGGACCGGGGCGGCGTGCTGCACCGGAGCCTGCTGGACGGGCTGCTGCTGGATCGGCGCCTGCTGCTGGATCGGCTGCTGCACGGGCGCCTGCTGCACGGGAGCCGGGTCCGGCTGCGGCGGGGGCTGCTGCACCGGCTCCTGGTGCTGGCCGACGTGGCCCGCCTGGGCGGGGGCGACCGGGCCCCTGCTGGAGACCGCCATCGGCTCCAGCTTCTTGTGCGTCGGGGTGCCGCCGTCGAAGCCCGCGGCGATCACGGTGACCCGCACCTCATCGCCCAGGGAGTCGTCGATGACCGTGCCGAAGATGATGTTGGCCTCGGGGTGCGCGGCCTCCTGGACCAGCGAGGCGGCCTCGTTGATCTCGAAGAGGCCGAGGTCGGAGCCGCCGGAGATGGACAGCAGCACGCCGTGCGCGCCCTCCATCGAGGCCTCCAGCAGCGGCGAGTTGATCGCCTTCTCCGCGGCCTGCACCGCGCGGCCCTCGCCCCTGGCCGAGCCGATGCCCATGAGCGCGCTGCCCGCGCCGGACATGACGCTCTTGACGTCGGCGAAGTCCAGGTTGATCAGACCGGGGGTGGTGATCAGGTTGGTGATGCCCTGGACACCGGAGAGCAGGACCTCATCCGCCGAGCGGAAGGCGTCCATCAGGCTCACGCCGACGTCGCCGAGCTGCAGCAGCCGGTCGTTGGGGATCACGATCAGCGTGTCGCACTCGTTGCGCAGCTGCTGGATGCCCTCTTCGGCCTGCTTGGCGCGGCGCTTGCCCTCGAAGGAGAACGGCCGGGTGACCACACCGATGGTCAGCGCGCCGAGCTTGCGGGCGATCGAGGCGACGACCGGGGCGCCACCGGTGCCGGTGCCACCGCCCTCACCCGCGGTCACGAAGACCATGTCGGCCCCCTTGAGGACCTCCTCGATCTCCTCCTTGTGGTCGTGCGCGGCCTTGCCGCCGACCTCGGGGTTGGCGCCTGCGCCAAGACCCCTGGTCAGCTCGCGGCCGATGTCGAGCTTCACGTCGGCGTCGGACATCAGCAGCGCCTGGGCGTCGGTGTTCACCGCGATGAACTCGACGCCCTTCAAACCAACCTCGATCATGCGGTTGACGGCGTTGACACCGCCGCCGCCGATGCCGACGACCTTGATCACCGCGAGGTAGTTGTGCGGGGGCGTCATCGGAATCCGCCTTCCTGATCGTGGCTCGTGTGCACTGGGGTACTGCGGTGGTTGCGGGCTGGACTCCTCGCCACCCGGCGTCAGGCCCGGATCGAACCCTTGACCTCGTCCAAGAGGCCTGGATTCCTCAGATCAACCCCTGAACCCCTCGACCGCGACGTTAAGCACGCCCAGACGCGAGGTCCAGTAGCCACGCCGCGCGTGTCCACACACGTGACCAGGCTGACGAAAATCCCTGGCCAAAGCCACAGAGGGTCACACGACGGTCACTCCGTCGGGCAACACCCCGCCGAAGATCGAGAAGCCCGAGGGCCCCCGATCGGCGCGAAACCAGATCCCAACCGCCCCATACGTTACCGAGCGGAGGGTGACGGGGTTCGCCCTCGGTCCGGATTTTCGTCACGGCGCAGCAGACCGACCGACCGGTAGGAAAGTTCTTGCAGCTCAAGCGGTTGCGATTCCCTGTCCACTGTGGACAGTGCGATCAGGACACCGTGGGGAGGTCGGGACTGGAGACGTTGTAGGTGGAGCCCTGGCGGCTCAGCAGCACCAGCAGCACCTCGGCCTTGCGCGGGGAGTCCGCCGTGCCACCCCACCGGACCTCGCGGTCCCCCGACAGCGCCAGCCGGATGTCGCCGGAGCTCTCCGCGCTGATCACCTGCACCTCGACGCGCAGTTTCTCCGGCAGCGCGGTGAGCACGCCGACCGCGGCCAGCGTGGTCGGGTCGTCCGGGGCGATGCGGGCCAGCTTGAGCACGGGCAGCCCCGGCGGCGCCGTCGCGACGGTGGCGTAGGGCGTTCCCGTGCGGTCGACCAGCTTGGTGCCGTCCTCGGCCGGGAAGACCGCGACCGGGGCCCGCTCCACCACCGAGATCGTCACCGTGGACGGCAGCGACCAGTCCACCTCGGCCGACTCCACCACGGGAAGCGCCTTGACCCGCGCGGCCACGTCCGCGCTGCTCAGCCGCAGGATCGGGTGGCCGTCCGGGATCGCGGCGGCGGCGCGGACCTCCTCGACGGTGATCGTCTTCGTCCCGGCCACCTCGACCGTGCGGACACCGAGCACCGAGGTGAACAGGCCGACGTAGCCGAGTGCGAGCACGACGAGCACCACCAGCAGCACCATCCACGGGCGGACCCGCGAGCGCACCCGGCGGACCGGGCGGCGCCCGCCCCTGCCGCCGCCCCGTGGCGGTGGTCGGCGACCGCCGCGCCCGCGCTCGTCACGGCTCCGGCGCTCCCCGTGCCCGGCGCGCTCGCCGTGCTCACCGCGCGCGGAGGGACCGCCCCGCCGGGCGGCGGAACGGTCCCGTGCGGCGGGTTCACCCGAGCGGGCGCCCCCCGCTCCGCGCGTCGGCGAGCTCACGCAGTCGACTCCTCGGACTTCTCCGGCTCCCGGTCGAGCCTGGCCAGCACCTCGGGGCCGAGCATGGTCACGTCGCCAGCGCCCATGGTGATCACCAGGTCACCCGCCCCGGCAACCCGGGCCAGGTACTTCGGCGCGTCGGTGATCGAGGGCTCGTAGTGCACGCTGCCCTGCGGCAGCTGGACCAGCTCGGCGACCGTCGCCCCGCTGACGCCGGGCTCCGGCTCCTCGCGGGCGCCGAAGACGTCCAGCACCACCACGTGGTCGGCCAGGGCCAGCGCCTCGGCGAACTCCTTGGCGAACAACCGGGTCCGCGAGTACAGGTGCGGCTGGAAGGCCACGATCAGCTTGCCCGCGCCCGCGACCGGGCGCGCCGCCGTGAGCTGCGCGGCGACCTCGGTCGGGTGGTGGGCGTAGTCGTCGTAGACCCGCACGCCGCGCGTCGTCCCCTTGAACTCGAAGCGCCGCCGCACCCCGCCGAAGGCCGCGAGCCCGGCGCGCAGCCCGTCCAGCGGAGCGCCCAGCTCCAGCCCGGCGAGCAGCGCGGCGAGCGCGTTGGCCGCCATGTGCTCTCCGGCGACCGCCACGTCCACGGTGATCGGGTCGGTGGAACCGTTGTCCGCCAACTGCTTCGGCAGCCGCAGCGTGACCTTGCCGCCGGTGTCGGCCGGCTCGTAGCCCAGGATCTGCGCGTCGTTCTCCCCCGTGGCGGCGCGGCCGTAGCGGCGCACGCGCACCCCGGCCGCTTCCGCGCGGTCGGCGAGCGCGGCGGAGCCCGCGTCGTCGGCGCAGGCGATCAGCACGCCGCCCGGGGCGATCCGCTCCACGAAGGAGTCGAAGACCGCCACGTACGCCTCGACCGTGCCGTGGTGGTCGAGGTGGTCGGCCTCCACGTTGGTCACCACCGCCACCGACGGGGAGAAGACCAGGAAGGAGCCGTCGCTCTCGTCGGCCTCGGCGACGAAGATCCCGCCGGAGCCGTGGTGGGCGTTGGCCCCGGACTCGTTGAGGTCGCCGCCGATGGCGAAGGACGGGTCGAGGCGGCAGTGCTGCAACGCCACCGTCAGCATCGAGGTGGTGGAGGTCTTGCCGTGCGTGCCCGCCATGCAGGCCACGCGGTGCCCGGACATCAGCGCGGCCAGCGCCTCGGCCCTGCGCAGCACGGTGATCCCGCGCTTCTGCGCCGCGACCAGCTCGGGGTTGTCGGGCCGGATCGCGGTGGAGACCACCACGGCCGTGGGCCCGCCGGGGACCTGGTCGAGGTGCCACGCCTCGTGGCCGAGGCCGATGTGCGCGCCCTGCGCCTTCAGCGCGAGCACCGTGCGCGAGTCCTTGGCGTCGGAGCCGGACACCTGCGCGCCCCTGGCCAGCAGGATGCGCGCGATGCCGCTCATCCCGGCTCCGCCGATGCCCACCAGGTGCGTCCTGGCCAGTCTCAGGTCGAGATCGGTCACTTGTGCTCAGCCCTTCATGACGCCGAAGACCATGCGGGCCAGTGCCTCGTCGGCCTCGCGGTGGCCGCTGCCCTGCGCTGCCGCGCCCATCTTCGCGATGCGCTCGCCGTCGCGCAGCAGCGGGATGACCGTGTCGATGACCGCCTGCGGGGTCAGGTCGGCGTCGTTGATCATCAGCGCGCCGCCCGCGTCCACGATCGGCTGGCCGTTGAGCGCCTGCTCGCCGTTGCCGTGCGGCAGCGGGACGTACACCGCGGGCAGGCCGACGGCCGAGGCCTCGGCGACGGTCATCGCGCCGGAGCGGCAGAGGATCACGTCGGCGGCGGCGTAGGCGAGGTCCATCCGCTCCAGGTACGGAACGGGCTGGTAGATCGGGGCGCCGGGAACGCCCTGCACGGCGAGGGAGTTCTTCGGGCCGTGCGCGTGCAGCACGCCGATCCCGGCCTGGCCGAGCGCGACGGCGGCACCGGCGACCGCGTTGTTCAGCGACTGCGCGCCCTGCGAGCCACCGACCACCAGCAGCGTCGGCGCGCTCGGGTGCAGGCCGAAGTGGCGGCGGGCCTCCTCGCGCAGCGCGGCGCGGTCCAGCGAGGTGATCGAGCGGCGCAGCGGGATGCCGAGCACCTCCGCCTGCGGCAGACCGCTTCCCGGGACCGCGGCGGCGACGGCGGCGGCGAACTTCGCGCCGACCTTGTTCGCCAGGCCGGAGCGAGCGTTGGCCTCGTGCACCACGATCGGCACGCGCCCGCGCGCGGCCAGGTAGGCGGGCAGGGCCACGTAGCCGCCGAAGCCCACCACGACGCTGGCGCGGTGCCGCTCGAAGATCTCCCTGGTCTGCTTGATCGCGCCGCGCACCTTCAGCGGCAGCTTGAGCAGGTCGGGGCTGGGCTTGCGCGGCAGCGGCACCGGCGGGATCAGCTCCAGCTGGTAGCCACGGGCGGGAACGATCTTGGTCTCCAGGCCGCGCGCAGTCCCTAGCGCGACCACCCGCACGTCCGGGCGGAGCCTGCGCACCGCGTCGGCCAGCGCCAGCGCGGGCTCGATGTGTCCGGCGGTACCGCCGCCCGCCACGACCACGCACGGGCCCGTGGTGCTGATGGTGCCGTCCTGCCCGTTCACCTGTGGTGCTCTCCTGTCTGTCGCCGCCGACCCCGTTCGGTCAGCGGTAGTCCTGCGACTGCCGCCAGTTCCCGCGCCGCCTGCTCTCCGCTGCCGCCGGGTTGCGCCGCGTCCTGCGCCGGTCGTCGAGCTGCTGCGCCGCGCTGCCGCGGTGCACGGCCGGTCTGCCTGCGGGCTTCGGCGGGACGCCCGCCCGCGCGGTCCTGCGGCGCGCCGGGGGCCGGTACGGCTCCGGGGCGGGCAGCCGCAGGAGGCGGCCCACTCTGCCAGGTCCCAGCGAGCGCAGTGCGGCCACCGCCTCGGGTTCGTGCCGCGCGAAGTTCGCCAGCAAGCCGAACACCACCATCGTCATCACCTGCGAGGTGCCACCGGAGGAGATCAGCGGCAGCTGCAGGCCGGTGACGGGCAGCAGGCCGACCACGTAGCCCATGTTGATCGCGGCCTGCGCGACCAGCCAGACGGTGAAGGTGGCCGACACCAGGCGGATCCAGGGGTCGGTGTTGCGCATGGCGATGCGCAGGCCCGAGTAGGCCAGCAGGCCGAACAGGGTCAGCACGAGCAGGCAGCCGACCATGCCCAGTTCCTCGCCGATCACCGCGAAGATGAAGTCGTTGTGCACGTTGGGCAGGTACCGCCACTTGGCGCTGCCCTGGCCGAGCCCGACCCCGAACAGCCCGCCGTCGGCGAGCGCGTACAGCGCCTGCGAGGCCTGGTAGACCGAGTCGCCGGAGGCGTTCTCCGGGTCGAAGAAGGAGGTCAGCCGGTCCAGCCGGTAGCCGGCGGTCACCGCCAGCACGCCGAAGCCGGTGGCCGCGCCGAGCGCGAGCACGCCGAAGAGCCGCATCGGCGCTCCGGCGAACCACAGCAGCGCCAGCACGATGATGACCAGCGTGACCGTGCTGCCCAGGTCGGGCTGGAGCATCAGCAGCGCGAACATCAGCAGCGCCGCGGGCATCACCGGGACCAGGATGTGCCGCCACTGGTGCAGCAGCGCGCGCTTGGTGGCCAGCACGTGCCCGCCCCACAGCGCGAGCGCGATCTTGGCGGGCTCCACCGGCTGGAAGGAGACCGGGCCGATCTTGAACCAGCTCTGCGCGCCGTTGAGCTTCGCGCCGACGCCCGGCAGCAGCACGAGCACAAGCAGCAGCACGCTGATCCCCATGAACACCAAGGTCATCCGCCTGATGATCCGCAGCGGCATCCGCAGGATCAGCCAGAACAGCACGAGCCCGACCACGGTGTAGGCCAGCTGCTTGACGAACACCGAGTAGGAGGAGCCCTCCTTGCTGTAGGACTCCACGCTGGAGGCGGAGAGCACCATGATCAGGCCCAGCGCGGTGAGCAGGCCGAACACCGCGAGGATCAGGTGGAACGACGCCAGCGGCCGGCTCAGCCACGCGGTGAGCGCGCCGCGCATCGACGAGGCCCGCCCCTGGCGCTCCCGCCGGATCGAGCGGGGCTTCTTCGCCGTCGCCGTGCCCGTCGCGGTCGCCGTGTCGTTCTCGGGGTTTCGCGGCATCGCGCTGCTCACCTCGCCCGGTCGGTCAGGTTCCTGACGGCCTCGGCGAACACCCTTCCCCGGTGCGGGTAGTCCTCGAACATGTCCATCGACGCGGCCGCGGGCGCCAGCAGGACGACATCACCCGGTCGAGCCATTGCACGCGCCGCGCGCACCACCTCGGTCATGGCCCCATGGTCCCCCGCCGTCACCTCGTGCACGGGAACCTCGGGTGCGTGTCGCGCCAGCGCCGCCGCGATCACCGCGCGGTCGCGGCCCAGCAGGACCACTCCGGCCAGCCGGTCGGCCGCGCCCGCGACGAGCTCGTCCACCACCGCGCCCTTGAGCAGTCCGCCCGCGATCCAGACCACCCGGTCGTGGGTGGCCAGGGAGGCGGCTGCGGCGTGCGGGTTGGTGGCCTTGGAGTCGTCGATCCAGCGGATGCCCTCGTGCTCGGTGACGAGCGCGGAGCGGTGCGGGTTCGGCGTGAAGTCGCGCAGTCCCTTGCCGATCGCCTCGGCGGGCACGCCGTGCGCCCTGGCCAGCGCGGCGGCGGCGAGCGCGTTCGCGACGTTGTACGGGCCCGGCGGGTGCACGTCCGCGACATCCGCAAGAACCGTGTCGCCGTCCCCGAAAGCCTTGTCCACCAAAGATTCTCCGCGAACGCCGAGCTGTCCCTGGCCGGGCTCGCCGAGCGTGAAGCCCACGCGGCGGCCGCCGTCGCCCTCGCTCAGCCGCGTCGACCACGCGTCGTCAGCGTTGTAGATCGCGACGCCGTCGCCCGCGTAGATCTTGCCCTTGGCCGCCGCGTACTCCTCCAGCGATCCGTGCCAGTCGATGTGGTCCTCGGCGATGTTGACCACCGCTGCGGCGTTCATCCGCAACGAGGACGACCAGTGCAGTTGGAAGCTGGAGAGCTCCACCGCGAGCACGTCGTAGCCCGCGCGGACCGCCGCGACGACCGGCAGCCCGACGTTGCCGCAGGCCACCGCGTTCACCCCGGCGGCGCGCAGGATCGAGGCCAGCATGGTGACCGTGGTGGTCTTGCCGTTGGTCCCGGTGACCGCGAGCCACGCGGGCGGGTTCGGGCGGTGCTGGGCCAGCCGCCACGCGAACTCGACCTCGCCGATCACCTCGACGCCCTGCTCGGCGGCGGCGACCAGCAACGGCGACGAGGGGCGCCAGCCGGGGCTGGTGACCACGAGGTCGGTGCCCTCCGGCGGCGCGGTCAGGCCGACCGCGGCGGCGATCCCCGCGTCCAGCCCGCCGAAGCGGTCCGGGGCGGAGTCGGTGACCGTGACCGCCGCGCCCTCGGCGAGCAGCGCGGCGGCGGCGGAGCGACCGGAGACCCCGGCGCCCGCGACCAGGACCGACTTCCCCGCGTAGGTCATGCTCGATCCCGCAAGCGGATCTTCGGTACCGTCCACAGTGGACAAAGAGTCAGCCTCCGGTGAACGAGAGCCAGTCGTTGTAGAACACGCCGAGCCCGAGCAGGCAGCAGATCCCGGCCATCAGCCAGAACCTGATGATCACCGTCGTCTCCGCCCACCCGGCCAGCTCGAAGTGGTGGTGGAACGGCGCCATCCGGAACAGCCGCTTCCTGGTGGTGCGGAAGACCACGATCTGCAGCACCACCGACATCGCCTCGATGACGAAGAGGCCACCGATGATGATCATGAGCAGCTCGGTGCGGGTGCTGATCGCCAGACCGGCGACCAGGCCGCCGAGGGCCAGCGAGCCGGTGTCGCCCATGAAGATCTTCGCGGGCGCGGCGTTCCACCACAGGAAGCCGACGCAGCCGGCCATGGCGGCGGCCGCGATCACGGCGAGGTCCAGCGGGTCGCGCACCCAGTAGCAGCCCGGGTCGAGCTTGACCGAGCAGTCGGAGCGGAACTGCCAGAAGGAGATGACGACGTAGGTGCCGAGCACCATCGCCGAGGAGCCCGCCGCGAGGCCGTCCAGGCCGTCGGTGAAGTTCACCGCGTTCGACCACGCGCTGACCAGCAGGTAGCAGAAGACGATGAAGCCGACGGTGCCGAAGGAGACGATCGCGATGTCGCGGGTGAAGGACAGGTGCACCGACGCGGGCGTCAGGCCGGTCCTCGGCTCGCGGAACTGCAGCGCCAGCAGGGCGAAGGCGATGGTGACCACGAACTGGCCGACCAGCTTCGCCGTCTTGTTCAGGCCCAGGTTGCGCTGCTTGCGGATCTTGATGAAGTCGTCCAGGAAGCCCACCAGCGCCAGGCCGCTGGTCAGCAGCATCACCACGAGCCCGGAGGCCGTCGGCCCCGACTCCGGCTTGGGGTTGGTCAGCTGGACGAACAGGTGGCTTCCGCCGTAGCCGGCCCAGATGGCGATGATGATCGCCACGCCGCCCATGGTGGGCGTCCCGCGCTTGGTCTTGTGGTGCTGCGGGCCCTCCTCGCGGATCTCCTGGCCGAAGCCCTGCCGCGAGAAGACCTTGATCAGGTACGGGGTGAGCAGGATCGAGACGACGAGCGCGATGCCCGCCGCGATGAGGATGTTCCTCACTGGTCAGTCCCCTCCAGCAGCGCGTCTGCGACCCGCCACAACCCGGCGACCTTGGAGGCCTTCACCAACACCACGTCCCCTTCGCGAACCTGATCGCGCAGCAGCGCGATGGCCGCGTCGACGTCCGGCACGAGCACGGACTCCTCTCCCCACGAGCCTTCCAGGTAGGCGCCCTGATGCATCGGGGCCGCCTGCTCTCCGACGACGACGAGGCGGCTGACGTCCAGCCGCACGGCGTACCGGCCGATCCCGTCGTGGGCGGCGATGTGGTCATCGCCGAGTTCGGCCATCACTCCGAGGACGGCCCAGCCGCGCCGGGGTTGCTCCCCGTGGGTCATCGCGGCGAGGGTTTTCAGCGCCGCGCGCACCGACTCCGGGTTGGCGTTGTAGGAGTCGTTGACCACCGTGACGCCGTCCGCGCGGGTGGTGACCTCCATGCGGCGCTGGGAAACCCGCTGCGCGCCGGAGAGCCGCTGCGCGACTTCCTCAACGCTGGCACCGAGTTCGAGCGCCACCGCCGCCGCGCTGAGCGCGTTGCCGACGTTGTGCTCGCCGTGCAGGCCCAGCTCGACGCGCGCACTGCCCTGCGGTGCCACCAACAGGAATCGGGCGCGCGCCTGCTCGTCCAGCTCGACGTCCTCCGCGCGCACGTCGGCCTTCGGCGACTGTCCAACCAGGACGACCTTCGCCTTCGTGCGCTCGGCCATCGCCGCCACCAGCGGGTCGTCGGCGTTGAGCACCGCGACGCCGTCGGAGGGCAGCGACTCGACGAGTTCGCCCTTGGTGCGGGCGATGTCCTCGCGGGTGCCGAACTCGCTCAGGTGCGCGCTGCCGACGTTGAGCACCACGCCGATCTTGGGCGGGGCGACCTCGCAGAGCTGGGCGATGTGCCCGACCCCGCGCGCGGACAGCTCCAGCACCAGGAACCGCGTGTCCGAGTCGGAGCGCAGCGCCGTCCACGGGTGGCCCAGCTCGTTGTTGAACGACCCCGGCGGCGCGACGGTGGGCCCCATCGGGCTCAGCACCTGCGCGATGAGGTCCTTCGTCGAGGTCTTGCCGGAGGACCCGGTCACCCCGACGACGTTGAGGTCTTCGAGCCGGTCGACGACGTGGCGGGCCAGCGCGGCCAGCGCCGCGAGCACCGCGGCGCCCGAGCCGTCGGAGTCCCCCGTGAGCGCGACCGAGCCGTGGTGGGCCTCGCTCACCGGCGGCACGATCACCGAGGGCGCGTCCACCTCGCGCGCGGCAAGCACCCCGGCCGCGCCGCCGGCGATCGCCTTCGCGGCGAAGTCGTGCCCGTCGACCTTCTCCCCCGGCAGCGCGACGAACAGGCCGCCGCCGGAGAGCTGGCGCGAGTCGAACTCGACGGAGCCGGTGATCACCGGGCTGCCGTCGGTGTTGTGCAGCCGACCGCCGACCGCCTTGGCGATCTCGGCCAAACTGAGCGGGATCACGCGTGGTCCTTCCCGAAGAAGCCGAAGCGCTCGTCGATGGCGTCGGCGAGGACGTGCCGGTCGTCGAAGGGGTGCACGACCCCGGAGATCTCCTGCCCGGTCTCGTGGCCCTTGCCCGCGACCACGACGATGTCGCCGGGCTCGGCGCGGCGCACCGCCTCCTGGATGGCGGCGCGGCGGTCACCGATCTCGACCACCTCGCCGCGTTGGTCCTGCGGCACCGCGAGGGCTCCCTCCACCATCGCGGCGCGGATGGTGCCGGGCTCCTCGCTGCGCGGGTTGTCGTCCGTGATGACCGTCAGCTCCGCGCGGCGCACCGCGGCGTCGCCCATGATCGGCCGCTTCGCGCGGTCCCGGTCACCGCCGCAGCCGAGCACGACGATCACCTTGCCGCCATTGCCCGCGCGGTCGATCTGGTCGCGCACGGTGTCCAGCACCGCCGACACCGCGGCGGGCTTGTGCGAGTAGTCCACGAGCGCGACGAAGTCCTGGCCGCGGTTGACCCGCTCCATCCGCCCCGGCACGTCCAGCTCGCCGATCGCGCGGACGCTGTCCTGCGGCGCGACCCCCGCCGCGTGCGCGCAGGCGACGGCCAGCAGCGCGTTGCTCACGTTGAAGATCCCCGGCAGCCGCACGACCGCGTCCAGCTCGATCCCGTCCGGCCCCGCGACGCGGAAGGTCTGCGCCCCGCTCGCCNNCGTCCAGCGCGACCGTGACGGTGCCGTCCTTGACCAGGCGCGGGCCCCACTCGTTGTCGACGCAGACGACCTCCACGTCGGCCCTGCCGTCGAACAGCGCGGCCTTGGCCTGGAAGTAGTCCTCCATGTCCGCGTGGAAGTCCAGGTGGTCCTGCGAGAGGTTCGTGAACGCCCCGACCGCGAACCGCGTCCCCGCCGCCCTGCCGAGCGCGAGCGCGTGACTGGAGACCTCCATGGCCACGTGCGTGACCCCGCGCTCCACCATCACCGCGAACAGCGCNNCGTGCCGATCAGGCCCGTCGTGTGCCCCGCCGCGCGCAGCCCCGCTTCGATCATCGTCGTGACCGTCGTCTTGCCCGAGGTGCCCGTGACACCCACGATCGCGAGTTTCTCGGAGGGGTTGCCGTAGATCCGCGCCGCGAGCGCGCCAAGGACTCCGCGCGGGTCCTCGTGCACCAGCAGCGGCACGTTCCGCAACGCCGGGCGCGACGCACCCGCTTCGTCCGTCAGCACCGCGACCGCTCCCGCGGCCAGCGCTTGCGCCGCGAAGTCCGCTCCGTGCGCGTTCGCACCGGGCAGCGCGGCGAAGAGGTCACCGGGCCGCACCTGTTGCGCGCGCAGGGTCGCGCCGGTGATCAGGGGTTCGTCGGCGTCCAGCCTCGCTCGCGCGTCCACCAGCGCCGCGAGCTCGGACAGACCGACGGGCTCGACGTGGCTGGGACGCGGCGGGGCTGTCGCCGCCTTGGGCGAGACGACCGGAGACACGTCGCGAAAGGCTACCGGCGCTCAGAACGCGCCCTCCCACCC
>NZ_MUMH01000114.1 GCF_002155965.1 Allokutzneria sp. NRRL B-24872
GGCGGTCGCCGCCTTCGTCGCCCTCGTGGCGGTCCTGCTGTGGCCGGCCGGTGTCGCGGCCGAACCAGCGCCCGTGGTCTCGGCTCCTGTTGCGCCACAACAGAAAACGACTCAGCTCGTGGTGAGCGTCGTCGGCCGGGTCGGCAAACCCGGCCTGGTGTCGCTGCCGGAGGGCGCGCGGATCGCCGACGCCGTGCAGGCGGCGGGCGGAGTGCTGCCCGACGCCGACCCCGCGACGGTCAACCTCGCCAGGAAGGTCAGCGACGGCGAGCAGATCGTCGTCGGCGCACCCGCGCCGCCGGGCGAGAGCGGCCCGTCGGAGAACGCGAAGATCAGCCTCAACACGGCCACCGTCCAGCAGCTCGACGGCCTGCCGGGCGTGGGGCAGGTGACCGCGCAGCGGATCGTGCAGTGGCGCACCAAGCACGGAAGGTTCGCTTCGGTGGACCAACTCCGCGAGGTGGACGGCATCGGCAGCTCGCGTCTGGCGAAGCTCCGCGAACTGGTGACGCTGTGATCCCGGCACAGCTGGACATCCGGCTCGTGCCCGCCGCGGTCGCGGTCTGGGCGGTGGCACTGGTCGGACTGCATCTCGGCTGGTTCGCCACAGTGCTGTGCGGAGTGCTGGCGGTGGCTTTCGCGCTCCTCGCGGTGTGGCGGGGAACGGGTGTGTGGGCCAACGGCCTGCTCGCGGCGAGCGTCCTCGCGGGCGCGGCTGCGGTGGTCGTCACCAGCCATGCCCTGCCTGCCGCGACGCACCCGCTGCGCGAGCTGGCCAGCAAGGGCGCGACCGCGACGATCCGAGCGACACTGTCCGAAGACCCAAGACCTTTGCGCACCAAGGGGTACGCCGGACGGCCCGCCGGAGCGGACCAGGTGGCGGTCCGCGCGCGGTTGAGCGAGGACCCGGGCGGCTCTGTGTTGCTGCTGGCTCCGGCGGATGCGTGGTCCAAGCTATTGCCGGAGCAGGAGGTCACGGCGACTGGAGCGCTGATCATGCCGCGCGGTGGGGACTTCACGGTGGCGGTGTTGCGCGTTCGCGGACCACCGATCGCTGTCGGTCTCGCGCCGAGTTGGCAGACCGCCGCTGATGGCGTGCGCACCGGTCTCCGTGACGCTGCCAAGGTGCTTTCCCCGGAACTCGCGGGATTGCTTCCGGCGTTGGTGGTCGGTGACACCGGCGGACTGTCGCCACGCGTCGTGGAGGAGTTCCGGTTGTCCGGGCTGGCCCACTTGTTGGCCGTGAGTGGAGCGAATCTCGCGATCGTGTGTGGCGCCGTCCTGTTGCTCTTCCGGTTGTTGACGGCGGGGCCACGGCTGGCGGGCCTGGCGGCGGTGTTGGCTCTGGTCGGTTTCGTGGTGCTCGCGCGACCCGAACCCAGTGTGTTGCGCGCGGCGGTGATGGGCGGCGTGACTCTGCTGGCATTGGTGTTGGGGCGCAAGGGTTCTGCGCTTCCCGCGCTCGCCGGTTCCGTGATCGCGTTGCTGCTGTTCGACCCTGGCCTGGCCACTACCGCGGGTTTCGCGTTGTCAGTGCTGGCGACCGCGGCACTGGTGATCCTCGCGCCGAGGTGGGCTGGGGCTCTGCGCGATCGTGGAGTGCCAGTGGGTTTGGCTGAGGCCATCGCGGTTCCGGCGGCGGCGCAGCTCGCCACTGCTCCGGTGATCGCGGCGCTGTCCGGAGAGATCAGCCTGGTGGCGATTCCGGCCAACCTGCTCGCGGCTCCGGTGGTGGCTCCCGCGACGGTGTTCGGAGTGCTCGCCGCGTTGGTCTCGACCGTGCACGAGGGCACCGCGGAGCTCCTGGTCCACCTCGCGGGGCCGGAGGTGTGGTGGCTGGTCACCGTGGGCAGGTATGCCGCCGCGGTGCCGGACAGCGGCGTTCCGTGGCCGTCCGGTGTGCTCGGCGGACTGCTGCTCGCCGCGCTGCTCGTCGTGGTCGTGATGCTGCTGCGGAGTCGTCGGTTCCGGATCGTGGTGGTGCTCGGCGTGGTTGTGCTGGTGTTGACCGCGGTTCCGGTGAAGCTGCTCAAGCCGCAGTGGCCCGTCGACGGCTGGGCATCGGTGGCCTGTGACGTCGGGCAGGGCGACGCCGTGGTGCTGGCGGTCGCTGAGCCGGGGCGTGCGGTCCTGGTCGACACCGGGCCAGAACCGTTGGCGGTCAACGCTTGTCTGGATCGGCTGGGCGTGGACCGCGTGCCAGTGGTGGTGCTGAGCCACCTGCACGCCGACCACATCGGCGGGCTCGCGGCGGTGCTCGCGGAAAGATCTGTGGGCGCGGTCGCTGTTGGGCCGCTGAGAGAACCCGCGTGGGCGATGAAGGAGGTGCGTGACACCGCCGCGGCGGCGGGAGTGCCGCTGATCGAACTGGGTCGCGGTCAACGGCTGGAGTGGCCGGGATTGGTGCTGGAGGTGTTGGCACCGCTGCGGTCTCCAGCACCGCGGACCTCGGCGGCGCCGCTGCCGGGAACAGCGGTCAACGACGCTTCACTGGTGCTGCGGGCGCACACGCCAGCTGGGCGGATGTTGCTGACCGGCGACATCGAACTGGCCACGCAGGCGGAGCTTCTCGCGTCCACAGTGGACATCAGCGCGGACGTGCTCAAGGTGCCGCACCACGGGTCTCGCTACAGCCTGCCCCGGTTCCTCGGGGCGGTGCGACCCCGAGTCGCGTTGATCTGCGTGGGCGCGGGCAACGACTACGGCCACCCGAGCCCACTGGTCCTGCAATCGCTCGCCGGGGTGCGCGTCCTGCGCACCGACCTGGACGGTGACATCGCCGTTCTGGCCACCCGCGATGGTCTGGCGACCGCACGGAGAGGAGAACCACGGCCACCGCCCAGGCGGTGAGCGCTTGTCAGTGACCTGTCAGAGGCCGAGCGCCTCGCGGACGGCGGCGCTCGACGGCGGCACGGTGGCGCGCGGGCCGATCTTGTCCTCCACCGCGTCGAGGGTCTTCAGGCCGTCGCCGGTGATCAGCAGGACGGTCTCGGCGTCCGGGTCGAGCTGGCCGGACTCGATGAGCTTCTTCGCCGTCGCGACGGTCACGCCGCCCGCGGTCTCGGCGAAGATGCCCTCGGTGCGGGCCAGCAGGCGGATCGCGTCGACGACCTCCTCGTCGCTGACGTGCTCCACCGAACCGCCGGTGCGGCGCACGGTGTCCAGCACGTAGGGACCGTCGGCGGGAGCGCCGATCGCCAGCGAACGGGCGATCGTGTCCGGCTTCACCGGCTGGATCACGTCGTGGCCCGCCTGGAACGCGGTGGCCACGGGGGAGCAGCCGGTGGCCTGGGCGCCGAAGACCCGGTACGGGGTCGGCTCCACCAGGTCCAGCTCGCCCAGCTCGCGGAAGGCCTTGTCCACCTTGGTCAGCTGCGAGCCCGAGGCGACCGGGACGACGATCTGCTGCGGCAGGCGCCAGCCGAGCTGCTCGGCGACCTCGTAGCCGAGGGTCTTGGAGCCCTCCGCGTAGTACGGGCGGACGTTGACGTTGACGAACGCCCAGTCCTCGTGGTCGGCGGCCAGCTCGGTGGCCAGCCGGTTCACGTCGTCGTAGTTGCCGTCGACGGCGATCAGCGCGCCGTCGTACACGGCGGTGGTGAGCACCTTCGCGCGTTCGAGAGAGGAGGGGATCAGCACGACCGACTCCCAGCCCGCCCGCGCCGCCGCCGCGGCGACGGCGTTGGCCAGGTTGCCGGTGGAGGGGCAGGCCAGCACGGTGAACCCGAGCTGGCGCGCGGCGGCGAGCGCCACCGCGACCACGCGGTCCTTGAACGAGTGCGTGGGGTTGCCGGTGTCGTCCTTCACCCACAGCTTGCGCACGCCGAGCGCGGCGGCCAGGCGGTCGGCCTTGACCAGCCGGGTCAGCCCCGGGTCGGTGTTGGGGTGCTCCTGGACGTCCGAGGGCACCGGAAGGAGGTTGCGGTAGCGCCAGATGGAGCGGGGCCCCGCCTCGATCTCCGCGCGGGTGATCTTGCCGAAGTCGTAGCCGACCTCAAGGGGGCCGAAACACTCCGAACACGCGAACTCCGCGGCGAGCGGTACCTCGTTGCCACATTCGCGGCACACCAGGGCGCGGGCCGGGCCGAGGTCGAACTGGTGGGCGCTGCGGCGCGCCTCGATGGTCGTCATCGCGAGGTCTCTCCTCATCTTTCCCGCTCGTGCGGGCCGGATTTGGCACCGTGATCGCCGTTGGCCTCGCGGAGAGTCCGCTTGCCGTCAGCGTCGGTTGCCGGGGTGTCGTAGGGCCGATCCCTCTACCCCTCTGGATGAGCTCTTCAGTTGTGTGGCGGCGCGCATCGGCGGCCGTCCGGTGGTCACGCTACGGCACCGTCCCACGGGAGAGCCACCGTTGCCCATGATGCGGGACGTGCGCGGCGGCCGTGCCGTCCGACCCTCGTGCGAGGATGGCGCGGTGAGTGCTCCCGCCGCAGCGCCAGCCCCGTTGCACCTGGTCATCGGAGAGGAAGAGCTCCTCGTCGAGCGGTCCGTGCGGGCCGCCCTCGACGCCGCGAGGCAGGCCGATCCGGAGGCCGAGCTGCGCCGGGTCCGGGTGACCGATCTCACCCCTCCCGAGCTAGCCGAGCTGCTCAGCCCCTCGCTGTTCGCGGAGGGCAGGGTGATCGTGCTCGAGGCGGCCCAGGACGCGGGCAAGGAGATCGCCGAGGCGGTGCTCTCCTACATCCGCGACCCCGCCGAGGGCGTGACCCTGGTCCTCACGCACACCGGGGGCGGGCGCGGCAAGCTCGCCAAGGAGCTGCCCGCAGCGCTGCGCAAGGCGGGGGCGGCGGTCGCGGAGTGCGCCAAGCTGACCAAGGCCAGCGACCGGGAATCCTTTGTGCGCAACGAGGTTCGGCGCGCGGGCGGCAAGATCGACGGGCCAGGGCTCGCGGCGCTGATGGAGACGGTCGGCAACGACCTGCGTGAGTTGGCGGCGGCGGCATCGCAGCTCGTCGCGGACACCGGCGGCAAGGTCGACGAGCAGGCGGTGCGCCGCTACCACCGCGGCCGCGCGGAGGTGGCCGGTTTCGCCGTGGCGGAGAAGGCCGTCACCGGTGACCGCACCGCCGCGCTGGAATCGTTGCGCTGGGCGTTGCAGCTCGGGGTTCCGCACGTGCTGCTGGCCGACGCGCTGGCCGACGCGGTGCGCACGATCGCCAGGGTTGCCGGGGTGGGGCGGGCGGACCCGTTCCAGCTCGCGGGTCAGCTCGGCATGCCGCCGTGGAAGGTCAAGAAGGCGCTCGGCCAGGCGCAGGGCTGGTCCCCTGAGGGCCTCGCCGAGGCGATGGGCTTGGTCGCCACGCTCAACGCGGAGGTGAAGGGCATGGCCGCCAGCGCCGACTACGCGGTGGAGCGCGCCGTGCTCAAGGTGGCCGCCGCGCGCAACCGGCGCTGAAGCGGGACGTACAGGACGCAACGGACACATCCGGCGACCGGTCGCGGGGGCTCCTCCGCCAGCGGCACGCCGAGGAACCCCCGCTTGTTCCGCTCTGCTGGGAAAACGCCAGCTCAGAAGCGGAAAACCGAGCCGGTCGCCGCCAGTGCCAGGCAGCTGTTGGCGTAGCTGGCCCGGTGGCTCACCGCCTGCCCGCGCCAGAAACCGGTCGCGCGCACAGTGCGAGGTGCATATTCCTTCGTGCACCGTGGAACAGGAACGGCATTCAATCGGGTGAAGTTTCCGGCGACCTTCGCCAGTTGAGAGCACGCGGCGGCGGCGAGCGGGTGGTTACCGCCCGTGGGGTCGCATCGCAGAGTCACCCTCCTGGCGGGGGTGGCCCGGTGCTCGTCGACCACGGACAGTGCGAGAACCGAGGGCGTGTTCCCGTCGGTTCCGGCAACTGCCGGAGCCGGGGCGAGACAGAACACGACCGCGCCGGCGACCAGGAGCGAGCCGGGCAAACGGTTGCGGAGCATTGTGAACCCTTTCCGTGATCTGAAGATATTTCTTCGGAATTCATGTCAATACAGCCTACGAGTGACGACCTTGACGGTTGCGTGAACTGCGCGTGACTGAATATGTGATTGTCGCGGCAACAACCTCGTCGCACCCGGCCTGGTGAGAACTCGTCAGAATCGGAATAAGGGTCCGGTCTTTGCGGTCAACACACATCTGTTGGGAAATGTGACGCGCTCGCGGATCTGGCGGCCGAGCCACGTTCCGATCGCCGTGGTGGTCACCGGGGCGTAGATCAGCGGGCAGCTCGCGTCGCGGTCGAGGTGGAGCGCGGCGATGCTCCCACCGGTCCGCGCCAGCGCCGCGCAGCTGGCCACGGGCGCGGGATGGCCGCCGCCGTCCGGCGAACAGGTCAGCGGGACCCGCCGCGCGGACGGCGCGGGGACCTCGCCGGGAGTGCTGGTGAGCACGAGCGCGGCGGCGGGCGGCGCGCTCGGGGGGATCGCCCCTGCCGGCGTCGCCAGCGCCGCGAGCAGCGCGGTCACCGCGATCGGAACGAACCTGAGCGGTCGGTTCCAGGACATGGACTTCCCTTTCCTCGAAATATGTTCGGATATATCTCGGGTCACCTGTGGGTGTCCCACTCCGAATACGCGGGCGGCTTCCGGTCGCGCTCAGTGAGCGTCCTCACAGACGGGGGAAGCAGGGGTCGATCCCTCCAATGGCGGTATGCGCCCTGCTGTCCGAGGGAACCATGTTTTCCTGCGCAACGAAGCCTTGCCAAAGGACCGTTCTTGCGGTGGTATCTAAGGCGGTCGAGGGGGCTTCGGGTTGCGCCTCGTGAAGACCTAGGTGCTTCGAAGGGAATTTGGCCGGATAACTCGTTCAGACGCGCTTGTCGGTCCCGCCGATAATTCCTGTCGATGCTAGGAGTCGTGTTGTTGACCAATCAGAAGGCCGGGGCGCTGCTCGACGGCTGCGCGCGGTCACGAAGCGAGGAGTTCTGGCGGGAATGCGTCGACCTGCGCCCCGCGCTGATCAGGATCGCGGTCAGGGCCGGTGCCGGTGAGGCGGCGGAGGACCTCGTGCACGAGGCCTTCATCAGGGCCATGGAGTTCCCGGCCCTGGACCCGCAACGGGTGATGCCCTTTCTGGTGGCCGTGGTGAAGCGGTTGTGCGTCGACGAGGCCCGCAGGAGCACCACCGCGCGTCAGGTCGCCACGCACGCCAGGCTGCTACCGTTGGACGTGACAGATCCGGCCGAGTCGATCAGCGATCAGGCCGAGGCGGAGTGGCTCGTCGCGCACTGCGGCAAGCTCAGTCGGCGCGAACGTTATGTCCTGCTCTGGCTTTCCCACGGTCTCCCGCACGACGAGATCTCACGAAGGCTGGGCACGACCCGACGCGCGACCGAGTGCATCGCCAGCCGCGCGCGCTGCCGGGTCCGTCAGTGGATGGCTCGCCGTTCGCCCGTCAACAGGGTGTTCGGCTGCTGAAAGGGCCTAGGTACGGGGAGCAGGGCCCCGTACCTAGGCCCTTCTCCTTGTCCGGGCCGGAAAACCGCCGGAGAACCGCGACCGGTGCCGCACAGACGAAGAACGCCGCCCCGCTGGTCGCGGGGCGGCGTTCTCGTGTCCGTGGGACCTGAGCGGGTGATCCGATCAGATCTTGTTGGCGCGCAGGGCCATCGCCGACTTCTTGTTGGCGGCCTGGTTCGCGTGGATGACGCCCTTGCTGGCGGCCTTGTCCAGCTTCTTGCTGGCCTCGGCGAGCAGCGTGGCGGCCTTGTCCTTGTCCCCGGCCTCGGCGGCCTCGCGGAACTTGCGGATGGCCGTCTTGAGGGCCGACTTCACGGACTTGTTCCGCAGGCGCGCCTTCTCGTTGGTCTTGATGCGCTTGACCTGCGACTTGATGTTGGCCATGGCTGGACCCTCTTCCGTTCGAGTGGGGTGGTGCACCGCGCTTGATCGGCACTCGCCCGAACTCGGCGAGTTCTCCTCCACGACGGAACGCCGCGCGGCACAACGCCCGGAATCCTAACAACCGGGCGTCGTGCCTCCCACAACGAGCCTCCCGAACGGCTCGGGTCAGCGCACCGCGAAGGGGGCTCGCTGGTCCTCCACGACCACGTCGTAGCCGGTTCTCGGAACCTCTCTCCGGCCAGCTCCGTCGACATCGCCGCTGGTCAGGGCCAGTTGGTCGGCGGAGAACTCCACGTCGACGGCCCGCTGCGCGCCCGCGGCCAGCTCCACGCGGGCCCAGCCGACCAGTCGCTTGTCCGGAACCTGGAGCGGCGCCACGGGCTGGTGCACGTAGACCGGGACGACCGCCGTGCCCGCGCGCGAGCCGGTGTTGCGCACGGTGAAGCCGACCTTGACCTTGGCGTCTGCCCGGACCGTCGGGGGCACGCTCGGCGCTCCGACCGCGAAGCTCGTGTACGACAGGCCGTGCCCGAACGCGTAGGCCGGGTCGTACTTCGAGCTCTCGCCGCCGTTGGTGCCGGGCAGTTGGTCGTAGGACATCGGCTGGTCGCCGATGCGCTTCGGCCACGACACCGGGAGCTTGCCGCTGGGATTGGCCGTGCCGAACAACACATCCGCGACGGCAGTGCCGCCCTGTGTGCCGGGCAGCCACCCCGCGAGCAACGCATCCGCGTTGGCGACCGAACCGAGCACCTGCGGGCGGCCGGTGAGCAGAACGACGGTCACCGGCTTGCCCGTCGCGCGCACGGCGTCGACCAAGCTCTGCTGAGCCGCGGTGAGCGCGGGTTCCTCGGTGTCGGCGGGTCCCTCAGCGCCGGGCTTCTCGCCGAGCACCACGACGACCGCCTTGGCGTCCTTGGCCTGCGCGACCGCGTCGGCCTGGTTGGGAGCGTGCGTGACCGTGGCGCCCGGAGCCGCCGCGCGGATGCCCTCCAGCACGGTGACCGCCTCCGGCACAGGCCCCTGTTCCGGGACGCCCTGCCAATCGACGGTCCAGCCGCCGAGCTGCCGCCGCACGTCGTCGGCGGTGTCGCCGGTCACGACGATCTTGCCGTCCTTGGCCAGTGGCAAGGCGGACTTCTCGTTGCGCAGCAACACCATCGACTCGATCGCGGCCTTGCGGGCGAGGTCGAGGCCGACGCCGTTGACGCGCTCGTCGGCCACGGCCGGGTCCACGTAGGGCCGCTCGAACAGGCCGAGCTCGAACTTCAGCCGCAGGACGCGCCGCACGGCCTCGTCGACGCGGCGCTCGCTGACCCGCCCGTCACGGACCACCTGGCGCAGCCCCGAGGTGAACTCCCCGGCGGCGGAGGGCTCCATCGCCATGTCCACGCCCGCGTTCACCGCCATCGCGATCGCCGAGGGGTAGTCGGCGGCGGCCTTGTGCTTGGTGACCAGCGAGCGGATGTCCTGCCAGTCGGTGATCGCCACGCCGGTGAAGCCGAGCCGGTTCCGCAGTTGCTCGGTGAGCATGTACTTCGACGCGTGCACCGGAACGCCGTTGACCGAGCCGGAGTTGATCATCACTGTGCGCACGCCCGCGCGGAACTGCGCGGTGAACGGCGGCAGCACCTGGTCCTGGAGCGTGCGCACCGGGAGGAACGCGGGCGCGCGGTCGTGGCCGCCCTTGGGCTCGGAGTACCCGGCGAAGTGCTTCGCGGTCGCGGCGAGCCGAGCGGTCTTGCCGTCATCGGCCTGCATGCCCCGAACCGCTGACGCCGCAAGGGTTCCCGCCAGGTGCGGGTCCTCGCTGTAGGTCTCGTAGTAGCGGCCCCACCGGGTGTCCCTCGCGATATCGGAGACCGGGGCGAAGTTCCAGAACACGCCGGTCGCGCGCATCGCCTGCCCGGTCGCCGCGCCCGCGCGCTCGATCAGCTCGGGGTTCCAGGTCGCGCCGAGGCCGATCTGGTGCGGGAACATCGTTGCGGTCACCACGTTGCTGTGCCCGTGCACGCCGTCGGCGCCGTAGAGCACGGGGATCTTGAGCCGGTTGTTGTCCAGCGCGTACTTCTGGATGGCGTTGGTCATCTCCGCCCATGCCTTCGGGCTGGGGTCCGGGGCCGGGACGTCGCCGCCGCCGGAGAGGATCGAGCCGACCTTGGCGTCCACGAGCACCGGCTTCATGCAGTCCTCGCGCAGCGGTCCCGGAACCGCGTCGCAGTCGCCCCGGAGCTTGCCGACCCGGATCTGGGTCATCTGGCCGATCTTCTCCTCCAACGTCATCCGGCCGAGCAGGGCGTGCACCCTGGCCTCCACCGGCAGCCCGGCGTTGAGGTGGTCGGCCGGTTGCGCAGCCGTGGTGAGCGGGAGGGTGAGCGCGGCCGTGACGGCCAGCGCGGCAGTTCTTCGAGCGGTGGGCACGTGCTCCTCCAACGAGAGGGTGTGCGGCAGCAGCACCCTCACATTCGGCGGTGAGCTTGGTCACCAACAGCTGCCGTTCGGAGCAATGTGAGAGCGCTTTCCTCCTGGTAAGCGTTGTTTTGTTGCACGGGTGCCTGCCTAACGTTCGCCGGTGTTCACAACCCTGGACCTGCCCGGCTTCGCCGGTGTCTCCGTCGCCGCGCTGGCCTTCCTGTGCACCGCCGCCTTCCTCGCCGGTGCCATCGACGCGATCGTCGGCGGGGGCGGTCTCGTCCAACTGCCCGCGATGCTCCTGGTGATGCCGGGCGGCGCTCCGATCCACTCGCTCGCCACGAGCAAGCTCTCCTCGTTCGTCGGCACGGCGGCCGCCGTTGGCACCTACGTCCGCCGCACGAAGATCGACTGGCGGAGCACCGCGCCGACGGCGGTGCTCGCGTTCGGCGGTTCCGTCGCTGGAGCGGCGTTCGCCGACATGCTGCCGCCGGGCGTGCTGAACGTGGTCGTCCTGTGCGCGCTGGTCGGGGTCGGCCTCTACACCTGGCGCAGGCCGGGCTTCGGCGCCGAGGACGCGGAACGGCTCTCCCGCGTGCGCCAACTGATGGTGATGCTGGGCGGCGGCGTGGTGATCGGCTTCTGGGACGGGCTCGCCGGACCCGGGACCGGCTCGTTCCTGGTGTTCCTGTTGGTGGGCCTGGTCGGCTTCGCGTTCGTGCGCGCGTCGGCCACGGCCAAGGTGATCAACACCGCGACCAACCTCGGCGGGCTCTGCTACTTCGTGCCCGCCGGGCAGGTGCTGTGGGGGATCGGCCTGTCGATGGCGCTGTGCAACCTCGCGGGCTCCGTACTCGGCGCGCGGATGGCCGTGCGCCGGGGCTCGGAGTTCGTCCGCAAGGTGTTCCTGACCGTTGTCGCGGCCCTGGTGCTCAGCCTGGGCTGGAAGGTCGTGCTGGGAGCGTGATCAGCACTGCGGGCGGAAGCCGGGGTCGGCGACACCGCCGCGCTGCAACGCGTTGATCACCCACTGCGTGGCGGGCCGGGAGTGCGGGATCAGCAGGTGCTCGGTGAAGTGCCCGGGGCAGGTGTCCTGGAGCACGACGTTGGTCACGCGGTCGCGGGGGCCGGACAGGGCCTGGCTCTGGTACGGCGTCACGATCAGTTCGTAGCGCGTGGCGATGGTCGTGTACTTCACCGAGCCAACGAGGTCGCCGCCGTCGTTGAGCGAGCGCAGGAACGACGATCCGGCCGACTGGTCCTCGCACGCCGGGCAGAAGGTCACGCCGAGCAGCTTCGCCAGCGGCTGGGTGGTGCCGTGGTTGGACGGCGCGATGCCGATCACCGAGTTCACCTTCGCCGAGCCGCCGAGGTACTTCAGGTACTGGCGCGGCATCATGCCGCCCTGGCTGTAGCCGACGATGTCCACTTTGGACGCTCCGGTGGCCGCGAGCACCTGGTCCACGTAGGCGGCCAGTTCGCGGGCGGACTGGGCGATCGGGTTCAGCCCGCCGTTGCCGTAGTCGAGGGCGTAATGGCACCACCCGCCTCGGCTCAGTTCGGGTGCCAGGACGTCCCACGTGCTCCCGGACTTCTTGAAGGTCCCGTGCAGCAGGATGACCGGTCGCTTGCTGGATTGGCACGCGGCGGGCGCCGCGGTGGCGGTACCCGCCGCGAGAACCGTCGTGGCTGTGGCGAGAAGGGCGGCGCAGAGCAGGGCGCGCAGCAGTCGCATGTCGTCTCCCCGTTGAGACTTGCGGTGAACTCGCGAGTAACTTCAGGGAAATGTAAGCGAGGTCACTTTTTCCTGTCACTCCGCCGATCGGCCGCCGTGCTGCTCAGCAGGGTGTGAACGCCGGGTCCGCCAGCCCGTTGTTGCGCAGCGCGTTGACGACCCACTTCACGGTGGTCCACGCGTGCGTCATCTGGCCGTGGCCGGTGAAGTCCAGCGGGCAGCGGTCCTGAACGACCACATTGGACACTCGGTCGGCCGGGCCGGTCAGCGCCTGGGTGGCCAGGCCCAGCAGGCCGTCGTGCTCGGAGGCGATGGTCGTGTAGCGGAGCGCCCCGACCAGGTCGCCGCCCTCGTTGAGCGCCTTCATGAACGGCGAGCCAGCCACCTGGTCGACGCAGGCGGGGCAGTCCTTGGCCAACCAGTCCGGCATGTCACCGGGCGGCAGGCCGTGGTTCGGCGGCGCGATGCCGATCAGCGAACCGGCTTTGGCGGCACCACCGAGGTTCTTCGCGTAGTACCGCGCGAGAACCGCGCCCTGGCTGTAGCCGACGAGGTCGACGGTGGCCGCGCCGGTCCTGCGGAGCACCTCGTCGACGAAGGCGGACACCTCGCCCGCCGATTGCGCGACCGGGCGCTTGCCCCTGCCGCCGTAGTCGAGCGCGTGGGCGCAGCGGCCGTCCTTCTTGAGCGCGTCGGTCAGTTCCCTCCAGGTGCTCTTGCTGTCGCTGAAGGTGCCGTGCAGCAACACGACCGGCCGCGCGGACGACGTGCACGCCGTGTCGGAGGTCGACGCGGCGGCCGTTGGTGTCCACGCGGCCGGGAGCAGGACGAGCAGGGCGGCGAGAAGTGGCTTCACGAGTTCTCTCCCGAGGTTGGAGAATTCGGAACCTAGGGCCAGAAACCCTTCTGCGCCAAAGCAAGGAGCCGTTCTCGTGTTCTCGCTAAACGGCTACTCGGTCTCGGGTGGGTGTTTGGGCGGGCGCCCCCGGCGGGCGGGCTTCGCTGCCTTGTCCGGCATTCGCCCCGCCTCGGTGAGCGCCCGCCGGAGCAGGAACTCGATCTGCGCGTTGGCGCTGCGCAGCTCGTCGTTGGCCCATTTCGTGAGCGCGTCGTGCACCGCCGGGTCCAGCCGGAGCAGGACGCTCTTGCGTTCAGCCACGACGACGTCCTAGTGGTAGAGCGACCCGGTGTTCACGATGGGCTGGGTCGAGCGGTCACCGCAGAGCACCACGAGCAGGTTGCTGACCATGGCCGCCTTGCGCTCCTCGTCGAGGTCGACGACATCGCGCTCGGCCAGCCGGTCCAGCGCCAGCTCGACCATGCCGACCGCGCCCTCCACGATCCGCTGGCGCGCCGCCACCATCGCGCTCGCCTGCTGCCGCTGGAGCATCGAGTGCGCGATCTCCGGCGCGTAGGCGAGGTGGGTGATCCGCGACTCGATCACGTTCACGCCTGCGGAGGTGACGCGCGCGGCGACCTCGGCGGAGAGCCGCTCGGTGATCTCGTCGGCGTTCTCGCGCAGCGACAGCCCGGTCTCGCCGTGGTTGTCGTAGGGGTAGCTGGTGGCGATGTGGCGCACCGCGGTCTCGGTCTGCACCTGGACGAAGTCGACGAAGTTGTCCACCTCGAACATGGCCTGCGCGGTGTCGTTGACCTGCCACACGACCACCGCGGCGATCTCCACCGGGTTGCCGTCGGCGTCGTTGACCTTCAGCGCCGTGGTCTCGTGGTTGCGAATCCTGGTCGACACCGGGGTCTTGGTGGAGATCGGGTTCACCCACTGCAGGCCGTCGGAGCGGATCGTTCCCGTGTAGCGGCCGAGCACCTGGAGCACCCGCGCCTGGCCCGGGGCGACCATGACCAGCCCGGCCATCAGGACGGCGGCGACGATCGCGGTGCCGATGCCGGTGAAGAGGAACGCGGAGGTGCCGGTCTTGGCGGCGAGCACGACCTGTGCGGCGCCCGCGAGCAGCAGCACGAAGCCCGCCAGGAACATCGGCACGCCCGGCAGGCGGTTGCCGTCCGTCTCGCGGATCTTCGGCGTCGGCCTGCTCGCGGCGATCTCGGACGGCGTGTGGACGAGTTGGTCGGACATGCGGCCTCCCCTGGGCGCTGCCTAGCAAAGTGATATCAGATTTATAGCAGGTGAGCTCGGCGCGCGCCAGTGGTCGGCCTCGGCCGTGATCTACCTGCCGTTCGCCGTCGTGATCGCGCTCGACGGTCCGCCGCTCGGCTTCGCCGCAGTGCTCGGGATGGGGCTCAGTTCCGTGCTGCACACCGGCTATTTCCTGTTGCTGCAACACGGTTGTTCGATCGGCGTGATGAGTGCTGGCTACACGGTGTGGGACGCCTACGCGGTGACCCGCCGCTCGCAGGTGCGGCTGTCGTGGCGGCTGCACTGGCGCGCGGTGCTCGCGTTCGCCTAGGGCTTGCGGGCGAGGAGTTCGAAGCGCCGCGCGGAGAACGGGCGCAACGAGCCGAGTCGCATGATCACCTCGGCGAAACCGGCGTTGCTGGCGAGCAGTCTCAGGTCGAGCGGCTTGCAGCGCAGCCTCGACCGGCGCACGGACAGCAGCAGCGAGCCGCCGGGGCGCAGCACGCGGTGCAGCTCGGCGAAGCCCGCGGCGATGTCGGGCCACAGGTGCACGGTGTCGGTGGAGATCGCCACGTCGACGCAGCGGTCGCCGAGGCCGGTGCGCTCGGCGGTCCCGGGGCGCAGCCGCACCTGCCCGTCGCTGACCAGCTCCGGGCAGCGCGCGGCGCACCCGCGCAGCGCCTCCGGCGACGGGTCGACCCCGATCGCCACGCCCCTCGGCACGAGCTCGCCCGCCGCGCGCAGGCCGGTCCCCGTCCCCGCGCCCAGCACGAGCACCGCGTCACCGGGCCGCAACCGAGCGTGTTCGACCAGGCGGCGCTCCGCCCGCGCCGTCCTCGGTTCGAACAGGGCGGACAGGGTGCCGGGTTCGCTGGTCGCCACGCTGTTCATGGGCCCAAGCCAAGCGCCTGGTGACTGAGGCCGCATCAGGGTTGTCCCGGACGTGTGCCGGGCATCGTCACCGACATGGGACCATGGGGTGTCACCCATAGCCAGCGAGGACTCCGAGTGAAGCGAACGAACTCCCTGCGCGGTTCCGAGAGCGCAGCTGCCCTGACGACCGCCGAGCACTGCGAGGTCGCCGCATGAGCTCGTTCGCGGACAAGACGTTCACCGACCCGGAACTGATCCGGAACTTCTGCATCATCGCGCACATCGACCACGGCAAGTCGACGCTGGCCGACCGGATGCTCCAGCTGACCGGCGTTGTCGAGGAGCGGGCCATGCGGGCCCAGTACCTGGACCGCATGGACATCGAGCGCGAGCGCGGCATCACGATCAAGGCGCAGAACGTGCGGCTGCCGTGGAAGGTCGGCGACACCGAGCACGTGCTGCACCTGATCGACACCCCCGGCCACGTGGACTTCACCTACGAGGTCTCCCGGGCGCTCGAGGCGTGCGAGGGCGCGATCCTGCTGGTCGACGCGGCGCAGGGGATCGAGGCGCAGACGCTGGCGAACCTCTACCTGGCGCTGGAGAACGACCTCACCATCGTGCCGGTGCTCAACAAGATCGACCTGCCCGCCGCCGACCCGGACAAGTACGCCAAGGAACTCGCGCACATCATCGGCTGCGAGCCCGAGGAGGTGCTGCGGGTCTCGGCCAAGACCGGCTTCGGCGTCCGCGAGCTGCTCGACGAGGCGGTCCGGCTGATCCCGGCGCCCAAGGGCGACAGCGAGGCCCCGCCGCGCGCGATGATCTTCGACTCGGTCTACGACACCTACCGCGGCGTGGTGACCTACATCCGCGTGATGGACGGCAAGATCACCCCGCGTCAGCGGATCAAGATGATGTCCACCGGTGCCACGCACGAGCTGCTGGAGGTGGGCATCGTCTCGCCGGAGCCCAAGGCCAGCGTCGGCCTCGGCGTCGGCGAGGTGGGCTACCTGATCACCGGCGTGAAGGACGTCCGCCAGTCCAAGGTCGGCGACACCGTGACCTCGGAGAAGCGCGGGGCCACCGAGGCGCTGCGCGGCTACCGCGAGCCCCGGCCGATGGTCTACGCGGGCCTGTACCCGATGGACGGCTCGGACTACCCGGAGCTGCGCGAGGCGCTGGACAAGCTCCAGCTCAACGACGCCGCGCTGACCTACGAGCCGGAGACCTCGGCCGCGCTGGGCTTCGGCTTCCGCTGCGGCTTCCTCGGCCTGCTGCACCTGGAGATCACCCGCGACCGGCTGGAGCGCGAGTTCGGCCTCGACCTCATCTCCACCGCGCCGAACGTGGTGTTCCGCGTGGTGATGGAGGACGAGACCGAGCACGTGGTCACCAACCCCTCCGACTGGCCGGACGGGAAGATCTCCGAGATCCACGAGCCGATCACCAAGTGCACCATCATCTCGCCTGCGGAGTACGTCGGCGCGATCATGGAGCTGTGCCAGAGCAGGCGCGGTCAGCTCGGCGGCATGGAGTACCTGTCGGAGGACCGCACCGAGCTGCGCTACACGATGCCGCTCGCGGAGATCATCTACGACTTCTTCGACGCGCTGAAGTCGCGCACCCGCGGCTACGCCTCGCTGGACTACGAGGAGGCGGGCGAGCAGGCCTCGCAGCTGGTCAAGGTGGACATCCTGTTGCAGGGCGAGCCGGTCGACGCCTTCAGCGCGATCGTGCACCGCGACGCCGCCTACGCCTACGGCACCCGGATGACCAGCAAGCTGCGCGAGCTGATCCCGCGCCAGCAGTTCGAGGTGCCGATCCAGGCCGCGATCGGGTCCAGGGTCATCGCCCGCGAGAACATCCGCGCCATCCGCAAGGACGTGCTCGCCAAGTGCTACGGCGGTGACATCACCCGTAAGCGCAAGCTGCTGGAGAAGCAGAAGGAAGGCAAGAAGCGGATGAAGATGGTCGGCCGCGTCGAGGTGCCGCAGGAGGCGTTCGTGGCTGCGCTGTCCACCGATGAGGCTGGGGACAAGAAGTCCAAGAAGTAGTGCTCTGGTCGGGTTCGGCAAGAAGCGCATGCTGTGTTGGTCTTTGGCCGCGTCGAGGTGCCGCAGGAGGCGTTCGTGGCTGCGCTGTCCACCGATGAGGCGGGCGACAAGAAGTCCAAGAAGTAGTTCTGCCGCAAGGAGAACCGCCCTCGACCCCGGCTGGGGCGGGGGCGGTTTGCTTTCAGGCCCGGGTGTCGAGCAGGGCCACCGCGCGGTCGTAGGTGGTGCGGTCGGAGTGCGGCCGGTAGCGGATGGGCGTGGGGAAAGGGTTGCCGCGCAACGGTTCCAACCACAGGACGGTGCGACGGGTGCGCAGCGCGCGGAGCCCGTCCGGCCTGCTGGTGACGGCGTGCAGCTCCGCCCAGCGCAGCGTCCGCGTGCTCAGGACGCGGCGCACGCGCACACCGCGGTCGCTGACGTAGACGCCGCGGCGGCCGTGGCGCAGCGCGAGGACGGCGCACGGCAGCAGCACAACGGCGGTCGGGACCTCGTTGTCCCACAACAGGAACGCGATGACCAGCGCGATCGCGCCGAAGCTGGTGGCGCCGAGGACCCTTGCCGGGACCGAGGGGCGCACGCTCCTCCACATGAACATGCGGCGAGGATGCGCCGTGCCCGGCCGCGCCGAACAGGTCCACTCGGCGAACCCGTCAGGCGGAGTTCGCGGCCTCGTACTCGGCGAGCAGTCGCAGCGCGGCGGCGTACTTGAGCCGCAGGCGCTCCCGGGTCGGCTCGTCGAGCTGGTTCAGCCGGAGCGGCCCGCTGTTGTCGGCGATGTCGGCGCGCTTGACCACGAGGGCGATCGGGTCGGCGGCGGCGCGGGCGAGGTAGTCGGCCATCGGCTCGCCCGGCAGGTGGCTCAGCGCGATGACGGCGGTGACCACGCCCTCGGGGCAGCCCGCCGCGCGCAGGTCGTCGGCGGTGAAGGGGGTGTCCTCGATGACGTCGTGCAGCACGGCGGCCATCCGGTGCGCGGTGCCCTCGACGTTGTCCATCACCCGCAGCGGGTGCTTGATGTAGGGCTGCCCGGCCTTGTCGAGCTGCCCTTCGTGGGCGCGGGTGGCGAGCGCGATCGCGGTGTCCAGGGTGAACGAGGGTTCGGTCACGGTGCCTCCGGGGGAGCGGGTCGCACGATCTGGTGACGTGCGGTCCGACCAGTCTCCTCCCGGCCGTTTTTGTCAGACCCCCCGGTCATGGTGTGGGGCGCGCCGAGAGTGACGGCGGCGGCCGGCCCCCGACAGTCCGGTCGCCGCCGTCGTAGTGGATGAAGGCCGTCCCCGGACCTCCGCGCGCGTGCATGCAAACGCTGCGAACAGGGTGGAGGGTGTGCCTTGCGTGGGAGACGGCGAGGAGCCGCGTTGGGTTGCCCCGGCGCCCGTGATTGCCCAAACGATCACGCGAACGGCCTAGTGGGAAGGGGGATCGCGCTGATTCGGGCGGGTCCGGGGAGCGGCTTCGCTGAACCGGGTGGACCGTCATGATTTCGGGTGATTTCCCGCCAGTCCACCTGCGTGAATTGGCACCATTTCGCCCAGCCGGAAAGGCGAGAAGTATTCGAAGATCGCCCGCGTGCTGCGCCGGGAAACGCCGACGTCGCAGCGTGGGGGCGGATTCACCGCATTGTGCGGCGAATCGACTGTTGATGATCTTGGAGATGCACCCGATAGGGTAGGCCGACCGGTGATCACCCGAAAACACGCGGTCTCACTGGCGATCCACTGCCTCCGTGCGCTTTGCGGTGCTGTTGTCTGAGTCGTTGTCCTGAGTCGCTGTCGACCCGTGAGGATCTGATGGGGCAAGAAGTACTTGCGGCCGCGTTATGGGTCGCGGTGGCGTTCGGGCTCGTCGTGGTCGTCCTGCTGGCCCGCCAGCACGGCATCGCCAACCGCTTGCGCGTGCGCAACACCGAGCTGGAGGCCACGGCCCGCGCCCGGGTCGAGGAGGAGGCGCACCTCGTCTCCACCCGCCTGCCCGCGCTGGCGGCGACGGCCGACCACCGGCAGGAGGAGGTGCCCGGCCCGCTGCACCCCGCGGTCGCCGGAGCGCACCAGGTGGTGCTGGAGCTGTTCGCCGAGTCCATGCGCCAGGCCAAGGACCGGGGCGAGCAGTCGGCGCGCACCGCCGTCAAGGCGATGATGCGCGCGGTGCAGAGCCTCGCCAACGAGCAGCAGCTGGCGATCTCGGCGATGCAGGAGGAGCACGACAACCCCACCGTGCTCGGCGGCCTGATGACCATCGACCACATGAACTCCCAGCTCGGTCGGCGCGCGCAGGCCACGGCCGTGCTCTGCGGGTCGTGGCCGGGCCAGCAGCGCTCCGCCTCCTCGATCAGCGACGTGGTCCGCGGCGCCACCTCGCGCATCCGCGACTACCTCCGCGTCCAGGTCTCCACCCAGGTCGACGTCGCCGTGGTCAGCCGCGCGGTCGAGCCGGTCGTGCTCACCGTCGCCGAACTGCTGGACAACGGCGCGCGGCACTCGCCGCCGATCGCCTCGGTGCAGGTCAACTTCCAGCAGGCGCACAACGGCCTGGCGATCGTCATCGACGACGCGGGCGTCGGCATGAACAACGACGAGCTGCGGCACGCCGCCGAGCAGCTCTCCGGCCGCGCGGGCCAGGACATCAACCGCCTCGGCGACCCGCCCCAGGTCGGCTTCGCGGTGATCGGCCTGCTCGCCGCGCGCTACGGCTTCTCCGTCTCCGTCGACACCCGTTCGCCCTACGGCGGCGTGCGCGCGGTGATCTTCCTGCCGACCGCGCTGCTGACCAGGGTTCCGCTGCCGGAGCCCGTGGTGAAGCGCCCCGAGGCGCGCGAGACCCACGCCACCGTGCTGCCGCACCCCAGCTCGCCCCGCCACGGCCGCCAGGAGGAGCCCGGCACCGAGCAGGAGCAGGAGCGCACCGCTGGCGGGCTGCCCAAGCGCCGCCGCCGCGAGGCCCCGCCCGAGGTCGCGGCCCAGACAACACCGTTGCCGATCCGCCCGGCGTCCAGGACCACGTCCGGACTGGGAGCCTGGCAGCGCGGTACCCGTTCCGGGCGTGCCGTGCCGCCCGTCGCTGAGGGGAGCCCCCAGGAATGACCGAACCGACGAACAACAAGCTGGGCTGGATGCTCGACAACGCGTTGCAGATGCCGGAGACACTGCACGCGATCCTGCTCTCCGCCGACGGGCTGCTGATGGCCCACTCGCAGACGATCAGCAGGGACGACGCCGACCGGCACGCCGCGGCCATGTCGGGCCTGCAGGCGCTGGCCCGCAGCACCGCGGAGTTCTGCGGCGGCGAGATCAGCGGCTGGCAGCAGACGGTCAACGAGTTCGCGGGCGGCTACGTCTTCCTCGTCGCGGCGGGACCGGGCGCCTACCTTGCGGTCTCGGCCACCGACCGGGTCGACATGGAGGCCGTGTCCTTCCGGTTGCAGGAGCTGGTGCAGCGGCTCGGCAAGGAGCTGACAAGCCCTCCGCGACAGGGCATCGGTAGCCGGGCATGACCCCGGACCGCCGGGAACGGGCGTTGGTGCGGCCGCACGTGGTGACCGGCGGCCGCGCTCACCCGACCCGCAACACCTTCGACCTGGTCACCCTGGTGTCGGTGGTCAAGGACCAGCTCGCCGGGCTGAGCCCGGAGAAGCGCCGCGCCATGCAGCTGTGCAGCGGCGGCGCGCTCTCGGTCGCCGAGGCCGCCGCGCACCTCGGTCTGCCGGTCAGCGTCACCAAGGTGCTGCTGTCCGACCTCGTCGACAGCGGGCACCTCGCCGTCACCTCCGAGTCCCCGGCGCGCGGCGGTCCCGACCTCAAGCTGCTCAAGGATGTGCTCGATGGCCTTCGCGCGCTCGTCTGAGGGCAGCTCGTCCGGCGGGATCTACGTCCGCAACACCGTGCGCACCTCGGTGAAGCTGCTCGTCGTCGGGCACTTCGCGGTCGGCAAGACCACCTTCGTCGGCACCCTCTCCGAGATCCGCCCGCTGCGGACCGAGGAGACGATGACGCAGGCGGGCGAGCACGTCGACGACCTCACCGGCGCCAGGGGCAAGAGCACCACGACCGTGGCCATGGACTTCGGCAGGCTCACGCTGAACGACCAGCTGGTGCTCTACCTGTTCGGCGCGCCCGGCCAGCACCGCTTCAAGCAGCTGTGGAAGGACATCGCCACCGGGGCCCTCGGCGCGCTGGTGCTGGCCGACACCCGCAGGCTCGACGCCTCCTTCGACATCATGGGCCTGCTGGAGGAGCTGGGGCTGCCCTACGCGGTCGCGGTCAACGACTTCGACGACGCGCCGAAGTTTCCGGAGCACGAGCTGCGCGAGGCGCTCGACCTGCTCCCGGAGACCCCGCTCGTCACCTGCGACGCCCGCGACCGGGTGTCGTCGACCCACGCACTGATCGCGCTCGTGGAACACCTCCTCCGTCGTCCGGTACGGGAGTACGCGTGAACTCAGCACCCGCAGGCAACGACCTCGGCACGGGCGGCTGCCCCGTCACCGGGCACCGGACGCCGTTGTACGGACCGGAGTTCACCGCGAACCCGGCCCGCGTCTACGAGCGGTTGCGGGCCAACGGGCAGATCGCGCCGGTCGAGCTGGCGCCGGGGGTGCCCGCCACGCTGGTGGTCGGCTACGAGGCCGCACTGGAGGTGCTGCGCAATCCCGGCGACTTCCCCAGGGACGGCCGCCGCTGGGCGGAGACGGTGCCGGAGGACTGCCCGGTGCTGCCGGTGATGTCCTACCGGCCGAACTGCCTGATGACCGACGGCTCCGAGCACGCGCGCTTCCGCGGGGTGATCACCGACAGCGTGGCGCGGGTGGACCCGAACAAGGTCCGCGCGCACGTCGAGGCCACCGCGGACATGCTGATCAACCAGTTCGCCCAGCGCGGTTCGGCCGACCTGCTCACCGAGTACGCCGTGGCGCTGCCGCTGTGGGTGTTCACCTTCCTGCACGGCTGCCCCAAGGACGTCGGCGAGCGCATGGTCACCGGCATGCGCGACATCGTGGACATGCGCGATCCGGAGCAGGCGAACGAGCGGCTGACCACCGCGCTGCTGGAGCTGATCGCGCTCAAGCGGGCCGAACCCGCGCAGGACATGGCGTCCTGGATGATGGCGCACCCCGCCGCGCTGACCGACGAGGAGATCCTGCACCAGCTGTTCCTGATGCTGGGCGCGGGAACCGAGCCCGAGGCGAACCTGATCGCCAACGCGCTGCGGCTGCTGCTCTCCGACCACCGCTTCGCCGGGTACGTGGCCGGGGGCAGCATGCGGATCGAGGACGCGCTCGACGAGGTGCTGTGGACCGATCCGCCGGTGGCCAACCTCTCCGCCAGCTACCCGGAGCGCGAGGTGCTGCTGGCCGGGCGGCGGCTGCCCGCGCACCAGCCCGTGGTGATCAGCTACGCGGCGGCGAACACCGATCCGGAGTTCGGCGAGGAGCACCGCTCCGGCAACCGCGCGCACCTGGCGTGGGGCGCCGGTCCGCACGCGTGCCCGGTGCAGGGGCAGGCGCGGATGGTCGCCTCGATCGCGATCGAGAAGCTGCTGGACCGGTTGCCCGACCTGGCGCTCGGCGTCCCGGTCGAGGACCTGCCGTGGCGGGAGTCGCCGTTCCTGCGCGCGCTGTCCGGGCTGCCGGTCACCTTCACCGCTGTGCGCCCGGTCGAGACGGCGCCGGAGACCACCCAGCTGCCCGCCGTCCGCGCACCGGCACGGCACGCGGCCCCGCTGCCCACCGCGGTCGGGCAGCGCTGGCGGCACGCGATCATCCGGTGGTGGCGCGGGCAGTGACCCCGGGCCGAACAGCAGATCCCAGCAGGCATCGCAGGAGATCAGGAGTGCGCGCGTGAGCTCTCATTCCCCCGACGACACCCAGGACCGGCCGGGCTGCCCCTTCTCCGGGGACCGGGAGCCGCTGTACGGGCCGGAGTTCACCGCCGACCCGAACGCGGTCTACGAGCGCCTGCGCGAGCGGGGCCAGACCGCGCCGGTCGAGCTGGCGCCGGGGGTGAACGCCACGCTCGTGCTGGGCTACGACGCGGCACTGGAGGTGCTGCGCAGCCCCGGCACGTTCATCAGGGACGGCAGGCGGTGGCAGGCCACGATGCCGCCGGACTCCCCGGTGCTGCCGGTCATGGGCTACCGGCCGACCTGCCTGATGAGCGACGGCGACGCGCACGCGCGGCTGCGCCGGGTGATCAGCGACGCCTACGCCAGGGTCGACCCGAACATGATCAGGGCGCACGTCGAGGCCACCGCCGAGATGCTGATCGGCCGCTTCGCCGCCAAGGGCGAGGTGAACCTGCTCGCCGACTACGCGCTCGCGCTGCCGCTGTGGGTGTTCAACTACCTGCACGGCTGCTCGACCGAGCTGGGCGACCGGCTGGTCAGCGGGATGAGCCGGGTGGTGGACGTGGTCGAGGCCGAGCAGGCCAACGTCGACCTGACGCGCGCGCTGACCGAGCTGGTGGCGCTGAAGCGGCGCGAGCCCGGCCAGGACGTGACCTCGTGGATGATGCAGCACCCGGCGCGGCTGTCCGACGACGAGATGCTGCACCAGCTGTTCATCATCCTGGGCGCGGTGACCCAGCACCAGGCGAACCTGACCTCGAACGCGCTGCGGCTGCTGCTCTCCGACGACCGCTTCGCCGGTGACCTGGCCGGGGGCAGCATGCAGATCGAGGACGCCCTCGACGAGGTGCTGTGGACCGATCCGCCGATGACCAACCTCTCGGTCACCTTCCCCACGCACCAGGTGAACGTGGGCGGGGCGATGCTGCCCGCCGACCAGCCGGTGCTGATCGGCTACGCCGCCGCGAACACCGACCCGACCGTCCACGGTGGACACCGCGCGGGCAACCGGGCGCACCTGTCGTGGGGAGCCGGACCGCATGCCTGCCCCGTGCAGGGGACCGCGCGGCTGATCGCCTCGATCGCGATCGAGAAGCTGCTGGACCGGCTGCCCGACCTGCGCCTCGCGGTGCCCACGGAGGACCTGACGTGGCGACCGAGCCCGTTCTTCCGGTCGCTGACCGCGCTGCCGGTCAAATTCACGCCGGTGCGCGCTGACTCCGCGGGCACGGTCTCCGTCCCGTCGTGGGCTCGCCTGACGCCCAGTTCCGTGCCGCAGCCCCCGCCGCCGCAGGCTCCGCCGCCCCAGGGCTGGCGGCACGCGCTGGCCAGGTGGTGGCGCGGCCAGTAGCTGTGGCGTGCGCGGCATTCGCCCACCCGGGGCGGTGACCGGAGTCTAGGGTCCGAAGGATGTTGGCGGACTTGCGCGTGCCGGTCATCGCGGCGCCCATGGCGGGCTGGGTGTCCACTCCGGAGCTGGTCACAGCGGTCGGTTCGGCGGGCGGCCTCGGCTTCCTCGCGGCCGGCTACCTGCCTGCGGAGTCAGTCGCCGGGCACATCGCCAGAACGCGGGAACTGGGGCCGCATCCCTTTGGCGTCAACCTCTTCGTGCCCGGCCCGGAGAGCGAGGCGGACCTGCGCCCCTACCGGGAGTCGCTGCGCGCCGACGCCGCGCGGTACGAGGTGACCCTCGACGAGCCGCGCTGGGACGACGACGACTACGCGGCCAAGCTCGACCTGGTCGTCCGGGAGCGGGTGCCGGTGGTGTCCTTCACCTTCGGCTGCCCGGAGCCCGCGACCGTGCGGCGCTTGCGGGACAACGGGATTCAGGTCGTCGTCACCGTGACCACCCCTGCGGAGGCCTGCATCGCGGTCGACGCTGGAGCCGATGCGCTGTGCGTGCAGGGAGCCGACGCCGGAGCGCATCGCGGGCTCTTCACCGACGACGGCTCAGCGGACGGTGGGCCGAGCTACGGGTTGCTCACCGCTCTGCGCTTGGTCCTGGAAGCCGTGGACGTGCCCGTGATCGCCACCGGCGGCCTGATGCACGGCGCGGACGTCGCGGCGGTGTTGACGGCTGGAGCCGTTGCGGCGCAACTGGGAACGGCCTTCCTGCGCTGTCCGGAAGCCGGGACCGCGTTGGCCTACCGCGCGGTGCTCGCGGAGGGGAACAGGCCGACGGAGTTCACCCGGGCCTTCACCGGCCGCCCCGCGCGCGGGCTGGTCAACCGCTTCATGACCGAGCACGACGCGGACGCGCCTTCGGCCTACCCGCAGCTGCACCACCTGACGAAGCCGGTGCGGGCCGCGGCGAACCGGGCCGGGGACGTGGAGGCGATGTCGCTGTGGGCGGGGCAGGGCTACTCGCTCGGCCGGGAGCTGTCCGCCGCGGAGTTGGTGGCCCTCCTGGACGGCGAGGCCCGGGACGCGTTGTCCCGGGCTCGCCGTCGGTACCGCGATCAGTCCTGAGTGGACTTGTTGAGCTCGGACTTGCGGTAGGAGTACGCGAAGTAGATCACCAGGCCGATGCCGAACCAGGCCGCGAAGCGCAGCCAGGTCTCCCACTGCAGGAAGGTGATCAGCCAGATCGAGAACGCGATGCCGATCAGCGGCACCACCGGCATGCCGGGGCAGCGGAAGCTGCGCGGCAGGTCGGGCTGGCGGTAGCGGAGCACGATGACGGCGATGCACACCACCACGAAGGCCAGCAGGATGCCGATGTTGGTCAGCTCGGCGGCCTCGTTGATGTTGAGGAAGCCCGCGATGAACGCCGAGGCGACACCGACGATCCAGGTGATCCTGGTCGGCACCTTGCGCACCGGGTGGGTCTTGGCGAACCACTTGGGCAGCAGCCCGTCGCGGCTCATCGAGTACCCGACCCTGGTCACGCCCATCATGAAGGTGAACATCACCGTCAGGATGCCCAGGATCGCCCCGACCGCGATGATCGTGCCGATCAGCGGGAGGCCGACCTGCGCGAAGGCGTCGGCGAACGCCGCCTCACCGTCGATCTTGGCGAACGGGATCATGCCGGTGAGCACCAGACAGGCCAGCACGTAGAGCACCATCGAGATGGCCAGCGAGTAGATGATCGCCTTGGGCATGTGCTTCTGCGAGTCCTTGGACTCCTCGGCCGCCGTGCTCATCGCGTCGTAGCCGAAGACCGCGAAGAACACCGTCGCCGCGCCGGTCACCGCTCCGGTGAAGCCGAACGGGAAGAAGTCGGTGTAGTTGCCGGTGTCGATGTAGAAGAAGCCGACCGCGATCACCAGGACCACCACGCCGACCTTGAGCCACACCAGCGCGGTCTCGAAGCGGGCCGCGTTCTTCATGCCCAGCGTGAGAATCCACGCGATCAGCAGGCACAGCAGCACGGCGAAGAGGTTCACCGAGTACGTGCCGGCGGCGACGCCCTCCGGCTCGGTGCCCGGCGCGCCGAGCATCCACTGCGGCAGGTCGATGTTCAGGAAGCCCAGCAGCTTCGTGAAGTAGCCGGAGATGCCGATGGCCACCACCGCCACGATCGCGGTGTACTCCAGCAACAGGTCCCAGCCGATGAACCAGCCGACGATCTCGCCGAGCACCGCGTAGCCGTAGGTGTATGCCGAACCCGCCTTGGGGATCAGCCCGGCGAACTCCGCGTAGGCGAAGGCCGCCGCGGCGCTGGCCACGCCCGCGATCAGGAACGAGATGAGCACCGCCGGACCCGCGGTCTTGTTCGCGACGGCCCCGGCGAGGGAGAAGATCCCCGCGCCGATGATGCCGCCGACGCCGATCGCGGTGAGCTGCCAGAGCCCGAGGGAACGCGACAGCTCGCCCTCGTGCTCCGAGGCGATCTGTTCCACCGGCTTGCGTCGGAACACACTCCGACCTCCCCGGGGGCCTGCTGTAGTCATGCCTTCTCCCTCCATGCGCAGCGTTGCGCATCACAGATCCAGGCGCGAAAAGTAGTTGAACAGCTCGGGAAGTACAGCGCTACGTTCATCACATGAAGCTGGGGCGTGTCGAGTCAGTGAACCTCGCGGTGGTCAGCACCGCCGCGTGGACGGGTCGCAAGAAGAAGTCCGGGATGGACAAACGGCCGACCGAGGGGCCGACGATGTTCACCGCCGAGGGCGTCGCCGGGGACACCGTCGTCGACCTCGCGGTGCACGGGGCGTGGTTCCAGGCGGCTTACGCCTACCAGCTGGAGGACCTGGCGTACTGGTCCGAGCGCCTGGGCAAGGACCTGGTCCCCGGCAACGCGGGGGAGAACCTGACGCTGTCCGGCTTCGACGCCAGCGCCGCGATCATCGGGGAGCGGTGGCGGGTCGGCGGGGCCGTGCTGCGGGTGACCGGGCCGCGCTCGCCCTGCGTGGTGTTCGCGGGCTTCTGGGACCACCCTAAGCTGATCAAGGAGTTCACCGAGGTCGGCCGGCCGGGGCCGTACCTCGCGGTGGAGCAGGCCGGGGAGGTCAGTGCGGGCGACTCCGTCGAACTGCTGGACCGCCCGGACCACGACGTGTCGGTGGCGACGCTGTTCGCCTTCACCCACGGCGCCCGCGAGCTGGCCGAGCGCATCCCGCCCGTCGTGCCGCACCTGCCGGACCGGTGGGCCGAGCGCGCGGAGAAGCTGGTGACCGTGGCACAGGGCGGAACAGTCGCCCAGAGCTGAGCGTTGCCGCTGGCATGCGAGTTGAGGTGTGGTCCGACATCGTCTGCCCCTGGTGCTACATCGGCAAGCGCCGGCTCGAACAGGCGCTGGAGCTCTGGCGCGCCGAGGGCGGTGAGGACGTCGACGTGCGCTGGCGGCCGTTCCAGCTCGACCCGGAGGCCAGCAGCGACGGCCGCCCGCTCGACGAGGCCATGGCGGAGAAGTTCGGCGGGGCGGAGCAGGCCGCGCGGATGATGGCCGGGGTCACCGCGACAGCGGCGGAGGTCGGGCTGGCGTACCGCCTCGACCGCGCGGTCCGGGCGAACACCCTCGACGCGCACCGCGTGCTCGCCCTCGCCGCGGAGGCGGGAGTGCAGGACGCGGTCCAGGAACGGCTCTTCCGCGGCTACTTCGTGGAGGGCGCCAACCTCGGTGACCGGGCCACGCTGACGGCTCTGGCGGCCGATGCGGGGCTGCCGGGCGTGGACCTCTCCGGCTCGGCCGACGCCGTGCGGGCGGAGCTGGCGGAGGGGATCGCGATCGGCGTGCGCTCGGTGCCGACGTTCGTGGTGGGCCGTCGAGGAGTCGCGGGCGCCCAACCCGCCGAGGTGCTGCTGGACCTGCTGCGCGGCGGTGTCTGAACGAGCGAAGGCCCGGCGGTTGACCTCCCCCGAGGTGGCCGCCGGGCCGACACGTGCGCCCTGCTGTTGTTACATCGCGCTCGGCTCGAGCACGGAGCGGTTGGTGACCAGGCCCATGCGGTATGCCTGGACGACCGCTTCGGTGCGGTTGGCCGCCTGCAGCTTGCGCCGGATGCTGAGCACGTGCGTGCCCACGGTGGCGCTGGAGATGTGCAGGTAGGCCGCGATCCTGGAGTTCGACATGCCCTCCGCCAGCAGGCGGAGCACTTCGGTCTCCCGATCGGTGAGCTCCTCCTCCGGCCGCTGGTTGCTCGGCGAGAGGAGGTGGATGATCTCCTGGCTGTACTGGCGCAGCATGCGCGGCGAGATGAACAACTCGCCGCTGGCCGCCGCGGACACCGCGCACAGCACGTCCCAGGCCCCTACGGGCTCGGTCAGCACCGCGTTGACCCTGCGGCGCAGGGTGCGGGCCACGTCGTCCTCGCTCGCGCAGACCACGATGACGGGGACGGACCTGCCGTCCCGTTCGCGGTGCCGGTCGAAAGCCTCCCAGTGACCGGCGATCGCGTCGTGGTCGACGAGCCAGACGTCGACGTCAGAACGGGGCGACTGTGCCAGAGCCGCTGCCGCGTCGTACCAGACGTCGACGATGTTCAGACCGTAGAGATCGCCGTTGAGCGTGTAGATCCACGACGCCGCGGGTCTGTCTCCGGTGATGTAGCCGACTCGCATCATGCGGAAGCCCCCACTTCCTCGATTACTTCAGCGCGCCGGACCGGAACGAGGATGTGTCCGTGTGAAACGCGACGGACCGCCCCCATGCGGTCCAGCAGTGGTTTTTGTTACGGGCACCCTTGTTTCTCATGACGTGCACCCCGTGAGGGGCAGCGCGAGTCTAGCCGTTTCTGCGGAAACCCAACGGGCTTCATAGACGTTTCAACCGCGCGGTAACACCGCCGTCAACGGGTGAAGACGATCTTGCCGGCGGTGTCCCCGCCGAGCATCGCCTCGAAGCCCTCCCGCGCCCGCTCCATCGGCAGCTCGGCGCCGATGCTCGGCCGCAGCCCGGCCACGTCCATGAAGGAGATCAGGTCGGCCAGCTCGGCGCGGGTGCCCATGGTCGAGCCCACGACGCGCAGTTGCAGGAAGAACAGCCGCTGGAGGTCGGCGGGCGGGTTGCCGCCGGTGGTGGAGCCGGAGCAGACGATCACGCCGCCGGGCTTGAGGCTGCGCATCGAGTGGTTCCAGGTGGCCTCGCCGACCGTCTCGAAGACGCCGTCCACCTTCTCCGGCAGCCGCGCCCCGGACTCGAAGGTCGCGTGCGCGCCCAGCTCGGCGGCCAGCGCGCGCTTGGCCTCGCTGCGCCCGGTCGCCCACACCCGCAGCCCGGCCGCGCGCCCGAGCTGGATGAGCGCGGTGGCCACCCCGCCGGATGCGCCCTGCACGAGCATCGTCTGGCCGGGCCGCAGCTCGGACTTCACGAACAGCATCCGGTAGGCCGTCAGCCACGCCGTGCTCAGGCAGGCGGCGTCGGCGAAGCCCATCGACGCGGGCTTGGGCAGCACGTTGGCCCTCGGCACCACCACGGTCTCGGCGAAGGCGCCCTGGTGCACCTCGGTGAGCAGGCTGCGCCTGGGGTCCAGGGTCTCCTCGCCGGTCCACCCGGGCGAGGTGATCACGGAGTGCACCACCACCTCGGAGCCGTCCGCGAGCACCCCGGCGGCGTCGCAGCCGAGGATCATCGGGAAGCGCTCCGCCTTGATGCCGACCCCGCGCAGCGTCCACAGGTCGTGCATGTTCAGGCTGGCCGCGCGCACCGTGACCGCCACCCAGCCGTCCGGGACCTGCGGTTCGGGGCGCTCGCCGACCACCAGGCCGGCAAGGGGGTCGTCGGGGTGCGGGGCGTCGGCGTACACGGCGAACATGGTCGAAACCTAGCGCCGCGGCTCCGATGGTGCCCGTGACGCCGATCACTCCACGTGCTGGGCGTATGGTTCTCCCCGTGTTTGACTGGCTGGTCTCCTGGTGGGACGGCGTGGAGTTCTGGGTGGTCGGGCTCTGGTTCCCGTTCCAGTTCGTCCTCGTCATGGCCGTGCTGCTGCCGGTCTGCTGGGGTGTCGCGCTCGGCATCGACCGCTCGGTCGACCGCGTCTCCGCCGCGCTGGGCGCCGCCCGCCGCCAGCGGGAGGACCGCGCATGAGCCCCCGCAGGCGGATCACCGCCGCTCTGGTCGGGCTCGTCGCGCTGGTCGTGCTCGGGTGGTTGGGCAAGGACCTGTTCTCCGGCTCGGACCCCGCATCGGGTGGTGGGTGCGTCGCGGCGTCGCAGTCCAAGGTCGCGGGCGCGGCCAGCGGGCTGAAGGTGTGCCCGTTGAGCGGGCTGCCGAAGGAGACCGCGACCACCTGGGACGCGATCCGCGCCGGGGGCCCGTACAAGTACCCGAAGAACGACAACGTGGACTTCTTCAACCGCGAGGGCGTCCTGCCGGGCAAGGCCAAGGGCTACTACCGCGAGTTCACCGTCGTCACGCCGGGCGAGAGCACCAGGGGCGCCCGCCGGTTGGTCACCGGGCAGACCGGTGAGGTCTACTACACCGCCGACCACTACAAGAGCTTTGTCGTCGTCGACACGTCCCGATGACTGTTTCCAGCGAGGTGAGGCAATGACCACCAGGCACGTGGTCGACGGCTCTACCGTCAACTCCAAGAGCACGGCGATCGACGCGATCGCCAAAGCCATGTCGTTCCCGTCCTACTTCGGACGGAACCTCGACGCGCTCTACGACTGCCTGGTCGACCTCTCCTGGCTCCCGGTCGGAAACCACGTGCTGGTGTGGACCGACCACCACGTCCTCGCCGAGGAGGACCCGGACGCCTACGGCCGGGTGCGCGACGTGCTGGAGGACGCGGCGGAGGCCAACCCGAGGCTCGTGCTGCGGCTCACCGCGAACTGAGCTCCACGCGGACCATCTCCAGCACTTCCGCCTCGGCCAGGCCCAGCCGCCGCGCGGTCGTGACCAGTTCCCTGGTGAGCCGGATCAGCTCGGCGCGCTGGTCGGTCGCACCGTCGGCGACCACCGCGCCCCGTCCGCGCCGCAGCTCGATCAGGCCCTCGTCGCGCAGTTGCTGGTAGCCGCGCAGGACCGTGTGCAGGTTGATGCCGAGCGACTCCGCCAGCTCGCGCGCTGGCGGCAGCCGGTCGCCCGCCTTGACCGCGCCGTCGGCGATCCCGCCGCGCACCGACGCGGCGACCTGGTCGCCGAGCGGCACGGAGGAGGACGGGTCGATCCTGATCAACATGGTCAGTCCCCGGTTCTCGCCCGCTCGGCGAGCGAGTTCAGCAGTGCGGCCGCGGTGTGCGCGTCGTCGACGGTGACGACGAACTCCGAGCCGTTGGTCAGCTCGACCACGATCGCATCCCCCGCGCGCAGCACGACGCCCGAGGCCGCTCCGTTGAACCGATAGCCCCAGCCGCCGAAGTCCCTGAACGGCCGGATCTTCTTGACGTGCACGACCGCGATCTCCACCAGCGCGATCCGCTTGCGCGGCCAGCTGATCAGCGACGGCCGCACCGTCATGCCCGTGCCGTTCACGATCACCCTGACCGAGGCAGAGAGGAACAGCAGCAGCGCGGGCAGGATCGCGATCATCGCGGGCCAGGCGAGCGTGGCGCCGAGGCCCGCGCCGACGAAGAACAGCACTCCGCCGCCGAGCAGGCACAGCGGCGTCGTGATCGTCTGGCTCCAGCTCGCGCGCTCGGTCGCGGCCAGCGGGATGCGCGGGGCGTCCTCCGGCAACGGCTCCGTGCGCTCGGGCGCGGGGACGTGCCCGGCCAGCACGTAGCCCAGTGCGCCCGCGATCGGGGCGGCGACCAGCACCAGCAGCAGGGTCCACCACGACAGCACCACCGTCGAGGCGTCGGTCGCGTCGGCGTTGCCCCACAGGATCTGCATGTGCATCAGGCCGAAGAGGGCGCTCAACGCGAAGCTGCACGTGACCGCGAAGCGCTGGCCGTGCGGGTTGCGCCGCATCGCCACGACCATGACGACGAGCGCGATCCCCAGAACGCCGATCAGCGGGCCGGTCTTCAGCAGGAATCCGTCCTTGGCCATGAACCCGTCGGCGTCGCCGCTGGGGCCGAAGTGCGTGGCTAGCCGGTCGGGCAGTCGGTCGGCGAGTGCGGACCACATCAGCCACGTGGCGCCCAGCGCGAGCAGCGGAGCCGCGAGGGCCAGCAGGAGCCTGCGAGCGAACTTCGGCGAGTGCATTGGCCTACCTCGCTTCGGCGCGTGCGGCGAGCGTGTTCAGCAGTGCGGCCGCGGTGTGCGCGTCGTTGACGCTGATGGTGTACTCCGTGCCGTTTTTCTGTTTCACGACAAGGGTTTCCCCGGTGCGCAGGTACATCGCGAACGTGTCGCCCGCTCGGCGCACCGTCGCGGACTCGATCTGCTCCAGCCGGATTCGCTTGCGGGGCCAGCGCAGCAGCGTCGGCCACACCGACAAACCGTTGATGTCGACCCTGATCCGGAAGGACACCAGGAACGCGAGCGCGAGGGAGGGCAGGATCAGCGCGGGCAGTACCGACCAGGCACGACTGGAGAACACCAGGTACGCGAACAGGATTCCGGGCACGAGGACGAAGGCCAGCGCGGGCCACTTCATGGTGGAGGTCCTGCTCCACGTCGCGACCTCGCCCGGCTCCAGGTCGATGCGCGCGGACCTGTCCGCGTCGTCGAACTCGACCTCGCGCCCGATGAGGACAACCAGTGCTGTCAAGGCGATCGCGACCACCAACCCCACCGCCAGCTTCGCCAAGAACGGGAGCGGGTCGCCCGCGAGGTACAGGGCGTAGCCGCTCCCGACGACTCCCGTGCCGATGGCGGAGTAGCTCGGCGCCCAGCGGGAGTTGGTCGAGGTGCCGCGGAAGGCCCAGACCTCGAAGGCGCCGAACGCGGCGGCGAGGCCCAGCTTGAACCCCAGTGTGCCCACGTCGGCCGCGTTCAGCGGCACGTCGGTGAACAGCCACTGGACGAGCACCAGCAGTGCGAACGCGGCGAGCGGGACGCCAACGGCGAGCGTCATGTGGCGGCGGTTCGTCGTCGGTTGCTGCATCAAGATCACCCCTTGTTTGCATACAACTATAACAAGTTGTCCAGGGGTGCGCGCGGGGACCGAGTCGGCCCCCGCGCTGCGCCTCAGTCCTGGGGCACCCAGGAGGCGGGGCGTTTCTGCAGGAAGGAGGCGATTCCCTCCTGGCCCTCTTCGCCAGCGAAGTGCTTGGCGGAGAGCTCCAGCATCGCGGCGAAGTCGTCGGCCATGCTCACCGGGTGCCTGCGCAGCATCTGCTTGGTGGCGGCCAGCGCCTGCGGAGCGCCGAGTGCGAGCATGCCGGTGTAGCGGCGCACCTCCTCGTCCAGCCGGTCGGCCGGGACCGCGGAATTGATCAGCCCGATCTGCGCGGCCCTGACCGCGTCGAACTTCTCGCCGGTCAGGAACAGCTCGTGCGCGGCCCTTGGCAGCAGCCTCGGCAGCACGGTCACCGAGATCACGGCGGGCACCACGCCGATGCGGACCTCGGTGAAGGCGAAGCTCGCGTCCTCGGCCGCGACCGCGATGTCAGCGGCGGCGATGAGGCCGACCCCGCCCGCGCGCGCCGGGCCCGCGAGCTTGGCCACCACGGGGGTCGGGCTCTCCCAGATGAGCTGCAGCAGCTCAGGGAACTCGTTGACGCCCTGGTCGGAGGAGCCCGCGCCCTTGGACTCCTTGAGGTCCATGCCCGAGCAGAACACCGTGCCGGTGTGGTCCAGCACGATCACCCGGGCTTCGGAGGCCTCGATCGCGGTCGTCAGGTGCGCGCGCAGCTCGCGGCGCAGCTGAGCCGACAGCGCGTTGCGGTTGTGCGGGGAGTCCAGCGTGATCGTCGCGACCCCGCGCTCGACGGAGAGGTGCACCAGCTCGTCAGCCATGCCCCGCACTCTAAGCCGCGTCCCGCACGCCGACCGGTTCGCTGGTCTTCAAGACCCACCAACCCCCGGCCACACGGTCTCCAACGACAGCAAACCCCGACCGCATCGAGGGTTTGAGGCGGTTAACGATGATCGACAAGGGCGTTCGCCGGTCTTGAAGACCACCCAGCCCCCCGGCCACCGCGGCCAGGAGCACGCGCACCCCACCCCTCTCCCGCCAACGTCCCGTTTGGTGCGTCTAACGCACTGAACGACCCGTTCAGTGCGTTGAGCGCACTGAACGGGTCGTTCAGTCACGGCGTACCGGGACTCGGAGCAGGTCCGGTACGTCGGTGAGGAGCTGGCCGCGCTCGGCCTGTGCACCAC
>NZ_MUMH01000115.1 GCF_002155965.1 Allokutzneria sp. NRRL B-24872
GGCACTCCGGTGTGCACGGTGCGAACAACGCGCGGGTGTACGCGGAGGACATCGTCGGCCGCGCCAACCAGGTCTTCGCCGCAGCTCCGGTGACCGCGCCGACCTTCTCCTACCGGACCGCCGACAAGGACTTCTCCGTCTGGGACTACAAGGTTTCTACAAACCGCTCCGTTGCCCTGGAGGACGCCCGCCGCGACGGACGCGCGTTCAGCCTGCGCGGTCACGGCACGGCGCACGTCAGCACTCCGCCGACCTTCACGGCTGGAAGTGCTTATCAAGTAACGATTTCCTCGGCCAACCGACAGTCGGTCACCGCCGACTCCACGGGCCGTTTGCAGCTCACGGTCCCGCTGAACAGCGGGCACGCATCCGTCTCGATAGGGTCGTGACATGCGCGTGGTCACGCAGAACCTGCTCGGCCTCCACGAGGACTGGCCGCGCAGGCGCCCGGTGCTCGCCGACGGTCTCCGCGCCCTGCAACCAGATGTGGTGCTGTTGCAGGAGGCCGTGGTCGACGGTCACCAGGACATGGCTGCGGACCTTCTGGGACAAGAGTTTCACTTCGCGCACCATTCCTTGCGCGAGCACGACGGCTCGGGCATCTCGTTGGCGAGCCGGTGGCCGATCGGCACCGTGCGCGAACTCGACCTCCAGGTGAACGCGCGAACCGCGGACTTCCACGCGGCGGCGCAGATCGCGGACATCCACTGGCCGTACAGTGACCTGCCACTGCTGCTGGTCAACCACAAGCCGGCCTACAAGACGCACATGGAGCACGAGCGCGAGCAGCAGGCCGTCCGAACGGCAAGTGCCGTCGAGGAGATCGTCGCGCGGACGGGCCAGCACGTGGTGCTCGGCGGCGACTTCGACGCCATGCCGGATGCCGCCAGCGTCCGCTTCTGGCGCGGGCTCCAGTCCCTGGAGGGCACCAGCGTCGCTTACCGCGACGTGTGGGAGCTGTGCAACGGTCCGCTCCCGGGCCCGACCTTCGCCCCGTCGCTCATGCCGCTGATCAGCTCGCGCTGGCAGGACGACCTGGACCGACGGATCGACCACCTGATGATCCGCTGCGGAGCCGACGGCGGCGGCCCCTCGCTGCGTGCCCTGCGGTGTGAACGCACCTTCACCAGCCCGGTCGGCGAGGTGTGGGGCAGCGATCACTTCGGGCTCGTCGCCGAACTCGGCCCACCGGTCTGAGCCACGGGGTACTCGGCCGGGCAGTGCGTGTTCGGTGGCGGCGTGGCCAACGTGATCAGGTAGTCGGTGATGTGCTTCAACGCGCACGTGCTGTTGGCGCGCTGACCGTGCCCGGCCCCGTCGTACTGGAGCAGCACCGAACCCGGGATCTGCCGGTGCACCGCCTGGTTCCACGACAGCGGCGCGGCCACGTCGAAGCGCGAGGTGGTCAGGAGGATCGGGGGAACGTCCTTGATCTTCAGCTTGTGCTGCGGGTTGTTCACCGGCCCCGTCCAGCCGAGGCACCAGCCCACGTCAGTCCAGAACGGCGACAGCTTCGCGTGCGGCGCGACCTCGCGCTCCACCCGCTTCAGGTGCGCGTCGAACTCGGCGAAACCGCTGATGTCCCACCGGAAGTCAGAGCACCAGATCGCCCGGTGACTGTACTCCCTGGTCTCCACGACAGGGGTCACTGTGCGGGCTTCCGTCGCCCCGTCCAGCCTCGCGAGGTACGTGGCCAGCTTGGACCAGTCGCGGGACGGCGTGTACATCCACGCGTCCAGGTTGCCGCGCAACGGCTCCGGTTTGACCGGTTGGCCGCTGTTCGGATCGATCAGCGTCCCCGCGACCGCCTTGGCGTGCAGTCCGTCCCAGAGGGCCACGACGTCACGGCCGTGTAGTGCGCACGAAGCCGTGCTCGCACACCAGCGCGCGAACTCGCCGAGCGAGCGCTCCAGCTCCTCGGCGGTGGTCCGCAGGTACTCGTAGGCCGAGGAGATGCTGTGGTCCACGTTGGAGTCCAGCACGCTCGCCCGCAGCCTGCGCGGGAACAACTCGGCGTACTGCTGGCCCAGCATCGTGCCGTAGGAGGCCCCGTAGAAGCTGATCCGCTCCTCACCGAGCGCGGCGCGCACAGCGTCGATGTCGCGGACCGCGCTCGTCGTGTCGACGTGGTCGAAGAGCGGGCCCGTGTGCTTGCGGCAGTCCGCAGCGAGCGCGGCGTTGATGTCCTTGAGCCGCTGGAACTGGGCCTCGTTCTTCGGAACTTCCCACCGCGGCTGGTCCAGCAACTCCGAGCTGCACCGGACCTCGTGGCTGCGTGAGACTCCGCGCGGGTCGTAGGTCACGATGTCGAAGTACTGGCGCAGCGGACTGTCGTCGGGGATGCGGCGCCCCGTGACGTACCGGTCGATCCCGGAGAGCCCAGGACCTCCAGGTCCGACGAACAGCACACCGATGCGCTTGCCCGGGTCCAGCGCGGGCAAGCGACCGATCGCCAGGCCGAACTTCTCGCCGTCCGGCTCCGCCCAGTCGATCGGCAGGTCGAGCTGAGCGCACTGGCCCTTGAACTCGGTCCCGCACTCTGTCCAGGTGATCGGCGCGGTGGCCGAAGCGACGGGCGCGCAGACGGACGAGGAGATGGCGACGACGACCGCCAACGACAGGAATCGCTTTCCCACCAACACAACCTTCCCCAGGCAGATCTCGCGGAGGCTAACAGGACGCGCGCGCACGCACGTGTCCGTGAAAACGGGGACTTGTGCTCATGTTCCGGCGCACCGGCCGGTGGGTACTCGCGTGTCCGTACCCGAAAAGGGCTACGTAACTGTTTCCGGGCTCGCCCGATATCCACTGTGGCAAGCCGAGGAAGGGAGAAGCGCATGTGGCGCAGACCGTTGGCGTGTCTCGCGGTCCTGTCGGTCGTGGTCGGCTGCACCCAGCAGGCACCACCAGCGCCGAGTCCCGCACCGAGCACGACGTCGACCAGCGCTCCTTCCTCCCCCAGCGCTCCCTCCTCCCCCAGCACGATCGCCGCTCCCGAGGGCGCGGCGGTGCTGTCCTCGGTCCGCGTCGCCTCGCACCCCGGCCACGACCGCATCGTCTTCGAGTTCAACGGCACGCCGCCGACCTACGACCACGCGTTCGTCGACCGGGTCACCCGCGACGGCTCCGGGGCACCAGTTCCCTTGCAGGGCAAGGTTTTCCTCCAGTTGACGCTGCACGGCGCGACCACCGACAACTCCTTCCAGGTCACCGATCCGGCCAGGGCGCTGCGCTACGACGGCCCCCGACGGCTCACCCCGGGGCTGACCGCCGTCCAGGAGGTCGCCGAGGCCGGGGACTTCGAAGCCGACCTCAGCTTCGGCATCGGGCTCAACCGGCGCACTCCCCCGCGCGTCTCGGTGCTCACCGGGCCGACCCGGGTCATCGTCGACCTCGACCACTGACGCGATGAGCCAGATCTTCCTGGTCGGCGACGAGGACGTGTGGAACCCGTCCAACGGCGTCGGCCTGCTGTTCCTGCGCTCAGCGGACGCGTTGGCCCCGATCGCCGGTCTGCCAACGGGGATCAGCCCGACGGAGCCGGACGAGTGGGCGATCGACATGCCGGTCTTCGCGGCGTTCGTGGACGCGATCGTGGACCGGTACCAGCGCTCGACGCACCTGGTCCTGCGCTCGTTGATGGAGGGGTTCATCGCCACCGCGCTCGTGCTGGTCGAGCGCGGCGGGGCGCAGGTCCCGTCCCTGGGCGCGAATCCCGGCCACGACACCGCCGACCTCTCCGCGACCTCGCGGGGGCTCGGCGCCCGCGCCACGGCGGGAAGGCTGGCCACGCTGCGCGACGCCCACGCCCGGGCAATGCCCACCTGAGGAAAACAACAGCAGATCCTTGTGGAAAACCTCAGTGTGCGGTGGCCGAGCCCGCCCTAGATTCCGAAGAGCCCCTTCTGCGGAATCAAGGAGTTCCTGAGCGTGTACGAGCTGATGCGGCGCATGGTGATCGGCGTCGTCCTGGTGGGACTGAGCCTCGGTCTGCTCGCTCCCACGGCGACGGCGAGGCCGGAGGCTGCCGCGATCGCCGAGGTCGTGGCCGCCAACCTCGGCCCCACCCGGCTGCCCGGGGTCGCGGTCGCCGTGGTCCGCGACGGCCAGGTGCTGCACACCGGCGGCCACGGCCGGGACGGTCGCGGCGAGCCGCTCACCGACCGGACCCCGATGCGGATCGCCTCGCTGTCGAAGTCGTTCACGGCGCTCGCGGTCATGCAGCTGGTCGATGCGGGGCGGCTGCGGCTCGACGACCCGGTCACGCGGCACCTGCCGGAGTTCTCCACCGCCGACCCCAGGTCCGCGCAGATCACCGTCCGCCAGCTGCTCGACCACAGCTCCGGCCTGTCCGACACCACCTACCCCGAGGCCGCCCTTCCCCAGCCGCGCTCGTTGCGCGAGGCCGTGGCCGCGCTGCGGGGAGCGCGCCTGGCCGCCGCGCCCGGGCAGCGGCACGACTACCACAACCCCAACTACTGGGTGGCCGCGCGAGTGGTGGAGGTCCTTGGCGGCGCCCCGTTCTCCGAGCACCTGGCGCGCAGCGTGTTCGCTCCCTTGGGCATGACCACCACGGTGACGGTCGGCAACTGGCGTGATCCGCTTCCCGGCCTCAGCGACGGGCACAACCGGTTCCTCGGTGTCACTTGGCCGAAGGCGGAGCCCGACCGCTTCGTCGCCGGGTCGGCGGGGATCGTGACCACCGCCGTCGACCTCGCCAAGTGGCTCGCGCTGCACACCGGCCGCGCCGAAAGCCCTGTGCTGCGCAGGAAAAGGCTCGAGGAGCTGCACGAGATCAGTTCCCCCGACGCGCACTACGCCCTCGGGTGGGACCGGCCCGACGTCTACGGCGAGCCCCGTCAGATCGCGCACACCGGCTCCTCGTTCACCTCCACGGCGAGCATGGTGGTGCTGCCGGACAGCCGGTACGGCATCGCGCTGATGTCCAACAGCCGCATGCCTTTGGAGGCCGACACCGAGGCGATCATGGAGGACCTGGTGGCGCTGACGCGCGGCGCTCCTCCCGGTGGCGACAGGCTCCCCCTGGCGCTCATCGCCGACCTCGTCGTCCTGGCCGTCGCCCTGCTGATCGCTGTTGTCGGCGTCCGCGCCGCTCGGAGAGCTCAGCTCTGGGCGCGGGGGCGAGCAAATTCCCCGGCCTGGCACACGGCACTCCGGTTCCTCCCCTGGCTGCTGCCGCTGCTCACGCTGGTGTTCCTGCCACGCGCACTGGAACTGCTCACCGGGGGCCGAGGAGTGACCTTCCTGCTCCTCTCCCACATCTGGCCCACCTCGCTCGCCGCGCTCGGCCTCATCGCCGCGACCGGCCTCGCGATCGTGACCGCCCGCCTCCTCGCACTGACCCGGTTACGCCGAGCTTGAGGTCCCGGCGGAGGTTTGGGTGTCTTCAAGACCCCCAAACCTCCCTGCCGATCATCGTTGACGACGACAATCCCGGCGACTCACCCCGAGATGTCACTTATCCCCGAGGGTCCCAGGTCGGGTAGACGAGGTCGCCGCGCCCCACCTGGAAGTAGTAACCGGTCCCACAGGTCGCCTTGGTCCACTGACCGTCATTGCGCTTCGGACTGTGGAAGTCCTTCGAACCGACAAGCGGCCCCAGCATCGTGCAGGTGATGGTGACCTCGTAGGAGCCGTAGTCGCACTTCACGCTGACCCCGTTCGACTCCTGAAGGTCAGCACACGGGATCGCGGGCGCTGCCGACGCAGGAGAGCCGACGAGGACACAGCTCGCCGCGACGATCCCGGCGAGCACGAGCTTGCGAAACATCCGAAAACCCCTCATACGTTCAGGAAATGATGCTTCACGCAAGCTAGACCCCGCCCGCATTCTTCCCGCTACCACTTCACTTCTCACCAAAGCGCACAACGTGAACATGAGCGGAATTGCTTGTTGTCGACTGCCGCTCACGTGAGGAAATGCATCATCAAGGCATCTTCCGGTTGGAGAAGAACGGCGTGCGGAACGGGAGATCGGTGGCCAGCCAGTGCTTCAGCGCGGCGTGGACCCTCGGGTAGAAACCGAGCTCGTAGGCGTTCGGGGTCACCCACCAGCTGACGTCAACGTCGTGGTCGAGCAGTTCCTCGGTGAGCTTCGTACGGCCGCCCATCGGGTAGAGGTAGCAGCACCCCAGGTACCCGCCCGCCGCGTCACGCAGGACGTAGGTGTACGAACCACCGTCGCGGAACTCGCACTCGTGCCACACGAGGTCGACGTAGTTGTGCTCCTCGGTGACCGGCCCGGTCGGCCAAGCGCCGCCCCGGGTCTGCAGGATGAGCTCCAGGCTGGCGTTGATGCCTGCCACGTCGTCGGCGAGGTCGGCGCGGGTGAGCGCCCGTGCGAGCACACCGCCGCGGGCCAGCTCGGTCGGCACGGTGGCACCGTCCGGAACGGTCAGTCTCCTGACGAACTGGCGGAGGTCCATCAGCGGACCCGGTAGCTGAGGATCACGATGCCCGAGTCGAGCTTGGTCACCGCGTCGAGGTCGAGCTGGGTGAGCGCGCCCTCGCGGAACAGCAGGTCCTGCGGGCCGCCCTTGCGGACGAGCAGGGGGTGGAACCACAGGTGGATCTCGTCCAGCAGGCCGTGCTCCAGCAGCGCGTGCGTGAGCTGGCCGAAGCCGTACTGGACGATGCTCTTGCCGGGCTGGCTCTTCAGCTTCTCGATCGCGGCCACCGGGTCGTCGTCGATGACCGTGGTGTTGTTCCACTCGGGGTCGGTGAGGGTCGAGGAGACCACGTACTTGGCCATGGCGTTGATGTGGTCACTGGCCGGGTCTCCGCTGCGCGTCGGCCACACGGAGGCGAAGCCGTCGTAGGTGTGCCTGCCCATGATCAGCGCGTCGCAGGAGAGCAGCAGCTCGGTCTGCACGGCCTCGCCCTTGCCGCCGTCGGGGCCGCTGGAGGGCCAGTGGTGCGGGGTCTCGATGACGCCGTCGAGGGAGATGTAGGTGGAGTTGATGACGCGGCGCATGGTGTTCCTCCTGGTGGACGGCTCGTCTGCTGCGAAGAGCCTGCGCCGCGCGAGGCGTTCGGACATCCGTGCCAACCACGGATCGAGTACGGAATCATGTGCGTGGTGAGCGCGCTGCCATGGGAGGACGTCTCGGCCAGGGAGGCCGAGGTGCTAGCGGCTGTCGGCGAGCACCTGACGAACGCGCAGATCGCCGGGCGGCTGCACATCTCGGCGCGCACGGTGGAGAGCCACGTGTCGGCGCTGCTGCGCAAGTGCGGCGCGAGCGACCGCCGGCAGCTGGCCGCGCTCGCGGCGGAAGCGGTGCTCCTCGGCGCGCGCGCCGAGGACGCGGCGCTGCCGGAGGCGCGGACCAGTTTCGTCGGCCGCGCCGAGGAACTGGAGTCCGTGCGCGCGGCCTTGGAGTCCAGTCGCCTGGTGACGCTCACCGGGCCGGGCGGGGTCGGTAAGACCCGGCTTGCGGTCACGACGGGTACCGAGGTTGCGCCGCGATTCCCTGCCGGAGTGGTGTACCTCGATCTCGTGCCGGTGCCGCCCGGCCAGGTGGTTGCTGCCGCGGCCAACGCGCTCGGTGTCGTCGAACGTCCCCCGCGTCCACTGCTGGGCAGCGTGGCGGACCGAGTGCGCGGGCGGGCGATGCTGCTGGTGCTGGACAACTGCGAGCACGTGCTGGACGAGGTCGGCGTGCTCGTCGAAGCCTTGTTGCGCAAGGGTGGGCGACTGCGAATCCTGGCGACCAGTCGGGAACGGCTCGGTGTCGCGGGTGAGCAGGCGCACCCGGTGCCGCCGTTGCCGTTGGGCTCGGCCGCCGAGACGTTGTTCTTCGAACGCGCCCGTGGTGTCGACCGCGCCTTCACGGCAGCTCCCGCGCTGGTCACCGAGGCGTGCGCTCGGCTCGACGGCCTGCCACTGGCCATCGAGCTGGCGGCAGCGCGAGCCGCCGCGATCGGTGTCGACGGGCTGCTCACGGCGCTCGACGACCGGCTGCGGGCGGTGGTGGGCGCTCGCGGCGGCGAGGCCCGGCACCACTCGCTCGGCGATGTGCTCGGCTGGAGCTACGACCTGCTGGACCCGGCTGAGTCCGCGTTGTTCCGGCGGCTCGCGGTGTTCGCCGCGGGTTTCGACCTCGACGCCGTGGCGGCGGTCTCGCCCAGCGAGCGGCCCAGCGCGGTCGCGCACCTGATCGGACGCTTGGTGGAGAAGAGCTTGGTCGCGCGGCGCGCCACCGAGAGCACCCGGTACCGCCTGTTGGAGACGGTCCGGGCGTTCGCGCTGGAGCACTTCGCCGGGGACGAGGACCGCGCGGAAGTCCTGCGCGCGCATCTGGGGTGGGCGAGCCGGGTCGCCGTGGAGCTGGAGACGAAGCTCAACGCGGGCGAAGGCGCGGCGCGATACGACGACGTGGTGGAAGACCTGCGGGCCGCGTTCGCGAGGACCGCCGAGGAACCGGACCCCGAGGCGCACCGACTGGGCCGGGCGTTGGCCCACCTCACCTTCGCCCGAGACTCCTTCGTCGAGTCCCGCGCGCACTACCGCGCCGCGGCCGCTCGGGCCACGTCCGTGACCGACGCTGTCCGGGACCTGCGCAGCGCTTCGGAGGCGGCGCAGTCGCTCGCTGACGGCGACGACGCCTTCGACCTGTTGCTGGCCGGGGCCGAGCGCGCGGGCGACGAGCGGGACCGGGCGGTGATGCTGGCGTTGGCCGTGACGCTGGCGACCCGCTTCATCGGCGACTTCCGCCACGCGGTGCCCTCCGCCCGCCGCACTGAGCTGCTCGCGCGGGCCGAACGGGCTCCGGTCGAGGACCGCGAGCACGCCGCCGTGCTCGCCACCGCCCGGGCGTGGCACGCCGGAGCCGACCCTGCCGTCGCCATCGAGGCCGCGCACGAAGCGGGCGATCCGACGCTGCTGCACGGCGCTTTGGACAGCGCGAACGCCGCCGCCGCGCGCGAGGGGCGGCTGCGCGAGGCTTACCGCCTCGCGCGCGAGCGACTGGACCTGCTTCCCGCGCTCGCCCGGCACCGGCCCGGCGACGGCATCGAGATGTTCGACCTCTTCCACTCCGTCTCGGTCAGCGCGGTGGCCGTTGGTGACCTGCCGGGAGCACTGGCCATCGCCGACCGCGCCACCGAGCAGGACCCGGTCAACAGCGACTACCCGTTCGTCTCGCTGCTGAAGTACCTCGCACCGCTCACCCTGTCCGGCCGCTTCGACGACGCCCTCGAACTCGGCGAACGGGCCTTCGCGGAATGGCGTGCCGCCGGATCACCGCTGCTGGCGTGGCTCACGCCGTCGGTTCAGGTGCTGGAGCTGGCCACCGGCTTGCGCGGCGACCACGGCCCGTGGCGGGCGCGCACGCTGGAGTTCTCCGGCCAGACCGATGCGCGGTCCGGGCGCCTGGCCGCCACCACGGCATTCGTCGAAGCCCGGCTGGCTATCCACAGTGGACACCTGATGGGCGCGGATCGCTTGGTGCGCAACGCTTTCCAGAAATTCACTCAGCCGTGGTACCGAGCGTACGCGAACGCGGTCGGCGCGGAACTGGCCGTGCTCGCCCAGCTGCCCGACGCGGAGAAACGGCTGGAGCAGGCCGAGCGCACCGCCGAGGAGAACGACTGGGCAGCCGCATGCGTCGCCCGCGCGCGAGGCAGGTTCGCCGGCGAGGCCACCGCTTTCCGGCGGTCCGTGGAGCTCTGGCACCGCATCGGCGCGCGCTTCGAACTGGGGCGCACGGCGGAGCTGGTGGACTGAACGCGACGCGGCACAACCGCGGCGGATGCGGGCTCAGTAGTCGCCCTCGGTCAGCCGGATGATCGCGTCCCGCCCCTTGCCCACCGCGGTGAAACCCGGTCCCCACAACATGAACACCGCCCCGTCAGCATCGATCGCCAGGACGGCGTGTCCCCAGTCGACCTCGCCGAGCGGGTACAGGTCCTGGGCGCCGACCTTCTCCTCCCACGAGCGCGAGAACGTGCCGAGGGTCGGGTCCACCTCGACGGTGCAACGGCCGTGGCGCACACCCGCGCCTTCCGCCTCGATCAGCAGCCCGCCGAACTCGGCGAGAACCCGCTCCGCCGCCTCGTGCATCGCGAAGCCCTGCTCGGCCAGCTCCGTGCGCCAGCAGGAGACCTCCACGGCGCGCCCCGGCGTCCACCCCGACTTCAGCAGCACCTCGATCGCCCGCTGGGGCCACCACTCGTCGATGTTCGCCACCGGTCCACTGTAGACACACGACCGTCCGGCCCCTCCGCGCGAGAGGCCGGACGGTGCGCACGGCGTCAGCTGAAGGTGATCCGCGCCTGGGCGTGGGCCGACTGGTTCGCGTTGGAGGCCGCGAAGCCGCAGCCACCGGCTGCGGCCTTGCAGTCGACGGTGCCCCAGACCGAGCCGTCGAGCCGCACGCCGGTGAACGTGCGGCGGGCGGTGACCCGGCCGGAGGCGTTGCCGTTGCCGTCGGCGGTCAACCGCACCGGCTCACCGGAGTTGCAGACGTTGAGGCCGGGCTGCGGCTGGGCGCATTCCAGGACGAGCACGACCTCCCCTGCGCCGAAGCCGGACACGGCAGCGGTGACGGCGGCGCCGTCGCTGAGGCCGTTCGCCGGGGTGATGGTCAGGCTCGCCGCGTCCGCGGAGGCGGCGGGTGCCACGGCGAAGGCGATGCCGAGCGCCGTCGCCGCGATCGCGGTGGTCTTGGCAAGAGCGGACAGAGTGCCAGAGCGCACGCTTGTCTCCCCATTTTCGACAAAGAAAGGATTGACAGAGAAAGGACTGAGCACCGCCACCGAAGAGCGCTCTTCGCGACGGGCAATCACACGATTGTCGACGAACGCGACGTTACCGATTGTTGACCTCCTCGTCAATCAAATCGTCACCTGCCCATGAGATCGAAATCGCGGGCACTTCCACATTTTCGCCGGTATTTCTTCCTGTTTTTCTTCCGATGATTCCGCGGGCGCGGCGATCGGTGGCACAGTCGTCACCATGAGGGTGGACGATCTGCCGGGCTGGCTGCCGTCCTGGTGCGTGGACCAGGTGGGGTGCGCACCTGTCAGCGTGCTGTTCGCGGAGCGGTCGATCTCCGCGGTGTTCGGGGTACGCCTGGCCGATGGGCGGGACGTGGTGGTGAAGGCGCGCGCGGACGACGACCGGGCAGCGTCCTGCGTCGCCGTGCAATCCCATTTGGCACGGCGGGGATTTCCGTGCGCAGAGCCGTTGACACCCGTCGTTGGTGTTGAGTCACTGGCCGTGCACGCCGAGCACTACCGGCCCGGCGGCGAACTTCTGCTCGGCGAGTCACCTGAGATCGCCGTGCGCTACGCCGAGGTGTTCGCCCGGTCGATGAGCTGTCTGGCTGGCGTGGCGGTGCGGCCTCCGCTGCCGAATCCGCGCTGGGTGCGGTGGGACCACGGGGATTCCGGGCTGTGGCCCGCGATCAGCTTCCTCGACTCACGGGATCAGAGCGCCGTTCCCGCCTACGCCGTCTCCGCCGCGCGGCGCGTCCGCACGCGGCTGCTCGCGGCCGATCTGCCGTGCGTGCTGGGCCATGCGGATTTCGAAGCGCAGAACCTGCGTTGGCACCGCGGTGACGTGGTGATCGTGCACGACTGGGACAGCTTGGCGTGGCAGCCCGAGGCGGCGTTGGTGGGAGCGGCGAGCGCGGTGTTCCCCAAGACCGGGCCCGCCACCCTGCCACCGATCGAGAGCTCGCAGGCGTTCCTGGCGGCTTACCAGGAGCTTCGCGGGCGCCAGTTCACCGTGCTGGAGCAGGAGATCGCGTGGGCGGCCAGCCTGTGGCCCGCACTGCACGACGTTCGCTGGGAAGCCTTGCACGGCACGACGAACCCGTCCTCGGCCACCGTCCGCGCCCAGACCGACGAACGCCTGCTCCGCGCCAACGCCTAAGACCTGTCCTGTACCTGGTTGAGCTGCGTGCTCCGGTCACGATCCCGCCAGGGTTTGCTGCAGTCAGAAGCGAACGAGGGCGGTGCACATGTGCGCCACCCTCGTTCAGAAACCGAACATCACGCGTAGAGCTGCTTGCCGTTGTCGAGCCGGGCGTTGATGGTCTGACCGATGTCCGGGAATTCGCGCGTGTTCAGGTTGAAATCCCCGTGGCCCTCGTACCCCTCAGATGGGCGTGCACCATGCCGTTGCTGTTGTTCTTCCACAGCGTGAGCGTGCGTCCGTGGCCCGAAATCCCCTTGACCCGCGTGAAGCCCTCAGCCTGAGCAGGAACGGCCACAGCGGAGGTCACGATGAGTGCCGCCAATGTGACGCCTGCCACCTTCTTGAACAACAGCACTTCCCAGATAGACACGATTTTCGCGACCGAAGTTAGTAACCCTGCGCGAGTGTGCAAGGGACCTTTCATTCTGTCGTGAAATGAGCTGTCTGATGGAGCCGCACCCGGGGCACAGGCGTCGCCGACGAGCGCGCGGCGAGGTCGTTCCCGACGATGAGGTCCGCGGCGACCTGCGAGACAGCCTCAGGGCTGCTCGACGGCGCGGTGCGCGGCGACTTCGGTCAGCACCGTCGACGAGTGGTGGCCGAGCCCGACGGTCGTCGGCAGGAAAACGGTCTCGACGCCACCGACCGCGGAGTTCATCATCGCCAGCTTCAGCTCGTCGGCGACGTCCGCCCCGGTGCGCAGACCTCGCACGAGCACGCACTCCCCGGCCTGACGGCAGTAGTCCACGAGCAGGCCGTCCCAGGAGTCGACGACCACCCCGTCGAGCCCGCTCAGCCGCTCGCGCAGCATCGCGACGCGCTGGGGAACGGCGAACCGACCGACCTTGGCCGGGTTCACCGCGACCAACGCGATGACGCGCTCGAACAGCTCCGCCGCCCGCGTGATCACGTCCACGTGCCCGTCGGTCACCGGGTCGAACGAGCCCGCACACACCGCGATCACCTTTGCCAGCTCCCTTCGCGCACCGCGCCGTGAGCATGCCACCGCGAACCCCGGCCGACGCCATCGCCTCCGTCACACTCGAACGTGGACGGTGGCCCACCCGGTTGGCGGGCGCGGCCCCCTCACCGGCACGTTGAGATGACGTTGTGAGCGATGTGGTGCGCGAGGCGGCGCAGGCCGGGCAGATGGTGCTGTGGGAGGAATCCCCGCGCGACGGCGCACAGGGCAAGACCGTGATGAGCGCGGACTTCCGGGTGTGGTTGGCCCGCGAGCAGGGGCGGATCTTCGGTGACGACGGCGCGCGGCACGTGGTGTTCGCGGCGGGCTTCCCCTCGGTGTGCGCGGAGGAGTTCGACGCGACGCGGCGGGTGGCGCACGAAGCCGCCGGAGCGGTCAGCCCGGCGGCGGTGTGCCGGGGCACGCTGGAGGACGTGCGGCTGGCGTGCTCGGCGGTGCGCGGTGCGCCGCACGCGCGGGTGATGATCGTCGTGCCCGGCTCGGACGCGATGGCCGACGCGATGACGCACGTCCCCGCGCGCGAGGCGTTGAGCCGCGTCGCGCAGTTGGTGAAGGCGGCTCGCGACTGCGCTCCGGAGGTCGTCCCGGACATCTGCTTCGCCGACGCGCCGCGCGCCGATGTGGGGCTGCTCGCCGAGGTCTCCGAGACGCTGACCGCCGAGGGCGCGGGCGTGATGGTCGTCGCGGACACCGTGGGCGATCTGCTGCCGGAGCAGGCTGAGCGGCTGTTCGTGGAGCTGCGCGGCGCGGTGAGCGAGGAGGTGGTGCTCGCGTCGCACCTGCACAACGATCTCGGGCTCGGCCTGGCCAACACCCTCGCCGCAGTGCGCTCCGGCGTTCGCGTGGCCGCCTGCTCGTGGCTGGGCGTCGCGGAGCGCAGCGGCATGGTCGCGACCGAGCAGCTGCTGTTCCTGTTGGCACACCGAAAAACCGACCTGATCGGCGAAGGCGAGTTGTGGAGCGCGCCGCCGGATCTCACGCTGCTGCCGCCGATCGCCCGCGCGGTGTCGGCCGAGACCGGGGTCCCGCTGTCGGTGACCACGCCGATCGTGGGCAGCGGGGTCGGCACGATCTCCACCGGAACCCCTTTCGTACGGCCGAAAACGTTCCAGCCCTACGATCCGCAGTCGCTGCTCGGCATCACCCCGACGGTCGTGCTCACCCACCTCGCCAGTGCTCGGGTGGTGCGCGCGGTCGCCGAACGGCTCGGTGTCGCGCTCGACCGCGACGAGATCACCGCGGCGCTGCGCTGGGTCAAGTCCGAGGTGTACCGGCGCAACTCCGCGGTGATCAGCGACGAGGACTTCGGCCAGTTCCTGGACGGAATGCGGGCGGTGGCCCGATGAGCGCGGCACTGGAGGCGGCGCGGTCCGCGCTCGACAGCGGAACCGCGGTCGTGTTGCCCAACCCGTTGCCGCTGACCCACGTCGTCACGGCCACCACACCCGTCGCGGTCAACCTCGCCAAGCGACGTCCTGCCGACCAGGCCGTCGCGGTCTGGATCACCGACGACGCGGTGTGGCGACAGCTCCTCCCGGCGATCGACGCGGACACGTCCATCGCGTACGAGTTGTTGCGCGAGGAGCTGGTGACGCTGCTGGTTCCGGTGCGCGCCACAGCTCCGTCCTGGCTGGCTCCGGCCACCCAGGACGGGACCGCGTTGTTGTTCGGCGCGCGTTGGGAACCGCTGATCCCGTTGCTGGACAACGCTGGCGTGCTGTACGTGAGCAGCGCCAACCGCACCGGATCAACCCCCGCCGCCGACGCGTCGACCGCTCGCGCCATGTTCGGCGACGCCGCGCGGGTGATCGACCTCGGCGAACCGGCTCCCGGTGCGCGCGCGGCCACCACGACCGTGCGGCTGGCCGGCTCTTCGATGTCGATCACCCGGGCAGGCGCTCAGGACAGCGCGCACGGCGGGCCAGACGCTTACCTGGCCCACCTGCGCGCACGGTTCTCGTGAGGCGCTACGACCGGTACCGGAAGACGATCCGGCCGCGCGTGAGGTCGTACGGGCTCAGCTCCACCAGCACCCGGTCGAGCAGCACGATCTTGATGTAGTGCTTCCTGATCTTCCCGCTGATGTGCGCGAGCACCTTGTGCCCGTTCTCCAGCTCCACGCGGAAGCTGGCGTTGGGCAGGCACTCCACGACGGTGCCCTCCACTTCGATCCCGCCCGCTGTCTTCGTCATCAGTTCGCGCTCCTCTCGTTGACCAGTTCCAGGTCGCTGCTCGTGTGGCGGGCGCCAACGCCCTCGAACAGCGCCACTGCTGCCGCGTCGGCCTCGTCCACGATGGCCGATGCGGTTTCAACTCCCTTGTGGCGCAATGCCTTCAGCACCTCAGTCAGCAGTGCACGACCGATGCCGTGACGGCGCGCGTCGGGCCGGACCTCGATCAGCCCGATCCGCGCGTGCGTGCGCCGCAGCGTGACTCGAACCACTCCTACGCAGTGCCCGGAGGCGTCCGTCAGCGCGTAGTCCTGCGGCGCACTCGCGACCACCTCGCCAGGAGGCACCAGTGTCATGCCCGAGGGCAGCGCCGTGGCCACCGGGGCGGTGGTGACGAGGTAGTCGCGTTCGCGGCGCGCGATCGTGAAGCCGACCCGCGCCCATCTCGCCGTCGTGTCGAGGTCGGCCTCGTCGACGAGCGTGTGCAGCGGCATCGCCAGATCGGCCAGCATCGCGTCGGCGAGCCGGTCGAAGACCTCGCCGTGCCACGAGTCGACGCTGACGAAGATCCGGCCGTCTGGCCTGGTCGATGCGTCGCCGCGACCGATCACGCGGCCCTCCGCCACGGCCTGCCACTGCTGTTCCGCGACGCGGGTGATCACCGCCGTCGCTCCGGCGGAATGCGCAGATTCCATTGAGTTCGTCGCCTTTCGGGAGTGCCTTGATGTCCAGGCGCTCCCGGCGACAGCTACTTCGGTCGCCGGACCGTGACGAAGCGAGGGAGCACCCACGTGCGTACTGCGGTCATGGGTCTCACCTCCACGGGTCGTTCACGGACCCGAGCACGCTAGCAGCCCGACGGGCGCCGCGTCGATCCAGTTCGGGGCTACGGGCGGCCCACCAGCGCGATCTTGTCGTCCGCGGAGACCAGGGCCACGCCCGGCGAGACGACCTCGACCGAGTCGACGCCGTGCACCCGGATCGAGCCCGTCGCCCGCCCGGTCCGTTGGTCGAGCACGGTGATCCGGTAGTCCTGATCGCTGTCGGCCTCGTCGACCGCCGGCGAGTAACCGAGGCGCGGATCGAGCGGGTTCGCGCGGGGCAGCGCGGTGTGCACCACCACCGACTGCCGGGCGACGATCACGTTGGTGTTGGGCGACTCGGCGACGAACGTCCAGGGATTGCGGTAGTTCAGCGACGGGTACCCGCGCACGAGCTGTCCACTGCGCCAAGCCATGCCGTCGCCGCCGACTTCCAACCTGCGCTGGGCCTCCTGTGCGGTGTAGTAGGCGACGTCCTCGAACTTCTTCGGCTCGCCGGGGAACTCGATCACCGAGGCGTCGGTGCCGTTGGAGAAGATCAGGGCCGAGCCCACCGCGACCGGCTCTTCGCTCCGGCACGCGAGATCCCTCGGGCCCGCGCTCGTGCGCAACGCGCAGTGCTCGCCGGTCCTGGTGGAGGTGATCATCGTCTTGCCGAGCACGCCAGCGGTCCCACCACGTTCGCGGAACACCGGCTCCGGCGAGGCGGGTGCCACGAACTCCCACTCGTCCCGCGATCCCGCTACCGGCAGCGCCGCGATCGAGGGCAGCTCAGAGGCGCCTGCGGACGGGTGCACGGGCAGCACGTCGACGTTCGGGAAGCGACCGGTCGCCGCGCGCGCCTCGTCGACGGGCCGGGACCAGCGCACCGTGCCGTCGTCGGCGACGGCCGAGACGCGGTCCTTGGCCTCCAGCACGGTGATCCCCGCGACGGCCGCCACACCGCGCTCGGCCGAGATCGTCGTGGGCCACACCTGCTTCCCCGCACCGTCGTAGAGCATGGCGAAGCGATCACGGATGACCAGGAGCCGATCACCGGCGCGCACGAACGTGTCATCGCGGTCTGCGCGGACGCGGTTGAGCTCCCGGCCATCCGCGAGGGAGATGACGCGCGCGCTCGACTTGCCCGCCAGCACGGCAGTCCCGCCGAGAACGGCCCTGACGAACTCGCCGTCGGTGGGCATCGACCACTGGACGTTCTCGCCCGCGAACTCCGCGTTCAACGAGCGGTGCGGCAGCCACACGCCGAGCGCGACGACCGCGGCGGCGAGCACCACGCAGATCGCCACCCGGACGGGCATCCGCAGCCGCAGCAGGAGGAGCGTGGCGACGCCGACACCGAGCGCCGCCACGCCAACGCCCCACAGGTAGGACTTCGCGCTCGCCGTGCCCAAACCGGCCACCGCCAGCGCGGTCCCGGCGGTGAGCGAGAGGAGCGCGACGACGACCGGCAGCCGCTGGCCGTCGTCGGGCGCCCAAGATCTCCCGCTCCCCCGCCGGGGGTCAAGCTCGTCCACAGTGGACGGTACTTCGGTCAACTGCGTTCCTTGCGGTCGTACGGAAGGACGGTAGTGCCGATCTTCGCACGCCACGCGACGGTGAAGGACTCGCCGTCCTTCGGGGACGGGTTGCGCGCGAGCAGGGAGATGTTGACCGGGACGCCAAAGGCGACGGTGAAGAACGGCTCCTGCGGCCGTGCCGAGCTCATCGGCCCATCGCCTTGCGGATGACCTCGTCAGTGCGGACGGGATCGTTGGTCGGCGCGTTGGGCGGCACCGGAGCGGGCTTCGGGGTGCTCTTGCGATCGACCGCGGCCGGGTCGAGCGGGGCCGCCGTGTGGTGCTCGGGGTGGTTCGCCTGGTAGTCGATCATCGCCTGGACGATCGCGGGCTCGGCGAAGCGCGGCCCCCAGAACTGGGCCGACACCGGCAGCCCGCGCGCGAAGCCGACCGGGAAGCTGACCATGGGCCAGCCCAGCGCGTTGGGCACCTGGTAGAAGGCGCGCATCACCGGCAGGCTCACCTCGGGCCCCGCGCGCCTGCCCACGACGTCGGCGACGCTCATGACGAGCATGAAGTCCACGCCCGCGTTCGTCAAAGCCTTGGTGTAGTTGGCGATGAGCGTCCGCCGCCGCTGCTCGCCCTCGTAGCGCACGGCGGCGGTGATGCCTCCCTGGACACGGGCGGCGCTGGCGAAGGTGGGCGCGGTCTCGGTGGGCGAACGGCGGCCGTACCACTCGGTGAGCTTGGCGACGGAGGCCGGGGACGGGACGCCGCTCGCGCAGAACTCGCCGACCGCTTCGGAGTAGCGGACCTCGTACCGGTTGGCGTGGATCACCGCGCTGGACGGCGAGATCGGCGAACCGTCCACAGTGTCCAGAACGTCGGAGGAGCCGACGTAGGGATTGACCTTCGCGTCGGTCATGTCCAGGCCGGGGAACTCGATGACCCGCGCGCCCAGCGCACGCAGCTGCTCGCCGAGCCGGGTGAAGATCTGCCGGTGCTCCGCGCCGTAGAGCGACTGCGGGGGCACTCCCGCCTTCAGCTCGTAGTTGACGTACATCCAGTCGGTCTGCGGGATGCCGATCGTCACGCCCTGCAACGGCTTCCTGCCGGGGCGCGGGACGGTCGGGATGGCCGGGAACGGGCTCGGCGCGGCCAGCGTCTGCGGGTCGTTGACCGGGTCGTGGCCCAGGATGGCGCTCAGCACCAGTGCCGAGTCCCGCGCCGAGCGGGCGATCGGCCCGACGACGTCGTAGCCGGGCACCAGCGGCATCACCCCGGCGGCCGAGACCAGGCCCGGCGAGGGCTTGATCGCGGTGGCGCCGTTGATCGCGGCCGGGAAGATGATGCTGCCGCCGGTCTCCTCACCGAGGCAGGCAGCGGCGAGCCGGGCGATGGGCGCCACGCCGGAGCCCTGGCTCGACCCGCCGGGGACGATGGCGGGGTTCCAGGCGTTGCCGGAGAAGGTGCCGATGATGGTGTCGGAGAACTCCGAGCACATCGTCAGTCCCAGCGGCACGACTCCGGCCGCGCGCAGCCGGGCGACGGCGGTGGCATCGCGCAGCGCGCGGTTGCCCGCGAAGGCCGCGGTGCCGTTCTGCGAGGCCATGCCCTTGACGCCCACGGTCTCCTTGATGCCCATGGGAATCCCGCACAGCAGCGGCACGGCCTCGCCCTTGCGGCGGAAAGCGTTGAGCCGTTCGTCGGCGGCGCGGGCGGCGGCGAGCGCGGCGGGCGCGTCGATCCGGACGAAGGCGTTGTACAGGCCGTTGTCGCCGTAGACCTCGAACGGGCCGTTGAGCTGGGCGATGCGGTCCAGGTAGGCCTGGGTCAGCTCGACGCTGGAGATCTTGCCCGCGCGCAGCAGCGCCGCCAGCTCGACGATCTCGTGGTCCACCAGGCGCGCCCTGGCCGGAATCTTGTCGACCGGCGGCAGGGCCACCGTGTCGGCCGCGCTCGCGGTGCCCGGGACGACGGCGAGGGCGCCCCCGACCGCCGCGGTGCCCAGCAGGGAGCGCCGACTGATTCTCGCAGGTGACACGAAACCGCCTAGGTGTTGAGCGATCGCAACATCGCGGGGTGAGCGAATCCGCTCGGAAACTAGAGAAATCCCTTGCTGAGAGATAGCGACTTCACACAGGGCAGAAACGTCGGCCATTCGGCTCATCCGCGTTTTCAGCTCGCCCATCGTCCTGGCGTGTGCACCACATCCGGGCGCCGCTCTTGATCCGGCGATGCGCATCCGGACACTGAGTGTGGTGATCACCGCAGCTGAGCCCGTGCCCGTCGAGGAGCGGGTGATGGGCGTGGGCACCACGGTGCGCTTCGCGCTGCTGATGGTGCTGGTCATCGCCGCGAGCGGGGCGCTGATGTCGGTGGTCCTCGAAGGTCTCTCCGGCGCGGGGAGCCGGGTGTGCGAGCTGGCGGGCGGCGCCGATCCGGACGCGGGCATCCTTCAGATCAAACTCGCGCTCATGGACCAGTTCGCCCAGGTCGAGGAGTGCGGACGGCGTTTCTCCCCGGGCCTGCCGTGGTGGTCGGCCGCGGCCTGGCCGGTCGCGGTGCTCGTCGGCGCCGTGGTGGTCTTCCTGGCGCTCCCGGCGTGGCGGCTGCGCTCCCGCCGCGTCGTGCCCCTCGACGTGGCCGACCGTTCCGGGGCGATCCTGCGGGTGGTCGAGGCGGCCAGCGCGACGGCTGGTCTGCGCCGGGCGCCGAAGGTCGTGGTGGAGCCGCTCGCGCGGTCAGCCGCTGCGGTGGCGTTCGGCAGCAACCGTCGCCCGGTGGTCTGCCTTTCCGGTGGCCTGGTGGTGTGCGCGACGACGCGTCCGGAGTACTTCCGCGCGGTGCTGCTGCACGAACTGGCACACATCCGCCACGGCGACATCACGCTCACCTACGCCACGGTCGCGCTCTGGCGGGTCTTCGTCGGCCTGGTGCTGTTGCCCTACACCGTGTGGATGGCGGTCTCGCTGTTCGACGGCACGGTGTGGTCCAGCGACACCGCGTTCATGGTGCGCGGCGTCCTGCTCGCCGCGCTGCTCGTGCCGCTGGTCCACCTGGCGAAGCTGGACGTGCTGCGCAGCCGGGAGGTGCACGCCGATGTCGCGGCGACGCGGTGGGGCGCCGAGCGCAGCGCCTGGGCAGAGGAACCCGCTGGGCGACCTCGCCGGCTGGTGGCGGCCTTCCCGGAGCTGTGGCGCACGCACCCCCGGGTGGACCTGCGCCGAGCCGCGCTGGCCGATTCCGGAGCGCTGTTCGGGGTGCGGGCCCTGCCGGTGTTCCTCACCGGCGTCGCCGCGATCCTGGTCAACGCGCAGCTCGAGTCCTACGTCGTGCCGTTCCTCCCCCGCGACAGCGCCGTTCTCGGCTGGCTGAAGCAACTGCTGCCGCTGATCCCGGCCGGTCTCGCGGTCGGAGCGGTCGGATTCGCGTTGTGGCGGGCGGTGGAACACGCGGCGCGGACCTCGCGGCCCGCGCCCTCCGGCGCGCTCACCGGGCTGTGGCTCGGCTTCGGGTTGGCCTTCGGCGAGCTGTTCCTGCACCGCACGGCGGTCACCGAGTGGATGCCCGCCCATCCCGAGGCGTTGCTGCTCGTCGTCGCGGCGGGCGTGGTCGTGGCCTGGTGGATCGAGCAGTGCGCCCGGTTGTGGACGGCAAGCCGACGCGGACCGGCGAGCCGCCTGGTCATGGTCGCCGCCTTGGGGGCCGCCTGGCTGGCGATGGCCTCGTGGCTGGTCTGGTGGCGCGGTGACGGTGTCCTGCTCGCGTCGGGATGGCCTTACGGGACAACGGAAATCCAGTCCGCGTTCACCGCAGGGCTCGGTCAGGGAGCCTCCGGGTACGGCCCGCTGCTGTGGGCGTTCTCGACGGTGTTCCCCGTGCTGGCGGGGATCTCCGAGCCGGTGCTGCTGCTGACCGCGGTGGGGGCGCTGTGGCTCGTGCCGTTGGCGGCGTGGGCTTCGCGCCAGCCGGACGGGACGCCGCGATGGCTTCAGTCCTCGCTCGACGGCACCGGAGCTGTTCTGGTCGGAAGCACGGGCGTGCCGCCGCTACGGCAGGTGCTGCTGCCTGGGCTCCTCGGCGGCGCGTTGGCCTGTGTGATGATCGTCGGCTGGCAGGCTTACCTGCACACGTGGCTTCCCGTGCCGTCTGGCACAGGGGCCCTGTTCGTGCTGACCTACCTGGCAGGGATCTTCTTGGCGCTGGTCGCCGGGACAGCCGTGGCCGCCGTCGCCTCCACTCGGGTTCGCGCGTTCCGGCTCGTGGTGGCGTTGATCGCGGCCGAGACGGCGGCGGTGGTCGGCTTCGCCGGAGCGCTGGTGCTGACCTCGGTCGACGGGTGCGTGCCGCCGCTGCGCACGGTCGAGCCGACCTGCGGCGTGCACTCCACGGTGACCGAGCTCGCGTTCACCCTCGTCCTCACCCCGCTCGTCGTCAGCGCGGCGCTCATCGCGATCGCCGTCGCCGCACTCGCAGGACTGAGCAAGCGCGCCCCAGCTCTCCCGCTGCCGCTGAACCCGCGCGAGCTGCCCACCCGTCGTCGAGCAGTCGCAGTGCTGTGCGTGGCGGCCGTCGTGGTCGCGGGCACTGGCGTCGTGCAGGCGAGCCGCGACAGCGGAAACTCGGGCGTGGCAAACGTGTTCGCGCGCGCCGCCGATCGGCCGATCACGCCCCGAACCCGCGCGATCCAGGTGTTCTCCTGGCTGCGCAGCGGCGGTGAGGACCTCAACCGACGCGTCCTCGGCACCACCTCCCAGCTCACCGCCGCACTGCGCGGGATCGAGGCGGGAACGGAGAACGTCCTTGCGCTGCAACCGATCTGCATGGATCTCGAGCAGATCGCCCGGAGCGCCCAGCGCCACTTCCGGATACCCGAGGCACGCGCACAACAGCACTGGGCGGCCTTCATCGACCTCGCGCTCCGGGACGGCGGCGTCTGCTCCGCGAAGTCAGAGCGCCTGCTGCCCCAACTCCTCGGCGCCGTCGCCCAAGCCGTCGAAGCGGCCAAAGTGATGTCGGCGGTGGTCGACGCCCGTCACGAGCAGGGTGGCCGGTAGTCCCGGCCGGGCAGGTAGCGTTCCCACTGCTCCCTGCTGATCGGATCGCCCACCGCCGCGCACAGGCCCGCGACCAGGCGTTCCAGGTCGGTGTCCCACAGAACGACGCCCACTCCGGAGTGCGTGACGGCCAACGTCGTGCCGTCCGGACCGAACTCCAGGTCGCCGAAGCCCGACGTGGTCCGCGGCAGATACAGCTGCCGCACAGGGGTTTTCGGGTTGGTGACGTCCCAGATCTCCGCGCGCGAGAAGGAGTCGGAACTCTCGGTGTACTGGCCGATCAGAGCGAGCCGCTTGCCGTCGGGGCTGAAGGCCAGCCTGCCCGCGCTCGTGCTGTTGCCGACCTTCGCCAGCACTGGCGTGTCCTCTGGGCGCCGGTCGACGAGCCGCCACACCCGCAGTGTCTGGGAATTGTCCAGGGCGACGAACAGCGCGCCGTCCGGGCTGTACGCGAACTCCGTGTTGACCCCTTGCGGCAGCATCCTGCGCCACAGCTCGGTCGGGCGCGCGGGGTCGGTCACGTCGAACGCGCGCAGCTGCTTGGCCACGTTCCTGTCGTACGGGAAACCCGCCGTCTCCCCGTGCAGCACGGCTGTCAGCGACCGCCCGTCCGGCGAGAACGCCAGATTCCACGCCTCCACCGGCAACGCCGACACCTGCCGGGGGTGCACGGGGTCGGAGATGTCGAAGATCCGCAAGCTCGCCGGAGCGCGGTTGCTCGACGCGAGACCGCTGACGTCGGAGACCGCCAACAGCGGCGCGGTCGGGCTGAAGGCGAGTTCGGCCATGCCGTTGGTCAGGTCGTCGATCATGGCCAGCGGTGGGCGGTTGAGGCTTCCGGTCGAGCGCAGGGCGACACCGACGAACTTGCCGTCGCCGTGGAGTTCGGGCACGGCGAGGAGGTCACCGTCCCGGCTCAGCGCGATGGTGCTGCTGTTGAACATGTTCGGCGAGGGGACCGCGCCCAGCAGCCTCGGCTCCTTCGCGTTCCCCACCTCCCACAGCGAGCTGGTCCCGACGTTGCGCATGGCGATCAGGTGCCGCTCGCCCGCAGCCCGGTAGGCGATTTCGCCCGCCGTCCCGGGCGGCCTCGGCACAATGCCCTTGGCTCCGGGCTGGCCCGGGTTGCCCACGTCCCACACGTGCACACCGGTCGCGTTGGCCTGCAACAACTTCAGGCCGGTGTGGTCGAAGACGACCCGCCCGGTGTCGTTCGTCGAGCGCGGCGAGGACGCGCCCGCAGCCAGCACCGTCGCACCGGAGCCGTCCCGCAGCGTCAGCACCTGCCACTGCTTGCCGCACCCGACGACGAGGTGATCACCGCGCGAGCTGAACGCCAGCGAGGTGATCGTGTCGTAGCACGGCGAGGGCACGGACGAGCCCCAGGACTCGTCGGCGTAGGGCATCCGCTTCGGCGCGCGGGGGTCCTCCAGCCGCCACACCTTCGGATTGCCGCCCGTCCGCTGCGCGGAGGTCGTCGCCAGCAGCCGACCGGTCCGGTCGAAAGCCAAGCGCTGCACGGGTTTGCGGACCGAGTAGCCGTACTGCTCGCCCGGGGCGCCGTCAAAGGCCGCGACCTGCGCGAGGCGCCCCGGGTCGGCCGCGTCCAGGAGCTGGACCTTGCCATCCGTGGCCGACACCGCCAGCAGGCCGCCACGCGGAGCCGCCGCGAGCGAGTCGATCAGCTTGGTACCGGCGACGAACGAGGGCAGCGGCTTGGGCTCACCGCGACCGGCGATGTCCCAGACCAGCACCGTGCCCGTCGTCGTGCCCGCGTAGAGGACGTCGCCATGCGTCGCGAGGGAGCTGACCACGGCGGGCAGCCGCACGTCCGCCCGCTTCCTCGGGTGCGCCGGATCGGTGATGTCCCAGAACCGCAGGTGCCCGTGCTGAGCGTCGCCGAAGTCCACCGCGACCAACAGCGAGCCGTCCTGGCCCACCTCGATGGCCCCCGTCGACAGCCGGTCGATGCGCCCAGAACCGTTGCGACCGCGCAAGGTCACACCATCAGCCGTCGCGATCGCCAGTACCGCGCCCCCGGCGTCCTGCGCGAGCGCGGTGGCGGCCTTGTCGTCGCCGAGGAACCCCGGCGTGCCCTGGCTGTCGAGCACCGCGCGCCGACCTGCCTCGCGGTCGATCCCGTAGGAGAGCAGGCTGAGCTGCTTGGCCAGTCCCGGTTCCCGTTCGCGGAGCAGGTGCGCCTCGTAGGCGAGCGACCTGGCCAACGCGAGGTCTTCGGCGCGACTGGCCTGCCCGCCGAACACGACGGCCGGCACGAGGATCGCGAGCACCACCAGGACCGCCAGCAGCGCCCGCCGTCCCTTTCGCGTTCGCTGGTGGTGGCGCCAGGAGCGGTCCAGGAACTCGGTCGTCCCGGCGTTCAGATCGGTGGCGCGGCTCGGCGCCGACACGGCCAGCCTACTTGCCTCGCTGAGCTGTTCTTTCTTGTACAGCAACGCTTTCGTGCGCCCCGCGCGGTCCCAGTCCTCGGCGTCCGCCGCGATCCGCGCGCTCCCGCGCCGCCAGTCCCGTTCAGCTTCGAGCCACTCCGCGAGCCTGGGCCAAGCGCCCTCCAAGAGCCCGGTGCTGATCCGCGCTGCGCCGTCGCGCACGACGAGCAGGCGCGCCTCCGCCAACCGCGCGATGGTCCGCTCCGCGACCTCAACGTCTGGCAGTCCCTGAGTCAGAACCGCCAACTCCACAGTGATCCCGGTGCTTTCGCCGAGGTTGACCAGCCGCACCAGCACGCGGCGCGCCGCCTCCTGTTCGACTGGCGCCAAGTCGGCGTGCACCTGCTCCGCCCACTCCGCGATTCCGGCGCTTTCCGCATATCCCGCAACGGTCAGCCGATTCTCGGTGCGGCGCGACCACGTCGCCCACAACGCGTGTGACAGCGGAGCGAGCGAGGTCCCGTGTTCGAAGTCGGCGACGATCCTGTCCGCGAGCCCCTCCTCCAGCACCAGTCCGGCCGCCGGCCCTTCAACCACGGCGCGCAGCTCGTCGCGCGTCATCGGCTCGGCCAGAATCTGGTTGCGGCGCAACAACACCGCGAACTCCGGCAGCGCCACGGCGGACCCGTAGAAGTCCGCCCGCAACGCCAAGATCACCGGCTTACCCAGCTCGGCGAGCGCACGCAGGAACGCAGTGCGCTCCGTCGCCGAAGCGCACTGCGTGAACAGCTCCTCCGCTTGGTCCACCACCAACACCGACGCCGCCGCGTCGAGCTCGCGCAGCGGCTCAGCTCCCGGCGTGATCACCCGGCAGAACTCGCCGCCCAGCCGCGCGAGCAGTCCGGCGCGCAGCAACGACGTCTTGCCCGAGCCCGGCGGCCCCACCACGACCACCGGCTCCGCTCGCCCCACTGCGGCGGCCAGCGAGTCGATCAGCCGTTCGCGCCCGTGAAACCGCTCCGCGTCCTGCTCCGCGAACGGCAGCAATCCCAAGTAGGGGCTGGGCTCCACCTGATCACTCCCCCGTCGTGCCGATCACCAACCTCGGTTATCGACCCGTGAGGCACAGCTGGTCAATCCCTGCCCCCGCCAACCCATGCAAACGCCAGGCACGCGGACTGTCACGCGCGCCCAGGGGTCAGATTGCCGCGTCAGCGACGGTAGATGTTGAAGGAGGCCGTTCGATCGTTGAACTGCGGCAGCGAATTCCAGCCGGGCGCCAGCTCTCCGGGCTTGGAAATGGAAGCCCAGCCCGCCGAAGGGTCCCGGTAGGAATTCTGGAACAGGGTGAGGCTGTTGCACCAGTTGTTGGTCAGGATGGAGGACGTCTTGTGGTGCATGATGGCGCCGACCCAGTCGATGCCGTAGCCGGAGGCGTCACAAGGACCGTCGTCGCCCGCGTACATCTGCCAGCGGCCGCCCATGTTGTCGTGTTCGTGCAGGAAGGCAAGTGCGGTCTCGGCGCTCCTGGCCCTCGCGAAAGCGGCCGGATCGTCACCGCACCGCCGGGAGGTGACCTTGGAGGTGGCCTCGCCCGGCTGGAGCTTCTTCAGCGTGATCACGCAGTACTTGCCGGTCGCGGCATCGGGCTGCGGCACGGCTGAGGCGATGCCCGAGCCGATCAGGCCGGCGATGCCGACCAGTCCGGCGAGGACGGCCGCCCTTTTCTTGTTTCCAGTTTTCACGACAGGAAGTTCACATGGGTTGCGATTTACCGTCGAGCCGTTTCAAGAAAGCCCGAAACGGCGTCCCGCCCCGCCCGTGTCAAGCGATTCCTGATGTCAGCTCAGTGGCCGGAACTCGTCGCGGATGTCGTGGAGTTCGTTGCGGTGCACGAAGGCGCGCCACTGCCGGAAGTCCACTTCGGACAGACCGAGCTGGCGGGCGGCGTCGTGGTCCTCGCCGACGAAGTGCAGCACGGCGTGGTCGCCGATGACTCCGACGATCTCGAACTCCGCGTCGCGGTAGGTGCAGAGCTTGCGCGCGAAACCGAGGTCCGAGACGGCCGCGGCGGGCACCTCCAGGGTCCGCTCGGTGAAGTCGGACGGCACGGCCTCGCCGGTCAGTGGGTGCAGCAGGACCGAGCCGGGCGTGCTGGCGAAGTCAACGTCGAAGTCCTGGTCGCGGTAGCGGCCGAGCAGTCCGCGGCGAACGGTCGTGCGCAGCGCGACCGGCGCGCTCCAGAACCGTCCGGGCCCGAAACCGACGTCGCCCGTGGGAATCCAGCCGACCTGGCGGTTGACGTAACCGCCGACGCGCTCTTGGCCACCGTCGGGCTCGATCCGCCACAACTCCGTGCCAGCCGCGAGTTCGGTGAGTTCCATGACGTGACCGTCGAAGATCACCGTGCTGTGGGCCAGGAAGCGCAGCGCGTACTGCGTGCCCGTCGGCCAGCCCTCGATCTCAGCGACGCCGAGCGTCTGCGGGAAGTCCTCGTCCAGCACGACGGCTCCGGCCGCGCGGTGCGGCTCGAACTTGCCGGGCACGGCGACGTTGCCCAGGTAGAGCTGCGCGAGCGCGGGGTGCACCGCCTTCCACAGGATCGTCTCCGGCTCGATGCCCGCCGCCCGTGGGGTGCTCATCCCGCGTGCTTCTCCCGCCACCGAGCCAGGTGGTCGATGCGCTCGACCTGGACGTCCGTCAGCTCGTCGGAGTTGACCTTGCCACAGAAGCCGTCGCGCTGGTTGCCCTCCAGCCCGTTGCTCCTCGCCCACGACGGCGACCTGCCGAGGTACTCCACGCTCGCCCGGTCGGCGTGCACACCGGACACCGCGAAGGGCTGCCCTCGCCAGGTCGCCGTCATGCGGTCGCGGTACCAGGCGTCCAGCTCGGCGACGGGCACCTGCTTGAGGCGGACGTCGCCGAGCTGTTCGAAGCCGTCCTGCGCGTAGGCCCGATCACGGAGCTGGATGACCCAGACGTGACCGGCCACCGCTTCCGACCGGCTCGTGCGAAACGTTTCGCCCCGGTACACGGCCATTTCCTGGTTGAACCAGGTCACCGAAGCTTCCTCCGATCACTTGACTCCGCAGATGACGCCGTTGAACCAGGCGTGGTTGACTGCGCTCGCGCTACCGAGGTAGTAGCGGTAGGGCGTGATGTAGGAGGTACAGAATTTGTAGTTGGGGCGCGAGGGGTAGGAGACCTCGATCTCAACGCTCACGTTGGGGTTGCCGCAATGGAGGTAAATCGCGTCGTACTGGGTCTCGTTGTACCCGCATTGGAGACTGAGCGACGAGTACGCGCTGGCGGGTGTGACCACGGACGCGGTGGCGACGGCCGTCGCC
>NZ_MUMH01000116.1 GCF_002155965.1 Allokutzneria sp. NRRL B-24872
CCATCCCCACCGTGACCGCCTGACGTCCGCCCAGCCGTCGTGGCTCTAGTGCCAGGCGGACCACTCGGCGGGGAGTGTCGCGGTGGCCAGGCGGAGTGCCTGGTCGACGGTCGCGCGGAGTTGGGCGGGCTCGCAGGTGTTGCGGCGGCACGCGGTCTCCACGCCGAGGCGCGCGCTGGTGAAGACCAGGCGGACCAGCAGGCGGCAGCGGATGTCCTGCTCGGGGTCGACGCACTGGCGCTCACCGATGATCACTGTCAGGCGGTCCTCGGTGGCGGCGTCGCGGCGCAGTGACGCGGCGAGCAGGGTGGGGCTCTGCGCGATGAGGCCGTGCGTGGCGCTGAACCGCTCCGATCCGCCCTCCTCCTCGTAGAGCCGGTCGAGCATGGCGCTGTGCGCGGCGCGCAGCGCGACCAGGGGGGCCTCGTCGGCGGGGCGCGTGGCGAGCGCGGTGATCGCGTCCTCGTCCATGGCGGAGAGCTGGCCGAGCGCCACGTCCTCCTTGCCGTCGAAGTAGCGGAAGAACGTGCGCGGGGAGATCTCGACGGCGGCGGCGATCTCCTCGACCTTCGTCGCGTCGTAGCCCTTGGCGGAGAACAGCTCCAGGGCGGCGTCGGTCAGCGCCGCACGGGTGCGCCGCTTCTTCCGCTCGCGCAGTCCTGGCTCGGTGGTCACACCCCGATTGTGCCACCTCGCAAGCCGGAAGGTGTCATGGTATGTTTTTTGTCAGTCGGTGACAGAATTACGGTGACAAGGTTTTCAGAGGAGTTCGTGATGACGCTTCCGGAGCACGGTGTCGAGATCCGCCTGGCCGCCCGCCCCGACGGCTGGCCGACGCCGGCGGACTTCGCCGTGGCCAAGGCCGAGGTGCCCGCCGTCGGCGCTGGTCAGGTGCTGGTGCGCAACCTGGTGATGAGCGTCGACCCCTACATGCGCGGCCGGATGAACGACACGAAGTCCTACATCCCCGCCTTCGAACTGGGCAAGGCGCTCGAAGGCGGCGCGGTCGGCGAGGTCATCGCCTCGGAGTCGCCGGACCTGGCGGTGGGCGACGTCGTGCTGCACAGCCTTGGCTGGCGCGAGTTCGCCGTTCTGGACGCGGCGAGCGCGGTCAAGGTCGACCCGAACCTGGCTCCACTGGGTGCTTTTCTCGGCGTTCTGGGCATGCCGGGGCTGACCGCCTACGCCGGCCTGCTCAAGGCGGCTGACTTCCGCGAGGGCGACGTCGTGTTCGTCTCCGGCGCTGCGGGCGCGGTCGGCGCGCTGGTCGGGCAGATCGCCAGGCTGCGCGGGGCCTCGAAGGTGATCGGCTCGGCGGGTAGCGCGGAGAAGGTCGCGCACCTCAAGGACGACCTGGGCTTCGACGAGGCGTTCAACTACAAGGACGGCCCCGTGCGGGAGCAGCTGGAGAAGGCCGCTCCGGAGGGCATCGACGTTTACTTCGACAACGTCGGCGGCGACCACCTGGAGGCCGCGCTCGCCGTCTCCAACAAGGGCGCGCGTTTCGCGCTGTGCGGGGCGATCTCGCAGTACAACGCGACGGAGCTGACCGGCGGCCCGAACAACCTCTTCGCCGCGATCGGCAAGGGCATCAACATGCGCGGCTTCATCGTCGCGGAGTACAGCGACCTCAAGGAGCAGTTCTTCGCCGAGGTCGGCGCCTGGCTGGCCGAAGGCAAGATCGTCGCGCGCGAGACCGTGGTGGAGGGCCTGGAGAACGCGCCGACGGCCTTCATCGACCTGCTGCGCGGGGCCAACACCGGCAAGATGCTCGTCAAGCTCTGAGCACCGCGAGCGAGAGCCCGGCCGTTCCCCGTGACGGTGACGGCCGGGCCTCGCGCGCGCTCAGGCGGTCTTGGTGATGCCGAGCTGCCAGACGTCGATGTAGCGGGCGCGGAACCCGGCCTCGCAGTACGCGAGGTAGAACTCCCACATCCGCCGGAACGTGGAGTCGAAGCCGAGTTCGGCGACCTGCTTCCACCGCTCGGCGAAGCGCTCCTGCCACTCGCGCAGCGTCTGCGCGTAGTGCGGGCCGAGCGAACGCTGCTCCACCAGCCGCAGGCTCGTCGGCGCGAGGTTGTCCTCGATGGCGCGCAAGGACGGCAGCAGCCCGCCGGGGAAGACGTACTTGTGAATCCACGTGTAGGTGCTGCGCGTGGCGAGCATCCGGTCGTGCGGCATCGTGATGGCCTGCAACCCGATCCGTCCGCCGGGCACCAGCAACCGGTCCAGCGCGCCGAAGTAGATCGGCCAGTACTCACGGCCAACCGCCTCGATCATCTCCACGGACACGATCGCGTCGTAACGGCCCTCTGCGTGCCGGTAGTCGCGCAGCTGCACCTCGACCTTGTCGTTGACCCCTGCGGAGCTGATCCGCTGCTCCGCCAAGGACTTCTGCTCACCGGACAACGTCAGCGACGTCACTTCGGCGCCGCGTTGTGCCGCCCGGATCGCCAGCTCGCCCCAGCCCGTGCCGATCTCCAGCATCCGCGTGCCCCCGCGCACCCCGGCGTAGTCGAGGATGCCGTCGATCTTGCGGCGCTGGGCCTGCGCGAGATCGGTCGAGCCCGGGGTGAACCACGCGGCCGAGTACGTCATCGTCTCGTCCAGGAACGTGGCGAACAGTTCGTTGGACAGGTCGTAGTGGCGGTGGATGTTCTCGCGCGCGCCGTCGACGGTGTTGTGCTCCTCCTGCGGCTGCTCGTGGTCCACCACGCGGCGAAACGCTTGCAGCGGCTTGGGAACGAGCGTGGCCATCCGCCGCGCGAACGGGGTCAGCAGATCGGCCAGCCGGGTGCTCGTCCAGTCCCCGGCCATGTAGGACTCGCCGAAGCCGATCTTGGAGTCCAGCCCGATCCGGTGGAAGAACGTGGTCGGCCGCAGCACCCGCATCACCGGGGAGTCCGGCCCGCCCGCGCCGAGCACTTGCCCGCCCGGCAAGTGGACCTGGACCGGCAGCGTGCGCACCGCGTGCCGGAACAGCCGCTCGGCGATGCCCGCGCGCAGCGGGCTGGGCGGGGGAGCGGCGAGCCCCGGCCAGCGGAGGATGTCGGGCCCCGGCGGATGGATCGAAGTCACAGCGCGCCTCCTCGGTGCTGTTCTCCTTGGCTAGGGAAGGCCATCCTGCACCGCCGGGGCCGATTCGGCAGCTACAACCGCCCCGCCTGGATGATTCGTGACAGAAACTGTTGCGTACGAGGGTGTTCCGGGGCTTCCAGGATCTGGGACGGTGGCCCGGACTCGATCAGCGCGCCGCCGTCGAGGAAGCAGACGCGATCGGCGACCTGCTTGGCGAAGCCCATTTCGTGCGTCGCCATCAGCAACGTCGTCCCGCTCGCGGCCAGCTCCCGCACCAACGTCAGCACCTCGCCGACCAGTTCCGGGTCGAGCGCGCTGGTGATCTCGTCCAGCAGCAACAGCTTCGGGTCGTAAGCCAGGGCGCGCGCGATCGCCACGCGCTGTTGCTGACCGCCGGAGAGCCGGTCGGGGTAGGACTTCGCCTTCTCTTCGAGACCGACCTTCGCCAGCAGCTCCAGTGCGCGCTCGCGGGCCTGCTCCTCGGGCACCTTGTGCACGACCTTCGGTGCGAGCATCACGTTGTCGAGCACGTTCAGGTGCGGGAACAGGTTGAACGCCTGGAACACGATGCCCATGCCGCGCCGCGCGTGGTCGGGGTTCGTGCGCGGATCGGAGATGTCGACGCCGTCCAGCACGATCCGGCCGTCGTCGATGTCCTCCAACAGGTTCACGCATTTGAGCAACGTGGACTTGCCCGAGCCGGAGGAGCCGATCAGCACGACCACCTCGTGCTCGGCGACGTCCAGGTCGACGCCGTCGAGCACCAGGTGCGTGCCGTAGCGCTTCACCAGGTTGCGGACCTCAAGCACCGGGGCCTCCCGCGTTCTGCCGCCGCGCCGCGCGCCGGGAAGCCCAGTCCGCCAACCGGCTGGAGGGCACCGCGAGCAGCACGAAGAGCAACCCCGCCACCACGTACGGGGTGAAGTTGTAGGACGTCGCCGACTCGATCTGCGCCGCGCGAACCGCGTCCACCGCGCCGAGCACGGAGATCAGCCCGCAGTCCTTCTGGAACGCCACGAAGTCGTTGAGCAGTGGTGGGAGCACGCGCCGGACCGCCTGCGGCATCACCACGATGCGCATCGTCTGCGCGTGGGTCAGCCCGAGCGAGCGCGCCGACGCCAGCTGCGAGGGGTGGATCGACTCGATGCCCGCGCGGAAGACCTCGGCCACGTAGGCGGAGTAGACCAGCACGAGCGCGATCGAGCCCAGCACGACCGGGTCGTTGGGGATGCCGCCCAGCCTCAGGCCAGGAAGGCCGAAACCGATGAGGTACAGGCAGATGATCAGCGGCAGCCCTCGGAACAGGTCCACGTAGGCGGTCGCGAGCGCGCGCAACGGGAACCACACCGGCCCGCGCAGCGTGCGCAGGGCGGCGATCGCCAGGCCGATGACCAGGATCAGGATTCCGCACACGACGAGCACGCGGACGTTGAGCCACAGCCCGTCCAGCAGCGCCGGGAACGACTTCTTGGCCGTCTCCCAGTCGAAGAAGGAGTCCTGGACCCTGGGCCAGCCCGGCGCGTTGGTGATCGTCAACCAGGCCGCGACCGCGAAGACCACAGTGGAGGCGAACGCGACCACTGTGGACCTTCGTGCGCGGGAACGCTTGTACGCCAAGCGCTCCAGGTGGAGTTGGCTGGGCGCGCTCACGTCAGCTTCGGCGCCTTGCCCGCTTCGGCCAGCCACTGCTTCTCCGCCTGCGTCAGCGTCCCGTCCGCGCGCAGCGCGTCCACGGCCGCCGAGACGCAGCGCGTCAGCGAACTGCCCTTGTCCAGCACGATGCCGAACTGCTCGGCCTTGCCGCCGCTCGCGGGCAGTTGGCCGACGATCGCCGCGTCCGTCAGCTCAGCCGAGGTGATGTAGAACGCCGTCGCCAGGTCGACCACGATCGCCTGCACCTGGTTGTTGCGCAGCGCCTGCTTCGCGTCGTCGTTGTTGTTGTAGACCGCGACCTGCTGCGTCGGCTGCACCTGCTTCGCCGCCGCGTCGTAGCTCGTCGTGCCGACCTGCGCGCCGAGCTTGAACTCCTTGAGCGCCGCGACCGTCGTCGCCTTCGCCGCGGGGGAGGACTTGAACGCGACGACGGCCTGCGTCACGTCGTAGTACGGGGTGGAGAAGTCAACGGCCTTGCGGCGGTCCTCGGTGATCGAGAACTCGTTCAGGTTGGCGTCGAAGGACTTCGGCCCCGGCTGGATCGCGGCGTTGAACGGCACGCGCACCCAGTCCACCTCGGCCTTGGCGTAGCCCAGCTTCCCGGCGACCGCGTAGGCCACGGCCGACTCGAACCCCTTGCCGTTGCTCGGGTCGTCGCCGGAGAACCACGGCTCGTACACCGGCTGGTCCGTGCCGAAGGTGAACTTGCCCGGGGTTCTCGTCTTCAACGCCGCCTTGGCGCAGTCCCCGGCCCCCGCGGTGGCGGGACCTCCGGCAGCGGGACCCTGCTCCTCGACCGGAGCACACCCCGCCGCCACGACGAGCACGGCGGCGAACAACGCAGTGACAGCACGCATGCCCCGCATCTTCCCCCATCACCGTCTCCCCGACCCACGATGCGGGACGTTCAGGCAACCACCCCTCCGCCAATGCCGCGTTTGTGTGGTTGAACGTGCTGAATGAGTCATTCGGGTACTTGAACTCCCTCAATGACTCATTCAGTCCGTTCAACCACCTCAATGAGTCATTCAGGGAGTTCGGCGGCTCCCAGTGAACGGCTCGTTTGGTGCGTTGGGAGCCCTGAACGACCCGTTCAGCTCGCTCCGAACGACCCGTTCAGTGCGTTCAAGTACCCGAACGACCCGTTCAGTGCGTCGGCGGTCCTGAACGGGTCGTTTGGTGCGTTCAAGTACCTGAAGGGGTCGTTCAGGACTCGGCGCCGGCTAGGCGGCGTTGGCGGAGGGACCACGCCCAGCGGGCCATGGGTTCGACGACGCGCGCGGCGACGGGGCCGAAGACGGCCATGAGCAGGACGTAGGCGGTGGCCAACGGAGCCAGGCCCTGGTCGACGGCGCCGCTGGCGACGGCGAGGCCGGCGATGACGATGGAGAACTCACCGCGTGCCACCAGGGCGGCTCCGGCGCGGAGGCGGCCGAGGCGGGCGATGCCCTGGAGCTTGGCGGCGAACCAGCCGGTGAGCATCTTCGTGGCGGTGGTGACCAGGGCCAGCGCGATCGCGACGCCGAGCACGGGCGGGATGGCCTTCGGATCGGTGTTGAGGCCGAACACGACGAAGAAGACCGCCGCGAAGAGGTCGCGCAGCGGTTCGAGCATCCGCGTGGCGTTCTCCGCGGTGGAGCCGGAGATCGCGATGCCGAGCAGGAACGCGCCGACCGCCGCGGAGACCTGCAACTGCGAAGCGACGCCCGCGACGAGCAGTGCGGCGCCGAGGACGCGGAGCAGGAAGACCTCGGGCTCGGGCGAGTCGACCAGAGCGGAGACGAAGCGGCCGAAGCGCAGCGCCACCACGAGGACCACGGTCACGGTGACGAGCGCGATGCCGACGGTGGTGAGTCCGCCGACGAAGCTCACCCCGGCCAGCAGCGCGGTCAGGATCGGCAGGTACACGGCCATCGCGAGGTCCTCGAAGACCAGGACCGACAGGATGACCGGGGTCTCCCGGTTACCGAGTCGGCCCAGGTCGCCGAGCACCTTGGCGACGATGCCGGAGGAGGAGATGTAGGTGACGCCCGCCATGACGAGCGCGCCGACCGGGCCCCAGCCCAGCATCAGCGCCACCACCGCGCCGGGCAGCGCGTTGAGCACGAGGTCGATCAGCCCGGCCGACCACGACCGGCGCAGACCGGTGACCAGCTCGGCGGCCGAGTACTCCAGGCCCAGTAAGAGCAGCAGCAGGACGACGCCCAGCTCCGCGGACAGCTCGGTGAAGCCCTCGATGCCGTCCAGCGGCAGCACGCCGCCGTGGCCGAAGGCCAGCCCGCCGATCAGGTAGAGGGGGATGGGCGAGATCCCGATCTTCCACGCCAGCCTGCCGAGCAGGCCGAGGCCGAAGAACACGGCGCCCAGTTCGATGAGGGACAGCGCGACGTTGTGCATGCGGCCCCTCTCAGCCCCTGTCCAGCCGCTCGGCGGCCTTGCTGATCCCGTCCGGGGTACCCACCACGACGAGCAGGTCACCGCCGACGAAGCGGAAGTCGGGCGTTGGCGAGGGGTGGGCCGCCGCCGCGCGCATCACCGCGACGACGGAGACGCCGGTGCGGGTGCGCAGCTCGGTGTCGCCGAGCGTGCCGCCGTCGAAGCGCGAGCCCGGCGTGATCGGCAGCTGCGCGGTGGAGATGCCGCTGACCTCGGCGTGCTGCCGCTCCAGGTGGTTGACCAGCTGCGGGGCGCCGAGCAGGCTCGCCAGCGTGCTGATCTCCTCGGGGACCAGCGGTATGGACGCCACGCACGCGTCCGGGTCGTCGGTCTTGGAGACGATCAGCTCGTGCCGACCGTCGCGGTAGCTCACGATCCCGATCCGGCGACCGGAACGGGTCTGGAAGTCCTGGCGGGTGCCGATCCCCGGAAGCGGCGTCACCTCGACATGCACGGAGACCACCCTAACAATTGCGTGCTCAACAGTCCGGTTCGCCCGAATCCGGGGGCAGGGCCGGGATGTCGGCGCGGTGCAGGCTCAGCAGCAACGTGTAGGCCAGCCCGCCCTCCTCGTCGGGCAGCGTGCCCTGCTCGGCCCACTCGCCGAGCCGTTCGGCCAGCTCAGCGGCGCGCTCCGGGGTGATCCGCAGGTGACGCAGCCGCGTCGTGGACGGCTCGCCCGGCAGCAGCTCGGCGAGCGCGGTGCTGATCATCACGCGGGTGCCCGCGCCCGGCTCGGCGTCCGGGCTCACGACGAGGCCGCTGCCGACCGGCTCGTAGTACTGCTCGGTCCCGCCCCGGACGCGCCGCGTGCTCGCCACGCGCACCAGGCCCGCCTCCTGGAGCACGCCCGCGTGGTAGCCGACCGTGCCCTTGGTCGAGCCCAGCGCCGCTGCCAGCTGCGCGAGCGTCGCCGGGCGCTGCCGCAGGGTGATCACCATGCGATGCCGCAGCGGGTGACCGAGCGCCTTGAACTGCTCGGGCGTGCTCAGCACGACAGGTCTGCTCGCCGAGGGGCTGGTCTCCACCCGAACAGCCTGGCACAGGACACGCCGAAAGCGTCTAGGATGGTCGACACTTACCGCCTTGGGAGGACATCCGTGGACATCCTTGCCCCCGCCATCAGCGACTACCTGCTGGAGAACTGCACGCCCGCCGACGAGCTGCTGCGCGAGCTGGCCGAGGAGACGCGGGCGAAGCTGCCCGACGCGGCGATGATGCAGATCTCGCACGACGAGGGCGAGTTCCTGACGATGATCACGCGGCTGATCGGCGCCCGCCGCGTCGTCGAGGTCGGCGTCTTCACCGGGTACTCCTCGATCTGCATCGCGCGCGGCATGGCCGAGGACGGGCACCTGCTCGCCTGCGACGTCAGCGAGGAGTGGACCTCGATCGCGCGCAGCTACTGGGAGCGCGCCGGGTTGACCGACCGCATCGAGCTGCGCATCGCGCCCGCGTTGGAGACGCTGCGCTCCCTGCCGAGCGACCCCGTGCTGGACATGGCGTTCATCGACGCGGACAAGGTCGGCTACCCCGACTACTACGCGGAACTGGTGCCGCGCCTGCGCCAAGGCGGGCTGATCGTGCTCGACAACGTGTTCAGGGGCGGCGGCGTGCTCGACGGGAACAGCGCCAACGAGGGCGACATCGCGATGCGCCGGATGAACGAGATCGTCATGGCCGACGACCGCGTCGACTCGGTCATGCTCCCCGTGCGCGACGGCGTCACCCTCGCCCGCAAGCGCTGACGTCCGGCCCTCAGTGCAGAATCACGGAGCAAGCTTCACCGTGACTGTTCTAGGAGGGCACACCAGTGGGAGTCGTTGCGATGGACGGTCCCTCCGGTACGGGCAAGTCCACCGTCTCCAGGCGGCTGGCCACCGCCCTCAGCGCCCGCTACCTGGACACCGGCGCGATGTACCGCGCGGTCACGCTGGCCGTGCTGCGCGCGGGGATCGACCCGACCGACGCCGAGAAGGTCGCTGAGGTCGCCGAGCGCGCGCGACTGGAGATCGGCACCTCGCCCGCCGCTCCGACCGTGCGCCTGGACGGAGACGACGTCGCCGCTGAGATCCGGGGGCCGGAGGTCACCACCGCCGTGTCCCCGGTCTCGGCGGTCGCGCGCGTGCGCGAGCTGCTGGTCGGCCAGCAGCGGGCGATCATCGCCGACGCCACGGCCGCCGGGCAGGGCATCGTCGTGGAGGGCCGCGACATCGGGACCACGGTCGCGCCCGACGCGCCGCTCAAGATCTACCTGACAGCCTCCGCCGAAGCCCGCGCCCGCAGGCGCACCGCGCAGGACACCGCGTCCGGGCGAGTGTCCACTGTGGACGCTACGCTGGCCGACGTGCAGCGCAGGGACCGCTACGACTCCACCCGCTCCGTCTCGCCGCTGCGGATGGCCGAGGACGCGGTCGAGGTCGACACGACCGAGCTGGACATCGACGGCGTGCTGGCCCGGCTGCTGGAGCTCGCGGGGCCGCTCGGACTGCGGACCGGATGAGCGCGGCGGGCGGTTCCGGTCTGCCGGACGGGGCGTGGCCGCGCCTGCACGACGCGTGCCGCCGACTGGGCCGTCTGCTGGTGCACGTAGTATTCCGGGTGCGGGTGCACCGCGGGGAGTTCATCCCGCGGACCGGCCCGCTGGTCCTGGTGTCCAACCACACCGCTTTCCTGGACGGCCCCGTGCTGTTCTGCGTCCTGCGGCGGCGTTCGGTCTTCCTGGTCAAACACGAGAACTACCGCGGCCCGCTGGGCCGGTTCCTGCGTCGCCTCGGTCAACTCCCGGTGCGCCGTGGCGCGCCGGACCGCACGCCGCTGCTCACCGCTGTGCACCTGCTGCGCTCCGGTGGGGTGGTCGCCGTGTTCCCGGAGGGCACCAGGGGTACCGGAGAGGTCGCCAGGGCGCAGCACGGCGCCGCGTGGCTGGCCCGCTCCGGAGAAGCACTGGTGCTGCCGGTGGCCTGTCGGGGAATCCGGCGGCCCCCGGGCTCGTGGCCGCGCTTCCGCCCCAGGGTGGACGTGCTGGTCGGGGAGCCGTTCGCGGTGCCTGTCGGCAAGGGTCGGGTGGTGCTCGCCGCCGCGACCGAACGGGTGCGCTCCGAGCTCTCCGGGCTCGTCAGCGAGCTCGACCGGCTACTGGCCGGCGAGCTCGGCGCACCGAAGAAGGCGAAAGGGGAACGGGCGTGACCGGGTTGGACGGCACGTGGACCGACGAGGCGGACTGGGCGGCCATCGAGGCTGCCGCCGAGGCGGGGGCCGACACCAGCGCGGAGGCCCCGCAGCCGGTGCTGGCCATCGTCGGCAGGCCGAACGTCGGCAAGTCCACCTTGGTGAACCGCATCCTCGGACGCCGGGAAGCCGTGGTGCAGGACGTGCCCGGGGTGACTCGCGACCGGGTGGCCTACGACGCGCTGTGGAGCGGACGCCGCTTCACCGTCGTGGACACCGGTGGGTGGGAACCGGACGCCAAGGGGCTTCAGGGAGCCGTCGCGCTCCAGGCCGAGTACGCGATGAAGACCGCGGACGCGATCCTCGTCGTTGTGGACGCCACCGTGGGCGCGACCAGCACGGACGAGGCCGTCGCCCGCGTGCTGCGGCGCTCGAAGCGGCCCGTGCTGCTGGTGGCGAACAAGGTCGACGACCAGCGGCTGATGTCCGAGGTGGCCTCGCTGTGGTCGCTCGGCCTCGGTGAGCCCTACGCGGTCAGCGCGCTGCACGGCCGCAGCTCCGGCGACCTGCTGGACAAGATCCTGGAGGTGCTGCCCGAGACCCCGCGCGAGGTCTTCGGCGGCGAGGGCGGCCCGCGCCGCGTCGCGCTGGTCGGCAAGCCGAACGTGGGCAAGTCCAGCCTGCTGAACAAGCTCGTCGGCGAGGAGCGCTCCGTCGTCCACGACGTCGCGGGCACCACCGTCGACCCGGTCGACTCGCTGGTGGAGCTGGACGGGCAGGTGTGGCGCTTCGTCGACACCGCCGGTCTGCGCCGCCGGGTCAACCACGCGCAGGGCGCGGAGTACTACGCCTCGCTGCGCACCCAGGGGGCCATCGAGTCCGCTGAGGTCGGCATCGTGCTGCTGGACGCCAGCCAGCCGATCAGCGAGCAGGACCAGCGCGTGATCGGCATGGTCGCCGAGTCCGGCCGCGCGCTCGTGGTGGCCTTCAACAAGTGGGACCTCGTCGACGAGGACCGCAGGCTCCAGCTGGCCAAGGAGATGGACCGCGACCTCGCCCGCATCCCGTGGGCCGAGCGCGTCAACGTCTCCGCCCGCACCGGCCGCGCCGTCGCCAAGCTCGCGCCCGCGCTGCGCACCGCGCTCAACTCGTGGGACTACCGCGTGCCGACCGGCCAGCTCAACACCTGGTTGTCCGACCTGACCGCGGCCACCCCGCCGCCGGTGCGCTCCGGCAAGCAGCCGAAGATCCTCTTCGGCACCCAGGCCGGGACCCGGCCGCCGACCTTCGTGCTGTTCACCTCCGGCTTCCTGGAGGCGGGCTACCGCAGGTTCATCGAGCGCAAGCTGCGCGAGGACTTCAGCTTCACCGGAAGCCCGATCCGCGTCTCGGTCCGGGTGCGCGAGAAGAAAAAGAAGTGATCCTGCACTTCTGCCCCCGGTCGGACTGGGACGCCGCTCTCGCGAGCGGCGTCTACCGGCACCCGTCGCTGGAGTCGGAGGGGTTCATCCACTTCTCCGACCCCGGCACGGTGCACCTCCCGGCCACCGCGCTGTTCGCCGGGCGCACCGACCTCGTCCTGCTGGAGGTCGATCCGTCCACTGTGGACGTTCCGCTGCGGTGGGAGCCCGGCACCGGCGAGGCGCCCGGCGGGCCGTGGTTCCCGCACCTCTACGGCGAGCTGCCCGTGCCGCTCGTGGTGGGCGTGCACGACTTCCCGCCCAACCCCGACGGCACCTTCACCCTGCCGCCTGCGCTCGCCCGCCGTCCCTGACGCGTCAGAGCAGGTGCTCGAAGTTCGCCAGGACTTCTGCCCGTGCGCCATCCCGCGTCGCTGCGAGCCGTGCGGCCAGCACACGGGTGAACTCGACCTGGTCCTCTTCGCTGACCGGTTCGACCGGTGTCGCTTCGACGCGCCACGCGTAGTGCAGGTAAGCGCGCTCGCCGTCCGACGTGACGCCGACGCCGAACTGGTGGCTCGGGTAGTGGGCGGCCGTGAAGGTTCGTGGCAATGGCGCCCTGAATGACTCATTCAGGACGCTCAAGCGCACCAAACGAGGCATTGGCGTGGGGTCGGAGTGCGGGTGCGCCGAACGCCCGGGTGCGCGTCCGCGAGCCTTCACCGCCGCTCCCGCTCAACCTCCGCCGGGGTCGCCAAAGCTCCGTTTCGTACTCCTAGCGGGAGAAAGAGCGCTCCCAAGAACCGTTAGGAGTACGAAACGGGATGGTTCAGACCACGGCCACGCGCGATGAGGGGAGCGGGGCGGTGGGGTGCATGAGGAGATTCTAGCTGGTGAGCGAGGGTATGGGGGCGGGGCAGGAGTCAGGGGATCACCTTGCGGGCGCGGAGGTCGGTGAAGATGTCGAGGAACATGCGCTCGGTGTCGACGAACTCGTGGAAACCGGCGCGCCGGGCCTTGGAGCCGTCGGCGAACATGTCGTAGTCCCACGAGAAGACGAAGTCGCCGAAGGTCCACGACGAGACCGACGAGTAGGAGTGCGGTGCCAGGCCGTGCTCGGCGATCATGGCTTCCCACAACGGTTCCTTGTCGGCCATCACCACTGACAGCGACATGGGCAGCGGCGGCGCGACCTCCATGCCGAAGAACGCGGCGATCTTGGGCCACAGCTCGCTCCACCGGAACAGGTCGCCGTTGTTGATGTTGTAGGCCTGGTTGGCGCAGCGCGGGTCGGTCGCGGCCCACACGGTGGCCTTGGCGAGGAGTCCGGCGTCGGTCATCTCCAGCAGCGAGTGGTAGGCGCCGGGCTTGCCGGGGAAGCGCAGCGGCAGGCCGAGCTGCTTGGAGATGGACGCGTACACGGCGATCACCATGGCCAGGTTCATCGGGTTGCCGAGCGCGAACCCGGCGACGACGGAGGGGCGGATCGCCGACCACGTCCACTGCTTGCCGACCTGGCGCCGCTCCAGGAACTGCTGCTGGTCGACGTTGAACTCGGGCGGCATGTGCCCGGCGTCGTCCTCGCGCGCGGGGGTCTTGAACGGGCCGAGGTGCGCGCCGTAGACCTTGTAGCCCTGCATCAGGCTGATGTGTCGCAGCCCCGGCGCGGCGGGCTCGATCGCGTCGACGACATTGACGAGCATGGCGAGGTTGGGCGGCACGAGTTCGGCCCAGCTCGGGCGGTCCTGGTAGGCGGCGTAGAAGACGTGCGTGACCTCGCTGAGGCCGCTGAGCCTGGCCCGGGTGTCCTCGGCGTCGAGCAGGTCGACGGCCACGTGCCGGATCGATCCGGAGTCTGACACCGCGTGGCCGCCGCGCCGCGAGAGGCCGATGACCTCCCAGTCGGGCAGCGTCGTCAGGTGCTCGATCAGGTTGCGGCCGATGACCCCGTTCGCCCCGACCACGAGGGCGACCTTGCGTTCGTTCTGCATACCCCTACCCTCCGTCCACCAGTACAGATAAGTCCAAGGCTTAGTTCTCATGAAAGTAATAAGCTTCGTTCATGCCTAGCCTGCGTCAGCTGGAGTACCTGGTCACGGTGGTGGACGAGGGGTCGTTCACCCGGGCCGCCGAACTGCTGCACGTCACGCAGCCCGCGCTGTCGCACCAGATGCGCGCGCTGGAGCGGACGGTCGGCGGGCCGCTGCTGGAGCGGCTGCCGAGGATGGTGCGGCCGACGCCGATGGGCCGGGCCATGCTGCCGCACGCCAGGGCAGCGCTTGCGGCGGCGGAGCGCGGGCGTTGTGCGGCGAGGCAGGCCTCCGGGCTGGAGTGCGGAGAGCTCCAGCTGGCGACGGTGTACTCCGTCAGCCTCGGCGTGCTCCCACCCGTGTTGCGGTGCTGGCGGCGCGAGTACCCGGACGTGCACATCCGGCTCTTCGAGCACCGGCACGCGGACGAGCTGCGCGAGGCCATGGCGGCGGGCGAAGCCGATATCGCCGTGGGGCCAACGCCTTCCGACTGGGACGGTCCTATGAGGACGATCGGTGAGGAGGAGTTCGTCGTGGTCGTGGCGCCCGACGACCCGTGCGCGGGAGCGAGCACCGTGGAGCTGAGCGCGCTGGCGGAGCGGAGTTGGGTGCACTACGCGCCGGGCCACGGGCTCGCGACGGTGCTCGATCAGCACTGCGCCGCAGCGGGATTCCAGCCGCGCGCGGCGGTGCGGACAGAGCAGACCGCGACCGCGCCGATCCTGGCGGCTGCGGGACTCGGCCCGGCACTGGCTCCGGCCAACGTGATCCCGCCGCACTTCGACGGGTGCGTCCTGCGACCCGAACCGCCGATCCGGCGGAGCCTCGTCGCGTACACGCGCGGCACGCCGGACCCGTTGACCAGTGCGTTCATCGAGACGCTGGCCGCGAACGCGTGCGTGACGCCGGAGCACCTGCACGGGCTACTACGGTGAAGCGGTGACCCGTTGGCTCCCGCCCCTGTCCTTCGCGCTGCTCGTGACGCTCTACGCGGTGCTGCGCAATGTGTTCCCGTTGCGCGACTTCACCGAGACCCGCCGCGACGAGACGTGGTGGGCGGTGTTGAACCTGGGCGTCTTCGACCGCGCCGACGACAACCACGTGCCGCCGCTGCACTGGAGCACCCTCGGCCTCGCCGTGCTCGTGCTCGCGGTCGCCGTGGGCTGTTCCTGGTGGAAGCACCGGGGCAACGCGTGGCTCCCGCTGCCGATCTTCCTGGTCTTCCTCGCAGTGCTGTCGGCGGTGAAGTCCCTGTCCTTCAACAACATCGCCGTTGCGATGGGTTTCGTCGTGGTGGGCGTGGCGCTGATCTGCCTCGCGCTGTACCTCTACCGCCGCGACCGGTGGTGGGGCCTGGCCGGAGTGCTCGGGGCGAGCCTGGCCGCGACGGTGTTGCGCCCGGTCGACGGGTTCATGCTGGTGGTCTTCGCGGTGCTGATGGCCTACGCGGTCGCCGAGCGCAGCGCCGTGCTCGCCGCAACCTCCGCCGTGTACCTCGTGGTGCTGTGGTGGCCGCAGTGGACGATCGACTACGGCGGCGGGTTCCAGATCCTCACCCAGGAGCAGTTCGACCAGCTGAACGTTTTCTGGCTCACCGCAAGGGTTTACCTGGGCCCGGTGGTCGTCCTGCTCCTCGGCGCGCTCGTCGCTGCGAGCGCGCCGAGGTGGAGTAGGACTACTGCTTCGCAACCGCCACAGTGACCTTCACGCTGTCACCGACGGTCCCGGCGAAGCCCTCGACGGGCGCGTAGGAGACCGAGGTGGCCAGGGTTTCCTGAGCCACGAACGCCTCGTGCGCCTTGACCGCGGCCTCGACCTCGGCGGGCGCGTCCACGGTCAGCGAGATGCGGTCGGACACGTCGAAGTCTGCGTCGCGCCGCGCCTGCTGCACGATCCGCACCAGGTCACGCGCGACACCCTCAGCGGCCAGCTCGGGCGTGACGTCGGTGTCGAGCAGCACCAGGCCGGAGCCGCCGGGCAGCTCAGCGGCTGCGCCGGAGTCCTTCGCGACCAGGCGGCGGTCGTACTCCGTCTCCAGCAGCTCGATCCCGGCAGCGACCACGGCGCCGGAGCCGGAGGTGGTCCACTCCCCGGCCTTCACCGCCTTGATCACCTTCTGCACGTCCTTGCCGAGGCGAGGCCCGGCCGCGCGGGCGTTGACCGCGACCTCGAACGCGCCGTGGGTGGCCACGTCGGTGTCCAGCTCGACGGACTTCACGTTGACCTCGTCGCGGATGATGTCCGCGAACTCCTCAAGCGCCGCAACGTCTTCGGCCGCGACGAGCAGGCGCGACAGCGGCAGCCGCACGCGCAGCTTGTTGGCCTTGCGCAGTGACGACGCCGACGAGCACACCTGGCGCACGCGGTCCATCGCGGTCACCAGCGCGTCATCGGCCGGAACCGAGTCGGCGGCGGGCCAGTCGGTCAGGTGCACCGAGCGCTCGCCGGTGAGCCCGCGCCACACCGCCTCCGAGGTCAGCGGCAGCAGCGGCGCGATGACCCGGCAGGTCACCTCCAGCACGGTGTGCAGCGTGTCGATCGCGTCCTTCTCGCCCGCCCAGAAGCGGTCGCGCGACCGGCGCACGTACCAGTTCGTCAGCACTTCGAGGAACTCGCGCACCGACTGGCACGCGCCCGCGACGTCGCAGACGTCCATGCCGCGCTGCACGTCCGCGACGAGCTGGTTGGTCTTGGCCAGCACGTAGCGGTCGAGCACGTGCGTGGAGTCCGTGCGCCACGTGCCCTCGACGCCCGCCGCGTTCGCGTACAGGCTGAGGAAGTACCACGAGTTCCACAGCGGCAGCACGGCCTGGCGCACCGAGTCGCGGATACCGCGGTCGGTGACGACGAGGTTGCCGCCGCGCAGGATCGGGCTCGCCATGAGGTACCACCGCATGGCGTCGGCGCCGTCGCGGTCGAAGACCTCGTTGACGTCGGGGTAGTTGCGCAGTGACTTCGACATCTTCTGGCCGTCGGAGCCCAGCACGATGCCGTGCGAGACGCAGGTGCGGAACGCGGGCCGGTCGAACAGCGCCGTGGCCAGCACGTGCAGCAGGTAGAACCAGCCGCGGGTCTGGCCGATGTACTCCACGATGAAGTCACCGGGGTAGTGGTGCTCGAACCACTCGGTGTTCTCGAACGGGTAGTGCACCTGGGCGTACGGCATCGAGCCCGAGTCGAACCACACGTCCAGCACGTCCGGCACGCGGCGCATGGTGGACTTCCCGGTCGGGTCGTCCGGGTTGGGCCGCGTCAGCTCGTCGATGAACGGGCGGTGCAGATCGGTCAGGCGCACGCCGAAGTCGCGCTCCAGCTCGTCCAGCGAGCCGTAGACGTCCGTGCGCGGGTACGCGGGGTCGTCGGAGACCCACACCGGGATCGGCGTTCCCCAGTACCGGTTCCGCGAGATCGACCAGTCACGCGCGTTCTCCAGCCACTTGCCGAACTGGCCGTCCTTGATGTGCTCGGGGTACCAGGTGATCTCCTGGTTGAGCTCCACCATGCGGTCCTTGAACGCGGTCACCTTCACGAACCACGAGGACACCGCGCGGTAGATCAGCGGGTTGCGGCAGCGCCAGCAGTGCGGGTAGGAGTGCTCGTAGGTCTCGTGGCGCAGCAGCACGCCGCGCTGCTTCAGGTCCTTGATGATCTGCGGGTTGGCGTCGAAGACCTGCTGGCCCGCGTAGTCGCTGACCTCGGCGGTGAAGCGACCCTTGGAGTCGACGGGCGTGACCGGCACGATGCCGACCGCGTCGGTGACCGCCTTGTCCTCCTCGCCGAAGGCCGGCGCGATGTGCACGATGCCCGTGCCGTCCTCGGTCGTGACGTAGTCCGCCGCGAGCACACGGTGCGCGCCCTCGTGACCGACGAAGTACGGGAACGGCGGCTCGTAGCGCAGGTCCAGCAGCTCCGCGCCGGTGTGCCGCGAGACGACCTCGGGGTCCTCGCCCAGCTCCTTCGCGTAGGCGCCGACACGCGCTTCCGCCAACAGGAACCGGCGGTCGTCCTCGGTGCGCACGACGACGTAGGAGACCTCGGGGTGCACGGCGGCGGCGAGGTTCGACGGCAGCGTCCACGGCGTCGTGGTCCAGATCAGCAGCTGCGCGCCGTCGACGGGGGAGTCGTTGCCGGACAGGCGGAACCCGACGGTGATCGCCGGGTCCTGACGGCTCTTGTAGACGTCGTCGTCCATCCGCAGCTCATGGTTGGACAGCGGCGTCTCATCGCGCCAGCAGTACGGCAGGACGCGGAAGCCCTCGTAGACGTAGCCCTTGTCCCACAACTGCTTGAAGGCCCAGAGCACCGACTCCATGTAGCTCACGTCGAGCGTTTTGTAGTCGTTGTCGAAGTCCACCCAGCGGGCCTGCCGGGTGACGTACTCCTGCCACTCGTCGGTGTAGCGCAGCACCGACTCGCGGCAGGCCGCGTTGAACGCCGCCACGCCCATCTCGTCGATCTGCGACTTGTCGGTGATGCCCAGCTGCCGCTCGGCCTCCAGCTCCGCGGGCAGGCCGTGGGTGTCCCAGCCGAAGCGGCGCTCGACGCGCTTGCCGCGCATCGTCTGGTAGCGCGGCACGATGTCCTTGACGTAGCCGGTCAGCAGGTGCCCGTAGTGGGGCAGGCCGTTGGCGAAGGGCGGGCCGTCGTAGAAGACGTACTCGTTGGCGCCGTTGACCCCGGCATCGCGCGCGTCGATCGTGGCCTGGAAGGTCTTGTCGGCCTCCCAGTAGGCCAGGACGTGCTTCTCCAGCTCGGGGAAGGACGGCTGCGGCGCGACAGCGCCCTGGTTCTGTTCGGCGCTCGCCTTGGGGTAGGCCATCGTGGCGCTCCTCGCGGTTCGTCTCGTGCACAAACCGCGGGGACGAAGCCCCGCCGTGCCCGGCGCGCTCCGCGGTACCACCCCGCTTGCCCCGCGAACGGGGCCACTCTTGACAAGGCTGTGACGGGCCGACCCGTCCGGTTCTACTGAGGGCTGGCCCCGTTCTTCCGGAGGCTCCCCGGTGATGTCCGGATCAACGCCTGTGGGGCCAAGGCTAACGCGCGGTGTCACGCGGATTTCCTTGACCCCCCGGCGTCGGTTCACGCGGACTTGGCGAAGAGTGCGACGAGTTGGGGAGTGACCCTGAAGCCTGTGGCGTATCCGGCTCCGAGACTGGAGTTGGCGTCGTCGTAGACGGCAGTCAGCGCATCCGGGGCGATCGCGGAGAGCATGCCTTCGGTGCGGAGGTACTCGGTGATCCGGTTGACCGGCCGGGTGAAGCCCCGAAGCAGACGGTTCTCGTGAAACTCGCCGAGAGCGTAGACGGTCTGCCGGTTGATGAATCCGCCGTTCTCGGCGGCGACGGCGATCGTGTCAGCCTGAGCTTTCCACCCCTCCGATCGCAGTCTTTCGAGCAGGAGGTCGGCTGCTTGCTGGGTCCAGCTCGCTTCGCCGTCGGATGCGGACTCGGCCACCTGTCCGACATCGGAGAAGGAGTTCTCGCTCACCGCGACGGAGAGCGCCACACTCGCTCGCTTGAGGAAGTCGTCCGTGCGCAGCATGTACAGGCTTGAGCCCGAGTTGCTCCGGAGTTCTTCTGCCAGCTCCGTCCGAGGTCCCCTGCGGCTGCGGTCTTCGTAGCGCCACCAGTCCTCCTTCACATCGGCGGTTACCAGCAGCACGCTGCTCGCGGATCGCAGCTTCGACTCGATGAGGACCTGCTTCCAGATCAGGTAGTCGCCGGGGCGGGTGTCGCGAAATCCGGGAGGAACTTTGGCCTCGCGTCTGCGCGCGGCCTCTTTCACGGCCGCGTTGTGCTCGTCGTCCGGCAGAGGAGGTCCCACGCGGTTCTGGAGGATGTTCTCCAGCCTTTCGAGAACCGCGTCGTCGCCGGTGTCTTTCGTGCTTGTCGGATCGCCGTCCGCCAGCTGCCTGACTGCGGTGAGCGTGTTGCCCCAGTTCTCGTCGGCTTCTCGTATCAGCCTCTCCTTGTCCGCCGGGCCGAGGCTGATCTGATTCGCCCAGGTTCGGATGACCTGTCTGGTCTCTTCGTTCAGTGAGGTCAGCTCTTTGATCGTGCCCTGGGTCTTTTGCGGATCGTTCAGCACTGACTCGCGATTCTTCCAGAACTCGACGAGGACCTGGTGGGGTATCCACAGGCGGTCACCAAGCTTCTCCAGTGTTTCGAGAAGTGACCTGCTCGTCTCCGACCTGACCCGGTAAAGGCTGAGCAGCACGTTCGTGTCGAGCACGACGACGCCCTTGGTCATCGCCTCTCGGTAGTGATCGGCGGTCGGCGTCCGGTACGCCTCGAACCCGTCGTACAGCCCTCTGCCTCGTGATGACACGTCGCCTCCAGGGTGGTCAGCAGTACCTGGTTCGTCCGCGGCCGCGGGTCGCTCGTTATCGACGAGTCTGTTTCGTGGGTGCGGCTCGACGTGGTCGTGACCTCACATCTGCACATGCCTGAAGCTCGCGCGGCGCGCCGCTTGCGTCGCGGGCTGTCGCGTGCTCTGCGTCCGTGGTTCCAACGGGGCAGCCGGATGGGCCGTTCGGCGGCAATCGGGTCGCGAAAGGGGCTCGCGTCTTGACCTCGCGGTGGTCTAGACCACATCTTTGGCCAACTTGTCCGCGCCGCCGCCCGGTTCGGAATGAGGAATTGATGACCAAGGTCAGCCCGACGACCCGCCTGCGGGGTCGAGCATCAGCAAGGCACCTTGCCTCCTTGTGTTTTGGCGTTGTGACCGCATTGGTTCTGGGGTTGATCGCTGTCGCACCGGCCAGCGGTGCCACCGGCGTCACCGCCACCTTCTCGAAGTCCTCGGACTGGGGTTCCGGGTACGAGGGCAAGTACACGATCACCAACGGCGGCACCTCCGCCATCAGCTCGTGGACCGTGGAGTTCGAGCTGCCCGCCGGGCACACCGTGGGTTCGGTGTGGGACGGCGCGAAGACCACCAACGGCAACCGCGTCACGGTGAAGAACACGTGGAACGGCAACGTGGCCCCCGGCGCGTCGGCCAGCTTCGGCTTCAACGCCACCTACTCCGGCAACTCGGGCAACCCGGTCTACTGCCGCATCGACGGCGGGACCTGTGACGGCACGGGTGTCACGCCGACGACGACCACCCCGCCGCCGACGACGACCACGACGAACAACCCCGGTCCGAGCGGCAAGATCAACCTCGGGTACTTCGCGCAGTGGACGGTCTACGCCCGCAACTACCACGTGAAGAACATCCACACCTCGGGCTCGGCCGCGAAGCTGACGCACATCAACTACGCCTTCGGCAACGTCAGCAACGGCCAGTGCGTGATGGGCGACCGTGACGCGGACATCGACAAGTTCTACGACGCGGGCGCCAGTGTCGACGGCGTGGCGGACAGCTGGGACGCCGGAGCGCTGCGCGGCAACTTCAACCAGCTGCGCAAGCTGAAGAAGATGTACCCGCACATCAAGGTGCTCTACAGCTTCGGCGGCTGGACCTGGTCCGGCGGCTTCGGCCAGGCCGCGCAGAACCCGGGCGCCTTCGCCGAGTCCTGCCAGAAGCTGGTCGAGGACCCGCGCTGGGCCGATGTCTTCGACGGCATCGACATCGACTGGGAGTACCCGAACGCCTGCGGTCTGACCTGTGACAACAGCGGGTTCGGCTCGTTCAAGGTGCTCTCGGAGGCGCTGCGCGGCCGCTTCGGCTCCAGCTACCTGGTCACCGCCGCGATCACCGCGGACGGCAGCAACAACGGCAAGATCGACAAGGCCGACTACGGTGGCGCCGCGGCCTCGCTGAACTGGTACAACGTGATGACCTACGACTACTTCGGCGGCTTCAGCCCGCAGGGCCCGACGGCCCCGCACTCGCCGCTGACCTCCTACCCGGGCATCCCGACCGACGGCTTCAACTCGGACGCGGCGATCCAGAAGCTCAAGAGCAAGGGCGTTCCGGCGTCGAAGCTGTTGCTGGGCATCGGTTTCTACGGTCGCGGCTGGACCGGCGTGACCCAGGACGCCCCCGGCGGCAGCGCGACCGGGCCGGCCCCGGGCGACCAGGGCGAGGCGGGCATCGCCGACTACAAGACGCTCAAGACGCGTTGCCCCGCGACGGGAACCGTCGGCGGCACGGCCTACGCCAAGTGCGGCAACGAGTGGTGGAGCTACGACACCCCCGCCACCATCGGCGGCAAGATGAACTACTCGAAGACGCAGGGCCTCGGCGGAGCGTTCTTCTGGGAGCTCTCCGGAGACACCTCCAACGGTGAGCTGATCACCGCGATGAGCAACGGTCTCAGGTAGTTCCAGCCAGACGCGGGGCCGGTGGTGTCAGCCACCGGCCCCGTTCCACATCCCCGTCACGCGATCATGCTTGACCTGCACGGGAAACGCCCTCGGCCCGGGATCGTTGGGCCGCCACCCCTGTGGCGCCAGGCCGATCTCCACGCCGTAGGGGCCGGTCCCGGTGACGCGACCGGTCCAGAACGGGCTCCGGTCGAGCAATTGAGCGCACAGCTCCCACGGCGGCTCGGTGATCGTCCCACCGTCCTCGACACCGAGCGCGCTCGCCGCGAGCAGGGCGAGTAATCGAGCGAAAACCCTTGGTGCAACTGAAGAATCGTCGCTGCGAACGCTGAGGTAGCTGTCGTGCTCGCTGTGCAGGTGCGTACCGCGAAGGTCCCCGCGCGCGACCGCTTCGGGGGCCAGCTCACCGGTCCAGTCCACGATGTCGACCCCGTAGAGGGTCCAGTCCGAGAAGAAGGCGCGCAGGTCCTGGCGTGCCAGCACGAGCAGCGGTGCCGCGTCACCGATGTCGTGCGCCACCGAGGGAACGTTCTGCTCCTCGGCGATCTCGTGCGGGCGCAGGCTGCGCAGGTCCTCGTCCAGCCAGCTGTTCTGGCCGACGTTGAGCACCGCGACGTTCTCGGCCCACGGCAACGCGTCCACGATGTCGTAGGCGGTCGACGCCGTGCCGTGCACGAGCCAGGTCCCGCCCTGCTGCACGACCTCGATCGACAGCGGGAAGGCCGCCGAGCCGATGCCCGCCCGCTTCACGTCGAAGGCGTTCCACTGGTCGATCCGCACCTCGCGCCCGCTCACGTGAGCAGCTCGCCGCGCGAGCTCACGCCGAGCTTGCGCAGTGCCCGTGCCACGTGCTGCTCGACCGTGCGTGGAGAAAGGAACAACACCTCGGCGATCTCCCTGTTCGTCCGGCCCTGCGCCAGCAACCGCGCCACATCCTGCTCCCTCGGCGAGAGCTCGTTGCCGTAGCCCCGCCTGCCGCGCCGCGAGGGCGTTCCGCCGCCGAGCCCGCGCAGCAGGTGCCTGCACCGCGCGGCGTCCCTGGTCGCCCCGAAGTCGTCGAAGGTCTCGGCGAGCGCGGCCAGCTCCTCCTGACTGCGGTCACCGCCCATGCGGCACAACAGTTCGCGCTCGGTCGCCAGCGCGGCGAAGTACGGCGCGCCGATCTTCTCGTAGCGCGTGGTCGCCGCGCGGTGCAGCTCGATCGCGCCGGAGCGGTCGCCGCGCGCCTCGGCCAGCTGAGCCCGGCAGGTGAGCAGGGCGGCAGTGGGCAGCGGCGCGTCCAGCCCGGCGATGCCGGTTTCCAGATCGTCGACCACCCGGTAGGCGTCGTGCTCCCGCCCCGTGCCGAGCAGCGCGGTCACCGCGACCGGGGCAATATCGCCCGACCAGGACCAGATCCCCTTGTCCCGCAGGAGCTTCAGTCCGTCATCCGCGGCCTGCGCGGCGGCTTCGGGCTCGCCCTTGGACAGCCACATCCTGGTCAGGCCCGCGCACGCGTCGATCGCCACCGGCCCGATTGCCTCGCGCGGCCGAGTCACCCCCGTCGCGGCGAACCACCGCGCGGCCTCGTCCCATTCGCCGCGCGCCACCGCGAGCAGGCCCAGCACCAACGACAGCTCGCTGGCGACGGGGAACAGGTCGTGGTACTCGTCGAGCAGCCGCACGCAGCGGTCCGCCAACCCGGACCACGCGCCGGTGAACCAGTCCAGCCGGGCCTGAGTCGCCCGCGCGGTGCTCACCACGAACGGCGCTCCGCAGTCGTTGGCCAGCCGCAATCCGCTGACCAGAAGGCTGCCCGCCCACTCGTAATGGCCGATGGAAGCGCACGCGTCCGCGAGGTTGCAGTGCGCCCGCGCGAGCTGCCGTTGCTCGCCCTGCGTCGCCACGTCCTCGGGCAACGCGGCGAGCAGTTCCCGCACTCCGCCGCCCTCGCCGATGTGCAACCGCGCCGGAAGATGGCTCGCCAGCAAGGAAACACGCAGTTCGGGGTCGACGCAGTCGAAGACTCCGTCGTGCAGCTGCTTCTGCCAGCGCCGCAACACGGGCAGCTGCGCCGAGCCCAGGAACGGCTGCGCCAGCACGGCGACGCCCTTGACCGCGAGATTCGGTCGCTCGGCGAGTTCGCGCACGGCCAGCTCGATCTCGGCGAGCCCGGCGGAGAGATTGCCGTCCTGGCGGATGAGCAGCATTCCCAGGAACAGCCGCACTTCGCCGCGCACGGCCGTGGCCAGTCGACGGTCACCGAGCAGCCGTCGCAGCGTCGTGATCGGGTCGAGCTGGTCAATGCCCACGTGCGCGGACTGGCCCAGTCGCACGGCGAGCCGGTTCACGTCGGCCGCCGCCAGCTCAGGCTCCTCCAGCAGGCGCTGCAAGAGATCCGTCGCCGTGGCGTGGTCGCCGGACTCCGTCGCCTGTGCCGCCGCGGCTTCCCCGTAACGCATCCAGTTCGTCAGCACTCCGGCGCGGCGGCTGTGCTCGGCCAAGCGCAGCAACGGTTTCGGCTCACGTCGTTCGAGCACGCGCAGTGCGCGGAGGTGCAGCTCGCGACGGTCCGGACCTGCCACGGTGTCGTGAACCGATTGCTGGGCAAAGGAATGCCGGAAGCCGTAGCGGCAATCGCCCACCTCGCGGAGCGCTCCGGCGGCGAGCGCGGCGGTCAGGGCCACGCGGCAGCGCTGCGGTGTCAGGCCCGCGACCTCGCCGATGACCTCCGCCGTCTCAGCGACGCCGAGCACCGCCGCCGCCTGAGCGACGCGGTTCGCGGTGATCGGCAGCCGTGCCAGCCGCTCCAGCACGTCCTCGCGCACCATCGGCGGAACGCCGTCGGAGCCCCAGCGCAGCGCCTCCTCGACCACGAACGGGATGCCCGCGGTGCGCTCGTGCAGCACCTCGGCGGAGACGGGTTCCTCGCCGATGAGAGCGCGCACTTCGGCAATGGTGAAGGGCCGCAACGAGATCTGCGTGCGCGCAACGTGTTCCGGCGGGCGACGACCGCCCAGCCCGCCGGGCAGCTCCTCGCGGCGGAAGGTCACCACGACGGCCAGCTCCGGCGGCGGATCGGTGATCAGAAAGCCGACGAGCTGCCTGGTGTCGTCATCGGCCCAATGCAGGTCCTCGATCACCAGCACCGCCGGGCCGAGCGAGGCGAGGAGTTCGCGCACGGCGCGGAAGATCCGGTGCCGGTCGAACCGTCGATCGCCGACCGGAGCGGGCTCCGGAGGCAATAATCGCGTGATCTCGGGTAGGAGTGTTCGAAGCACTCCCGTTATCCGACTGGGCTGTTCGGCCGTTTCCGTTAGACCGTTCAGCGCATCAAGAATCGCGCCGTACGGGAACGGATGGCCGCAGCGTCCCATGAGGACGGTGCGGTCGACTCGGTCAAGTGCTTCCCTGACCAGGCGACTCTTGCCGATCCCGGCCTCGCCCTCGACCACGGCGAACGCGGCGCTCCCGCGCGGCAGCAACAGCGCGCGCAGCGATTCCAGTTCCGCGGTGCGGCCGACGAACACCGATGAGCGCGTCACGTGTCCACCTCCGGTTCGCTCGCGGATAAGAATCCGTATGCCTACGTATGCCTACCCGGATTGTTCGAACGGGAGTACCCGTCAGAAGGTGATGACTGCGTGGCTGTCAGTTAACCCCTGCAAGTTGACCCCCTGCCCGACGGCCACCTGTGTGAACGGAGTGCGAACCATGCGACGTCAGAAGATCGCTGCCGCCACCATCACCGCCCTCGCGGCCCTCGTGGTGACCGCGGGCCAGGCTGGCTCCGCGCCCGCCGAGGGCTCGATCCGCAACGCCAACCAGCCCACCTCGGTGCCCGGCAGCTACATCGTCGTGCTCAAGGACGGGCCCGGCATCAGCTCCGCCGGTGTCGCCTCGAAGGTCGGCGCCGCGGTCGAGCGCGAGTACACCGCCGCCCTGCGCGGTTTCTCGGCGAGGATGGACGAGAGCGCCGCCAAGCGCCTCGCCGCCGATCCGGCCGTCGAGTACGTGGAGCAGGACGGCTACGCCTACGCCAGCGACACGCAGAACAACCCGACGTGGGGCCTTGACCGCGTCGACCAGAAGAACCTGCCGCTGGACAAGAAGTACAACTACGCCACCAAGGCGGAGAACGTCACCGCGTACATTGTGGACACTGGCGTTCACAAGGCGCACAGCGACTTCGGCGGGCGCGCCAGCGACGGCTACGACTTCATCGACAACGACGCCGTCGCGCAGGACTGCAACGGCCACGGCACCCACGTCGCCGGAACCGTCGGCGGCACCACCTACGGCGTTGCCAAGGGCGTCAAGCTCGTCGGCGTCCGCGTGCTGAACTGCCAGGGCTCCGGCCAGTGGTCGCAGGTCATCGGCGGCATCGACTGGGTCGCCAAGAACGCCAAGAAGCCCGCTGTCGCCAACATGAGCCTCGGCGGCGGCGCGAACTCCTCCATCGACGACGCCGTGCGCAAGGCCATCCAGTCCGGCGTGACCTTCGGCATCGCCGCGGGCAACAACAACGGCGCCGACGCCTGCAACACCAGCCCCGCGCGCACCCCCGAGGCGATCACCGTCGGCTCCACCGACAACGCCGACAACCGGTCGTCGTTCTCCAACACCGGCCGCTGCCTGGACATCTTCGCGCCGGGTTCGAGCATCACCTCGGCGTGGCACACCGGCGGCACCAACACCATCAGCGGCACCTCGATGGCCACCCCGCACGTCGTCGGCGCCGCGGCGCTGTACCTGGCCGGCAACGCTTCCGCCACCCCGGCGCAGGTCGCCACCGCGCTCACCGGCGCCGCCACCAACGGCGTCGTGAAGAACGCGGGCAACGGCTCCCCGAACAAGCTGCTCTTCACCGGGGCGCGGTAGTGAAGCTGCTCGCGGCGGTGCTCCTGCTCTCCCTGGGAGTTCCGGGCACCGCCGGGGCAGCGGCCGACTTCGTCCCGGCGAAGAACCCCGTGCCCGGCAGCTTCCTCGTGTCCCTCAAGGACGGCCCCTCCGCGGCTGCTTCGTTGACGCAGAAGTACGGCGGGACCGTGAAGTCGGTGCTCACCGTGGCCATGAACGGCTTCGTCGTTCGCGGCCTGTCCGACGGAGCCGCTCGCCGCATGGCCGCAGACCCGTTGGTGCGCAAGGTTTTCCAGGACGGAACCGCGCGTGTCGCGGACACGCAGACGAATCCGACCTACGGCATCGACCGCGTTGACCAGCGGAACCTGCCGCTGGACAAGAAGTACACCTACAACACCACCGCGTCGAACGTGACCGCGTACATCCTCGACACCGGCATTCGCAAGTCGCACAGAGACTTCGAGGGCCGCGCGGCGGACGGCTACGACTTCGTCGACGAAGACCCCGTCGCCCAGGACTGCAACGGCCACGGCACCCACGTGGCCGGGACGGTCGGCGGCAAGACCTGGGGTGTGGCGAAGAAGGTGAAGCTCGTCGCGGTCAGAATCCTCGGCTGCAACGGCAGCGCGCCGGACTCCGACGGCGTCGAAGGCATCGAGTGGATCGCCAAGAACGCCGTGAAACCCGCGGTGGTCAACGGCAGCTTCACCTTCGACACGCCGGGTATCGGTGACGAGGCGATCGGTCGACTGACCGCGGCCGGAGTGCCGTTCGTGGTCGCGGCGGGCAACAGCTCGACGGACGCGTGTACGGCCGGACCGGCCCGGGTGCCCGCGGTGATCACCGTTGGTGCGACGGACAGCTCTGACAACCGGGCGTTCTTCTCGAACTACGGGCGATGCTTGGACATTTTCGCGCCCGGGTCGGGGATCACGTCGGCGTCGCATTCGAGCGACAGTGGTACGGCGACGATGAGCGGGACTTCAATGGCCAGTCCGCATGTTGCTGGAGGGGCTGCTTTGTGGCTTTCTTCGCATCCTGGGGCTACGCCTGCGGAGGTTTCGGCGGCGTTGGTAGCTGCTGGGACACCTGGGGTTGTTCGGAATCCTGGGAGTGGGTCGCCTAATCGGTTGCTGTATACGTTGGGTTGAGGTTTGCGTTTGGGGGCGTCCTCTTTGGGGGGCGCCCTCTTTTTTAGCTCTTTCCAGCGGGGTGCGGCTGGTCTGCCCGGTTGGGTTGGGTTCGCGGGGGTGTGGATGGGGTCGGCTTGACCTGGGGGCCCCTTGCGCGTGCCCCTGGGCCTTACAGGGGCACGGGTGGTGAACCCGGCCCTCGCGTGAGCGTATGGCACGCGCACCCCAGGTAAAGCCGACCATTCCAGCCGCGCGTTCTGTTTCGCGGGGGTTGCGTTTTCGGCGTGGCGGGCGCCTGGGATTTCATCCTTTAGGGCCATGATCGACTATTTAAAAGGCGTAGAATAGAAGGTATGGACGAAGCTGACGTAAAAGCGGCGTACGCGGCCATCTCTGAAGCTGTCGCGACGTTCTCCGCAACGCTGGTCGACTACCTCGCGGGTTTGGATTCTCGTGATCGTGAGTTTGCCGATAACTTCATCGCGCCCGTGTTGAAGGTGTCGCCCATCAAAGCGGGTCGGTTGATCGATAGCGCGGTGGAGTTGGTGGAGCACCGCGTGGTCTTCGAGGCGATGGCCGAAGGCCGAATTGACCAGGGCAAGTCACTCATGATCCTCGACCTGTTGCGTACCCTCCCCGCAACCCAAGCGGCGATCGTCGAGGAAGCCCTGGTCACCCACGCAACGACCAACACCTACTCCGCGACCCGTCAGTACGGTGTCCGGTTCATCCACCGCCTCGACCCCAAGGCCGCCGAACGTCGCCATGCGGAGAAGCACAAGGCCCGTTTGGTGGAGAAGTTCAACCTCGAAGACGGCATGTCCTCCCTGCGTCTGACGATGACTGCCCACGACGCCGCCCTGTCCTACGACCGCGTTGACCGCATCGCTAAGGCCTTGCCCAAAGACGATCGCACGCTGGATCAGAAGCGCTCCGACGTTGCCCGTGACCTGTTGCACGGTAAGGAAACTGCAGCGCCGCAGGGGCAGACGGTGGTGTACTTGACGATGCCGGTCACCTCAGCGCTGGGTTTGACTGACGATCCGGGGATGCTCACCGGCTACGGCCCCCTCCCCGCACCCTTGGCGAGGGACATCGCCGCCGGTGGCGTCTGGAAGCGGATCTTGACCGACCCGGTCACCGGCATGGCTGAAGAGATCAGCGATGTCTACCGCCCGACCGCCAAACAGCGCGAACTCATCGCCGCCCGCTATCCGACCTGCACCGCGATCGGCTGCAGACAACCCGCTCACCGCTGCGACTACGACCATTGCCGCCCCTACAACGGCTCGAACACCACGATCACGAACCTGCGACCCAAATGCAGGCGTCACCACCGCATGAAGACCCACACCAACTGGCAGTGCGCCAACGGCGAAGACGGCGTCCACACCTGGACCACACCCAGGGGCCACACCTACGAAACCAAGCCCGAACCCATCGCCGAACCGGCACCTTTCTAGGGCCCCTCCACGGGGAGGGGCCCTAGAAAGACTCAGCGCTTCAGCGTGAACGTGAAGTCATCGGAGAGCTTGCCGCTCAGCCGCACGGCCGAAACGAGCTTCCCCTCCGCGATCAGTCTCTCGACCTCACCCCGCGACAGACCGCAGCCCTCGGCGATCAACCGCACCGGTCGGACAGGTATCCGTGCCGCGAAGCGCACACGGACGTCAATCACCTCGCGATCCGGCAGGGAATTGCCGCCGGTGTCGAGCCGCCAGGTGTTGTCCCAATCCAGGGTGAAGCGGTTGCGGCGCTGCACATCCGGGGCTTGGAGCAGTTCGGTCACGAGGCTGGGGTCGTTGTCGTGCCATCGGTTCAGCAGTTCTGGACTGATCGAGCGCACGTTCGCGCGCTCGGCGAGCCGGAGCTTCGCGGTGTCACCGCACACGGTGCAGAGCACGAGGAGCCAGGCGTCGAGGACCTTGTGATGGGCGTTGACGCGGAACTTGCCGCTCGCCTCGAAACGATCGGAAGCGCACACGTGACAATGCCGGACGACGAGCGGAGGGCAGGTGGGAACGACCACCCATTGCAGTTCGAGCACAGGAATACACCCGTTTCAGTGAGAAATCCGCAGCAAGAAGAAGCGCGGCGGCGCTAGAGCGCGGCGCGCACGTGCTCGGGAGGTCTCACTAGGCGTACAACGGCACATCCCTGGCTGGACAACTCGGTCAGCGGGACCGTAGCGGCGCGGGGGCGGGTGGGGCTAGCGGTTTTCCGGCTCCGCCTGGCCGACAACGCGGGCGTACATCCGGCCAGGGCTCGGAGTGGTCGGCGGAGTGAGGAAACCCGGTAGGGAAGGCACATTCGCGGCGAAGGGTCGCAGCCGCTGGTACAGCTCGACGGCGTCGGCGGGGCGGTGCTCGGGGTCCTTCTCCAGCAGTTGGAGCACGAGCGCGTTGAGCTCCTGCGGGACGCCGAGGACGGCGGGAGGCCGCTCCTTCACCTGCTTCTCGAAGATCGCGTAGGCGGTGGGGCCGGTGAAGAGCTGGTGCCCCGTCAACATTTCGTGCAGCACGCAGCCGAGGGCGTAGAGATCGCTGCGCGGACCGGCGACACCGCGCTGGATCTGCTCGGGAGCCATGTACGACGGGGTGCCGAGGAGCTGGCCGGCACGCGTGAACTGGGCGACATCGCTCTCCCGAAGTACGGCGAGACCGAAATCGAGCACCTTCACGCTGCCGTCAGGGCACAGCATCAGGTTGGTGGGCTTGAGATCCCGGTGACAGATCGCCAGCGCGTGCGCGGCCGTCAGCACGGCGCACGCCTGCGCGGCGACGGACGCGGCCCACGGGACGGGAACGGGACCGAGCTCACCGACGAGATCGGAGACGGTGACGCCGTCGATGAACTGCATCACCTGGAACAGCCGGTGATCCACGGTGCCGAAGTCGTAGAGCACGGGCGCGCCAGGATGCTCCAAGCGAGCGAGGATGCGCGCCTCGCGGACGAAACGCCGCTCAAGCTCGTCGTCGGGACCACCGGGCAACTGGAGGAACTTCACCGCGACGCGTCGGTCGAGGTGCTTGTCGTGCCCCCGGTACACCGCGCCCATCCCGCCGCGCCCGAGCGGCAGGTCTTCGAGCAGATAGCGGTCGGCGACGAGCATCCACTAGCTCCTCGGTCCCAGGCTGCCATCGACGAGTCCGTCGAAGCCTAGCCGGACAAGCGCCTGCCCGGCGGCGGCGGTCTCGCGCAGCGCGTCGGCCAGCTCGGCGAGGCGGCGGAACGCGGCACCGTACGCGCGCTGCTCGGCGAGGGAGAGCCGGGGCAGCTGCGTGCGTCGCGCGTCGACGCGGCTGGAGCCGAGGTGAGCGCGGTGGTCGCCCGCACGCAGCGCTCCGGCGAGGAAGTCGGCGTCCATCCGCTCGGGGTCGACCCGGTACGCCGCGAGGTGCGCGCCGAGCGTGACCGGCGCGGTGGCCACGCGCGCGATGCCGAGCGGCGAAGCGATCACGTCGCCGGGCTCGGCCGTGACCAGGTCGGAACCGCCAGCGCGGCCGGTCGGGGTGAGGCCGTCGGCGAGGTCGTCGAAGGTGAGCACGAGCTGGTCGCCGTCGCTCATCCTGGCGGGGGAGTGCCGCACCGACACCAACCCGGCCTTCAGCAGCTCGCCGAGCGTCGTGGTGGGCAGCGACCTGCGGCGCGCGAACACGTCAAGCTCGGGGGCAGCCGCTGGTGCCAGGTCGCGAAAGCGTTGCAGCGCAGAGGAGAACTCGCCGCCGAGATCGCGGTTGCCGCCCCGGTGCCGCGCCGGGCTGACGTCCACGTCGTCATCGAGGAGGTCGATGATGCGGACCTGGTCACCGGCATCGAGGTTCACTGTGGACAGATCGGCGTCGGCCTCCATCAGGATCAGCTGGGACGGCGGGCGTTCCTGCGGCTCCGGGCGGCGCAGCAGCCACAGGTCCGAGCCCGTCGCCGGGAGCGTCACCACCGCGCGCAGTGCCCCCGCGCGCAACAGGTTGCCTCGGATGCGCCGACCGGGACGACGGCTCGCGGCGGCGCTGGGCAACAGGATCGCGACGCGTCCGCCGGGCCGCACGTGCGCGAGGCAGTGCTGGACCCACGCCAGCTCCGGCTCCCCGCGCGGCGGCAGACCGTACTCCCAGCGGGGGTCGCCGGTCAGCTCCGCATAGCCCCACTTGGTGTCGCCGAACGGCGGCTCGCACACAACGGCATCGGCCTGAAGGTCGGGGAAACCGTTCTGTCGCAAGGAATCCGCGCACACGACTTCGGACGAGAGCCCGTGCAGGACCAGGCGCGCCTCGGCGATCTTGGCCTGCACGGGATCGATGTCCTGGCCGAAAACCCGGTCGGGAGAGCCGCCGAGCAGCAGTGTGCCCAGTCCGCACGCCGGGTCCAGCACCGTGCCGGTGCCCGCGCCCGTCAAGCGGATCATCAGCTCGGCGACCTCGGGTGAAGTGACGGTCAGCCGCCGCGAGTGCGCCTCCACGTAGCGCTCGCAGAGCAGGTCGAGCGCGGTCGCCGGGCCGTTCTCCCTGGCCAGGTCGAGGATCGCCTCGGTGTCGTTGGGCATGGCGCCCGCGGTGAAGAAACCCGCCTCGCGCAGCAGCAGGACCGCGGCCGAGGCGACCAACTCGCCGAGCCGGAGATCGTCGCCCTCCGCGCGCAGCCGCTGCCACGCGCGGTCGGCGAGGGACAGCTCGTAGGACTTGCCGTTGCGGCGCAACCAGTCCTCGACCTCGCGCAGCGAGAACAGCGGGCTGGTCGCCGTGCCGCCGACCGGCTGCGGGAAGTCCTCGTGGCGGCGCCGCCAGTTGCTCACCGCGGCACGGCCCACGTCGACGAGACGCGCGATGTCACCCGCGTTGACCGTGGCCTCACTCATCCGCCCAATGTAGCAGCGCGCGCATGCACAGCCGACTTGCTTGTGAACTCAGTTCACAGGTGTTCTACTGGGGGCATGACACACAGCTTGCGCGTCGCGATCGGCTCCGACCCCGGGCCGCACCGAGCGGAGAACGAGGACTCCGCGCTGTTCGGCCGGAGCCTGCTCGCGGTCGCCGATGGCATGGGCGGTCACGTCCACGGCGAGGTGGCCAGCTCGGCGACCATCGGCGCCCTCGTCGACCTCGACACCTGGACCGAGGGCGTTGACCTGCGCGAACGCGACACGCTCGGCCTCGTCCGGGACGGCGTGGCCGAGGCGGCGCGCCGACTGGACGTGCTGGCCGACGCCGATCCCGAGCTGCGCGGCATGGGGACCACGGTCACGGCGCTGCTCTGGGACGGCAGCGGCTTCGCGGTGGCCCACGTCGGGGACTCGCGCGCTTACGTGCTGCGTGACGGCCTGCTCGGCCAGATCACTCACGACCACACGATGGTCCAGTCCCTCGTCGACGCGGGGCGGCTCACGGCGGAGGAGGCCGAGCGGCACCCGCGTCGCTCCGTGCTCATGCGCACCCTCCAGGCGGGCAACGCCTTCGAGCCGGACCTGTTCCGCGTCGACGCCCACGTGGGCGACCGCTTCCTGCTGTGCTCCGACGGCCTGACCGACGTCGTCGGCGACCACGCCGTGCGCGAGGCGCTGGCCTCCGCGGCCGAACCGGCCGAGGCCGTGCACTGGCTGATCACGCTGGCCGTGCGCGCGGGCGGGCCGGACAACATCACCTGCGTGGTCGCCGACGTGGTGCAGGAGGAGACTCCCGCCGAGCGGATCACCGTTGGCGCACACCGTCTTCTCGGCTCCCGCGCCGCGAGCTGAGCGCGCCGCGCCGGGTTTGCCGGTCTTCAAAGCCCTTCGTTCGATCACCGCGAACCCCGGCGTGGCAGACGGGTGTGCTCCACTGTCGATCATGACCAACCAGCACGAATCCACGTGACGCGAGGGTTTGTGGTGGTTGAAGACCGCCGCAGCGGGGGTTGGGGGGCTTGAAGACCAGCAAACCCCCTTGTCGATCATCGTTGACCGCCGCGTACCCCGCGTGAGCCGAGGGGAGCCGCCGCCAAACCGGCGCGGGCGAGGCGTGCCGACGATGGGGCCACGGCGCCGAGGGCTTGAAGACCGGCGAACCCGAGGGCGTGCAGGGCGTCGCGGCCAGGCTTCGGCGCGGGACGAATGCTCGGCCGCCTACAACCGCGCGTCACGCTGACGGCGTACAAGACGCGTGAAGCACATTCGTCATCTCGTGGCACTGGCCCTCGCGCTGGTCCTCATCGCGCCGCCCGCGCACGCGGCCGGGCTCGGCGACCCGATCTTCCCCAACGACGGCGACACCGGGTACCGCGTCACCCACTACGCGCTCGACTTCGCTTGGCAGGCACCGAAAAGGCCGTTCGAGGCCACCGCGACCGTCGAGGCCGAGGCGACGCAGGCGCTGTCGAGCTTCACCCTCGACTTCGCGGGCAACCAGCTCCGCGAGGTCACAGTGGACGGTGCCGCCGCGACGACCAAGCGCGTGGGCGACAAGCTCACCGTCACCCCGGCCAAAGCCGTTGCAGCACGACAGCGCTTCACCGCGACCGTCCGCTACACCGCCGATCCGACCTTGCAACGCAGGCGAAGCGATGCGATCAGCGTCTACGGCTGGATTCCCACGCCCGACGGCACCGTCGTCTACCCGCAGCCCAACGGCGCGCGGCTGATCTTCCCCAACAACGACCACCCGAGCCAGAAGGCGCCGATCTCGATCACGATCTCCACCCCGGCCGACATCACCGCCGTGGCGACCGGAACCCTGAAATCCCGCACGGCGATCGCCGGGAACCGCGTTCGCTGGAGCTACGACTCGCCGCAGCCCGTCGCGACGCAGCTCATCGGCCTCGCGATCGGCAAGTTCACCGTCACCAACAGCACCGGGCCCAACGGGCTGCCGCTGCGCGACGTCGTACCGACCGACCTCGTCCAGCAGGTCGAGAAGTACCGCACCCGCACTCCCGGGCACCTGGAGTGGATGGAGAAGCGGGTCGGCAAGTACCCCTTCGACAACTACGGAATCCTTGTGGCGCACACGGATCTCGGTGTCGCGCTGGAGACGCAGACGCTGTCGATGTTCCCGGAGGGCGACCTCGCCGGCTCCGAGAGCGCGGCCGAGAAGGACATGATCCACGAGCTCGCGCACCAGTGGTTCGGCAACAGCGTCACCGTCCGGCAGTGGTCGGACCTGTGGCTCTCCGAGGGCCACGCGCAGTTCTACCAACGCCTCTACGCCGCCGAGAAGGGCTGGGAGAACCTGGAGTCGAAGATGCGCGAGATCCACTCGCAGCACGACTCGTGGCGCTCCACCTACGGCCCGCCCGCCAAGCCGACCGAGCCGAAGCTGTTCAGCCGCATGGTCTACGACGGTTCCGCGCTGGTGCTCTACGCGCTGCGCCAGAAGGTCGGCGCCGCCACCTTCGAGAAGATCGAGCGCGCGTGGGTCGCCCAGTACCGGGACAAGGCGGCGAGCACGGCCGACTACATCGCGCTGGCCTCACGGGAGTCCGGCACCGACCTGACGGCCTTCCTCCGCTCCTGGCTCTACGACGCCAAGACCCCGCCCATGCCCGGCTGGTAGCTCACTTGCCGTCGGACTGCTCGGCGAGGAAGCGCTCGAACTCCTCGCCGAGCTCGTCGGCGGTGGGCATGCGCTCGTTGGACTCCGCGAGCAGGCTGCGCTCGCCGACCGCCTCGGTGAAGGTGTCGTACTGGCGCTCCAGGCCGCGCACGACCTCGGAGACCTCGTCGGACTCCGAGACCTGGCGCTCGATCTCCTCGTTGGTGCGCTCGGCGGCTTCGCGCAGGCCTCGGTCGGGCAGCTCAAGAGCGGCGACGGAGCCGACGGCGTCGAGCAGGCGCAGACCCGCCTCGGGGTAGACCGACTGCGACAGGTAGTGCGGCACGTGCGCTGCGTAACCGATCGCGTCGTGACCGGCCTCGCCGAGACGCAGCTCCAGCAGAGCGGACGCGCTGCCCGGCACCTGGATGCGGTTGAAGACCTGGGCGTAGTCCGCGACCAGCTCGCCACGCGTCGCGTGCGCGGTGACGCCGAGCGGGCGGGTGTGCGGAGTGCCCATCGGGATGCCGTGGAAGCCCACGGTCAGCCGGACGCCCCAGCGCTCGATCAGGCCGCGCACCGCCGCGATGAAGCGCTCCCACTGGTTGTCCGGCTCAGGGCCGGTGAGCAGCAGGAACGGCGTGCCCGCGGTGTCGTGCATCAGCCGAACGACCAGCTCGGGAGCCTCGTAGGCGGCCCAGTGGTCGGTCGCGTAGGTCATCGCGGGGCGGCGTGAGCGGTAGTCGATCAGGGAGTCCACGTCGAAGCGCGCGATGACACGGCCTTCGAGCGAGTCCACCAGGTGCTCGGCCAGCACGCGACCGGCGCCGCCGGCGTCCATGAACCCGTCCAGGTTGTGCAGCAGCACGGCGCCGTCGAGGTCGGGGACGTCGGAGTCCACCTCCACCAGCTGTTCCGGTTCCAGTGCCACCGCTGCCTCCCAGTACCCGACCGACTCTTGCTCTTGCCTCTGCTGATCCCCAACGCGTGAAGGTGGCGGGGCATTCCTGTGATCCTGCTCGCCCGCTTACCGCGCCCGGACCGTTCAGCATGCTAAGGATTGCACGGTGATCTGGTGGCACGCGGTCGTCATCTTCGTCGCCGGGGTCTGGGCGGGCACGATCAACACGGTCGTCGGCTCGGGGACCCTGGTGACCTTCCCGGTGCTCGTCGCGCTCGGCTACCCGCCGGTGACGGCGACGACGTCCAACGCGATCGGCCTCGCGCCCGGCACCATCAGCGGCGCCATCGGCTACCGCGAGGAGCTGCGCGGGCAGGGCCCGAGGCTGCTGCGTTTCAGCGCCGCCTCGCTGCTCGGCGCGATCGGCGGCACCGTCCTGCTGCTGTCGCTGCCCAAGGACGCCTTCGAGGCCATCGTGCCGGTGCTGGTCGGCCTGGCCGTGGTGCTGGTGGTCATCCAGCCGCGCGTGTCGAAGTGGGTCGCCTCCCGCAAGAGCGCGGCCGCGACCGGCAGCGGCTTCCTGCTGCTGTTCCTGATCTTCCTGATCGGCATCTACGGCGGCTACTTCACCGCCGCTCAGGGCGTGATGCTGGTCGCGGTGATGGGCATGCTGATGGCGGAGCCCCTGCAACGCCTCAACGGCATCAAGAACGTGCTCTCCGCGGTGGTGAACGTGGTCGCGGGCGCGATCTACGCCTTCGTCGCGCCGGTGAGCTGGCCGGTGGTGGGCCTGCTCGCCGCGGGCTCGGTGCTCGGCGGCGTGCTCGGCGCGAAGATCGGCAGGAAGCTCTCGCCGACCGTGCTGCGCGGGGTGATCGTCGTGGTCGGCGTCGCTGCCGTCATCCACCTGCTCGTGCAGTGAGCCACTCGTCCTTGGTCAGCGCGTACTCGACCTCGCCGTGCTCGGTGCCGGGCAGCGGGTCCTCGAACTCCTCGTGATAGGTGCGGATGTGCTTCAGCCCGCACTTCTCCATCACGCGCCGCGACCCGGAGTTCACGAACATCGTGTTCGCGGTGACGCGCTGAAGGCCCGCCTCGCGGAAGCCCCAGCCGATCAGCGCGAGTGAGCCCTCGGTCGCGTACCCCTTGCCCCACGCGGACTTCCGCAGCCGATAGCCCAGTTCGAGCTCGCCATCCGGCGCGCCCTCGTTGGGGCTGAGGGCGAACCAGCCCAGGAACTGGCCATCGCGGTCCTCGGCCGCCCAGTAGCCGGAGTCCTCGCGCAGGAAGCCCGGCAGAATCCGGTTCTCGACCTCTTCGCGCGGGGTGGGCACGCTGTCGATGTAGCGCATGACCTCGGGGTCGCCGTCCAGCTCGACGAGTTTGTCCACATCGGACTCGGTGAACCGGCGCAGCACCAGGCGTTCGGTCTCCAGGAAGACGTGCATGGGCAGATGGTCGCACGGGCCCTCCACTCAATTACGGAACGAGACGTCTCGGCACGGCACGGGCTGCGCGACCAACCAACGGCGTGCTTGTGAGCGGGCGAGGTTGAACTCCCGCAGGCTGTCCGGGTTTCTCTCCAGCTCGCGCGTGGGCCAGCTCAGCACGCACGTGCGCTGCGGCTCGGGCAGCCGTGCCAGCGCCGGTGCCGCGTCGGCTGACAGGCCCAGCAGGTAGTGGTAGTCGATGCGCCCGATCCGCTCGTAGCGGTCCAGGTTGCGGTCGGCGATCAACCGCTCCGGGTTCAGAGCTGCGAGCCCGAGCAGCGTCGCCATCGCGGTGGCCACCACGACGCCCGGCAGCCACGATCCGCGCAGCCGCACCCCTGCCGTGATCACGAGGAGGTAGACCAGGCCCAGCCACAGCTCGCAGGTGAGCACCAGGACGCGCAGCACGGTGAACCCGTACTCCTGCTGGTAGATCCACATCCGGACGGCGGCGCCCGCGACGATCACCAAGGACAGCAACGACAAGGCCCCCAGCAGCGCGCGCAGCCAAGCCCGGTCAGCGGACGTTTCCCTTGGCGCCAAACGAGAAGCTAGCGCGATCACGCCGAGGGTGAGTGCCGTGACGACCAGCAGCTGCCAGAAGCCGCGGCGCGCGTACTCCGCGTAGGACAGGTCGCCGACGACGCTGAACAACGCGGGCAGTTGCACCGAGACGAAGGCCGCGAACAGCAGCACGAGCACGCTGATCGGCAGCACCCACTCGATCCGGCGGAGGCTGATTCGCTTCACCTGAAAGGAAGAATCCGCTTGCGGTTGGGTCAGCGCCCAGCACAGCCCCGTCGTGAACAGCGCGGCCAGCACGAACACCGTGACCGACGTGAACGACGAACCGTCCACTGTGGGCACGAGGTTCTTCACGAGTGCTTCGAACGCCGGGTCTGCGCTGACGAGCAATCCGCCGAACACGACGAGCAGCACCACTGACACCGCGATCGCGAGTATCGTCCTCGTGTTGCCGCGCGGACGAATCGCTTGGACGCCGCGCTTGATCCAGTGCAGTCGCGTCAACGCGTTGATCGGCGCTTCGACCGCTCCGCGCAAGGAAGTTCCGGCCACCGCGAGCGACGCCGCGGCCAGCGCCGTGAGCACGCACAGCGTGAACAACCACCGCGAGTCGCGGAACACGCCGACCGCGATCAGGGCCACCGCGAACACCGCCCAGACCGGATTCCTCTTCCTGGCGCTCGTTTCCGTGCACCGCGCCGTGACGATCACCGCGCCCGTCACCGCCAGCGCCGCGACCAGCCAGCCGAGCCCCGGGCGGCCCGGGCTCAGCGCGAGCGCCGCGACGACGCCGCTCGTGACGACCGCGGCCAGCACCGGAGGAGCCGCTGCTTTGCTATCCACTGCTTGTTTATCCACTGTGGACACTCCTTGTCTTGGGCAGGGTTGAACGCCTCAATGACTCATTCATGTGGTTGAACGGACTGAACGAGTCATTCAGGTGGTTGAGCGTGCTGAACGAGTCATTGAGGTGGTTGGGGGGAGAGCCCTGAACGGGTCGTTTGGTGCGTTGAGCGCACTGAACGGGCCGTTCAGGGCTGGGGAGAACGCCCTGAACGGGTCGTTTGGGTACTTGAACGCACTGAAAGGGTCGTTCAGGGAGTTGAAGTACCTGAAGGGGTCGTTCGGGGAGTTGGGCGCACCGAACTAGGCGTTGATGTTGGGCGTGGAGGAGGGGAGTCAGGGGGAGGTGGCGGGGAGGGTTACGCGGATGTGGCTGCCGAGGGCGGCGATGGTGCCGCCGTGCAGGTCGACGATCCAGCGCGCGATGGCCAGGCCGAGGCCGGTGCCACCGCCACCAGCGCGCTCGCCGCGGGTGAAGCGCTCGAAGACGCGGTCGCGGTCCTCGGGTGGGATGCCGGGGCCCTCGTCGTGCACTTCGAGCACCAGGTCGGCGCCGCGCGTCGAAGCGACGAGCCGGACGGAGCCGTCGGGAGGGCCGTGGCGGGCGGCGTTGTCGAGCAGGTTCACGACGACCTGGTGCAGTCGTGCGCGGTCGGCGTGGACGGTGGCACCGGGAGCGACGACGAGCACGAAACGGGCGGAGGGCGCCATGACGCGGGCCTCGGCGACGACGGACTCCAGCAGCGGCTCGACGAGGAAGACGGTGCGGTCCAACCTGTGCGCTCCGGCGTCGATGCGGGAGAGGTCGAGCAGCTCAGCGACCAGGTTTCCGAGGCGCTCGGTCTGCGCGAGCGCGGTGCGCATGGTCGCGGAATCAGGCTGTGTCACGCCGTCCACGACGTTCTCCAGCACGGCGCGCAGCGCGCTGATGGGCGTGCGCAGCTCGTGCGAGACGTTGGCGATCAGGTCCCGGCGTTGCTGGTCGGCGCCGCCGAGGTCGGCGGCCATGCGGTTGAACGCGGTGGCGAGCTGGCCGACCTCGTCGCGGGCGGTGTCGCGGACGCGGCGCTCGTAGTCGCCGCGCGCCATGGACTTGGCGGCGGAGGTCATCTCGCGCAGCGGCCGGGTCATGCCGTGCGCCAACACCTGCGATGCCACCAGAGCGATCAGCACGGCGGTCAAAGCGGTGCGTGGTGGCAGCCAGCCGATCTGGTACCAGAAGAACAGCAGAGAGACGGTGATCGAGCCGGCCACGACGACGCCGAGCTTGAACTTGATCGACGGAACGCCGTCCAGCGGGCGCGGAACGCGGTCGAGCCAGGCGCGGATCACCGGGGCACCTCCAGCGCGTAGCCGACGCCGTGCACGGTGCGGATCAGATCGGCGCCGAGCTTGCGGCGCAACGCTTTCACGTGGCTGTCGACCGTGCGGCTGCCGTTGGCGTCGCTCCAGCCCCACACCGCGCGCAGAAGCTGTTCGCGCGGCAGCACGGCGCGCGGGCGTTCGGCGAGGCAGACCAGCAGGTCGAACTCGGTGGGCGTGAGGTGCACCTCCTCGCCAGCGCGGTGCACGCGCCGCTCGGTGGCGTCGATGCGCAGGTCGCCGAGGTCGGGCGCTGCCGCGCGGCTGACCCGGCGCAGCAGCACCCGGACCCGGGCGGCCAGCTCCCTGATGGAGAACGGTTTGGTCAGGTAGTCGTCGGCGCCGACCGCGAGCCCGACGAGCATGTCGGCCTCGTCGTCGCGCGCGGTCAGCATGAGCACCGGCACCGGCCGCGTGGCCTGGACGCGCCTGCACACCTCAAGGCCGTCGAAGCCCGGAAGCATCACGTCCAGCACCACGAGGTCGGGCAGGGTCTCTTCGGCGAGGCGGACCGCGGTGGGGCCGTCGTGCGCCAGCTCCACCGCGAACCCCTCGGCCCGCAGCCGGTCGGCCACCGAGGTGGCGATGGTCAGATCGTCCTCGACGACCAGCACTCGCTGCTGCATGGACCCGACTCTAAGCACCGGATGTGGTGCTCACGCGGCCGAGTTGTGCAGATCCTGTGAAGGTCAGCGCTGCCCGAGCCAGCCGAGCCCGTCGATCAGGAACCGGTTCTGCACCTCGCTGCCGAAGGTCGAGGACAGCGGCCGGTTGTTCGGGTAGTCCATGGCGTTGTGCCCGAAGTTGGCGTAGAGCATGCGGAAGTTCTTGTTGCTCCACATGATCGGGTAGTAGCCGCTGTACCAGCTCTGGTTCGGGTCGGTGCCCAGCGGGAAGCTGGAGGAGTCGACCGAGGCCAGGATCTTGATGTTCGGGTTGCGGCGCAGGTCGTTGTTCCAGCTGTACCACTCGCTCACCGCCGAGGTCCACGTCGCGGGCAGTCGCGTGGTCGACGGGTGACCGCGGTCCTCGGTCCGCAGCGTCGCGGTCGTCGGGCCCCAGGTGTTGGAGCGGAAGGAACCCGTGCCCAGGAACGTGTTGTGGTACCAGGACCACCCGCCAGGATCGGTGGTGAAGGCCGCGACGTGGAAGCCCAGCCAGCCGCCGCCGTTCTCCATGTAGCGCTGGAAGCCGGAGCGCTGCGCGGCGGTCTGCGGCAGGTTGTCCAGGAACATCACCACCTGGTACTGCGCCAGCTCGTTCGAGGTCAGCAGGTTCCAGTTGGTCGAGGCGGTGTAGGAGAAGTTGTGCTGCGCCGCGAGCTGCGGGAAGCGCTCGTTGGCCTCCTTGACGAAGCTGATGTGCGCGGCGTCCCAGGTCCCGCTGTAGAGCGCGAGGACCTTGAAGCGCGGAGCCGCCTGAGCGGGCAGCGTGGTCAGGAACAGGAAGGCGGCGAACAGCACTAACAGACGCTTGAACATGCAGGGTCCCTTCGGTGTTGCGGAGGGAACCGGCGGCTTGTTGCCATCCGCGAAATGTGTTGCCGCATCGGATGGTAAGCGCTCTCACAGTCATCCGTCGAGGTGAACCTGCCCTTGACAAAAAAATTTGTCAGTGTCAGCGTGGGGCCATGTTCGAAGTGGCGGTGATCGAGGACCCGGCGGCGGCCGAGGTCTGCCTGGACCCGATCCGCGCCCGGTTGCTGGCCGAGCTGGCCGAACCGGGCTCGGCGACCACGTTGGCGACCAAGGTCGGCCTGACCAGGCAGAAGGTGAACTACCACCTGCGCGCCCTCGAGGCGCACGGGCTGGTGGAGCTGGTGGAGGAGCGGCCGAGGGGCAACTTCACCGAGCGGGTCCTGCGCGCCACCGCCGCCTCGTACGTGATCTCCCCGGCGGCGCTGGCCCCGGTCCAGCCCGATCCGGCCCGCGCGCGCGACAACCTGTCGGCGCGCTGGCTGCTGGCCGTGGCGGCGCGCCTCGTCCGCGACGTGGGCGCGCTGATCACCGGGGCCGCCAAGGCGCGCAAGCGCCTGGCCACCTTCGCGGTGGACGGCGAGATCCGCTTCGCCACCGCCACCGATCGGGCGGCCTTCGCCGAGGAGTTGGGCTTCGCCGTGCGGAGCCTGGTCGCCAAGTACCACGATGAGTCCGCAGAGGGCGGACGACCGCACCGCGTCGTCGTCGCGTTGCACCCGAGCGTCAAGGAGAGTTGAGAGAGATGGGTCGCGAGTACGAGATCGTCAAGGAAGTCGCCCTGCCCGTGAGCCCGGACGCGGTCTGGGCGGCGGTCGCGACCGCGAACGGCCTGGCCGGCTGGTTCATGCCGATGGACATCTCCTCCGGCGAGGCCGAGGTCTGGGACCCGCCCAAGCACCTGGTGATCAAGAACCCGGCCGGCGAGGACGGGTCCTTCCACCGCTTCGAGTACGTCATCGACGGCGAGGACGGCCGCAGCTCGCTCCGCTACGTCCACAGTGGACGGACCGGGGACGGCTGGCCGGAGAACTACGAGGTGATCACCTCCTTCGGCTGGGACTTCTACCTGCACTCGCTGGAGGAGTACCTGGCCCACTTCGCCGGTCGCACCGCCGTCTACGTCGAGGCCGAGGGGCCCGCCGTCTCCGCCGAGCGCGCGGCGTGGGACCGCTTCGTCGCGGCGCAGGGCGTCTCCGCCGTCGGCGACAAGATCTCGGTGTCGCTGCCCGGCCTGCCGGCCATGGACGGCGTCGTCGACCTGATCAACGAGAACTTCCTCTGCTTCCGCACGGCCGACGCGCTCGTGCGCTTCCACGGCCGGATGCCGCAGAACATGCCGGTCGCGATCAGCCACCACGCCTTCACCCCGGTCGACGCCGACGCCTGCGCCGAGGCGTGGAAGACGTGGCTGGGCACGCAGTTCGAGGGGAGCTGACATGGGGCGCGAGTTCGAGCTGCGCAAGGAGGTCGTGCTGCCGGTGAGCCCGGAGCAGGTCTGGCAGGCCGTCGCCACGGCGCAGGGCCAGGCCGCCTGGTTCATGAGCACCGAGGACATCGCCCCGGCCGACGCCGAGGTCTGGGACCCGCCCAAGCACCTGGTGATCAGGACGCCGCAGGCCGAGGACGGCTCCTTCCACGCCTTCGAGTACCTGATCGAGGGCCGCGAGGGCACCGCCGTGCTCCGCTTCGTCCACAGTGGAATGTCGGGCGAGGCGTGGCCGGACGAGTACGTCGACATGACCTCGATGGGCTGGAACACCTACCTGCACTCGCTGCGCGAGTACCTGGTGCACTTCCCCGGCCGCCCCGCGCTGTACGTGGAGGCGGAGGCCCCGAAGTCCTCTGTGGACAGTGGGGCGTGGGACCGCTTGGTCGCGGAGCTCGGTGTGGCCGCGGTCGGCGACAAGGCGTCGATCCCGTTGCCCGGGCTGCCCAGTCAGGACGGCGTCGTGGACATCATCGAGGAGAGCTACGTCGGCATCCGCACGGCCGACTCGCTCGTGCGCTTCCACGGCCGGGCGCGCATCGGCATGCCGATCGCCGTCGGCCACCACGTGTACACACCGATCGACACCGACGCGTACGGCAAGGCATGGGCGGCGTGGCTCGGCTCGGTCTACCAGGAGGTCTGAGATGACCCGTGAGTTCTCGCTGAGCAACGAGATCGTCCTGCCGGTCACTCCGGAGGAGGTCTGGACCGCCGTCGCCACCCCGGAGGGCCAGGCCGCCTGGTTCATGTCCGGCCACGCGGTCTCGCCCGAGGCCGCCGAGGTCTGGGACCCGCCGAAGCACCTGGTGATCAAGGCGCCGGAGCGCGAGGACGGCTCCTTCGACGCCTACGAGTACCTCATCGAGGGGCGCGAGGGCTCGACCGTGCTCCGCTTCGTCCACAGTGGACTCATCGTCGGGGACGGGTGGCCGGACGAGTTCGAGGACATGACCTCGGTGGGCTGGCGCACCTACCTGCACGCGCTGCGGGAGTACCTCGTGCACTTCCCGGGGCGCCCGGCCGTCTACGTCGAGGCCGAGGGGCCGGAGCGGTCCGCGACCTGGCCCGGGTGGGAGCACTTCATCGCCTCGCTCGGTCCCACCGAGGTCGGCGACGAGGTGTCGTTGACCGTGCCGGGGCTGCCGAAGCAGGAGGGTGTCGTGGACATCGTCATGCCGGGCTTCGTCGGCATCCGCACGGGCGACTCGCTCCTGCGCTTCCACTGCAGGGTGCCCTTCGGCATGACGGCGGCCGTAGCGCACCACGTGTACTCGCTGATCGACGTCGACGCGTACAACGCGGCCTGGAAGGAGTGGCTCGCTTCGGCCTTCGGCTGAGTGTCGGTGGCGCGGGTTACCTTCTGCGCCATGAACGCCTTCCTCGCGGTGGCCGACCCGTTCCGGCGGGAGTTGCTGGCGCACTGCTACCGGATGGTCGGCTCGGTGCACGACGCCGAGGACCTGGTGCAGGAGACCTACCTGCGCGCGTGGCGGGCCTACGACAGGTTCGAGCAGCGGTCGTCGGTGCGGACCTGGCTCTACCGCATCGCCACCCGCGTGTGCCTCACGGCGCTCGAAGGGCGGGGACGGCGACCGCTGCCGACAGGTCTCGGCGGCCCGCGCTGCGATCCCGGCGAGGAGCCCTTCCAGCCGCCGGAGATCACCTGGCTGGAGCCGTTCCCGGACCGCGACGACGATCCCGCCAGCATCGTCGTCGGCCGGGAGAGCCTGCGTCTCGCGCTGGTCGCGGCGTTGCAGCACCTGCCGCCGCGCCAGCGCGCGGTGCTCGTGCTGCGCGATGTGCTCCAGTGGCGGGCCGCCGAGGTCGCCGAGGCGCTGGAGCTGTCGGTCGCGGCGGTGAACAGCCTGCTCCAGCGCGCCCGTGCTCAGCTGGATTCCGTTGCGCCGCAACAGGACCAGCTCGTGGAGCGATCGGACCAGCGCGAACTGCTCGACCGCTACGTGCGCGCGTTCGAGGCCAAGGACGTCGCCGCGATCGTCGCGCTGTTCACCGCCGACGCCGTCTGGGAGATGCCGCCGTTCGCCACCTGGTACCAGGGGCGGGAGGACATCGCGTGGCACCTCGCGAACCGCTGCCCGGCCGTGCCCGGTGGCCAGCGGCTCATCCCGATCAGCGCCAACGGGCAGCCCGGCTTCGCGAACTACCTGCGCGGGCCGGACGGCGTGATGCGCGCGTTCAACGTCCAAGTGCTGACCATCGGGCCGGGCGGTGTCTCGCACGCGGCCGTCTTCCTCGACACCAGCCTCTACGCCGCGTTCGGCCTGCCCGAGGTCCTCACGACGGCAGCCGAGGGCTGAGCGTGGGGGACAGCGGCGTCGGGCTCGGTGCCCCGCCGAGCACCGCGGCCAGCCGCCGGGTGAGCAGGTCCACCGTGAACCCGTCCACCTCCGCGCGGATCAGGTTCCAGGTGACCAGCTCGCTCAGCGGCCGCCGCACGCTCGTCGCCGAGGTGCGCAGCAGCCCGGCCGCGTCCTCCACCGTGAACGAGGCGCGCGGCAGCATCCCCAGCAGCGCCAGCAGCCGCTGCGCCGCGAAGGTCAGCCGTTCCTGGGTGCGAGCGAAGGACGCGGGCACGGAGGCGAGCTCGTCGCCGGGGATGACCATCGCGGCGAAGAAGTCGCCGGAGGACAGGTCGGTGACCAGCGCGGCGAGCGACTGGCCGCACCGGTTGGCCCCGGCGATCCGCACCGCGAGCGGGTTCCCGCAGCACAGCAGCGCGATCTCCGCGGCGGCGTCGTACTCCGTCATCACCAGCGCCTCGCCGGTGACCCTGCCGAGCAGCGCGACCGCCTCTGCGGTGGGCAGCGGCCCCAGCTCCACCCGGGCCGCCCCCTGAAGCGCGACCAGCCCGCTGAGCCGGTTCCTGCTGGTCACCAGCACCGTGCACGGTGCTGAGCCGGGCAGCAGCGGCCTGATCTGGTCGGCGTGGGTGGCGTCGTCGATCACGATCAGCAGCCTGCGGTCGGCCAGCGCGGAGCGGAACAGCGCCGAGGCGCCGTCGACGCTCGGCGGCACCTCGGTGGCCGGGACGCCCAGTGACACCAGGAACGCGGTGAGCACGTCCAGCGTGCTCGCCCCGCCGCGCAGGTCCGCGTAGAGCTGGCCGTCCGGGAACCGCTCGGCCGCCCGGTGCGCCCAGTTCAGCGCGAGCGCGCTCTTGCCGATCCCGCCCGGCCCGGTCAGCACCACCAGCGAGCCGGGCTCCTCGTCCAGCAGGGCGAGTTCTTCTTGGCGCCCAACGAAATCCGGTACCGCGAGGGGCAGTTGCTGGGGCAGCGCCGCGCTGGCCCGCGCCGGGTTCAGCGACGGGTCGCCGTCCAGGATGCGCCGCCGCAGCTCGCACAGCGCGGCGCCGGGCTCGATGCCGAGCTCCTCGCGCAGCAGCACCTCGGCCCTGCGGTAGGTCGCCAGCGCGTCGGCCTGCCGCCCGGAGCGGTGCAGCGCCCGCATCTCCAGCTCCCACAGGCGTTCCCGCAGCGGGTTCGCGTTGGTCACCAGCGGCAGCTCGGCGGCGGCCACGTCGTGCCTGCCCAGCGCGAGCAGCGCCGCGTAGCGGTCCTCGGTGGCGTCCAGCCGCAGCTCCTCCAGCCGCGCCGCCTCGACCTCCAGCGCCTGCGGCAGCGGCAGGTCCTCCAGCACCGCTCCGCGCCACAGCTCCAGCGCGGCGGTCAACCGGTCCAGCGCCAGCACCGGATCGCCCGCCGCCAGCGCCTCCCCGCCCGCCGCCGCGAGCTCCTGGAACCGCTCGGAGTCCAGCTCACCAGGCTCCACCCGCAGCAGGTAGCCGCCCCGGCTCGCGGGCAGCCGCGGCGCCGAGCCGTCGTCGTCGAGCACCTTGCGCAGACCCGCGAGGTAGGACTGCAGGTTCGCCGCGGCCGAGGGCGGCGGCTGGTCCCCCCACAGCTGCGTGACCAGCTCCGAGGTCCTGACCGGCTCGTTGGCGCGGGCGAGCAGCATCGCCAGCGCCACCCGCTGCTTGCGCCGGTTCAGCACGACCGGCGCGCCGGCCGCGTCGCGGACGTCCAGAGCGCCCAGTACCCGGAATCTCACGTCGCGCATCGTAGGGAGGTTCGCTTAACGCCCACTAATCGCAGCAGGTCGGCGCCCTTTGCAAACGATCTTGGAGTTCTCCAGTTCCTTTCACGACCGGATTGTTCGCAGGCGACTCTGCGTAGTCGAAACGTGCGCCTGGTGGCACGGGGATGATTCTCGAACGTGCGACTTACCGGCCTCCCCGCCCGGCACTAACGTCGAATGATGGCTGGATCGGCCGTGGTCACGGCCAGGCCGCGTCATTAATTCACATTCTTTCTCTCGTCGTTTTCGCATGCCCGAAAAAAGATGGGAAGTGTTCACAATGACTTCTTCGACGGCCTCTCCGGCGACCTCTTCGGAGAACCTGCTGGAGCGCAAGTACGCTCGCCGCTTCGCGATGTTCGACGTGGACGGCAACGGCCACCTGGAGCCGGAGGACTTCGCCCAGCTCGCCGACCGGCTCATCGCGGGGCTCGGTGCCGACCCGGACTCGGCGAAGGCCCAGCGCGTGCGGGCGGGCTACCAGGACCTGTGCTCGGCGCTGGTCGGGGAGATCGACACCGACGGCGACGGCAGGATCTCCCAGCCCGAGTTCCTCACCGGCATGGCCCGCGTCGCCGGGGACCGCGAGGGCTTCGCGCGGATGATCGCCCCGCTGGCCCGTACCAACCTCGACCTGTGCGACACCGACGGGGACGGCCAGCTCGACCGGCAGGAGTTCGCGCGCCTGCTCGGTCTGTTCAACGCCGCGGCGATGGACGACGCCGGGCTGATCTTCGACCGGCTCGACACCGACGGCGGCGGCACCCTCTCGGTCGCGGAGATCCTCGACGCGCTCTGCGACTTCTACCTGAGCACCGACCCCGCCTCGCCGGGGAACCTGCTCTTCGGCGAGATCTGAGGGGGGGCGGGCCGTGTTCGCGCTGGAAGGAAGAACGGCGCTGGTCACCGGCGCTTCGCGGGGGATCGGCAGGGCGATCGCGCTGGGCTGCGCCGAGGCGGGTGCCGACGTGGCGCTGCTGGCGCGCGGAAGCGACGCGCTGCGCGAGGTCGCCGAGATCGTGGAGAAGCTCGGCCGCCGCGCGGTCGTGCTGACCTGCGACGTCGGCGACGCCGAGCAGGTGCGCGCCGCGGTGTCGGACACCGTCGCGCAGTTCGGCCGGCTCGACGTGCTGGTCAACAACGCGGGCGGGTTCGGCTTCGCCGGGCCGTTCCTGGAGCTGACCGCGCAGGACTGGACCGACGCGATCCGGCTCAACCTGGAGTCCGTCGTGCACTTCTGCCGCGAGGCGGGCCGGGTGATGGTGCGCCAGCGCTCCGGCTCGCTGATCAACATCGGCTCGGTGTCCGGGGTCGGCGGCGTGCCGATGCTCTCGCACTACGCGGCGACCAAGGCGGCGGTGGCGTCGCTGACCAGGTCGCTGGCCGCGGAGTGGGCGGCGAGCGGGGTGCGGGTCAACTGCGTGGTGCCTGGCTGGATCGCCACCGAGCTGACCAGCGCGATGTCCGGGCAGGAGCACATCTCCGACGGCCTGCTGCGTTCGGTGCCCGCGCGGCGGTGGGGCGATCCGGAGGACGTCGTCGGCGCCGTGCTCTACCTGGCCGGTGACGCGGCGCGGATGACAACGGGCTCGTGCCTGACCCTCGACGGCGGCATGACGAGCACGATCGGCGGCCCGACGCTGATCGAGCTGATGGAGATGGGACGGATACCGGTATGAGCGCCAGGACGGTCCTGCTCTTCCCCGGCCTCGGGGCGTACTCCACGGGGATGCTGCGGCAGGCGGCCGGCGAGCACCCGGAGGTCTCACGGACCCTCGCCGAGATCGACCGCGCCGCCGCCCAGCACGGAGTTCCCTCTGTGGCGCAAGCGGTTCTGCGGGACGAGCCGCGGCCGATCCGCGAGATGCTGGCGTTGCCGACCGAGGTCCTCCAGTTGGCGATCTTCGGCGCGTCGGTGGTGACGCACCGGGTGCTCGCGGCGGCGGGGCTGCGGCCGTACGCCTTGCTGGGGCACAGTTTCGGCGAGATGGCCGCGCTCGTGTCCGCGGGCGCGTTCACCCTCGCCGAAGGGGTGCGCCTGGTGTGCGCCCGCGCCGAGGCGCTCGCCGACTGGGAGGGCAAGGGGGCGATGGCCGCCGTCGGCGCGAACGAGGCCGTGGTGCGGCACCTGATCGGCGCGATGGACGAGCCGGAGCTCGCGGTCGGCTGCCTCAACGCGCCGAGGCAGACGGTGATCAGCGGCCCGGTCGAGGCGATCGACCGCGCCGGGCGGGTGGCCAAGGCGCTGGAGCTGTTCTACGCCAAGCTCCACCTGCCCTACGCCTCGCACCACCCGAGCGCCCGGCCCGCGGTCGCGCGGTTCCTCGGGCTGATGTCGGGGATCGAGCAGAAACCCTTGGAGCACAGGGTGTACTCGCCGGTCCACGGCCGGTGGTACTCCGACATCGACGACCTGAAGCACGCCATCGCGGAGTGCATGGTGCTGCCGGTGCGCTTCACCGACGCGGTCCGCGACCTGCACTCCTCGGGGGCGACGGTGTTCGTGGAGTCCGGAGCGCTCAACGCGCTCACGCGCTGTGTCGAGCTGACGGTGCCCGGGGTGCGCACGATCGCCCCGCTGCTCGATCCCGCTGACGAGACGGGGGGTTTGCGGCGCGCGCTCACCGGGGAGGCCGATGTGCGCCCGCAGCGGACCGACACCGCCTCCGCAGTCGTTGCGCCGGTGGAGATCCCCGCCGCGCGCGAGCCGGAACCGGTGGTCGAGACGGCCCTCGGCAAGGACGCCGTGCTGGCGAAGCTGCGCGCGCTGTACGCGGCGGCGCTGGAGTACCCGGAGGACGCGCTCACCGAGCAGGCGCTGCTCGAAGCCGAACTCGGCGTGGACTCGTTGAAGCAGACCGCTCTGCTGTCGCGGGTGGTGGAGGAGTTCGGCCTGCCCGACCAGCCCGGCGAGCTGCGGGTGTGGGAACTGCCGTCGCTCGGTGCGATCGCCGATCACGTCATGGGCGCAGAGCGGGTTCTGTCATGAGCCGGATCGTCCTCGTCACGGGCGGCGTGCGCGGGCTGGGCAAGGCCATCGCGCTCGCGTTCGCCGCCCGTGGTGACCGGGTGATCGCCAACTACTTCCACGCCCGTGAGCAGGCGGTCGCGTTCGAGGCCGAATGCGCGGCGCTGGGCCACCCGGTCGAGCTGATCAGGGCATCGGTGGCCAATCAGGGCCAGGTCGAGGCGATGTTCGACGAGATCGCGGCACGCCACGGCCGGCTTGACGTGCTGGTGAACAACGCCGCGTCCGGAGCACTGCTCCCACTGTCCGAAGTGGACGATTCGCACTGGCAGCGCGCCTTCGACACCAACGTGCGCGGAAGCCTGTGGTGCGCGCGCAGGGCCGTCGAGCTGATGACGGGGGAGCACCCGGCGATCGTCAACCTGTCCTCGCTCGGCAGCGGCATGGTGATCAGCGACTACGCCACGGTCGGCACCACCAAGGCCGCGGTGGAGTCGCTGACCCGCTACCTCGCCGTCGAGTACGCCGGGCGCGGGATCAGGGTGAACACCGCCTCCGGTGGCCTGCTGGACAACGCGATCGCCGGGATGTTCCCGGACGCGCAAGCGCTCGCGGACCAGGTCCGGGCGTCCACGCCGCTGGGCAACCGCCTCGGCACCGAGCGGGAGCTGGCCGAGCTGGTGGTCTTCCTGGCCTCCCCGCAGGCGTCCTGGATCACCGGGCAGACCGTCATCGCCGACGGCGGCCTGTCACTGGGCGCGATGTCGTTGTCCCCCAGGCGCGATGAGCCCGAGTCGGTGCCGGGGGCGATCGCCGTGGTCGGCATGGGCGTGGTCGCGCCCGGTGCGACCGACCCCGTCGAGCTGTGGAAGGTGCTCTCCGGCGAGCACAACGTCTTCGTCGAGCCGGAGCGCTTCGACATCTCCTCCTTCCACTCCACCGATCCGGCCGCCGAGGACCGCACGTACACGCGGCGGTCCGGCTTCGTGACGTCGTTCGACCCGCATCCCGAGTTGGCCGACCGGAGCACGCAGTGGTTGCGGCACAGCCTGATCGCGGCGTTGGCGGGCGTGCGCACCGGCGACCGGTGCTTCGCCGCGTTCGGTGCGACGGCGGACGGCAGCCAGGAGCTGGAGGAGTACCTGGTCTACGCGGGTGCGCGGGAGCACTTGGGGGACAACGAGGTTCTCCGTGATCGCTACGTCCGCGGAACGGACCCCTCGGAGTACCTGCCCCATCGCATCGGCCGCAACGCCATCGCGGGACTGCTGCCGGACAGGACCGAGCTGGTCATGGTCGACACGGCGTGCTCGTCCTCGCTCTACGCGATCGACCTGGGCATGAAGGCGCTGCGCGAGGGCTCGTGCGAGGTCGCGGTGTGCGGTGGGACTTTCGCCTACAGCGCGCGGAACCTGGTGCTCTTCTCGAAGCTCTCCGGGCTCTCCAGGTCGGGGCAGGTCCGCTCCTTCGACCGAGCCGCAGACGGCGTGCTGTTCTCCGACGGAGCCGGGGTCGTCGTGCTCAAACAGCTCGACAGGGCACGTGCGGACGGTGATCGGGTGCTCGGTGTGATCGAGAGCGTCGGCCTGTCCTGCGACGGGCGCGGCAAGGCGATCTACGCGCCCAACGAGGCCGGGCAGGCTTTCGCGCTCCGCCGCGCTTACGAACGCGCTGGTGCCGACCCGGCTTCGGTGCAGTGGGTGATCGGCCACGCCACGGGCACGCAGGCGGGCGACAGCACGGAGTTGGCCGCGCTGCACCGGGTCGCCGGCTCCGGCCCGCCCGCGCTGTTGTCGTCGAACAAACCGATCGTCGGGCACACCGGGTGGAGCGCGGGCATCGTGTCGCTGGTGCAGGCCCTGTCCGGGCTGGAGCGCGGATCGGTTCCGGCGCAACGCTATCTCCAACAACCGATCCCGATCCTGGAGGGCAGCCGGTTTCGGCCGATGACCACCGAAACCCCTTTGCCAGCAAGGAAACCTCGACGCGTGGCGGTCTCCTCGTTCGGGTTCGGCGGAACCAACGCGCACCTGCTGCTCTCCGACACCCCGACGGCTCGCGAGGACGCGCTCTCCACCGACGAGCTGGTCGTGGTCGGCTGGTCGGCGCACCTGCCCGGTTTCGACGCCGCTGAGGCCTCCGCGTGGCTCCGCGGTGACCGAGCCGCTCCGGCCGTGGGCTTCGGCACCGACTACCCGTTGCCCTCCTTCGCGGAAGTGCGGCTGCCGCCAGCGACGCTGCGCACGATGGACCGCAGCCAGATCATGGTGCTGCGCGCCGCCGGCCAGCTCGACCCGCGGGTGCGGGCGATGTGCGAGGAGCTGAAGGACACGACCGGTGTCGTGGTCGGTCACACCGGGCCGACCCGGCGCGCCGTGCAGTACGCGTTGCGCTGCTACCTGGGCGATCTGCGCACCTGCGCCGGATCGGAGCCCGGGTTCGGTGAACTGGAGCGGGAGGTGCGCGCGGCCGTTCCGCCCAGCACGGAGGACGCCTTCCCCGGGATCATGCCGAACCTGATCCCGGCCAGGTTGTCCGCGCTGGCCGACTGGCACGGGCTGAACCTCACCGTGGACACCGGGGTCGACGCCGGGATCGACGCGATCCGGTGCGCGGAGCGGTATCTCCGCCACGGAGACCTGGACGTCGCCGTGGTGGCCGGAGTCAGCGGCAACAGCGGCCCCGAGCTGGCGGCCGTCATCGCCGACCACCCGCCGGTCGCGGAGGGCGCTTTCATGGTGGTGCTGACCAGGAAGTCCACCGCCGCGCGGCACGGCCTGCCCGTTCTCGGCACCGTTCGCACGGAACTCGGCTCTGTGGAGCCGCTTTCCCGGCCGCAGGCAGTTCGCCCGCTCGCCGGGCTCGGACGCACCTACCTCGGCGCGGACCCGCTGCTGGTGATGACCGCGGCCTTGGCTTCAGGTCGGTCGAGCACGATCGGCGGTGCGTGCGAATGGGGACCGAAGATCGTCTTCGCGCCACCGCCCGCTGCCGTCGAGCGGATGGAGCGCCGCCTCGCGCAGGCGCCGCCGCGCCCGGTCCGGCCACCACTGCCCGCCATCCCCGACGGAGCCTTGGTGATCACGGAGGAGACCGAGGCAGTGTCCGCCGCTCGGCACGTCCGCGTGATCATCGACATCGGCGCGTCACGGACGTCGCCAGAAGACCTGTCGGCCTTGTCGCGCCTGCGAGAAGTGCACGACCTGGCCTACGAGGCGGCTCAGTTGTGGGAGGAGGACGGCTCGTTCGCGGTGCTGATGGTCGACGCGCTGCGCGACGGCGTCGTCCATCCCGCCACCGCGCCGTTCACCGGGCTGGTGAAGAGCCTCGCCAGGGAGAGGTTCGCCTTCGCCGTCCTCACCGATTCGGTGGACATGACTCCGGACGTGCTGGCAACGGAGTCCGCGCTGGACCGCGAGCTGGCCGTGGCGGTGTACTCCGGTGGCAGGCGGATGGAGCACGTGCTGTGCCCGGCCCCGGTCGTTCCCGGCCCGGTCGAGCCGATCGACGTCGTCGTCGCCGTGGGAGGAGCGCGCGGGCTGACCGCGCGGTTGCTCGGCGATCTGGCCCGCGAGCACCAGCCGACGATCTACGTGCTGAGCCGGACGGGGCCCGGAACCGATGTCGCGACCCGGCAGGCGTTCATCGCCGAGCATCCACAGTGGACTGTTCGTGAGGCTTCGGCGGAGTTCGACCGGCGGCTCGCGGCAGCGGAGGCCCGGCGCACGCTGGAGGCGCTCACCGAGCTGTGCGGCGAGGGGAAGGTCCACCACATACCCTGCGACGTCACCGATGCGGAGGCCGTCACGGCTGCGGTCGGCCAGCTCCCCGCGCGGGTGGACCTGCTGATCAACGCCGCCGGGCTGCACAACGGCGGTGGGGTTCGCTCGGTGTCGCTGGAGCGGGCGCGCGCGGTCCGTGACACCAAGTTGCTCGGCTACCTCAACCTGCGCCGCGCGTTCGCGGGCCGCGAACCGGCGCGGTGGATCAACTTCGGCTCCTTGCTCGCGGTGCTCGGCTGGCCGGGGGAGGCGGATTACTGCTCCGGCAACGACATCCTGAACGCGGCGGCGAGCTGGCAGCGGAACTTCGGCGGAACGCACGAGACGACGCTGTCCTGGGCGCTGTGGACGGAGTCGGGTTTCGCCGCCCAGCCGGTGATCCGCGATCTCCTGCTCCGGCAGAACGCGCTGACCGGGCTCTCCGACATTGACGGCAGTGCGCTGTTCGCCGGCGAACTGTCCACTGTGGATGGAACGCCGGAGGTGACCTACCTCGGTCCTGCGGAGCGGCGCCTCGTCTCCCTGCGCTGGCGGCCCTCCGGTGATTTCCTTTCCTGTCATCGCATCCGTGGCCGCGCCGTGGTGCCCGCCGCGATGATCATCGACCAGATCGCGCGTCCGGGCGATGTGCTCACCGACCTGGAGTTCCACGCGCCGGTGCTGCCGGACTCGGATTACCGGGTGACGGCCGACGCCGTGCTGAGCGACCTCGCGGTGCTCAAGGCGCCTCGCGCGCACATGACCTGCACCGTCCACGCCGGACAGTCGTCCCGGTCGTCCGTGGAGCGAGTCGTGGGGGCCGCGATCACGCCGCCCTTCTACTCGCCGGGTGGAGAGGTCGAGCTGAGCGGGCCGTTCGCCTCGCTCCGCGATGTCCAGATCTCCGATTCGGGTGCTTCAGCGGTGTTCGCGCCGTCGTTGGCGGAATGGGACTTCTCGTCCTTCCGGGCCCCTGTTCTGCTCGTCGACGCGTTGGTGCAGCTGCTGTTGCTGCCGCGCATCGCGATCCCCGTGCGCATCGGCATGGTCGAACTGCGCACGGAGTTCAACGACGTCGAACTCCTCTCCCTTCACGGCAAGTCGATCGTGCTGACCACGGACGGCTCCGGTGCCGCCGTGGCGAGTGCGGCCGGGACCGTGCTCGTCGTGGTGTCCGGAGTGGAAACGAGACAAGGAGAAGCCAGTGAGCGATCAGAGCCTGTCAGCGTTGGCGCGGTTGGTGCACGGTGACTGTGAGCCCGAGTTCCGCGACGAGCTGCGCAAGATCTTCGGCGATGAGCTGTTCGCCCGGCGCGACGGGCTCACCTACCAGGAGGAGCTGCGGCTGACCTACGAGCGGATGCGCTTCGCCAACGACCACGTCAGCCCGGAGGAGCTGGTGGAGCACCCGCACCGCCTGTTCGCGTTGCTGGAGTTCTCCGCTGTGGTAAGCCCGTCGCTGTTCATCGCCATGGTGACGCACTACTGCGGCGCCTTGGCGGCGATCCGCGAACTCGGTGCGGGCCGCGACGACCTCGACGAGTACGTCACCGCACTGGAGAAGATGACCTCGACGGGCGCGTTGCTGATCACCGAGCTCGGCTACGGCAACAGCCACGTTTCCATGCGCACACGGGCGACCTACGACCACGAGCGCCGCGACTTCGTGTTGCACACACCGGATGAGGCCGCCCGCAAGTTCATGCCCAACGTCGGCCTTCCCGGTGTGCCCAAGCTCGCGACCGTCGCCGCGCAGCTCAACATCGGCGGCGAGGACCGTGGTGTCTTCCTGTTCGTGGTGCACCTGCGCGGGGATGACGGGCTGCTCCCGGGCGTGACGATCACCCAGCTGCCCGAGGCGACGCAGGTGCCGATGGACTACGCGGTGATCTCCTTCGACCACGTTCGCGTGCCGATGAGTTCGCTGCTGCACGACAGCGCCTCCATCGCCGAGGACGGTGACTTCCACGACCCGATCGACGACCAGAAGGCGCGCTTGGTGCGCTCGCTCACCGTCGCGCAGAGCGTGCGCACCGCCCAGACCGCCGCGCTCGCCGCAGCCGCGCGCGCCAGTGCTCAGATCGCGCTGCGCTACTCGATGAACCGCCCCGCCATGGAGCCGAACAGCCCGTGGGGCCCGGTGATCCGCCACCGCACCCAGCAGCGCGCGCTCTACGGCGCTCTCGCCACCGCCTACGCCCTGACGTGCCACGCCAACCGCGCGAAGGCCGCCAAGGCCACGGCGATGATCCACAACTCCACCAACCGCCAGGTCCCGCCGTCGCCGTTGGACCCGCTGCCCAGGACCTTGTCGCTGACCAAGGCCATCACCACGTGGAAGACCGAGCGCCTGACCGCCGAGTGCAGGCAGCGGTGCGGCGCGCGCGGTGTCTTCACGGTCAACCGCCTGCTGGACTACCAGGGCTTGGCCATCGTCAGCAATGCCGCTGGGGGTGACAACTTCCTGCTGTGCCTCGACGCCGCGCGGTCGATGATCGCCGACCACCACTACGAGCCGCCGTCGGCCGATCTGCTCGACCGCGATCTCTGGCTCAGCCTGCTCGGCACCCGCGAACGCGAACTCCACCGCGCCCTCAAGTCCCACGACAGCCTCACCGAGGCCGTGGAGTTCGTCGAGGCCCACGGCAACCGGCTGATCCTGGCGAGCTTCCTGGAGGCTGTATCCACTGTGAACTCTCCGGAGGCCGCAGCGGCGCTGCGCCCGCTGACCGAGCTCTACGCCCTGACGGAGATCCAGTCTGCTGCGGCGTGGTACCTCTGCGAAGGGTTGCTGACCCCCGCTCAGGTCCGGTCGATCCCCGGGCGCCTCAACGAACTGTGCGAGGAGCTGACGCCGCACGTCGACCTGTTGCTCGCCGCGTTCGAGCTGCCCGAGGACCTGCTTCGCGTGCCGATCACCAACGGCGACCTGTCCATGGTCGCGGACACGGACACCGTCGACCTCCCCCAGCAGCGCGCCACCACGGAGCTTCCCACTGTTGCCGCTGTGCCGTGAGGATTGGCAGACTGGCGACCATGCCTCTCCTGGTCGCCCCCGTCTGTGAACCCGGAACTCTCGCGAAATCACCGCAGCCCGTCATCACCTCGGCGGACTTGGAGTTGCGGCCGTGGCGTGCCGAGGACGCGCCCGCGCTGCTCGTCGCCTTCGCCGATCCGGACGTCCGGCAGTGGCACCGGCTGTCGCTGGAGTCCACCGCTGAGGCGGAGGCGTGGGCGGCGAGCTGGGCACGTCGGTGGGCCGCCGAGGAAGCGTCCAGCTGGGCGATCACCGCGGACGGCCAGGTGCTCGGGCAGGTCGGGCTGCGCGGTGTCGATCTCGCGGAGGGCGAGGCGGAGCTGTCCTACTGGCTGCTCCCCGCGGCGCGCGGGCGCGGTGTCGCCACGCGCGCGGCGGAGGTGCTGGCGGAGTGGGCGTTCGACGTGGTCGGGCTGCACCGGCTTGAGCTCGGCCACGCGGTGGGCAACACGGCTTCGTGCGCGGTCGCTCGGCGGCTCGGATTCGCCCTGGAGGGCACGCGCAGGAGCGCCTACCTGCAACCGGACGGCAGGCACGACGCGCACATGCACGCCAAGATCAGGCCAGCGAGCTGAACACCAGGCTGGACAGCAACAGTGTCAGCCCCGAGAGCACACCGCTGACGACCGGCACCCACGCGACCGCCGACGTCCACGCCATCGCCAGTCCGATTCCGCCCAGCACAGCCAAGATCACGCCGGGGACCGCGATGGTCCACGTCCGCCACACGAGCACGAACGCGACGAAGTGGAGACCGACGACCACCGCGACCCAGGCGACGTTCGCCTGCGGTGGGGCGTCGAGGGCGCGCAACACCTGGAAGCCGCCGAAGAGCGCGACGACCTCGGCCAGCACGACGAACCAGTAGCCCTTGGTGAAACCGCCCGACGCGGTCGCGGGTTTCTCCCTCTGCCGAAACGTTACGGCGAGCACCGCGACCAAGAGCGCGACGCCGAGGACGCGCGCCACCGTGGTCAGGGTGTCGCTGAGCGGGGCTCCCGCGTTGACCAGGACGAACGCCGTTCCGCCGGTCGCTCCGATGAGGGTGCCGATGGCCTGCTGCCGCATCGTCGGAGACTACCCGGCCGCGACTACCCCGCGGCGAGGCCGATCGACGGTGAGACGAACGGCACGTAGGCGAGGCCGAGCGGGTTCCCCTTGGCCAGCAACGAGATCCGGGCGCGCATCACCGCGACCCCGATGGCGTCGCGGTTGATCACGAAGGAGCGCAGCACCTCCTGGCCGAACTCGTCGGCCAGTTCCTCGAACACCGTGGTCTCCGTGCCGATCACGCCGCTGGCGAGCGCTTCGTTGACGAAGTAGCCGATCAGGCCCATGGCGCGCTCGGGCCGCATCCCGGTGACACCGCTGGTGTTGAGGAACACCAGCGGCCTGCTCCGCTGCCACCGCAGCCCGCGCTGGCGGAAGTCGGCCGGGGTGAGCGGATCGTCGGAGTCGGAGCCCACGCGCAGGAACGGGATGTCGCCGTCGACCCCGCCGTGCGAGTAGAAGTAGACGACCTGCGGGTCACTGTCCAATTCGGACAGTGTGCGCTCCGGGGTCTCGCCGAGCTGGAAATCGCGCCACGGAAGCATCCTGCGCAGTGCGGCGCTGTGCTCGTCGGCGGAGGCGAGGCCCCGGTGCAGCCCGCCGGCCAGGCCGACGCCGTTGCCGGAGGGCAGGGTCGGCGGCAGCGACGGCCCGAGCCCGACCGAGACCGGGAGCCCGAGCGCGTGCCGGAAACCCCAGAAACCGCCGGGGCACACCGTCGTCGGATCGGGCTGCCGCGCGTGCGCGCAGGTGCGCAGGAAGCACGGGCTGCCGTAGAGGCCGCCGCGCTGCACCGCCGCGAGGAAGTCCGCGCACAGCCGCAGCACCGGCGAGCCGATGTCCAGCGGCAGGTCGTAGATCAGCGCGGTCGGCAGCACGTGGCGGCTGGACGGGGCGAGCGGGACCTGCACGAAACCCGGCTTGGCGAACGCGGCGCCGACGTGCTCGGGCACCCCGCTCATCAGCAGCTGGTACAGGCGACGGCCGTGCGTGGCCAGCAACCCGAGGTCGAGGGTGAACTGCTCGACCGTCGGCGGTGCGGCGTAGCGGTACTCCAGGCCCGCGCGCCACGGTTCGGAGCTGGCCCACGCCACCCGGTTCAGCGCGCCGCGCGCGAGGCGGATCTCCTCGGCGAGCTGGTGCTCGCCGAGCGAGGTCTCCGCGCGCAGCGTCTGACCGCCGTCCGTCGCGAGCAGCCGCACCGACTGGCTGCCCCTGCCGTCCCCGGTCAGCATCAGGCTCGCCGAGTGCTCGGGAACCCTTGTCATGCCCAGCGTTTCCGCGGGGTCCGCGATGCGGTAGTCCACTGTGGACGACATGGCGTTCGGGCACGGAACGGGTTTCGCCGTGACCTGGACGTGCACCAGCACCGACTGCACCAGCGTCTGCCGCCAGTAGACGTTGCAGCGCAGGCGCGCGGGGCCGAGTGTGTACGGCGAGGTGACGGGGAAGCACAGCCGCGTCCCGTCCTGGACGATCGACGGCTGCCGCAGGACCGTGGAACTGCCGTCCGCGCCGAGCCGGATCTGCCCGAGCGCGGCGTCCTGCTTGATCGCGAACTCGCCGGGGAACTCGAACAGCGCCACCGACAGCACCGAGTCCTCCGCGCCGGGAACCGGTTGCACTGCCGGGATCTCCACCCAGAACCAGAAGTTCTGCGCCGCTGGCACGCCGAGCCCGGCTTCGAGGTCCTTGCGCGGGTCGGCCGCCAGCGCGAGCCCTGTGCGCACCGCCGTCACCGCCGTCGCCGGTGGGGGAGAAGCGGGCCAGGGGCCGCTCGACCGGCCGCCGTTCGCCGGGATCGGCAGTGGCGCGGAGAGTTGCGGCGGCGCGGGCAGGGGGATCGCCGGGCGTGAGGCCTGGGCGGGGTGCGCCGGGTGCGTCGCGGGCACCGGGGCGAGCACTGTCGGCGCGCCGTTCTGTGTGTCGGCCGGGTTGAGGACGGTGGTGGCGTTCGGCCCCGGCTGTGGTGCGGTGGGCGGCTGGGTGAGGTTGGCCGGGGCGAGCACGGTGGGCGAGTCGGCGGCCTTGGGTGGGGAGATCGCGGGCGAACTCGCGAGGGAGGGGACGACGACGGTGGGCGGCGCCACGACCGTCCGCGGGGCATCGGCCGACCTGGGGGCAACGGTGGCGGGAACGACGACGGTCGGCTGCGGGGAAGGCTTGGGAGGTAAGGGTTTCTGTGGTGCGGAGGGCACGGGTGTCAGGGCGATCGACTTCGCGGCGGGATCGCGGCGGAGCGCGGTCGTCGCCTGCGGCTCGGGCGCGGTGACCTGGGAGAGCAGCTTCGTGACGCGCGGGGTCTCGCCGGTCGGCAGCGCGTGCTTGCGGCGGCGGCCCGGGTGCTGG
>NZ_MUMH01000117.1 GCF_002155965.1 Allokutzneria sp. NRRL B-24872
GTGGTCTAGGGATTCCCGTTTCGTACTCCTAGCGGGAAAGAGAGCGCTCCCAATAGCCGGTAGGAGTACGAAACGGATTTGGCGAGCCCGGCGGACGTTGAGTGGAGCGCGGGGGCTAGGTGGAGCGCGCGGGGTCAGACGGCGCGGGCGGTGAGGTAGGCCTGCGAGGTCCGCTCGTCCGGGTTGGGGCCGCGTTCGGTCCGCGTGTACACCTCGAAACCCGCCGCGCCCAGCAACTCGGCGACATGTGCGGCCTCGCGCCGGTAGAAGTCCAGCGACAGCTTGTGGCCGAAGCCCTCGTCGTAGTGCTGGACGTGGTCGCCGGACTGGAACGCCAGCGTGAGCCACCCGCCAGGCGCCAGCACGCGGCGGAAACCGGAAAGCACCTCGGGCAGTTGCGCGGAGGGGATGTGGATCGTGGAATACCACGCGCACACCCCGCCGAGGGAGCCTTCGGGCAGCTCCAACGCGGTCATCGAGCCCTCCTCGAAGCGCACGCCCGGCCGCATCCCCCGCGCCAACGCCACCATCTCCGAGGACAGGTCGATGCCGAAGATGTTGAGCCCCAACGACTTCAGGTACTCCGTGACGTGACCTGGGCCCGAACCCACGTCCACCGCGTCGACATTCCCGGTGTCGCGCACCAGTTCCGCGAAGACCGCGAGCACGGCGCGGTCGACGGGCAGGTTGTCGATGCCGGACTTGAAGGTCTCGGTGTAGGAGGCGGCCATGGTGTTGTAGGAGGAGCGCGTGTCGCGCAGGAAATCAGGCTCGGTCACGCGAGCACCCTAGTCGTCGACGAAGCCCAGGCGCCGGTTCATTTTGATGGCCGAGACGTTCAGCGGGTGGTGGAAGGTCCGCAGCCACCGAAAGCCCGACTCGCGCACGTATCGGATCGCCAACAGCTTGAGCGCCAACGACAATCCACGTCCGCGCTCCGCCGCGAGCACACCCGTCATCTCCGTGAAGGCCGTGTCCTTGGCCGGGTGCAACGAGGTCAGCGTCATCCCCACCCACGCGCCGTCGCGCACGGCCAGCACGATGCCGTCCATCGTGACGCTCGGAGTCTCGATGCGGCGGGCCACGTACTCCTCGTAGCTGAAGAACTCGCCGCGCTCGGGGATGTCGGCCGAGCACGTCTTGTTCAGCTCGTAGAGCGCGCGCCGCTGCTCAGGCGTGTCACGCATGGTGGTGAACTCGATGCCCGAAGCTCGTGCTTTCTCCCAGTACGGCACGAACTCCGCGTCCTCGAAAGCATCGACGTCCAGCCGAAGTCGCACCCAGTCCACCATGATCGCAGCGTAGCCTGACGCGGTGAACGCGAACCGGTTGAGCAGGACCGAGATCTCCGCGGCATTGGCCGGTACACGGTGGCGGTTCGTCCTCGGTTCGCTGCGCGCCTCGGTCGCCGTGGCCTCGCTGACCGAAGCCGCCGAGGTCGCGAAGCGCTTGTCCCCCACCGGTGACGGCCTCGCGCTGGACCTGCGCCGCGAGCGCGTCGCGCTGACCGTCCAGACCGACGGCTGGGTCACCGCCGCCGACGTCGAGCAGGCCAAGCACATCGCCACGCTCGTCGAACTGGGCGCGCCCGGCCGCTGCGAACAGGTCGTGGAACTGGCGATCGACGCCATGGACATCGCCCGCGTGCGGCCGTTCTGGCGCGCGATCCTCGCCTACACAGATGAGCCCGGCGCAGGCCCCGAAGACGGCGTCGTCGACCCGCTCGGCCAGGGACCCTCGGTGTGGTTCCAGCAGATGAACGAGCCCCGACCGCAGCGCAACCGCATCCACTTCGACATCGCCGTCCCGCACGACGAAGCCGAAGCACGCATCGCGGCTGCGCAGAACGCGGGCGGCACGTTGATCGACGACAGCGAAGCCCCGGCGTTCTGGGTGCTCTCCGACCCCGAGGGAAACGAAGCCTGCATCACCACGTGGCAAGGGCGGGACTGACGCGCTTCACCGAGCCCGGCGACACCCCGACGATCCGCTTGAAAGCCCGGCTGAACGCCGCCTCCGACTGATAGCCCAACCGCCCGGCGAGGGTGGCGACCGAAGCGCCCTCGGTGCGCAGCACGTCCAGCGCCACGAGCATCCGCCACCGCGTCACGTACTGCATCGCCGGTTCGCCGACCAGATCGGTGAAGCGCGCCGCGAACGCCGAGCGCGACATCGCCAGCTCTGAGGCGAGCGAGGCCACGGTCCACTCGCGCTCCGGCTCGCGGTGCACCAGAGTCAGCGCACGGCCGATCTGGGAGTCCCGCAGTGCCCCCAGCCAGCCCGTGCGCGCGGACGGATCGTTCTCCAGCCAGGACCGAACCCCTTGCACCACAAGGATGTCCGAGAGCCGAGTGATCACCGCCTCGCCGCCGGGGCGCAGCGTCGCCGCCTCCGCCGCGATCAGCCGGAGCGTGCTCTGCATCCACTCCGCCTGCGGCGCGCCCGCCGGCTCGACGTGGATGATCTTCGGCAGCAGGTCCACCAGGTAGCGGGCCGTGGGGTGGTCGAAGCGCACCGCCCCGCACACCAGCACCGTCTCCGCGCCACCGCCGCCGTACTGCAAGATCGCGTAGCGGTCGCTGACGTAGTCGTGCGCCAACCCCTCGATCGCGGGCACCGGCGCATCGGGCGTCCCGCGCAGCACGTGGCCCCGGCCGTGCGGGACCAGCACGAGATCGCCGGGCAGCAGCGTGCGCGGCTCAGCGCCCTCGACCTCCAGAACGCAGCGGCCCGCCGTCACGACGTGGAACCACAGGCAGTCCGTCACCGGCGGCAGCGTGACGCCCCACGGCGCGGTGAACTCGGAGCGGCAGTAGAAGACCCCGGTCATCCGCAGCGCGTGCAGCGCCTCGGCGAGCGGGTCGAACTCGGCGTCGAGCTTCATGCCACCAGTGTGCACAGTCCAGTCAAGCTGGACGATCGAGCATGAAACAGCGACACATGGTCATAGATAATCCACCAGGGCGCCTGCAAGCTGGATGACATGCAGAACAACGAGCTCATCACCGTCATGGGAGCCACCGGCAACACCGGCTCGGAGATCACCAAGCGGCTGCTCGCCGCCGGACACCGCGTCCGCGCACTCGGCCGCTCCCAGACCAAGCTCGCCGACCTCGCGGCCGCCGGAGCCGAGACCGTTGCGGGCGACGCCACCGACCCGGGCTTCCTCGCAGAGGCCTTCCGCGGCTCCGCCGCCGTCTACACGCTGCTGCCCGTCGACGTGACCTGGCAGGACTACCACGCCGAGGTCGGTGTCATCGGCTCCGCCGTCGTCGAGGCCGTGCGCGTCGCGGACGTCCGGCACGTCGTCGCGCTCAGCTCCCTCGGCGCGGAACTGCCGTCCGGAACCGGATTCCTGAGCAGCCTGCACGACCAGGAGCAGCGGTGGGCCGCCCTGCCCGGCGCCAACGTCCTGCTGCTGCGGCCTGGCATGTTCTTCGAGAGCTTCCACCCCGCGCTCGGCATGATCGAGGCCGAGGGCGTCTACGGGGACTCCGTCGCCCCGGACGTCAGCATCCCGATGATCGCCGCGCGCGACATCGCCGAGGTCGCGGCCGGTGCGCTGGCCGCGCGGGACTGGAGCGGGATCGTCGTCCGCGAACTGCTCGGGCAGCGCGACCTGTCCTACCGCGAGGTCACCGCCGTGCTCGGCGCCGCGCTGGAGCGCGCAGAACTGCCATACGTGCAGTTCGGTTACGAGGCTATGACGCACGCTCTCACCGAGATCGGGTTCTCGCAGAATGTCGCCAGCCAGCACGTGGCGATGACGAGGGCGTTCAACGAGGGCCGGGTCGTCTCGCTCGGCGGCAGGACAGCCGAGAGCAGCACTCCGACGACGTTCGAGGACTTCGCCGAGGAGCTGGTCAAGACCCACCGGAGGGCAACGTGATCACCACCCTGCAGATCCTGGTCATCCTCACCGGCGGACTGCTCGGGGGCGTGTACTTCGCGTTCTCCACCAGCGTCATGCCCGGTCTGCGCAGGCTCCCCGCAGCACAGGGGATGGCGCTGATGCGCGAGATCAACACCGCCATCCTCAACCCCGCCTTCTTCCTGATCTTCTTCGGCGCACCCGTCGGCAGCATCGCGCTGGCGATCCTCGCGCCCAGTCCGTGGGTGATCGCCGCCGCGGTGCTGCACGTCGGGCCGAGCCTGCTGCTGACCATGTTCGTCAACGTGCCGCTGAACAACGCCATCGACGCGGCCGAGCCCGGCGACGAGCACGTCTGGAACAACTACCTGCCGAACTGGACGCGGTGGAACACGGTGCGCGCGATCGCGTGCGCGGCGGCCACCGTCTGCCTCATGGTGTGAGTTCCTGGGACAGCGACACGATGATCCCCTCAGGTCCGCGCACGTAGCAGAGCAAGTAACTGTCCTCGTACTGCGCGACCTCTCCGACCAGCACACCGCCGTGCAGGCGGAGCCGGGCGAGGGTGTCGTGGATGTCCTCGACGGTGAACATCACGCGCCGCAGGCCCACCGCGTTCGGCGCGTTCGATCCGCCAGTGACAGCGGCGGGGCTGCGGAAGCTCGTCAGCTCCAGCTGGCCGTGACCGTCAGGGGTTCGCAGGAACGCGATGTCGATGTTGATGCCGGGCAGCCCGGCGATGTCGTCCACCCACTGGCCGGACGCGGGTCCCTCGCCCAGCAGCTCCATGCCCAGCGCCACGAAGAACTCGGTCGCGGCCTTCAGATCGGTGACAACGACACCGACGTGGTCCATTCGCTTGGTCGTCATGCCCCGGGGAGGGACCCGGTGCGCGGTTCTCGACACTACTTTGGACTCATGATCTACGAGATCCGCTTTCCCGGAGGACTCGACGACACCGAGGCGGTCGCTCGCCTGCTGTGCCCGGTCGAGGAGCACGACGGGCCGTGCGAGGTGCCGTGGAGCCTGGCCGCCCACGACGGCGACGTGGTGCTCGGCATCCACGCGGACCAGGCCAAGGCGGAGGAGGTCGCCGACCGGGTGCGTGCCTTCGTCGGCGAGGCCCGGCCGGTCACCCTCACCGACGCCGATCCCGCGTACTACGAGGAGCTGATCGAGCAGGCGAGGATCGAGTCCAGGTAGTCCTCCAAACGCTCGGCGAGCACGGCAGGAGTCAGGTCCACGCGCCCGACCTCGCGCCACGGCACCGCCACCTTCTCCGCGTCCGGGGCGAAGGCCAGCGCGTCCAGCAACCGCCAGTACCGGTGATCCTCCTCGGCGCTGAGCACCCCGCCAGCGGCGCGGTACTCCTCAGCGACGCGCATTCCGGCGGGCACCCCGTGCAGCAGCGCGATCGCCGTGGAGCAGTGCGCCACGTCCAGGTCCGCCGGGCCCCACGAGGTCTCCACCCAGTCCACGACCCCGGAGATCGCCAGGTCAGCGCCCTGCCCGGTGAAGAGCACATTGCCGGGGTGGAAGTCGCGGTGCAGGAAGCACGGCCGGAACGCGGGCGGCTCACGCCGGATCAGCTCCACCGCGCGCCGCCACAACTCCGGCCGCGCGGTGTTCTCCGGCACCCGAACGCGATCCGGGCCGGTCCACGCCTGGTAGGCACGGGGCCGAGACGCCTCGGGAACATCGAGCCGGTGGATGGCGAGCAGCTGCTCGACGAGGAGCGTGATCTTGCGATCCACATCGTCCTCGTCGAGCCGGATCTGCCCTGGCAGCAACGACATCAGCAACGACGGGTGCTCGCAGTGCTCGGCAGCGGCGTCCACGTCGAGCAGCCGCGCAACCGGAATCCCGGTGCCAGCGAGCAAACGCAGCACATCGGCTTCGCGGGTGAGCAGCCCGAGCGCGTGCTGGACGTAGAACTCCTTCACGAAAGACCGCAGCACCAACGAATACGGGCCGCCCTGGCCCTCGACCTCCAGGCGCGACATGCGCGAGGTCCAGCCACCGCGCAGCGCCGTGGTCGAGCGGATGCGATCTCCAGGCGGAAGGCTCCGCTCAACCCACAGGCGCGTGTCCACGAACAGAAATCCTAGCCAGCGATGCGCGCGCTCGTGCTCGCCTTGTCAGACATGAACGACGCGAGCTCGCGGCCTTCGTCGACCACATCGGTGCGCTCCGCGCGGGTGAGGTCACGCAGCGGGAAAACGATCACCTCGTCCTCGTCGACGGTCCACGTCGCCGACACCCGGCCGTCGACCAGCACCACGCGCTCACCAGCGATCGAGAGGTTGCGGTGAGCGTCATCGACGATGCGCGTGCGGTCGTCGTAGCCCAGCAGCGCGTTGTCGAAGGCCGGGAGGAACCGCACCGGAGCCGGGGTGTCCTCGTCGGGACGCGGCGCGTCGGGCAGGTCCAGCAGCTCGCGGCCACGCTCGTCGCGGAAGCTCACCAGCTCCTCCCGGACCGCCTTCACCGCTGCGGGCAGCCCGGCCACGCCACTCCAAGCACGCAGGTCAGCCGTGGTGGCGGGCCCGTACGCGGCGAGGTAGCGGCGCACCAACTCCGCGCCGACCGGATCGGTGCCCTCGGGGGCGGGGGCGTCGACCTCGCGGCCGAGCCAGGAAGCGAGCGGGATGTTGCGCACGCCGCCCTTCGTCCGCCACAACCCGCGCGGCGGCGTCTGCGCGGTCGGGATGAGGGCCGCGATCAGCATCTCCCCGAGCGCGCGCACGCCCGGCTCCGGCCAGCGGTCCTCCACCGCCCGCGCGAGGTCGCTCATCGAGCGCGCCTGCCCGTCGGCCAGCACCGCGCGCCCGGCCGCCGCGAGTTCGGCGAGATCAACCCCGTCGAGCTCGCGGCGGTAGACCCCGAGCACCTTCTGCTTCAGCATCGCGTCGTGGCGCGAACGCCAGGCCAGGACATCTGCCGAGGTCACGAGGTGCACGGTGCGGCGCATCAGGTGGGTCCGCACCACCTGCCGCCCGATCAGCAGCTCGTCAAGCGCCGCCGGGTCGAAGTCGCGCAGCCGCGACCACAGCCCGATGAACGGCTCCTGAGGCTCCTGCGCCTGGAGGCCGCCGAGGTGGGCGACCGCGTCGAGCACCGGAACGTCGGCGCGGTCCAGGAGCAGCTGTCGGGCGAGCGAGGCGCGGTTCAGCGCGCGGCTGGTCATCACGGTCACAGGAGCACTCTGACACCCGTTGCGGTCAGATCCTGTCCTCAATCTGAGGCTGGCACGCACTCGGCGAGTAGATCGACGATGTCGTGCCAAGCCCGCCGCGCATGCTGTGGGTGGTAGCCGACTCCGGCAGGCGCGGCGTGGTCGACCGGAGGGTGGTGGAAGGCGTGGAGGGCTCCTCCGTAGACCACCAAGCGCCAGTCGACACCCGCGGCCTGCATCTCCTCGGCGAACGCGAGCCGTTGCGCGGGCGGCATGATCGGATCTTCCGAACCGACCCCGGCCCACACCGGGCAACGAATGCGTTCCGCCTCGCCCGCCCGGCCCGTGATCAGCCCGTTGACCGTCCCGATCGCACGCAGGTCGACCCCGGCGCGACCAAGCTCAAGAGCGACCGCGCCCCCGGTGCCGTAGCCGATAGCCGCGATCCGGTCGGGGTCGACCCGCGGTTCGGCACGCAGTACATCGAGCGCCGCGTGGCCGATTCCTCGCATCCGGTCGGGGTCTGCGAGCAAGGGCAGGCACCGGGCCACCATCTCCTCTGGATCTTCCAAGTAACGTCCGCCGTGGAGGTCGAAGGCCAGCGCCACGTACCCCAGCTCGGCCAGCGCATCGGCCCTACGGCGTTCGACATCGCTGAGCCCCATCCCCTCGGGCCCGATCAGGACTCCCGGCCGGCGCGCGGCACCGGCTGGGAGCGCGAGATGCCCGATCATCGTCAGGTTGTCAGCCGTGTACTCGACCGTGCGGGTGGTGACCGTCGCCATGCCACCACACGGTAATGACGGTTGCGGCCGCGAGGTGTGGTGTTCACCGGAGGCAGACAGCAGTCTGCCCGGAGGACTCCGCTACTGCGGCGCTTGGAAACCGCCGATCTTCTGCTCCAGCAGTTCGGCCAACCGCAGCGGGGTGCGGTCCTCGAACATCGGACCGATGAGCTGCACTCCCACCGGCAGTCCCTCGGGTGTCAGGCCCGTGGGGACGGCGGTGGCGGGCAGGCCGGGCATGGTCGCCACCCCGGCCCACACGAGCTGGTCGAAGTACGGGTACTCGACGCCGTCGATGTCGATCCGGCGCCCGAACACATCGTCGTTGTGATCGTGCGGGAACGCCGGAGTCGGCGTGATCGGGCAGAGCACGACGTCGAACTCGGCGAAGAGCTGCCGCCAGCCGTGACGGTGGAGTTCGCGGCGGTTGTTCGCCATGACCCAGTCACGGTGGCTCGACGACGCGGCGCGCATCCGCGCTGCGTCCAAGCTCTGATCGTCCGCGCTGAGCCCCGCGGCCAGGCGCACCAGCTCTTCGTAGGCTTCGGCGGGATAGCTGGCGACGGCGCCCGAGAAGTGCAGGTGCGTGTAGACCGCAGCGGCTTCGGTCAGGTCAGGCAATAAGGGACTGTGCCGTTCGACGTGGGCGCCGCCATCGGCAAGCACGTCGGCCACCCGGTTCACGCTCGCCCGCACAGCGGCGCTGGTCGGGATGATCGGATGCTCATCGAGCACCAGGACCCGGAAGTCGCGGAGCCGCTCATGGCGCGCGGGCGGCAACGTCACCGTGTGCGCCACCCCGAACGTCAACGGGTCCGGTCCGGCCATCACGTCGAGCAGCAGCGTCAAGTCGCGGGCGGTCCGCGCCATCGGTCCGGCAACCGCGAGGTCGAGCTCGACCGGCAAGACCGGCACCGACGGAGGCACCATGCCGCGAGTGGCCACCAGCCCGACCGTCGGCTTGTGGGCGTACACGCCGCAGAAGTGCGCGGGAGTGCGCAGCGAGCCGCCGATGTCGGAGCCGATCGACAGCGCGCCGAATCCGGACGCCAGCGCCGCCGCCGACCCACCGGAGGAGCCACCGGCCGTGCGACCGTGGTCCCACGGGTTGTTGGTGGTTCCGTAGATCTCGTTGAAGCTCTGGATGTCTTGCAGCCCAACAGGAACATTGGTCTTGCCGAGCACCACCGCGCCCGCGGCGTTGAGCCGCGACACCTGCACCGCGTCCTCGGCGGGCACGAAGTCCCGGTGTTGCGGCGCGCCCCAGGTCGTCGGCAGCCCAGCCATGTTGTAGGACTCTTTGACCGTCACCGGAAGCCCGAGCAGCGGCCGGTCCTCCCCGCGAGCGCGTGCCTGGTCGGCACTGCGAGCAGCGGCCCGCGCGCGGTCGAAGTCCGGCACGCAGATCGAGTTGATCGCCTTGTCATCCCGCTCGATGCGAGCGATCGCTTCCTCGGTCAATTCCACCGAGGACACCTCACCGGAACGCAAAGCGGTTGAAAGCTCTTCGGCCGAAAGAAAGCTCCATTCCATGAATCCGACCATACGGACCCCTCGGATGAGCCACAAAACCCCCATTCGCACAACGGGATGGATGCATTATCTCGTCACATCACGCTGAGGCAGCTGACGACGGCAGGTGCTGGGCCGGGCCAGTCTTGGCGATGCTCTGGCGGTACTCTGGCGCCTCTGCTTCGTCGGTGTAGTCGAGCAGGTTTCCCGCCAACTGGTGCAACAGTGCCTTGACCTCTGCCGGGGTCGTCCGGAAGAACTCCCGTCGCAGATTGACCTTGTTCAGCCGCCGGTCGGCCAGCTTGCGGTGCAGTTCGTTCTCTAGGCTGACCGCGTCTTGAGAGAAGAACAACGCGTGCACGTCGAACCGGAACGGCACTGAGGCGTCCCCCAACTCCCGGACGCGGTCCATCGGCTCCAGGCGCCGAGTCATCCCGATCTTGACGACCTGGTCACCGAACGCGCCCAGGTTGCTGATGACGTACACGTATCCCGCCCGGATATTGGCCTGACGCTCCTCGACCCCGCGCAGTGCTGCCTCGATCTCCGCCAGCTTCACCTCGAGTTCGGCAAGTCCCCGGAGGTCCCCCTTGGCCCGCAGCGCCGCAATCGCATTCTGGTAGTGGGTCTTCTCCTTGAGCAGCCGCGCCTGCTCGCGCCGGTAGTCCTCCATGGCTTTTTGCTCTTCCCGCAGTCGCGCTCGTTCCTCTCGCTGAGCTTCCCTCTCCTCCTGTTTCTTGGCGAGGTAGTCCGCTGTCAGCTCCAGCTCGCGAATACGCAGAGCGTGGTATCCAGGAGAGATCTGGATCGCCGCCATCACTCCGAGCTTCTCGATGATTCGCACGGAGGTTTCTAGCCGCTTGATCGCTGAGGCGAGGTTACCGGCGCGCAGAATACGGACGCAGTTCTCCGCCTCGGCGTTGTAGGCGCGCAGCATCAGCTTCGAGAGGTCACCGACGAACTTTCTCCCTTTTGCAAGGGAATTGTTGTAGTGGAAGCTCTCCGATCCGCGCACGGCGGTCTTCTGCTTCACCATTGACGTCATCCGCTGCTTGATGTCCTCAAGTTCCCGCTTGTACGCCTCGGCATCTGCGAGGACGTGACGGTAGGCGTAAACGCCAACTTCTTGGAGCAGTAGAGCGTCGTTGGTCTGCACGATCGCAGCCGAGAGCGCGTCGAACTGTTTCTGCTGAACGGCCTGTTGAGCGGCCAGTGCAGCGCGCTCGCTCTCAAAACGAGCGCGCTGCTCTTGGACCTGCTGCGTCACCGCGGCCCGCTCCTGCTGGACCTGGAAGACGTCCATCGCCCCCAAGCGCTGCATCTCTTGGCGCAACAGTGCGTTCTCCTGCTGCAACTGGGCGATAGCAGCTTTCTTCCGTCCGAACATGCGCCCTGCCTCTCAGTCCCTCAACCGCACACGCGTGCTGGACAGGTCGGGCTAGACGATCGACTCGTTACAGCAGGCATCTCCTGATCCGCGAAAGAGGGGTGAAGCATCAGGTCATTTGCCGGATTTCTCCTGGAGGCGCTGGAATTCGGCCATCAACCCGTCGAGCTGCTGTTCGGCGCGCTCAGCCCGGGCGAGGGTCTGGGCACGGGCCTCGTCGAGCGCGGTGATCCGCTCGGTCGCGGCCTTGCGGGCATCCTCGATCGCCGCGCTGGCACGGGTGCGTTCCGCAGCGACGTCGGCGGCGGCCTGACGGCGGGCTTCGGCGTTCTCCTCGCGCTGTTGTTGCAGCTCAGCCCGGGCACGCTCCAGCTCAGCGCGGGCGTCGGCGGCGACCTGTTCGGAGCGCTCCGCCACGCGTTCGGCGCGCTCGGCCCGCTGACGGATCTCCTCCTGCTCGGCGCGAGCCTCCTTGATCTGTTCCGCCGCGACGGCGCGGATCTGCTCGACCTCCTTCGAGGCGAGCCTTCGTGCCTGTTCTGCCTGGTTGACGGCGTCCGCCCGAGCTTGTTCCACGGTCGCGGCGGCCTCGCGACGAACGCCTTCGATGGCGACCTCAGCCTCATTGCGCGCGGCCAGGACATCCTCGTCGGCCTTCCTGCGCACCACGTCCAGCTCGGTGACCGCGTGCTCCCGGGCGGCGAGCGCTTCTGTGGCCTCGCGTTCGAACCGCTCCGCTTCGGTGCCCGCGTCCTCGGCGGCCTCATCGGCGAGGAGCTTGTCCTTCTCCGCCTGGCGAGCGCGCTGCTGCGCGGCGACCGTGGCGGCCTCCGCTTCGGCGATGCGGCGGGCAGCCTCGGCCTGCGCGGCCTGGACCTGGGCTTCGGCTGCGCTCGGGTCGGCCAGTGTGGACAGCTCGGCCACCGCCGAGTTCAGGTTCTCGCCGAGCCGCTTGGCCAGCGTCCGGAACTCCACCAGCAGCTCGTCGGCGCGGGCCTTCGCGGCGGTCACCGGCCCCTGGTTTTTCGTCACCGTGACGGATGTGGCCGGGGTGTCCGCATCCTGCTGTTGCAGGCGCTGACGCTCCTTCCAGGCCCTCCAGCGGGTGTGTTCTGGCAGGTCGCAGTACTCCGACGGACGGCCGGGGCCGCCTCCTCGGAAGGCCGGGCGGGTGCAGCCCGGGTAGTTGCACTCCCCGGCGGGGCGCTGAGCGGGCTCTGCGGTCGTCACACAGGAAACTTAGCCCACATACCGTGTTTCGTTTCGTCAACACACGCAACACAACACGAAAAGACGAGGTCGGATCACCGCAGGTCGTGACCGCCGATAAGGGAACATTATCGGCGGTCACGCCCGAACCGGTCAGCCTTCCGTTTGGTTTTCGTTACGTCACCACACACGTAACGAAACTAGGTGGAAGTGATGCTGAGAACTGCTGAGGTCGCGTTCGAGCCCAGAACTCGGAACCGCACGGTCTTGCCACCCGCCTGGCCGAACGACACGGAGCCGCCCCGCGACACACCGGTGCCGCTGGCCACCGACACTCCCCTGCTGTCCACGGTCACCACGAAGAGGCGCCCGTCGATGGTGATCTCCGCGCGGCCCGTCACCTGGACCTGGCACTTGCCGCTACCACAAGAGCCCAGGTCAGAGCCGTTTCGAGCAGCTGGCAGCTCGGGTGTTCCAGCCGGGACGCACCGGGGCGCGAGGTCGTAGGCAACGCTGAGCGACGCGTCCGTGCGCACCGCGATGTCCAGGCCAGCGGCGGTGGGGCGCGCCAGCCCGTACGCGTCGACGACCTGCCGGGCCTGGGCCTTGCGCGCGTCGTCGGGCACGGCGAAGAAATCCCTCATGCCAGTCTCACGCGGCAGCTTGCCCGCAGCGTCCTTCAACGCCGCCTGCATCCGCGAGCGGTACTCATCCGCCGCCTTGACCCCGGTCGGCTGGAGCTTGCCGACGCTCTCACTGAGCTGCTTCACCTGGGACTCGCCCTGGCTGATGAACATCCCCAGCTCAGCGCCCCCGCGAAGGTCCGCCGAGACCTCCGGAACGGCCGCCGGCAGCCCCTGCACGGCCTTCGCCGTCACGCACATGGCATCCGCCCAGACCACGGACTGCCTGGCAGGAGCCGCCGGGCCGACCGGATCGCACCCCGGGGCGAGGTCGTAGGCGGTGTCCAGTTCCGGCGTCCCGCCAGCGACGGCCGCCAGCCGTGGCACCTGCGGCGCGATCTCGGCGAACATCGCGGCGGCCTGCTGCGCCTTGGCCAGCTTCTGCGCGTCGGGCAGCCCTCGCAGCGTCGGATCGTTGGGCGCGGGCAGGCGTTTGTGGACCGACTCCAACGCCTTGACCAGCTCGGATGTGTAACCGTCCGCGCTGGCGATCCGCGTCGGCTCGATGTCCTTGAGGTCAGCGACCAGGTCGTCCACCGAGTCCGAGATCCGATCCAGGTAGCTCTCGGCCCGCGTCGCGTCATCGGGCTTACCGCGCAGCGCGTCGACCGACTTCGCCTTGGTGCACAAGGTGTTCGACCACACGACCACGGCTCGCACCGCCGGTGGAGCGGGTACGTCCACCGCCTCGCCGGGGACCGAGCACCCAACGAGCACTCCACTTGTCACGACCATCGACACAGCCAGCCAGCGCATACCCGGACGGTAAGTCGGCAGTGCTGGGAGGGGTCCCGGTCGGCGCCTACCTAAGGGATGTCTCGTAAAA
>NZ_MUMH01000118.1 GCF_002155965.1 Allokutzneria sp. NRRL B-24872
ACCCCACGCTGGTACCGGCGCAAGCTGGAAGCCGGGCCACGCTGGAAGCCCGGCTCAAGCCCCAACAACCCCCGACAAATACCCCACAATCGCCCCCACCGACGGATAGTTCCACAACAACGTCGCAGGCAAAGCCACTCCCACAGCCTTCTCCAACTCCACCCGCAAAGCAGAAGCCAGCAAAGAATCCACCCCCAATTCACTCAACGGCCGATCCCCGACCACAGAAGCGTCCACCCCCAACACCTCAGCAACCCGAGTCAGCACGATCTCCGAAACATCCCCCACCACAACCGGAGCGGAAGAAGCGACCAACGAGGACAGCACCAACGGCCGAGGCCCGGAATGTTCCCGCAGCACTCGAAGCACCGCGACCACGTTCTCCCCGCACCCCACAGACTGATCGAACGCCCGCAGAGCCTGAGCAGCCGTGATGTCCGCAGTCCCCCGCGCCGCCAACTCCACGTCCGTCGCCGAAGCCGAAGTCGACATGCCGAGCCCGCGCCAGCTCGTCCACGCGAGGCTCACGGTCTCCCCGCCCCGCCGACAAGCCAGGTCGTCGAGGAACGCGTTCGCCGCCGCATAAGCAGCTTGCCCCGGCAATCCCAACAACGGCCCGGCGGAGGAGAAGAAGACCATGAACTCCAACGAGCCTGGCGGGAACAAGGCGTCGAGCACGCGAGCGCCCGAAACCTTGGGCCGCATGACGGAATCGAAGTCCGCAGCGGACAACGACCCAACGAGTCCACTGTGGACGACGCCTGCCGCGTGCACCACACCGGTGATCGGTGGAGCCTGAACGGCTTCCAATGCCGACCGCACCGAAGCGAGATCCGCGATATCGGCACACACGGGGAACACGCTCACTCCGGCCGCCTCCAAAGCGAGGATCGGCGAAGAAGCGGGCCACATCGAGCGCGGAGGTAACGGCGTCCGGCCGAGCAGCACCAGGCGGCGAGCACCGCGCTGAGCCAGGTGCGAAGCCATCTCCAAGCCCAGAGCACCGAATCCACCGGTGATCAGATACGTGCCCGAAGGACTGCGCTGGAACGAAGCGGAACCGGAGACTGGAGTCAACCGAGGCACGAAGACCGCACCATCTCGCACAGCCAGGACAGGCTCACGAGACGCCAACGCACGCCCCAATGCCGATGCGTCCAGAGCGGAAACCTGTGAAGGCAGCTCGATGGCACCACCCCAGAACTCCGGGTGCTCGCTCGCCAGAACGCGACTCACGCCCATCAACGACGCGGATGACGTGACACACCACAGCCGCGAGCCGGAATGCGACCGCACAAGCGACAGCAAGTCCTCAACGGAGTCAACGGCACACAGAACATGTGCACCGGAATCCCCCTCGGGAACCCCCAGCGCGGCAGCCAACTTCGCGTCGCCCAGAACCGACACCGACGAGAGCGGCTCAGAATCGCCTTCAGGCAGCTCCTGCCAGACAACCGAGTACCGAAGCTCCGCGAGCGAGTCAGCCTCTGCGGTCAGCTCTCCGTAACGCAGTCCCTCGAAGCACGCCGAGCCACCGGGGCCAGAAATCCACACATCCACAGTGGACGGACCCGACACCCGGACCGAGATCGCCGCGGACAAAGGAGCGGTCCCAGACACTCCGAACCGCGCCAAGAAAGACGGCATCCGCAACACGGCAGGCCCGTCGAACACAACGGAAGCCATGGACAGCGCCGCGTCCAGCACCGAAGCCCACCCGGGAACGTCCGTGACCATCTGCCCGGAAAGGACGCCGTCGCCACGCCGAAGCTCCGATAAGCGCCACGGGTACCCCATGGCCGCGACGCCCAACTCAGCCAGCCGCGAGATCACGTAGTCCGGCGCCAACTCCGACGAAGCGTCAACCGAGAAGCCAGCACCCGACGAACCTGATTCCACCAAAGCCGAGGTCGTGACCGCGCCATCGGAGACAATGCGCATGCTGTTGCCGTCACGAACGATCTGCACTTCGCGCGCACCCGACGACGGCACCACCACCGGGTTCCGAAGTGAGACATCACGAAGCCCAGAACACTCCCCCGCTGTCAGGAACGTGTTGAGCAGCACGGCGGCAGGCACGATCTCTGTGTCCAGCACGGGATGCCGCCCCGGGTAAGGCCGCGTGCGCACATTCAACGTCGTGTTCCACACTCGCGTCGACGAACCGTGCACAGTCACCGGCGTGCCGAGCAACGTGTCCGCGGGAAACGACGTGCTCGGACCGGAAACCCAATGGCGCTTGTGCTGCCAAGCAACTCCCGGCAGATCAGTCAAAGCGCCATCGGGCTGAAGCGCCGACCAGTCCACGTCGACCCCGTGGCTGTACAACGACCTAACAGCAGAAAGCACGCCAAGAAGCTCCGGCTTGTTCCGGCGGAGGCACGGCACGACAGCACCCTTGCCGCCCAACACCTCGTTGATCGAGTGGCTGACCACTGGATGCGCGGAAACCTCCAGGAACACGCGGAAGCCGTCTTCGACCGCAGCCTCCACCGCGTCCTTGAACAACACGGGATTGCGCAGGTTCTGCGCCCAGTACGAAGCATCCTGGCGCGGAGCGGACCGCGGATCGGAAACGGCGGTGACGTACAAAGGAACAGAAGGAGAAGAAGGCACGAGATCTGCCACCGCCGAGGCCAGCGAAACAGCCAACGGCTCCATCTGCGGCGAGTGGAAAGCGACATCGGAGTCAACTCGACGAACCACATGTCCGTCCAAAGTGGACAAGAATGCGTCCAGCGCGGCAGGCGTGCCGGCAAGAACCGTCGAAGCCGGAGCCGCCGCGATCGCGGGCACCACGTCCGACCGTCCGGCCAGCAACGAGGACGCCGAGGAGAACGACATGTCCACCATCGCCATCGCGCCCTGACCGGCCGCCAACGGCAGCAGGCGAGAACGACGGCACACCAGCCGCGCGCCTTGCTCCTCCGTCAACGAGCCCGCGACCACGGCCGCCGCGATCTCCCCGACGGAGTGCCCGATCACCGCCGCCGGGCGGACGCCGGACGACGTCAGTACCGCCGCGAGGCCGATCTGCATCGCGAACAGCATCGACTGGATGCAGTCCACACCGCCCAACGAGCCGGACTCCAGCACAGCGCGCGGCGAAACACCGAGCTCCGCAAGGAAAATCGGCTCCAGCCGGTCGATCACTGCGGCGAACTCGGGCGAATCGACCAGCAGGGAGCGGCCCATCCCCGACCACTGCGCGCCGTGCCCGGAGAACACCCACACCACGTCAGAAGCAGTGGAAGTGACCGGGGAAACCGATTCCAGCCCGGCAGCGAGCGTCGCGTGATCACTGGCGACCACCGCCGCACGTGTCGGCAGGTGCGCACGGCGGTGGGCCAGTGTGTGCCCGACATCGGCGAGAGAGCGCTCGCCGATCGCCGACACGAGCCGCGAAGCCTGTTCGCGAACCGCCTCCGGAGACCCCCCGGACACCGGATAGACGCGAAGCCCGCCAGCCGATGAAGAGGGAGCAGCACGCTCAGGCCCCCGCTCCAGCACGACGTGCGCGATCGTGCCGCCGTACCCGTAGCTGGCCACGCCCGCGAACGGCGACTCCAACGGGCGCGGCGAGGTCACGACCTCCAGGCCCGCCCAGTCGATGTCCTCGCGCAGCGACGTCTCCACCACGGTCGGCGGGATCACACCGGCGTCCAGCGCGAGCGCGGTCTTGATCACTCCGGCGATGCCCGCGGCGGCTTCGGTGTGCCCGAGGTTGGTCTTCACCGACCCGACGAGGCATCCGCCTTCACCGACCACAGTGGACAGTGCGCCGACCTCGATCGGATCTCCGACGCGGGTCCCGGTCCCGTGCGCCTCCACGTAGCCGACCTCGCGCGGATCGACCCCGGCGTCGGCGTAGGCCGCGCGCAGCAGGTGCTCCTGCGCTTCCTTCGACGGAGCCATGATCCCGTCGGTCCGGCCGTCCTGGCGAACCGCGCCGCCGCGCACGACCGCCCACACGTGATCACCGTCGGCAAGCGCGTCCGCCAAGCGCTTCACCACGACGACGCCACACCCTTCACCGCGCCCGTACCCGTCCGCGGCATCGGAGAACGTCTTCGAGCGGCCGTCCGGCGAGATCGCCCCGGCCTCGTCGAGCACGGCCGTCAGCCCCGGCCCGGACATGAGCATCACGCCGCCCGCGAGCGCCAGCGGGGCTTCCCCGGAGGCAACGCTGCGGCAAGCCTGGTTCAACGCGACCAGCGACGAAGAACAAGCTGTGTCAACGGAAAAGCTCGGCCCGCGCAGGTCCAACGTGTACGAGATCCGGTTCGCCACCGCGCACGCGGAGGCACCGATTCCCGTCCAGGCTCGGACTTCGGGCAGGTCTTCGAGCAGCCTCCGCCCGTAGTCGTCCGAGCCAACGCCCATGAACACACCGGTGTCCGTGCCCGCGAGCGTCGTCGGGTCGATGCCCGCGTGTTCGAGCGCTTCCCAAGCGACTTCGAGCGCCATGCGCTGTTGCGGGTCGAGCTGTTCTGCCTCGGTTCCCGAAACGCCGAAGAACGCGTTGTCGAACCCTGAGATGTCGTCCAGGAAAGCTCCTCGCGAAGTCACCCGCGACAGCACGGCCGCGTTCTCCCGCGACTTCGACCAGGCCGCGTCCCAACGCCCCTCCGGCACCTCGCCGACAGCGCGGGAACCCGACATCAAAAACGACCAGAACAGCTCCGGCGAAGTGACTCCACCAGCAAAACGGCAGCCCAGACCCACGATAGCGACGTCCACGGAACAAAGCTCAGCACGCACACGGGGACGTGCGCGTGAGTAGCTGGGCAAGTTGAGTACCCGGCTACTCACGCCATGGCGGGCTCACCGTGTTGAGCTTCCCTCGTGCGGACCGAAAGCCTGTTCCTAGCCGGTATCGGCAGCTACCTGCCACCACGTGTGACGACCGACCACGCGGTGGCCGAGGGCTGGTACGACGCCGCAGAACGTGAGTTCGGCGAGATGGAAGCCGTCACCGTCAGCCCGGACGAGCCCGCGCCGGACATGGCGATCGCCGCTGCCAGGAAAGCACTGGAAGAGCTCGACCCCGACGAGTTCGGCGTTCTCCTGCACAGTTCCACCCATCCTCAGGGACCCGAGGGCTGGTCGGCGGCGCACTACATCCTCCTGAACACCCTCAACCGGCCGATTCCCGCATTGGAGCTGCGCCAAGGGTGTTTGGGCATGCTCGCCGGAGTCGAAGCCGCCGCGCACCGGCTGATCGCCGATCCCGCGCACGACGCCGCGCTGATCACGACCGCGGACAACTTCTCCACGCCGATCGTCGACCGCTGGCGGGCGTCGAAGCTGTTCCTGCTCGCCGATGGCGCTTCGGCCGTCGCGGTTTCCCGGCGAACAGGATTCGCGAAGGTGCACGCGATCGGCTCGCTGTCCAACCCCCGCATGGAAATCCTGCACCGCGCGGGCGAGAACCTGTTCCCGCCGGGCGCCACGATCGGTCGCGGGCTGAACTTCCACGAGCGAAGTGAACGCGTGCGCGAACAGTGGGCAGCGGGTGAGGCTCCGCCGATCCTGCACTTCGGGGAACAGGTCGCGGAGATCGCCGAGCGCACGCTCAAGGAAGCCGGGCTCACCTTCGACCAGGTGAGCCGCGTCTGCCACCCGGGCTATTCCCGTGGTGCGCTGGACGCCATTTTCCTGGACTCGCTGGACATCGACGACGAACGTGGGATCTGGGACTACACCAAAACCGTCGGGCACACGGGAGCCGCCGACCTCTTCTTGGGCCTGGAAGACTTGTGGCGCAACGGAAAGGTCCAGCCCGGCGAGTTCGTGCTGCTGGTCGGCGCGACCACCGGGATGGAATCCGGGTGCGCCGTCGTAGAAATCTTGGAGCACTGATGCTGGACGGATGCACGCCTTGGCCCGCCGAGTTCGCGGAGCGCTACCGGGCAGAAGGCTATTGGCGCGGCGAATCCCTCGGCGCAGTCCTTCGAGCCACCGCGCAGCAGTTCGGCCAGCGCACCGCGTTGGTGCACGGCGAACGCCGGATTTCCTATGTGGAGCTGGACGAGTGGGCTGATCGCCTCGCGGCTGGATTCGCCGATCACGGCATCAAGCCCGACGAGCGCGTCGTCGTACAGCTCCCGAACGTCCCGGAGTTCGTGGCGATCTGCTTCGCGCTGTTCCGGCTCGGCGCCAAACCCGTCTTCGCGCTCGCCGCGCACCGGCACACCGAAATCCGTCATCTCCAGGAACTCAGCGGAGCCACGGCCTACATCGGCCCCGGCACGCATCGCGGTTTCGACTACCGCGACATGGCCAAGCAGATCGATTTCCAGCTCCGCTTCGACCTGGAGTCCGACATCGCAGGGGCGCCGAGGGACTTCCCCGAGCCCGATCCGTCCGATGTCGCGTTCTTCTTGCTTTCCGGTGGTACGACGGCACTTCCCAAGCTGATCCCGCGCACGCACGACGACTACGTCTACCAGACGCGCACAGCGGCTTCCGTCTGCGAACTCTCCGCTGATGACGTCTACCTCGCCGCGCTGCCGATCGAGTTCAACTTCGCGTGGGGCAGCCCCGGCGTTCTCGGAACCCTCTGGAACGGCGGCAAGGCCGTCATCGCCGACACCCCGTCGCCTGACGAGTGCTTTTCGCTGATCGAGCGCGAAGGTGTCACCGTCACCGCACTCGTGCCCTCGCTCACGCAGATCTGGGTCGAGGTCGCGGAATGGACAGACTCCGACATCTCCACCCTGCGGCTGCTCCAGGTCGGTGGCGCGCGAATGCGACCGGAGTTCGTGAAGAGCATCGGTCCGGCGCTGAACTGCCGCTTGCAGCAGGTCTTCGGCATGGCGGAGGGACTGCTCACGTTCACCCGGAACGACGTGGACGCACTCGACACGCAGGGCACTCCGATCTCCCCCGCCGACGAGATGCGCATCGCCGACGAATCCGGAAATGACGTTCCCGCCGGGGAGATCGGCGAGCTGATCACGCGCGGCCCGTACACGCTGCGCGGCTACTACCGGGTGCCCGAGCACAACGAGAAAGCGTTCACCGAGGACGGATTCTACCGCTCCGGCGATCTCGCACGGCTGACCGAGAACGGTGAGCTGGTGATCGAGGGCCGCATCAAGGACATGATCATCCGCGGCGGCGACAAGATCTCCTCGGGCGAGGTCGAGTCGCACCTCGCCGAGCACCCCTCCGTCGCCGGCGTCGCGGTGGTCGGCGTCGCGGACGAGTTCCTCGGCGAGCGGATCTGCGCCCACGTCGTGCCCAGGGGCACCGCGCCGAGCCTTGACGAGCTGCGCGCGTTCATGCACGGCCGCGACGTCGCCGAGTACAAGCTGCCCGACCTCCTCAAGATCATCGATGCCTTTCCCCTGACACCGCTGGGAAAGGTCGACCGGAAGGCCCTGCGATGAACGTGACCGAACTCCAGCTGCGCGAGACCCTGGCGACGGTGCTGAACCGGCCGACCGAGGAGATCGCGGGCGACGCGAACCTGGTGCTGCTCGGCATCAGCTCGCTGGAGATCATGCGCCTGGTCAGCCGCTGGCGCAGGCAGAAGCTGCCGGTGTCCTTCGAGACCCTGGTCACCGAGCCGACCCTGGACAGCTGGTTGGCCCACCTGAACGCGGCCTGACCGGTGAGCGCCCTCCTCGTCCAGGACGCCTGCGTCTACACCGCTGATACCGACAACCGAGTCGTACCAACGGGTTCTCTGCTCATCGTCGATGGCCGGATCGCCGAGGTCGGCACGGCGGCGGAGATCGGCCCAGTGGTCGCGCAGATCCCGCCGGAGCAGCTGACCGTGCTCGACGCGCGGCACATGATGGCGTTGCCGGGCTTCGTGAACGCGCACTGGCACGAGACCTTCGCGATGCGCCTCGCCAAGCCGAACTCCGGTTTTCTCAGCTGCGGCGGCGATCTGCACGCGGTGTCAGCGTCCTTCGACTCCTCAGCCGGCTTCGGCGATCTGCTGACCGTCGACGAGGCGACGGCGGTCGCGCGCTACTCGCTGTGGACACAGCTGCGCAGCGGCGTCACGACGCTCGGCGACGCGGGCTCGATCAACCGCCCGGAAGCACTCGCGACGGCAGCCGAAGAGCTGGGAATGCGTTGTGCTGTCAGCACATGGGCGGCCGACGCGGTGTGCTCGCCGGACGAGGACAAGCCCACCAGAACACGCGACGCCGATACCGTCCTCGCGCGCGTCGAGTCGCTGCTGCCGTCGCGCTCCGAGCTGGTCCGCTGCCGCCCGTCCTCCATCTACGTCACGAACATGACCGATGAGCTCGGCCGAGGGCTGGCTGAGCTCACCACGCGCCACGACCTTCCTTTCGCCACCCACGTCGGAGCACTGCGCAACGAAGCCGACGTGATGCTGCGCTACTACGGCACGACCGGCGTGCGACGGCTGGCCGAACTCGGCCTGGTCAACGATCGCCTGATGGCTGTCCACTGTGGATTCGCCGACGCCGAGGAGCGCCAACTGCTCCGCGACGCGGGCGCTCAGGTGAACATCTCCCCCGCGAAGTACGGCATGTCCGGCGAGACCGCGCTGACCGAGGGCTCGGTCAGCGATCTTGAGCTTTCCCTGTCCACGGACGGCCTTCCGCTGCCGTTGCCCGGAATGGTCGAAGCCGTGCGCGCCGCCTGGCTCGGCTTCGGCGAACGCACCGGCGATCCCGAAGCCCTGCCACCGACCACCGCCCTCGCCATGGCCACCCGCGTTCCGGCGCGGGGACTGCGCTGGCCGGAGATCGGCAGCCTGACAAGGGGAAACCGGGCCGACCTCGTGCTCGTGCCGACCGAGGACTGGCGCTATGTGTTGCAGCCCAATCCGTTGGAGGCTTTCCTGTCGCTCGGCTGCTCCAACGACGTGGACACGGTCATCGTCGACGGACAGGTGCTGATCTCCGGCGGGCGCGGGACGCGGACCGACGAGGACGTGCTGCGAGAGGACTACCTCAGCGCACTGGCGTCCTTCAGCTCCCGTTGCCTCGGCATCGACGCCGCGCCGTTGGTGCGCCGCGCTAGGCGGAGAGCGCCGCGGCGAGAGCGACGCGCGTAGTGATGCCGAGCTTGCCGTACACGCGTTGCAGGTGGTTCTCCACCGTGCGCACCGAGACCACGAGCAGGTCCGCGATGTCGCGGTTGGTCAGCCCGTCCGCCGCGTACTGCGCGACCTCGCGCTCACGCGAAGTGAGGCCAGAACCGGTACCCACGCAGGGCAGAACGCGGCGGACCGGCTTCCGGCGCGCTGGCGCGAGGAGTGCGCGGAGCCTGCGCGCGGTCAGCTCCGGCATGACGGCCGCGACGACCTCACCGCACAACGGGTAGGTCATCCGCACACAGGCCCCTTCCACCACAAGGACTCCACGGCGGTTGAGCGATTCCGCTGCCTGCGCGAGCGCCGGGAACCGGTCCACGCACAGCGTTCCGGCGAGGGAGACCATGTTGATCAGCTCGGCCTCGTCCGGGCTCAGCCTGCCCAGCCGCGTCCGGACCACGTCGGCCAGCCTGCCGTCCGCGCAGGCGAGACCGGACCAGCTCCACACCCCGCCGATCCGGCGCAGGCTGCCCTCGGCCACCGCGTGCTCGGTCAGCTCCCGCAGCAGCAACGGATTGCCCGCCGTGAGCAGCCCCATGCCCTCGGTCGTCGCGTCGTCGACCACCGCGCCGAGTCGGGCGAGCAGGACCGCGCGGATCTCGTCGTGGTCGAACGGCCGCACCTCCACGCGCTCGGCCAGCCCGTCCAGCCACAACCGGCTGATCCCGTCCGGCACCCACTCCCCGTTGCGCACGGCGACCACCACGGTGACCCGGTCCAGCGCGGCGGCGCGGCACACCCGGTCGGCCACCTCGGGCTCCAGCAGCTGGGCGTCGTCGAGCACGAGCACGATCCGACCGGTCGTGGGCCACCCGTCGAGGGAGTGCGCGACGTGCCCCTCCGCCACACCCACCGCGAGGTCGACCGCCTCGTCCAGCAAGCGGCTCCGCCCGGTGCCGGGCTCCCCGGTCAGCACCACGCCGCGTCCCCCGGTGAAGGCGGCGCCGATCCGTGCCAGCTCGGTGTCCCGCGCGACCAGCGGCCAGACCATGCCCGTCACTCCCCGTATCACAGTGTCATCCCTTAGGGGAGCCTAACTAGTGAATGTGGGTGTGAACAAGGCGCATCGGCGCACGTGAGATAGCACTCTGTGCGCAAGATCCTCATGTTCGGCGGGCAAAAATCCGTTCAACACCGATCTAGCGGCGACGACGGCGGATCGCGACGAGCCGCGCCTGCGCTCCGTCCAGCGCCCGCTCCACGCAGTAGCGGTAGAACTCGGCGTCGTAGGCGCGCAGCTTGTCCAGGTCCGTCGAGCGGGCGCGCAGCCACTCACCCATCGCGGCCAACCCGGTGCTGTCCCGCTCGGTGGCCAGCTCGGCGAGCATCCTGGCGTGTTCCAGCCGCGCCTCGGGCTGGGCGTTGCGGTCGTCCTCCACCGCGATCAGGTTGAACGCGGTGTTGACCAGGAAGCTGTAGATCGTGGCGGCCTCGTCGCCGAAACCAGCGGCCTTCAGCACGCCGACACCCTCGTCGATGATATCGCGCGCCGCGCTCACCACCGGCCCGAGCAGCACCATCTGCCGCGCGACACCGTGGTAGTGCAGCGCCACCTTGCGCACGTCGGAGAGCAGCGTGCCGAACCACTCCCGCCACGGCAGGTCCGCGCCGGGCACCGGGACCTGGGCGATCACCCGCTCGGTGACCGCCGTCGTCACCTTCTGCCGGTCGCCGACGTGGTGGTAGACCACGGCGGCGCCGACCCCGAGCTCCGCGGCGAGCTGGCGGACCGACCAGCCCTCCAGCCCGTCCCGGACGGTCAGCCGCACCGCCGCGTCCACCACCTGCTCCGGCGTGATCGGCGGCAGCCCGGCGGAGGCGCGAGAACGAGAACGCGGCGGTGTCATCCCTCGGGAAGCTAGCGGAAAGCCGGGTACAGCGGCAGCCGCTCGGCCACCGCGCCGAACCGGGAAACGATTGCTTCGGCAACGGAACGGGCGTGCTCGGCCACCGCGATCCGCCCGCAGGCCACGGCGTCGGTGTGCAACCGGCGCCAACGGTCGGCCAGTGCGGCGCTGCGGCGCGGCGACACCATGTTCGCGTCGATCGGGCCGTCCTGCTCCGTGATGCGCGGCAGCAGCCACCAGGTCGACAGCCACACCCACAGCACCTGCGCGTCCAGCAGCCTCGGCAGCAGCACCGCGTCGTCGTCCAGGTCCGGCCACACCACGCTGACCTCGGCCCGCCACGCCGCGAGCATCGCCTCGGTCATGCCGGGCGGCAGCGAGAAGGAGCACCAGCAGGACGGGAACGGCACCCGCAGGTAGGCCGCGTCCAGCGCGATGTCGCGCATGCAGCCCCACTCGAAGTCCAGGAAGCGCACGCCCCGGCTGGTCACCAGGTTGTTGTCCGGGCAGACATCCGATGGGCTGAACGCCCGGTAGCGCGTGCCCTCCAACAGGTGCGCGGTCCCGGCCGCGTACTTCTCGGCGTCCGGATTGCCTTGCACGCCAAGGGCATCGGCCAGCAGCTCGGGCAGCTCGGTGAGGGCGACCCGCGCCTCACCCGCGATCGGGTCCCGCCACGAACGTTCGCCCAGACGGCGCATCAGCGCGTCGAAGTCCGCCTCGCGGCCCGCCGTTGTGGCGTGCAGCCTGCCCAGCGCGCGGGCCCATGCCAGCAGCGAACTCTCCGCAGCTCTGGGGTCCTCGCCGAGCAGCTTGTCCGCCAGCGTCGGCGCGCGGCCCAGGTCCTCCATCACCAGCACGCGCTCGGCCACACCGTGCGCCATCAGCTCCGGGCTGACCCGCTCCGGCGCGGTGAGCGCGGTGAAGAGCTGGCTGCTCGCGGCCTCGTGGGCGAAGGGATCGGGACGGCTGCCGTCGACATGGTCGTGGTAGTGCTTCACGACCATGGTCCTCGGCAGCGAGAACGGCGTCTCGGCCACGCGCACGCGCAGCACGACCGAGCGGTCGCTGCCGCCCAGGTCCTCGTCGGCGTCCAGTCGCACGGGCGCGCCGAAGCGGCGGCTCAGCACGGACTCGGCCGCCGCCACCGTCGTCGCGGTCTCCGTGTCCGAGCGAACGCCGTTGTGCGGCCCCGTGTCGTGCGGTGCCGCGAGTCCGGTGGTGATGTCCACGCTCATCGTCACCGAACCTACCCCCGCCACTCGCTACGTTCCGACATGATCTGGTTACACTCCGGCAAACGCGCACCACCGCCGAGGGACACGGCCACGGTGATACCTCCTGGGATCGCTACCCAAACATCTCAAGGATGACGTTTCCGCACGGTCTCGTCACTCGCGGAACGGGTGACGAGGGGATGACAGTCGGGGTGTTCACCCGGCTGCCAGCGGGCGTCCACCCGCCTCGGGTGAACTGAACCGGTTCCGCCGGTACCTCGGCAGCAGCACGAGCGTCGCGGCCACCACGATGCCCACCAGGTTGACCGCGAGCTGGGCGCTGGACTCCAGTGCCTTGCCCCAGTCACCGAGCACCACGGCGACGGCCGCGTAGCCCGCGGCGGGCACGGTGGTGACCGAGATGAACACGCCGACCAGCGCCGCGGACTTGGCGGAGGTCAGTGCGAGCATCCCGGCCGCGCCCGCGAGCAGCGCGACGATCAACGAGAACGGTCCCACCTGGTAGACGAAATCCACCTGGTGCTGGGCACCGTTGAACACTTCTCGGTCGAACAATCCACCCGTTTCGCCCAACGCCGCCGCGCCCGCCGTGACCACCATGGCGAGCGGGAAGCCCACCCCGACGGCGAGCGCCGCCCTGCGGACGAGGTCCCAGCGGCGCAGCACGAGCCCGACCGCGATGGCGGCCAGCGGACCGAACTCCGGGCCCACCACCATCGCGCCGACGATCGTCACCGGCGAGTCGGTCACCACGCCGACCGCCGCGAGCAGGCAGGCCAGCGTCATGAACGCCTGGAACGTGGTGGTGAGGCGGGACTCCTCGCCCGTGCGCGCGATCAGCTCCTCCCACACCACCGCGTCCGCGCCGTCGCCGGGCGCGTTCTCCTCGGCCCGGTCGGCCGCGTCGGAGAGCGAGGTGTCGATGGTCTCCAGGGTGATCGCGCCCTCGTGGTCCAGCCGCATCTCGCACAGCTGGGTCAGCACGGCGTCGGCGGCCTCCCGCGCGACGTCGGCCTCCACCACGTCGCCCGCCGGGTCCAGGCCCGCGCCGGGCAACAGGACCAGGTGGGTGGCGCCTGCCTCCGCGCGGAGCACACCGAGCACTGCGTCGGTGCGCTCCGGCGGGCAGACGATCCGCAGGTGCAGCACTGCGATCAGCTCGCCGCTTCGCCCTTCGGCTCCACCGGCTTGGGCTTGAAGTCCACCCCGGCCTCCTTGCGCTGCTGGGGCGTGATCTGCGCGGGCGCGGAGGTCAGCGGGTCGAAACCGCCACCGGACTTCGGGAAGGCGATGACGTCGCGCAGCGAGTCGGCCTTGGCCAGCAGCATGCAGATGCGGTCCCAGCCGTAGGCAATACCGCCGTGCGGGGGCGCGCCGTACTTGAAGGCGTCGAGCAGGAAGCCGAACTTCTCCTGCGACTCCTCCTCGGTCAGGCCCATCACCTCGAAGACGCGCTTCTGCACGTCGGCGCGGTGGATACGGATGGACCCGCCACCGATCTCGTTGCCGTTGCAGACCATGTCGTAGGCGTAGGCCTTGGCCGCGCCGGGGTCCTGCTCGAAGGTGTCGATGCTGTCCGGCGTCGGCGAGGTGAAGGCGTGGTGCAGCGCGGTCCACTTGCCCGAGCCCACCGCGACGTCGTCACCGATCTGGTCGGTGGCCTCGAACAGCGGGAAGTCCACCACCCACGCGAAGGCCCACGCGTCCTCGTCGATCAGGCCGCAGCGGTGGGCGATCTCCACGCGGGCCGCGCCGAGCAGCGCGCGCGCGTCGTTGGGCTGGCCCGCCGCGAAGAAGACGCAGTCACCCGGGTTCGCGCCCGCGGCCTTGGCAAGGCCCTCGCGCTCGGCGTCGCTGAGGTTCTTGGCGATCGGCCCACCCAGCGTGCCGTCCTCGGTGACCAGCACGTAGGCCAGGCCCTTGGCGCCGCGCTGCTTGGCCCACTCCTGCCAGGCGTCCAGCTTCTTGCGCGGCTGGCTCGCCCCGCCGGGCATGACGACGCAGCCGACGTAGGGCGCCTGGAAGACGCGGAAGGGCGTCTCGGCGAAGTACTCGGTCAGCTCGGTCAGCTCGACCTCGAAGCGCAGGTCCGGCTTGTCGCTGCCGTAGCGCGCCATGGCGTCGGCGTAGCTGATCCTCGGGATCGGCAGCGCGATCTCGTGGTCGGCGAGCTCCTTCCACAGCGCGGAGATCACCTGCTCGCCCAGCGCGATCACGTCGTCCTGGTCGACGAAGCTCATCTCGATGTCGAGCTGGGTGAACTCCGGCTGCCGGTCGGCGCGGAAGTCCTCGTCCCGGTAGCAGCGCGCGATCTGGTAGTAGCGCTCCATGCCGCCGACCATCAGCAGCTGCTTGAACAGCTGCGGCGACTGCGGCAGCGCGTACCAGGAGCCCGGCTGCAACCGCGCGGGCACCAGGAAGTCGCGGGCGCCCTCGGGGGTGGAGCGGGTCAGCGTCGGCGTCTCGATCTCGACGAAGTCGTTGGCGTGCAGGACGGTCCTGGCGATCCGGTTGACCTCGCTGCGCATCCGCAGCGCGCGGGCCGGGCCGGAGCGGCGCAGGTCCAGGTAGCGGTGCCGCAGCCGGATCTCCTCGCCCGCCTCGACGTGCTCGTCCAGCGGGAAGGGCAGCGGCGCGGACTCGTTGAGCACCTCGAGGTCGGAGGTGGTGATCTCCACGGCGCCGGTCGGGATCTCGGCGTTCTCGTTGCCCTCGGGGCGGATCTCGACCGTGCCGACGATCTTGAGGCAGAACTCCGAGCGCAGCCGGTGCGCCCGGTCGGCCATCTCGCCCTCGCGGAAGACCACCTGGACCACGCCCGAGGCGTCCCGGAGATCGATGAAGATCACCCCGCCGTGATCGCGACGCCGCGCCACCCAGCCGGTGAGGGTGACGGTCTGGCCTGCATGCTCGGCGCGGAGACTTCCGGCCTCGTGCGTGCGCATCACGGGAGTGCTTCTCCTTGGTCAGGGGTGTAGAGCCCGTCAAGGCTAGCTTGACGTGCCGACGCACCTCGTCCGGGTACTAGCGCAGCGGACCGCTGAACCTCGGGCCCGCGAGCCTGCGCTCCAGGCGGCTCAGCCCGGTGCGCACCGGCTGGGCCAGGTACTCGCCGAGCACCACGCCCGCCGCGAGGGCGAGGCCGATGCCCAGCGCGAGGAACAGCGCGCGCATCCCGCCCGCCAGGTCCTGGTCCACCGTGAGCTTGAACAGCGCCTGGTAGGTGGTCAGGCCCGGCAGCAGCGGCGTGATCCCGGAGACCGCGATCGCCAGCGGGGACATCTTCAGCCGCCTGGACACCACTCCGCCGACGAAACCGATCAGCGCCGCCGCGCCCGCAGACGCGATGATCATGTCGACGCCGAGCAGCATCAGCGCGCCGTAGCTGGCCATGCCCGCCGCGCCGGCCAGCCCGGCGAGGGAGAGCGTGCGCAGCGTGGCGTAGCTGGCGAGGGCGAAGCAGAGCGAGGTCGCCGCCCCCGCCGCGATCATCGCGGGCAGGTGCGCCAGCAGCGGTGGGATCGGCTCGCCCACGGTCAGCGGGGACCCGACGGCGACCCCCAGCTTGAGCACCAGCACCACGCCGATGATCAGCCCGATGGTCATCAGGGTGATCTCCATGGCGCGCCCGGCCGCGGTCACGTTGAAGCCGGTTATCGCATCCTGCACGGCGCCGACCAGCGACAGCCCGGACAGCAGCACCACGATGCCCGCGGCGATCACCAGCGTCGGCCGCATCCCGCCGAGGCTGTCCGGCAGCGCGTTCACGCCGAGCGCGATGCCCGTCGCCAGCGCTCCGCCGATCACCTGCTGGAAGAAGAACGGCAGCGCGATCCGGTTGACCAGCCGACCGATCCGGTCGATCAGCGCCGTCGCCAGCGCGGCGATGCACGCGAGCACCAGCCCGCCACCGAGCAGCACCGCCACCGCGGCGGCCATGCCGGACCAGGCGAGCGTGGCCACCCAGCGCGGGTACGGGTGCGGCGCCGAGCTGATCTCGTCGAGCACCATCCGGGCCTGCTCCGTGGTGAGGGCACCCCTGGCGATGCGCCGCACCAGCCGTTCCACCTCGGCCAGCCGCGTGTAGTCCATGCTGCGGGAGCGGACCACGCGGGTCGCGCTGACCGGAGCGGCGGCGTACCCGCGGTGGCAGCAGATGGTGATCGACGTGAAGGTCACGTCCACCTCGCAGGTGGGCATGCCCAGCGCGTCGGTCACCGCGAGCATGGTCGAGGTGACGTCGGCCGCGCCAGCACCGCTGGCCATCTGGAGTTCGCCGATGCGCAGGGCGAGGTCGAGCACCTGGTGCACGGAGGCGTCGTCGGGGACTTCGGGGCCGTACAGCATGGTGGGCATGATCGCCTGCCGCGCCAGCGCCCGCTGGTCGGTGTCACCACCTTCCCCGCGCCGCACCCGGAACGCCCGAAACGCCAGCCCCACCGCTACCCCCACCGCATAGTCACGTCACCTGGGGCATCGACGAACCAACCCGGCGCGTTGCAGGAGTGGATCATTGCGCTCGTCACATCACCTCCATCCCGAAACCACTTCGCGAATCCGCCGCCGCGTCCACGCTCAACTCCGCCGGGAAACCTCGCGGAGCTGTCCTCCGAGCGCGAACACGGTCCGTCGTGCACGCCGCGGCACCAGAGCGTCCGGTACAGCTGGGGCATGGCCGCCTCAGCACAGGAAAGCTTCCTGAAAGCGTTTCACGCCAGCCATCCGATGGCGACGTCGCAGACGTTCGGCGAGGGACGGGGACCGGACGGCCGCTCCAGCTACGACCTCCTCGCCGCGCGGGTGGCGGGCAGCGAGCGCGTGCTGGACCTGGGCTGCGGGGACGGTGTCCTGATGGAGCTCCTCGCCGCCGCGGGCAGGGAGCTCACCGGGCTCGACCTCTCCCCCGACTCGCTCGCCGTGGCACGCCGCCGTCCGGCGCTGGCCGACGCCCGGCTGGTGGAGGGCCGCGCTCAGCGACTTCCCTTCCCTGACAACGATTTCGACGCATGCGTCTCCCACATGGCGTTGATGTTGATGGACGACGTCGACGCGGTGGCGGCCGAGGTCGCCAGGGTGCTCGCCCCGGGAGGGACCTTCGCCTGCGCGCTCGGCGGCGGGGCGGCCGGTGGCGAGGCGTTCGAGCTGTTCCTGTCGCTGCTGCGGCCGGTGCTCGCGTCGGCCCCACCGCACCAGCAGATCCCGTCACTCGGGGACCGGCGCACCCGGAATCGCGCTGGACTGGACGAGATCCTGGGTCCGGCCGGGTTCGCACCGGTCTCCTGGGAGACGGTGGTGATCGATCTGAGCGCTCCCGCCGAACAGCTGTGGCCGCTCGTCTCCTGTCTCTACGACGTGCTGCCGCTACCGTCCGGCACCCTCGCCGACCTGCGGGCGGAGTTCACCACCGAGGCCGCCGCCCTCGCCCGCGCGGACGGCACCGTCCCGTGCGGTTTCCGGCTCCACATCGCAACCGCATCCCTCCTTCCTCCAGCAGAGCCTCGGTCCTGACATCCTTGCCCTAGTAGGACTTCGGCAGTCCCAGGCTGTGCTGGGCGACGAAGTTGAGGATCATCTCCCGGCTGATCGGAGCGATCCGCGCCACGCGTGCGGCGGCCCAGAGCGTGCCGACGCCGTACTCCGTGGCCATGCCGTTGCCGCCGTGGGTCTGCACGGCGGTGTCCACCGCGTTGATCACGGCCTCGCCCGCCGCGTACTTCGCGATGTTGGCCGCCTCCGCCGCGCTCGCGTCGTCGGAGTCATAGGCCCACGCCGCGCGCTGCACCGCCAGCCGTGCCAGTTCCAGTTCCACGTGCGCCTTGGCCAACGGGTGCGCGATCGCCTGGTGCGTGCCGATCGGGTCACCCCACACGGTCCTGGTGCGCGCGTACTCGTTGGCCTTGCCGAGCGCGTGCCTGCCGATCCCGGTGGCGTACGCCGCGACGGTGATCCGCTCCGGGTTGAGCCCGGCGAACAACGCGGCCAGCCCCGCGTCCTCGCCGCCGACCAGGGCGTCGCCCGGGAGCTTCACGTCGTCGAAGAACAGCGTGTACTGCCGCTCCGGCGAGGTGATCTCCATCGAGATCTCGTGCCGCTCGTAGCCCGGCGCGTCGGTCGGCACGATGAACATCGCGGGCCGCGGCTTGCCGGTCCGCGCGTCCTCGATGCGGGCGACCACCAGCGTCGCGTCGGTCTCGTCGACGCCGGAGATGTAGTACTTCCGCCCGCTCAACCGCCAGCCGTCGCCGTCGCCGTCGCGCCGCGCGGTCGTGGTGATGTTGTGCGCGTTGGAGCCGGCGTCCGGTTCGGTGATCGCGAAGGACATCCTCGTGGAACCGTCGGCGAATCCGGGCAGCCAGGTCTTGCGCTGCTCCTCCGTCCCGGACTTGGCGATCACCGTCGCGGCGATCGCCGGGGAGACCACGATCAGCAGCAGCGGACAGCCGCCCGCCGCAAGCTCCTCGCACACGATGGCCAGTTCGGTGATCCCGCCGCCCCCGCCGCCGTAGCGCTCGGGGACCGCGACGCCGAGGTAGCCGAGCTGTCCCGCCTCGCGCCACAACTCGTCGGTGCGCTCACCGCGCTTGGCCCTCTCCACCCAGTAGCCGTGGCCGTACTTGGCGGCCAGCGCGGCGACAGCGGCCCGTAACGCCCGCTGTTCGTCGGTCTCGCGGAAATCCACTACCCCTCCTCAACGCCGACAGGAACTCCGACAACGGCGAGCACGGTGCCGGCCTCCACCTGCTCGCCCACCTCGACCTCGATCACCTCGACCACACCAGCGCCCGGGGCACGCACCGAGTGCCGCATCTTCATGGCTTCCAACACGATCAGCTCCGCGCCCGCCTCGACGCGCTGGCCCGCTTCGGCGACCACGTCGACCACCGTCGCCGGCATCGGCGCGAGCAGCGAGCCCTCCGCGATCGTTTCGGCGGGATCGGCGAAGCGCGGCATCCGTTGCAGCGCAACCGATCCCAGATCGGAATCGACGAAGACCCGGTCTCCGTAGGCAGCGACGTGGAAAGTCCGTCGCACACCGGCCACATCGAAAGTAGCTCGATTCTCCGTGCTGTCAAACAGGACCACGTCCTCCTCGCCGAGCAGCCGCCCCCGCTCCATCCGGTAGGCGATCTCGACCTCACCACGCGATCCGGCGAATCTCTTGCGCTGCAACTGAGAAGGCAGGTTGCGCCAACCGGGTGGAATCGCCGGATGGGTCCCGCGATCGGCGCTGGTCCCGGCGACAGCGGCGGCCAGAGCGGACAGTCGCTCTGTGCGATTTTCACCCAGGCGCACCACCACCCGATTGGTTTCGAGGAAAGAAGTGTCGATTTCCCCTGCTACAAATTCCTTGTGCCGCAAGACATCGACAAGAAGATCACGATTGGTCGCCGGACCGTGCAGCCGCGCTCCGGCCAACGCCGAGGCGAGCCGCCTGGCCGCGGCGACCCGGGTCGGCGCCCACGCGATCACCTTCGCCAGCATCGGGTCGTAGTGCGTCCCGACCACCGAACCGCTCTCCACGCCGGAGTCCAGCCGCAGCCCGTGGTCGGACGAACCCACGCCGAACTCGACGTCCACTGTGGACAGTTCGAACCTGTGCAGGGTCCCGCTCTGCGGGCGCCAGTCCGCGGCGGGGTCCTCCGCGTAGAGCCGCACCTCGATCGCGTGACCACGCGGGACCGGCGGTTCAGCGGGCAGTCGCGCGCCCTCGGCGATCTCCAGCTGGGCGCGGACCAGGTCGACGCCGGTGACGCACTCGGTCACCGGGTGCTCAACCTGGAGCCGGGTGTTGGTCTCCAGGAAGAAGAAATCTCCCTTGGGGGACAACATGAACTCGACGGTCCCCGCGCCCACGTAGTCGATCGCGCGCGCCGCCGCCACCGCGGCCGAGCACAGTGCCGCGCGCAGGTCCGCGTCGACCGCGGGCGAGGGCGATTCCTCGACGACCTTCTGGTAGCGGCGCTGGATCGAGCACTCCCGCTCGCCGAGCGCCCACACGGTGCCGTGCCGGTCGGCGAGCACCTGGACCTCGATGTGCCTGCCGCGCTCCAGGTACGGCTCGCAGAAGACGGTGTCGTCGCCGAAGGCGCTGGCCGCTTCGGCGCGGGCGGAGCGCACTGCCTCGTCGAGCGCGTCGAGGGAGCGCACGATCCGCATGCCGCGACCGCCGCCCCCGGCCGATGCCTTCACCAGAACGGGAAGATCGGTGTCGGTGACCGCGTCCGGGGCCAGCTCCGGCAGCACGGGCACCCCGGCTTCGGCCATCAGGCGCTTCGCGGCGACCTTGGAGCCCATGGCCTCGATCGCCGCCGGCTCCGGCCCGACCCACGTCAGGCCCGCGTCCTGGACAGCGCGCGCGAACTCGGCGTTCTCGGACAGGAACCCGTACCCGGGGTGCACCGCGTCGGCCTCCGCATCACGGGCAGCGCCGATCAGCAGGTCACTCCGGAGGTAGGTGTCCGAGGGAGCGGCACCGGGCAGGCGCACGGCCACGTCCGCCTCCCGCACGTACGGGGAATCGGCGTCGGGGTCGGAGAACACCGCCACGGTCCGGATGCCGAGCACCCGGCAGGTCGAGATCACCCGGCGGGCGATCTCGCCCCGGTTGGCGATCAGCAGGCTGGAGATCACTGCCGCTCCTCACATCCGGAACACGCCGTACCGCTCGGCACCGCGAACCTCACCGCTGTGGATCGCGGAGAGGCAGATGCCGAGAACGGTCCTGGTGTCCCTGGGGTCGATCACGCCGTCGTCGTAGAGGCGCCCGGACAGGAAGGGCGCGAGGGACTGCTCCTCGATCTGCTGCTCGACCATGGCCCGCAGCCCCGAATCGGCCTGCTCGTCGTAGGGCTGGCCCTTGGCGGCCGCGGCCTGCCGGGCGACGATCGAGAGCACTCCGGCCAGCTGGGCCGGGCCCATCACCGCGGACTTCGCGTTGGGCCAGGTGAACAGGAAGCGGGGGTCGTAGGCCCTGCCGCACATGCCGTAGTTGCCAGCGCCGTAGGAAGCGCCCATCACCACGGTGAGGTGCGGGACCGTGCTGTTGGACACCGCGTTGATCATCATCGCGCCGTGCTTGATGATCCCGGCCTGCTCGTAGTCCTTGCCGACCATGTAGCCGGTGGTGTTCTGCAGGAACAGCAGGGGCGTGTCCGAGGCGTTGGCGAGCTGGATGAACTGCGTCGCCTTCTGCGCCTCCGCGCTGAACAGCACGCCCCGGGCGTTGGCCAGGACACCGACGGGATAGCCGTGCAGCGAGGCCCATCCGGTGATCAGGCTGGTGCCGTAGGAGGGCTTGAACTCGTCGAAGTCCGAGCCGTCGACCAAGCGCGCGATCACCTCGCGCGGGTCGAACGGCTCGCGCAGGTCGGTCGGCACGATGCCGAGCAGTTCCTCGGGGTCGTGCACCGGCTCAGCGACCGGCGACGTCGGTCCTGGGCCGTGCTTGCGCCAGTTCAGCCGGGCGATGACGCGGCGGCCGATGCGCAGCGCGTCCTGCTCGTCCTCGGCGAGGAAGTCGGCCAGCCCCGAGGTCCTGGCGTGCATCTCGGCGCCGCCGAGCGACTCGTCGTCGGACTCCTCGCCGGTGGCCATCTTCACCAGCGGCGGTCCGCCGAGGAAGACCTTGGCCCGCTCCTTGACCATCACCACGTAGTCGCTCATGCCGGGCACGTAGGCGCCGCCGGCGGTGGAGTTGCCGAAGACGAGGGTCACCGTGGGCACCCGCGCCGCCGACGCCCTGGTGAGGTCGCGGAAGAGCCTGCCGCCCGGGATGAAGATCTCGCTCTGGCTCGGCAGGTCGGCTCCGCCGGACTCCACGAGGTTGACCACCGGCAGCCGGTTCGCCATGGCGATATCGGTGGCGCGGAAGGTCTTGCGCAGCGTCCACGGGTTGCTGGCGCCACCGCGCACCGTCGGGTCGTTGGCGACGATCAGGCACTCGACACCGGAGATCACGCCGATCCCGGTGACCAGGCTCGCGCCCACCGCGTAGTCGGTGCCCCAGCCCGCGAGCGGGGACAGCTCCAGGAAGGCGGAGTCCTCGTCGACCAGCAGCTCGATGCGTTCCCTCGGCAGCATCTTCCCGCGCTCGTGGTGCCGCTCGACGTACTTCTGCCCACCGCCCGCCAGCGCCTTGGCGTGCTCGGCGGCCAACTCGTCGAGCTTGGTCAGCATCGCGGCGCGGCGTTCCCGGTGCTCGGGGTCACGTGTGTCCACTGTGGACTTGAGAACGGTCACGCCGTGTACCCCATCCGCCGTGCGGCGAGGTCCGCGAGCACTTCGCTGGCCCCACCACCGATGCCCAGAATCCTGGAGTCCCGGTAATGCCTCTCCACCTCGGCCTCCCGCATGTACCCGAAGCCGCCGTGCAGCTGCACGGCCGCGTCCACCACGAAGTCGCACGCCCGCACGGCGGCGTTCTTCGCCATGCACACCCGCGCGACGACCTCCTCGCCCGCCGCGACGGCCAGCACCACGGAGCGCACGTAGGTCCTGGCGAGCTCGATCTGCTGGGTCATCTCCACCAGCTGGTGCCGGACGAGCTGGCGACTGACCAGCGGTCTGCCGAACGTCGAGCGGTCGCGCACCCACGCCAGCGTCAGCTCCAGGCAGCGTTCCGCGGTCGCGTACGCCTGCACGGCCAGGCTCAGCCGCTCCACCTGGAACTGCCGCATGAGGTGCGCGAAACCGCTGTCCTGCGCGCCGACGAGGTTCCGCACCGGCACCCGAGCGTCCACAAAGGACAGTTCAGCCGTGTCCGAGCAGTGCCAGCCCATCTTCTCCAGACGGCGGCTGACCGTGAAGCCCGGCGTGTCGCGTTCCACCACCAGCAGGCTCACCCCGCCGTAGCCGGGCTCGCCCGTCCGGACCGCGGTGGTGACGAAGTCGGCGCGCGCCCCGGAAGTGATGTAGGTCTTGGCGCCGTTCACGATGAAGTGGTCCCCGTCGCGCACGGCGCGCGTGCGCAGGGCGGCCACGTCGGAGCCGCCGTCCGGCTCGGTCACGGCGAGAGCGCCGATCAGCTCACCGGCCAGGGTCGGTCGCACGAAGCGGTCGACCAGCTCGGCACCACCGGCGTCCACGATGTGCGGCAACGCGATGCCGTGGGTGAACAGCGCCGCGACCAGGCCCGAGGAGCCGCCCGCGCGAATCAGCTCCTCGGTGACGACGGAGACGTCGACGAGGTCACCGCCCTCGCCGCCGACCTCCTCGTCGAACCCGATGCCGAGCAGGCCCGCCCTCGCCGCCTCGGCGTGCAGGGCACGGGGCACCTCACCGAGGCGCTCCCAGTCCGCCAGGTGCGGGCGCACCTCTCGCTCCACAAAGGCCCGGACGGAATCCCGAAGTGCTTGCCGTTCAGGGGTTTCGAAGCTCATCGCGCTCCTTCCACCAACGAGACGGGGAGGTCGGCGACCCGGGCGCGGAGCCATTCCCCGAGCGCCTTGGCCTGGGGATCGGACCGGGTCGAGGACGCGACACCCTCGCCGAGCAGTCCGCGCACCACGAAGTTCACCGCGCGCAGGTTCGGGAACTGGTGGCGCTCCACCTCCAGGCCCGACACCTCGGGCAGCAGGTGGCGAAGCCGGTCCACGGTGAGTTCGTGCACCAGCCACCGGAAACCCGCGTCCGACCGCGCCCACACCCCGAGGTTGGCGTCGCCGCCCTTGTCACCCGAGCGCGCGCCGAACAGCGTGCCCAGCGCGACGGCCGTCGTCGGCTCCGACGGTGACGGCGGGATCTCGTCCTCCCAGGAAAGATCCCATTCCGGTTGGTCGTGGCCGGTATCGGCGATCTCGACGCGCGCGCCGCCGGGCAGCACCGCGACCTGCTGAACGTCTTCTCTGGCCACGTAACCGGCGCGGTACACCCCGAAGGGGGTGCCGTCCGCGGGTGGCGCGGTGACGTGGAAACCGGGGTAGGACGCCAGCGCGAGTTCGATCGCCGCACGGGAGAAACCCTTGGCCAGCCTGGGGTCTGAGGTCTTGATCGTGGCGTGCAGGAGGGCGCTCGCGGTCTCCTCGGTGTCGGCGTCGGCGTGGTCCGTGCGTGCCAACGTCCAGGTCAGCCCGTCCGCTCCGATAGCGGATTCCAGCTGTCCTCGAACGAGATCGGCCTTCGCCTCGACGTCGAGTCCGCACAGGACGAACGTGGTGGCGTTGCGCCAACCCCCGATCGTGTTCAGGCAGACCTTCAGCGTGGAGGGAGGTGGGAAACCGCGGACTCCGGCGATGCGGACCCGGTCCGGGCCGTGCTGCGTGAGTTCGGCGGTGTCGAAGCGGGCCGTGACGTCCGGTCCCGCGTAGTTGGTGCCACCGATCTCGTAGAGCAGCTGCGCCGTCACGGTGTCCACGGTCACCGCTCCCCCGGTGCCCGGGTGCTTCGTGATCACCGAGCTGCCGTCGGCGTGCAGCTCGGCCACGGGGAACCCGGGGTGGGCGAGGTCGGCGATCTCGGTGAAGAACGAGTAGTTGCCCCCGGTGGCCTGGGTGCCACACTCCAGGACGTGGCCCGCCGCGGTCGCGCCGGCGAGCTGGTCCAGGTCTCGCGCGCTCCATCCGAAGTGCGCGATGGCGGGGCCGACCACCAGTGACGCGTCGGTGACCCGGCCGGTGACCACCACGTCCGCGCCCGCGCGCAGGCACTCGGCGATGCCCCACGCACCGAGGTAGGCGTTGGCGGTCAGTGGTTCGCCGAAGCCCAGCTCGGTGGCCCGCTCCCGCAGGTCGTCGCCCTCGACGTGGGCCACCGACACCGCGAGGCCGAGCCGCCGCACCAGCTCGCGCAGCGCGTCGGCCAGCCCTGCCGGGTTGAGGCCGCCCGCGTTGGCGACGATCCGCACGCCCTTGTCCTTGGCCAGCCCCAGGTTGGCCTCCATCTGACGGAGGAAGGTCTTGGCGTAGCCCAGCTTCGGGTCCTTCATCCGGTCCCGGCCGAGGATGAGCATCGTCAGCTCGGCCAGGTAGTCCCCGGTGAGCACGTGCAGGGGGCCGCCGTCGAGCATCTCGCGCACCGCGTCGAAGCGGTCTCCGTAGAAACCGGAGGCGTTGCCGATCAGGAGAGGAGAACCAGCGCTCATGAGAACTGCCCCGCCTTCCGGCCGCCCCCGGGAGGTCCGGCGAACGCCTGCGCGATGCCGAGCCAGGTGCGCGCCACCTCGCCGGTCGCGGTCACGTCGAGGTCATCGAGGTGGCGCCGCTGGGTGACGAGCAGGCAGAAGTCCAGTGCGGAACCGGTGACCCGCTGCTCCGCGTCCTCCGGTCCCCAGGACCAGAGCGTGCCCTCGGGTCCGGTCAGCTCCACCCTGACCGGGTCCTCGGGTGCGGTCGTTCCGTTGACCTGGAAGGCGAATCCCCTCGTGCGCACGCCCAGGTGCGCGATGTGCCGCAGGCGGGTGGTGGGGCGGCGGGTGGCGCCGAGCGCGTCGGCGACGTCCTGGCCGTGCGCCCAGGTCTCCATGATCCGCGCGGTCGCCATGGACAGCGGCTTCATCGGTGGGCCGAACCACGGCAGTTTCGCGGTGGGGTCGGCGAGGGCGAGCGCCGCGGTCAGCTCGCTGCGGCCGCGGCGCCACCGGCGGAGCAGTTCCGCCGGGTGCTCGGTCGTGCCCTCGGTGGCCCCGGCCTCCACGAAGGCGGTCGGGTCGGCCAGGGCACCGCTGAGTTCGGCGGTGAACGCCTCCGGGTCGCGGATGGACAGCACCGACAGCCGGTCCGTCCACGCCAGGTGCGAGACCTGGTGCGCGACGGTCCAGCCCTCGGCGGGTGTCGGCGCACGCCAGCCGCGGTCGTCGAGCCCGGCGACCAGGGCGTCGAGCTCGTCCCCCTCGGCGCGCAGGTCGGCCGACAGGGCGATCAGGTCCGTCATCGGTTCCCCTCGTGGTCGGTGCGCTCACGCGCGGTGGCCAGTTCGCGGTCGAGCGTCCGCGCCCAGCCCTGGACGATGCGCTCGCGGCGGCGGGAGTCGTCGGCGAGCTGGGCGGCCAGCGCCAGCCCTCGGGCGAGGTCGAGCGTGGTCTGCACGGCCAGTCGCACCTCGGCGTCGGAGTCGTCGACGCCGAGCAGTTCCACCGCGAGCCGGTGGGTCTCCCGGCCGAGGCGGGTCTGGAGCGGGAGCACGACCTCGTGCAGCTCGGCGTCGGTGCGCGCGGCCACCCAGAGCTCCAGTGCGGCGGTGAACAGCGGGCTGGCGAAGAAGTCAGCGATCAGGCCGACCACGGCGACGGTGCGCCCCTCGGTGCCGCTGATCTCGGCGGCGCGGGCGCGGAGCACCTGCACGCTCTCGGCGCCGACGTGCTCGACGGCCGCGGTGACCAGCTCCGCCCGGGTCGGGAAGTGGTGCAGCTGGGCACCGCGCGACACCCCGGCGCGCTCGGCGACCAGCGTCGTGGTGGTGCCCGCCCAGCCCCGCTCCACGAGGCACTCGACGGTGGCGGCCATGAGCTTTCTGCGGGTTTCCCGGCTGCGGTCGGCCTGACGCTGCCGGGTGGTCGCGGGTGTCGTCGCGGTCTCGGGCACGAGCCGAGTCTCACCACGAACTAACAAACAGTCAAGCCTGCTTGTTAGTTCACCGGACGGCGCCTGCCTCTGGCCCGCCCGCGCATGGCGGAGCTGAGGGGTCCGTCGGCGCTGGCGTGGCTGGAGCGCCTTTGAATCGAGAACAAGCGGATTCTTTCTACAATTGGGAAAGCGACAAACTTCCCTTACGTTGCAACCGCGCGGCGGTCAGCCGACCAGGTCGCGCTGCGGTGGCTGACGGGGTGCAGAACACCTTCTGCGCCCACTGCGACAAGGCCGGGCTGCCCAACGACGCGTGGGAGTGCCGTTTGCCAGTGATGGCAACGAAACCCGGACTGGTGGACCAGCCCCGGCACCGCTCCCTCGGGTGTCGTCGCAGTGCACACCCTCGAGGGAGAGCGCGGGCACGGGGACCCCGGCCACTCGCTGGAGGTCACGGAGAGCCCCGTGCAGCTCCGCGGCCGCTGATTTTCCTCTCGCCCCTTTGGCGATTGCCTGTCTAATCTGAGCGCGGTTCGTGGCAGGTGCCACGACGTCGCAAGGGGGATTCTCGCTGTGAGTACTGGAAGGACGCTGGGCGCGCTCGTCGCGGCCAGCGCGTTCGCGTTCGGTGTGCCCGCCGTGGCCGGGGCGGAGTCGACGATCACCGCGCTGGCCGAGCTGCCCGGCAGTTCCGGCAGCGGCGCGTGGGGGGTCAACAACTACGGGGTCGCGGTCGGCTGGGCCAACACCGCAGGCACCTCGCACGCCGTGCGCTGGGCGGAGAACGGCGCCGTCACCGACCTCGGCACGCTGCCGGGCGACACCGCCAGCAGGGCGACCGCGATCGCCTGGAACGGCACGGTCGTCGGCCGTTCCTCGTCGCCGCAGGGCTCCCGCGCCGTGCGGTGGTCGCCGGACGGCGTGATCACCGCGCTCGCGAGCCTGCCCGGCACCACCCACTGCACCGCCGAGTCGATCGACGTGCACGACATCGCCGCCGGGTACTGCGCCGCCGACTCCTCGGCGAGCAGCGGGCGCGCGGTCCGCTGGGCGCCGGACGGCGCGGTCACCGAGCTGGGCGCGCTGCCGGACAGCAAGGTCAGCAGGGCGCTGGGCATCAGCTACGACAAGGTCGTCGTCGGCTGGGCGCAGCGCGCCGACGGTTCCAGGCGTGCCGTGCGGTGGGCCGAGGACGGCACCGCGACCGAGCTTCCGTCGCTGCCCGGGGGCGAGCAGAGCGAGGCACGCGGCATCAACAACGGCGTCATCGCGGGCAAGGTCTGGGTCTACGCCCAGGGGCGCGGCGTGAACCACGCCGTGCGGTGGAACGCCGATGGCACCGTGACCGACCTCGGCGCCCTGCCCGGCACGAGCGGAGCGCAGAGCGAGGCGCGCGCGGTGACCGCCGGGGGCATCCACGGCGCGAGCTCGGTCGCCGGTGAGTCCCAGACCGCTGAGGGCCGCTACACCGCCGTGCTCTGGTCGCCGAGCGGAGTCGCCACCAACCTCGGCACGCTGCCGGACGCTGGCCCGGGCACCATCACGTTCGCGACGGCGCTCAACGCGTCCAACGTGGTGGTGGGCAGCTCCGGCGGGCGCGCCGTGCGCTGGACCGCGACCACTCCGCGCCAGCACTGATCCCCGGGGAGGCTGGGGCATGTTGACCGAGCGGTTGGCGCTGCGGCAGTTTCGGCGTGCGGACGCCGAGGTGGTGCGCGCCTACCGCTCGGACCCGGAGGTCGCCCGCTACCAGTCCTGGGAAGCCCCACTGTCCACTGTGGATGCGGAGGAGCTGGTCGCGGAGTTCGCCGCGCTGGACCCGGATGAGCCGGGATGGTTCCAGTACGCGGTGGAACTGCGCGACTGCGGCGAGCTGATCGGCGACGTCGGCGTGAACCTGCACGAGAACCGCATGCAGGCGGAGATCGGCTTCACCTTCGCCAGGCGGCACCAGGGGCGCGGTCACGCCACCGAGGCGGTGTCCCGCGTGGTCGACCACCTCCTTGTCTCCCAAGGGTTGCGGCGAGTCTCGGCCGAGTGCGACGCGCGCAACACCGCTTCGGCCCGCCTGCTGGAACGCGTCGGTTTCCGCCAGGAAGGGCACCGTCCCGAGTTCACGTGGCTCAAGGGCGAGTGGACCGACGACCTCCTCTTCGGTCTGCTGGCCCGAGACTGGCCAGCAAGCGCCGCTCCGGTTACCAGACCACCGGCAGCTCTCGCACGCGCTCGGTGAAGGTGGTGCCCTCGGTGCGCAGGTCGCGTTTGTCCCCGGCTGATCGAAGCTCGGGAAAACGGAGGCGGAGCGCACTGAAAGCCTCGGTTAGCTCCAAGCGGGCCAACGGCGCACCGACGCAGTGCCAGGGTCCGTGCCCGAAGGACAGGTGCGGGTTCGGTGTGCGCGTGATGTCGAAGCGCAGTGGCTCGGGGAAGGTTCGACTGTCCACATTGGCCTGTCCGAGATCGAACAGGACCGCGTCGCCCCGCGCCACCATCGCGTCGCCGAGCCGGACGTCCTGCCTGGCGTAGCGGGGGAAGGTGCTGCCGCCCGCCTCGGTGAAACGGAGAATCTCCTCCACCGCCGATGGTGTCAGCTCAGGGTTCTCGACGAGCAAGCGCCACTGGTCGCGGTGCTCGGAGAACAACACGACGCCGGTGTCCACGGCGACCGCCGCACTGTCGTAGCCCGCGAAGAGCAGCATCGCTGCCATGCCAGCGACGTCCTCGTTCTCCAGGCCCGCCGCGAGCAAACCGGAGAGCAGGTCATCACCGGGTTTGTCGTTCTTAGCGCTGGTCAAGGCGGCTAAGTATGCCGTCAGGTCCTCAAGGCCGGCATCGGCGCGGGAACGGTCGGCGGTGTCGCCCATGGCGTCGATCAGGCTCCTGAAGGCTTGATGATCGGAGTGCGGTACGCCGAGCAGCGCGCACAGGGTGCGGGCTGACAAGGGCGCGGACAGTTGGCCGTGCAGATCGGCTGAGCCGTCGGTGAAGGTGTCCAGCAGCTCGTGCACGAGATCGCGCACTTCCTCCTGCAGCGCGGTGATCCGCCGTCCGGAGAAGAACGGTGCGAGCAGTGAACGCATGGCCATGTGCTCGGTGTGCTCGTCCTCGTGCGAGTACAGCTGGGACGGACCGAGCAGCTGGTGGTCCTCGACGCGCGGCGCGTTCTCCGGGGCGTGGTGGGTCAGGCCGAGCCGCCGGTCCGTGTAGCCGAAGCGGACCTCCGCATGCCCCGTGACCAGCCAGGCCGGGTCACCCGCAGGGGTGCGAACGCGCCTGATCGACACCATGCCTCCTATGTTTACTCTGAAATATACATAGCGGAGTCTACAATGGGTCGGTGACGACTGGGAAGCCCAGGCTGCCGCGGGCGCAACGCCGCGAGCAGATCCTCGCCGCTGCCACGAAAGCCTTCTCCCGCAACGGTTTCGCCGCGACCAGCCTGGACGAAATCGCAACTGAGGCCGAGGTCAGCCGGATGATCCTCTACCGGCACTTCGAGTCGAAGGGTGACCTGTTCCGGGCCGCGCTCGACCGCGCGCTGGATCGGATGACGGCCGCGACCGATGTCGAGGTGGGCGCCCGCAGCGTGCGCGAGCTCGTGCGGTGGGCCGCCGCCGAGCCCGAGGAGTTCCTCGTGCTGTTCAGCTGGGCGGAGCGGGAACCGGAGCACGCGGAGCGCGCCTTGCGGGCGCGCGAGGCGATGGAGTCCGAGGTGCTCGAACGCATCGCCCGGGAGGTCGGGGACGGGCCGTCGTCGAGGTGGGCTGCCCGGCTGGCCGTGGCGACCTGCCTGGAGGCCATCGTGCTGTGGTTGCGGGAGTCAGCGCCGGAGCCGGACGTGGCGATCACGCGGATCACGACGATCGTGACGTCCATTGTGGACTCCGTCGGCCGGTCGTGAGCCTTCAGGGTTCGTGACGCGTGCCGGGGCGTGGGAGGGGACCGACGCTTGCGCACACGGAGAGCAGCACAACGTGAACGAGACCGACAAGCCGTTCGACTCCCATCCCCCTGATACGACAAGACATTCTCGGCGGACTTCAGGCGCGCGACGAGGCCGGGCCGCGCCCTGCACGACGCCGAGTTTGCCGGTCTTCAAGCACAACAAACCCTCATGACACGGCGGGTTTGGTGCGGTCAACGATGATCAACAGGGAGGTTTGAGGGTCTTGAAGACACCCCAACCCCACTGGCGACTGCGACTCAAACACTCACCGGACAAGCGCTAGTCGATGTAGACGCGGAGGACGTGTGAACGAGACCGACAAGCCGTTCGACTCCCATCCTCTTGGTACGACAAGGCATTGTCGGCATGCTTCAGGCGCGCGACGAAGCCGGGCCATGCCCTGCACGACGCCGAGTTTGCCGGTCTTCAAGCACAACAAACCCTCATGACTCGGTGAAGACATCCCAACCTCACCGGCGACTGCGGCGCACACGCTTACCGGACAAGCCCTAGTCGACGTGGACGCGGAGGACGTGTGAGCGGGTGGGATGGCGGAGTTTGCACATGGCCCTGCTCTCGATCTGCCGGATGCGTTCGCGGGAGAGGCCGTAGAGCTCGCCGATCTCGCCGAGGGTTCGGGGCTCGCCGCCGGTGAGGCCGAAGCGCAGGCGCAGCACTCCGGCTTCGCGCTCGGACAGGGTGTCGAGCACGACGTCGAGGTGTTTGCGCATCCGTTGCGACGCCACGAGTTGGACGACGTCGACGGGGTTGGCGTCCTCGATGAAGTCGCCGAGCCGCGCGGTGCCCTCCTCGCCGAGCGGCATGTCCAGCGACAGCGGATCGAGGGCGCTGCGCTCGATCTCCTCCACCCGCTCCACAGCGAAACCCGACCCCGCCGCCACCTCCTCGGGGGTCGGATCGCGGCCGAGGGACTGCGCCAGGTCGCGCCGCACGCGCCTGATCTTGGTGAGGCACTCCACGATGTGCACGGGCATCCGGATGGTCCGCGACTTGTCGGCCAAGGCGCGGGCGAGGGCCTGGCGAATCCACCACGTCGCGTACGTGGAGAACTTGTTCCCCTTGGTGTAGTCGAACTTCTCCACCGCGCGGATGAGGCCGATGTTGCCCTCCTGGATCAGGTCCAGGAACGCCATCCCGCGACCGGTGCAGCGCTTGGCCAGCGAGACCACCAGGCGCAGGTTGGCCTCCAGCATCCGGCTCTTCGCGCGCCGCCCGTCACACTCCAGCCAGCGCAGCTCGTTGCGCTCGCGCACCGGACGGATGTCGTTGCCGCGCAACAGTTCCGCCGCGTAGAGGCCCGCCTCGACGCGCTTGGCCAGCTCCACCTCCTCGTCGGCGCGCAGCAGCGCGACCTTCCTGATGTCCGCGAGGAAGAGGCTGAGCGGGTCCGGGGTCGTGGTGGCGGTGGTCATGGTTCGACCGTAGGTGGGGGTGGCCGGGGTGGGCATTGCGGAAAACCATCGGATTCGCTGTGGAAAACCACAGGTTCACAGGAGGGTCAGCTGCTCCTGCTCGAGGGTCGCCGGGGTCAGCGACTGCGGCAGCGCGCCCGTCGGCCACAGGTCCGCGACGTCGGAGACGCTGGATCTGCCCATGCCCTGGGCGAGGCCGTGCTTGCGCAGCAGTGGCGCCACGCGCTCGCCGAGCCAGCGGCGGTACCTCGGGTCGGCGTAGCTGCCCCTGGCGTAGATCCGGCGGTAGCCGGCGACGAGGTCCGGGCGCTCGCGCGCGAGCCAGGCGAAGAACCACTCGCGCGCGCCCTTGCGCAGGTGCAGCGGCAGCACGGTCACTCCGGTGGCGCCCGCCTCGCCGACCGCGCCGAGCAGATCATCAAGCCGCGCAACGGAATCAGTCAACCACGGCAGCACGGGCGCCACGAACACCCCGCACGGCAGTCCGGCCTCGCGCACGCGCCGCACGAGTTCGAGCCGGGCCTGCGGGCTGGCCGTCCCGGGCTCCAGGGACGCCTGGAGGTCGCGGTCGAGCAGCGCGATGGACACGCCGATCCCGATCGGCACCTTCTCGCCGACCACCGCGAGCAGCGGGATGTCCCTGGCCATCACCGTTCCCTTGGTCAGGATCGAGAACGGGGTGCGCGCGGCGGCCAGCGCGCGGACGATCCCCGGCATCAACTGGTAGCGGCCCTCGGCGCGCTGGTAGGGGTCGGTGTTGGTGCCCATCGCGACGTGCTCGCGAGTCCACTTCGGCGAGCGCAGCTGGGCGGCCAGCACCTCGGGCGCGTTGATCTTCACGATCACCTGGGTGTCGAAGTCGCGCCCGGAGTCGAGGTCGAGATAGGTGTGCGAATCCCTTGCGAAGCAGTAGGTGCAGGCGTGCGAGCAGCCCCGGTACGGGTTGACCGTCCACCCGAACGGCATCGACGAGCCGCCCGCGACCTTGGACAGCACCGACTTCGCGCGCACCTCGTGGAAGGTGACGTCGGCGAAGCCCGGCGTCGGGGCGGCCGTGTACTCCAGCCCCGGCAGGGTCGCGGCCATCCGGTCGTCGCGTTGACTGTCCCACCTCATGGCTACGATTCGAACATGTGTTCGAACAGCGCACAAGGTCTCAGTCCCGGGCGACGACCTTCGACACCACGTCGGAGCCGATCCGCTGCGCGAGCCTGCCCGGCTCGGCCACCGCCGCGAGGGCGAACAGCGGCCGTTCCTCCAGCGAGGACTCCCGCGCTTCGGCGCGCAGCTGGGCGACGAGCAGCTCGGAGAACAGCAGCGCGTGCGGCTCCCCCGTGGCGACCAGCGCGTCGGCCAGCTTGCGCAGCGCGAGCGGCTCCAGCTCCCGCGCGCGGTCGTCGGCGTAGATCGCCAGCCCCACGGACACCGTCCTGCCACCCGCGCTGATCAGCAGGTTCACCGTGCGCAGCCCCTTGGCCTGGCTGACCAGCACGCCGAGGTCGGTGACCGCGCCGAGGTCGGCGCTGGTGGTGCCCAGACCGCGCACGGTGAGCACGCGCCCGTCCAGCCACGTGCGCTTGCGGGCCTCGGCGAAGGAGAACAGCGACAGCGGCAGCGCGATCAGCAGGAACAGCACGAGCCCGGCCGTGGGGTCCACCAGCAGCGCGACCAGGGCGCCGAGCAGCGCCGCGAGCAGGCCGCCGACGGAGCCGACCAGGAACGCGCGCCTGCGCAGCAGCTCGGGAGGGAGGAGATCGAGGGGAACCACTCACAACCCCCGGGTCGGGAAGGCCGCGCCGCCACCGGAGAGGAACGGGTTGGTCGCGCGCTCCCTGCCGATCGTGGAGGCCGGGCCGTGGCCGGGCAGCACGACGGTGTCGTCGGGCAGCGGGAGGATCTTCTCCTTGAGCGAGCGCATGATCTCCTCGGTGTCCCCGCCGGGCAGGTCGGTGCGCCCGATGGAGCCCGCGAACAGGGTGTCGCCGGAGAACAGCAGCCTGCCGCCCTCCTCGGTGGTGGTGCGGAAGCACACCGAGCCCCTGGTGTGGCCGGGGGTGTGGTCCACGGTGAAGCTCAGCCCCGCCACCTCCAGCACCTGGTCGGCGGCCAGCTCGCGGACCTCGTCGGGCTCGCTCATCTCGATGCGGCCGCCGAAGAGCGCGGTGGCCGTCGGGCCGAGCGCGCGCCCGGGGTCGGCCAGCATGGGCCGGTCCTCCGGGTGGATCCAGGCGGGCACGCCGTGCGCGCGGCAGATGTCGGCCGCGGAGAAGACGTGGTCGAAGTGGCCGTGGGTGAGCAGCACGGCGGCCGGGGTCAGCCGGTGCTCGCGCAGGGCCTCCTCGATCGCTTCGACAGCGTCCTGACCTGGGTCGACGATGACGCAGTCGGCGCCTTCTGCCGGGGCGAGCAGGAAGCAGTTGGCCTGCAGCGCACCGACCGGGAAGCCTGCGACGAGCACGGTGGAACCCTCCGGGAAAGCGGTGATCACGGACAGGGGAGAATTTCGGCGTCAGCCTAACGGGGCGGCCGTGCACACCGGGTTCACACCACGTTCCCTAGAATGCGCCGTCACGCACGATCCTCGGGAGGGAGCACTGTGCCGAGCAACGAGCAGCGCCGCCAGGCCGCGAAGCGGAAGCTGGCGCGGCAGCTGGAGCGCCGCGCCCAGCGCGCCAAGCGGCGCCGCGTCATCGGTGTCGGGTCCGCCATCGGCGGCACCGTCCTGGCCGTCGCGCTGATCTTCTGGGTCACCAGGACGCCGCCGGAGCCGGAGGCGAAGCCGCTGGAGATCCCGACGGAGCTCGCCAAGCCGGCCGCGCGCCCCTCCCCGCTGCCCCAGAAGGTGAGCTGCGCGTACAAGCCCACCGAGGGCGAGAAGGCGGCCAAGGACGTCAAGGCCCCCGAGGGCAAGGATGTCGCGGCGACCGGCACCGTCAAGGTCGACATCGAGGCCAACATCGGCAAGCTGCCGCTGACGCTGGACCGCTCGCTGGCCCCGTGCGCGGTGAACAGCATGGTGAGCCTGATCAAGCAGGGCTACTACAACGACACCAGCTGCCACCGGATCAGCACCGAGGGCCTGCAGATGCTGCAGTGCGGCGCGCCGAACCCGGACGGCTCCGGCGGCCCCGGCTACGCATTCGGCGAGGAGGTCTGGCCGGAGCTGACCTACGGCCGCGGCTACCTGGCGATGGCCAAGACGGCGGCCCCGAACAGCACCGGCGGCCAGTTCTTCATCGTCTACGGCAACGCCGCGCTGAGCCCGGACTACAGCGTCTTCGGCACGATCGGCGAGGACGGCCTGAAGCTGGTGGACGAGGTGGCCCGCGCCGGGCACGACGGTTCCTTCGACCCGAACCCGGGCGGCGGCAAGCCGAAGAAGGAAGTCAAGTTCACCAAGGTGACCGTCAGCTAGTACCGCACTGACGAGGGCCCGTCCGGGAATCACCGGACGGGTCCTTCTCATTGCGCGAAAAGCAACGCGAAAAACACGCTTGTGGCGGTACGGGCAGAGCCCGGAAAGCCGATACCGTCCACCTTCCCTGCAATTCCCCGCCGCCGCGGTCAGCATGAGGAGTGACGGTGGCGAGCAAGCTTCTTGGACGGATCAGCGCGGTGGCCGCGGCGTGCGTGGCCCTACCACTCGTGCTCACCGGCGTGGCCGGAGCGCACGGCTACACCACGAACGTCCCGAGCAGGGCCTACCTGTGCAAGACCGGCGCGGTGACCGGCTGCGGCCCCGTTCAGTGGGAGCCGCAGAGCGTGGAGGGCCCCAAGGGCTTCCCCGCGCGCGGCCCCGGCGACGGGCGCATCTGCGCTGGTGGGCTGGGTCAGTTCGCCCAGCTTGACGACCCGCGCGGCGGCTCATGGCCCGCGCGCAAGGTCAGCTCCGGGCAGGGCCTGGCGTTCAGCTGGACGCTGACCGCGGCGCACGCGACCACGTCCTTCCGCTACTTCATCACGCGCAACGGCTGGAACCCGTCGGCACCGCTGACCAGGGCCGCGCTGGAGCCCGCGCCGTTCTACACGGTGAACTTCAACGGGGCGCGGCCCGGGTCGACGGTGACCCACACCGGGACGCTGCCGACGCGGTCCGGGCGGCACCTGATCCTGGCGGTGTGGGATATCGCCGACACCGGGAACGCTTTCTACCAGTGCGGTGACGTGACCTTCTGAAAAGCGGTGGCGGACAGCCTCCCGGCATTCCCGGGAGGCTATCTCCCGTTCATTCCCATGAACGACTCCGGATAACGCGGTCCCGCCGTTTCCCCGAGGTCGAGCGCGGCCGTGTCGGCGGCGTCGAGCACGATGTCCGCGGCGGCCAGGTTCTCCTCCAGCCGCTCCCTGCGCTTGGTCCCGGGGATCGGCACCACGTCCTCGCCCCTGGCCAGCAGCCAGGCGAGCGCGATCTGCGCGGGCGTGGCGCCCTTGCGCGCGGCGATCTCGCGGACCGAGGCCGCCGCGGCCATGTTGGCGTCGAAGTTGGCGCCCTGGAACCTCGGGTCGTTGCGGCGGTAGTCGGTCTCCGGGTAGTCCTCGGCGCGGCGGGCGTCGCTGGTCAGGAAGCCCCTGCCGAGCGGCGAGTACGGCACCAGGCCGATGCCCAGCTCGCGCAGCACCGGCAGGATCTCGGCCTCGAGGCCCCGCTCCCACAGCGAGTACTCCGTCTGGAGCACCGAGACGGGGAAGGTGGCGTGCGCCCGCCGGATGGTCTCCGGCCCGGCCTCGGACAGCCCGAAGTAGCGCACCTTCCCGGCCTCGACCAGCTCGCCGACCGCGCCCGCGACGTCCTCGATCGGCACGTTGAGGTCGACGCGGTGCTGGTAGAGCACGTCCAGGTGGTCGGTGCCCAGCCTGCGCAGGGACTGCTCGGTGACCCAGCGGATGTGCTCGGGCCTGCTGTTGAGCTCGCCCTGCTTGCCGTTCTCGTCGAACTCCCAGCCGAACTTGGTGGCGATGACGGCCTCGTCCCGCCGGTCCCGCAGCGCCTCGCCGAGCAGCTTCTCGTTGGTGAACGGCCCGTACATCTCGGCCGTGTCGAAGAACGTGCAGCCCAGGTCGAGCGCGCGGTGGATCGTGGCGATCGACTCCGGGTCGTCCGGGGTGCCGTAGGAGCGGCTCATCCCCATGCAGCCCAGTCCCAGCGCCGACGCCTTGAGCCCCTGCCGTCCCAGCTGACGGATCTCCATCGTGGTTCACGCCCTCTCGGTTCTGCCTTCGAGAGGAGAAGCTACGAGTTGGAGCGCGCTCCAACGCAAGTCAGTGGTGCCACGCCCGCCCGCCGACGTTGTCGATCATGCGCTGGAGCACCTTGAGCACGCGGACGTACTCCTCGTCGGAGATCCCCTCGTGGATGCGCGCGCGGAGGTCCTGTTGCAGCAGGGCGATCTTCGCGTGCAGCGCCCTGCCGTCCTCGGTGATCGACAGCGCGCTGGGTCCCGAGGTGGCCCAGCCCCGGTCCAGCACCGCGTCGATCTCGGGTTGCAGGCCCGCGCCCACGTCGAGGTAGCCCTCCAGCAGCGCGGTCACCTCGGCCCGCGTCTTGTCGCCCTCGGCGAGCTGGTTGAGCACCCACCACCGGGGCTGGGTGAGGTCGTGCTCGGCGAGGGCCGCGCGGATGAAGGTCACCGCGGCGTTGTGCGCGGCCCACGCCCAGTAGCCGATCGGTTGGCGTGCGAGGTCTGCGTCGTCCATGCGCCGACCGTAGGAACTCAACTCAGGTTGAGGTCAACCGTCCAGTCCGCGCGTGGCGACCTTGTCGAAGCGGCGGTCGGAGAGCAGCCGGTTGAGCCGCAGCAGCAGCTTTCCCATGTAGCCGGTGACGTAGCGCGTCTTCGGCCGCTCGGTCTCCACCGCCGCGCGCACGGTGCGCGCCACCACCGAGGGGTCGGAGAGCTTGTGCCGCTGGGCGTTCGAGCTCTCGGTGCGCGCGGCCATCGCCTCGGCGAGCGTGGCGTAGGCGCCCTGACCGGACAGCTCGCGCATCTCCGCCGCGCTGCCGTCCTGGATCTCCGTGGCGATCAGGCCGGGTTGGACGACGACCACCTCGATACCGAAGCGACCGACCTCCTGGCGCAACGTGTCGGAGAACGCTTCGAGGCCGTGTTTGGACGCGTAGTACCAGGCGCCCAGCGGCAGAGCGATCTCGCCGCCGATCGAGGAGACGTTGACGATCGTGCCGGAGCGCTGCGCGCGCATCGACGGGAGCACGAGCTGTGTCAGGCGCGCCGCGCCGAAGAGGTTCACCTCGAACAGCTCCCGCGCGCGCTTGAGCGGGACGTCCTCGACCGCGCCGTGCAACGCCACGCCCGCGTTGTTGACCAGCACGTCGATCCGGTGCTGCTCTTCGAGGATCGTGCGAACGACGCGTTCCGTCGCGGTCTCGTCGGTCACGTCCATCGCCACGGTGTGCGCCCCCGCCTCGCGCAGGTCTTCCATGCGCTCAAGACGCCGCGCAGCCGCGTAGACGACGTGCCCGGCGCGCAGCAGCTCCAGCGCGGTGGCGTGGCCGATGCCGGACGAGGCACCGGTGACCAGACAGATCATCCCGACTCCCTAGCGGTTGACTTGGAGCGCGCTCCAATTCCTAGCCTCGAAGGCATGACAACGGCTCAGCACAAGATCGGCTCCGGTTTCGGGGCCAGGAGCACCGCCGACGAGGTGCTAGACGGTATCGACCTCACCGGCAAGCTGGCGATCATCACTGGTGGGTATTCAGGACTCGGTCTTGAGACCACCCGCGCCCTCGCAAGAGCCGGTGCGCACGTCGTGGTCCCCGCGCGGCGGCCGGACACCGCGAAGGCCGAGGTCGGCGAGATCGCGGAAATCGACCAGCTCGACCTCGGTGACCTGGACAGCGTGCGCGGCTTCGCCGAGCGGTTCACGGCCTCGGGGCGGCGCGTCGACATCATGATCAACAACGCCGGGATCATGGCGTGCCCGGAGACCCGCGTCGGCCCCGGCTGGGAGGCGCAGTTCGCCACCAACCACCTCGGGCACTTCGCGCTGGTCAACCGGCTCCGGCCGGTGCTCGCCGAGGACGCCCGCGTGGTGTCGGTGTCCTCCGCCGGGCACCGCAGCTCGCCGATCCGGTGGGACGACGTGCAGTTCGAGCGCGGCTACGACAAGTGGGCCGCCTACTGCCAGGCGAAGACCGCCAACGTGCTGTTCGCGGTGCAGCTCAACGCTTTCGGCGTCAAGTCCTTCGCGCTGCACCCCGGTGGCATCCTCACCCCGTTGCAGCGCCACCTGACCAAGGCCGAGCAGGTCGAACGGGGGTGGATCGACGAGAACGGGACTCCGCTCATCCCCGAGTTCAAGACGCCGGAGCAGGGCGCGTCGACCCAGGTGTGGGCGGCGACCTCGCCCCGGCTGGCCGAGCTGGGCGGGGTGTACCTGGAGGACTGCGAGGTCGCCGAGATCTCCGACGACGACGCCCCCGGAGTGCGCTCCTACGCCGTCGACCGCGACGAGGCCGCGCGGCTGTGGGCGCTGTCGGCGGAGCTGACGGGCGTGAACGCCTTCTAGCCGCCGACGTGGATGGCGGGCCGGCGGTCCGGGTCCTCCTCAGCGGTGCGCAGGATCTCCCGGACCACCGGCGCGGTGTCGCCCTTGCCCAGGATCAGGTAGCGGAACAGGTGGGTGAGCGGATTGCCCTCCGACCACTCGAAGTAGCACCGCGGCCGCACCCCCGTGGTGTCGCGCAGCGACAACAGGACCGCGGCGATCGCGTTGGGCACCGCGGGGCTGTCGGCGCGCAGCACGCGGTGCCCGTCGATCTCCACGCCGCGCACGCACAGCACGTCGCTGAAGTCCGACGGGTCCACCACGTCGATCTCCAGGAACAGCACGTCGGCCGAGCCGGGGACCGGGTTCATCCCGCGCTGAGCCGCCTCCTTCGCTGAGTACTCGGCGTTGTCCCCGGCCTGCCGCTGGTTGGCGATGATGTTGAGCGCGGAGTCGTGGGCCAGCGAGTCGGTGACGAAGCGGCGCGCGGTCTCGTCGAACTCGATGCGCTCCGCGCGCAGCTCGGTGGTGCGGGTGACGCGGGAGATCAGCGAGATCACCACGATGCCCGCGATGAACACGAAGGAGATCGCGATGCCGTCCGGCTTCTTGATCACGTTCTCCACCAGTGCGTAGAGCAGCACGAGGGTGAGCACGCCGAAGCCGATGACCGCCCCGCGCTGCCGGTGCCGCGCGGCGGAGATGGTGACCGCGACCGAGCCGGAGACCATCATCGCCAGGATGCCGGTCGCGTAGGCGCCGGACTGCGCGTTGACGTCGGCGCCGAAGGCGATCGTGATGCCGATGCTGATCGCGGTGTAGACCAGCACGACCGGCCGCACCGCGCGCCCCCAGTCCGGCGCCATGCCGTAGGAGGGCAGGTAGCGCGGCACGATGTTGATCAGTCCGGCCATCGCGGACGCGCCCGCGAACCACAGGATCAGGATGCTGCTGATGTCGTAGACGGTGCCGAAGGCCTCGCCGAGCTGCTGGTGCGCCAGGTAGGCCATCGCCCGGCCGCTGGCCTTGCCCCCGGCGGCGAACTCCTGCGCGGGGATGAGCATCGTGGTCACGAAGCTCGTCGCGACCAGGTACACCGACATGATCACGGCGGCGGCGGAGAGCAGCTTGCGGGTGTTGCGGACGCGGTCGTCCAGCCGCTCGCGGTCGGTCTCGCCCTTCGCGGCGACCAGCGGCATCATGCTGACCCCGGTCTCGAAGCCGGAGAGGCCGAGCACCAGCAGCGGGAACGCCAGCACGGCCGCGCCGATCGCGCCGGGCAGGCCGCCGGGGCTGTGCGTGAGCGCGTCCCACCACGAGCTCACCGCGACCGGCTCGGCGACCAGCCCGGCGACGGCCGCCACCACGGTGATCGCGTTGAGCAGCAGGAAGAGCGCGACCAGCGGGATGGCCACGCTGACGGCCTCGCTGAAGCCCATCAGGAACACCCCGCCGAGCACCAGCAGCAGCACGACGGTGATCAGCACCTCGTGCCCGTGCAGGAACGCCGGCATCAGCGGGTTCTCCAGCGCGTGCACCGTGGCGTCGGCGGAGGACAGGGTGATGGTGATGATCCACGAGGTGGCCACGAAACCGAGCAGCACGAGCACGAAGACCTTGCCGCGCCAGAACGGCAGCAAGTCCTCCAGCATGGCGACCGAGCCCTGGCCGTGCGGGCTCTCCCTGGCCACCCTGCGGTACATCGGCAGCATGCCGAGCAGCGTCAGCGCCACGATCAGCAGCGTGGCCAGCGGGGACAGCGCGCCCGCGGCCAGCGCGGCGATGCCGGGCAGGTAGGACAGCGTGGAGAAGTAGTCGACGCCGGTGAGGCACATGACCTTCCACCAGGACTGCGGTGTCCCGTGCCCCTCGCCGGACTCGGGGCCGACCGGCTGCACCCGGTGCTGCAGCAGCCAGGCGGCGAACCGGCTCTTCGGCGGCGTCGGCCGGACCGGACTGTCCACTGAGGCCGGAATCGCCAGTTCTGCCTTGGTGCTCTCATCCACGGGGGCGAATGTAGCGAAGTCGGCTCACGAAGGCTTGAGGAAAGCGACCAGAACCGCGCCCACGAGGGTGAGATCCGGACATTCCAACCACTGTGAACGGATCGTCACCATGCGTGCGCATGCACCCGCATTGCGCGCACCGTCGCGAGGCGTCGTGCCCCGGACGCCCCCGCTCGCCTTTCAGCTCACGATGAAAGGCAACCGAAGAAGCCCCGGGGAATGCGACCGTGACCAGGCAACAGCACTCGGACGCGAATTCTATTCAGCATACGTAGCCTGCAAATTCACTCATCCGCATGACAAGCCGCGAACACCTCCCCTAACCTCGCCCGCATCGCAGCCCTGCGATAGCGAAAAGGTTCACGTGAAATCGAGGGGAATTTCAGTGAAGAACGAGAAGAGGCACGTCCGAACGGCCGTCGCCGCCGCGGTGCTCGGCGCCGCGTTCTCCGTGCTGGCCGCGACGCCCGCATCCGCCGAATCCACCTGCGGCAACGGGCCGCTCCCGCCGAACGAGCACATCAACTGGTGCAACAGCGAGAACGGCTGGGGCAAGCTGAGCACCACGACCGTCTGGCACCCGGGCGGCAACCCGGTGGAAGCTCAAGTGGTCCTGCTCAAGAACGGCGCTCAGGTGCCGATGACGGTGTACCTGGACCGGTCGAACAACCCCGGCGCCGGCCACGACTCGCGCGTGGTCGTCAACAAGGGCTTCGCCGGCACCAACGCCGTGTCCTACGGGCAGTTCTACCGCGGGTGCGCCACCGATGACCGCGGCGGCATCATGTGCACCGAGTGGGTCAGGGTCGGCTGATCGAACAAGCCCGTGCCGCGTCCTTTTCAGGGCGCGGCACGGGCCTTTCAGTCCAGACCAGAACCGATCACCGGTTTGCCCCACTTTCCACCCCGTTCTGCCCAACGACAGAAAATGTCGGTTTTCCTACCGTCACGCCTCATGGAAACCGCCGCCATATCCGCCCCGATGGCTCCGGGGCGTCGCTTTCTCGCCGGGCACGCGCTGTCCCTCCTGCGAAACCCGCTGCAGTGTCGTCACCGACCCCGACGTGCTGCACCAGATGCTGATCTCCGACGCGGAGTCCTACGAGCAGGGGCTGCTGTCCACCGTGACCAAGCCGCTGATCGGGGAGAGCACCAGCACCCTCAGCGGCGAGGAGCACCGCAAGCGGCGACGGATGCCGGCCCGGCGTTCCGCCAGCAGCGGGTCAACGGCTGCACCGCGCTGATGAGCGAGCTCTCCGCCGAGCAGAGCGCGCGGTGGCGGGAGGGCGCGCCGATCGCGTTCAAGGGCGAGATGAACGACCTCGCGCTGACGACGGGCGTGCGGACGCTGGTGGCGGCCGAGGTCAACCAGGACACCGCGCGCGAGATCCGCGAGCTGCTGCCGATCTTCCTGAAGGGCCTCTTCCGCAGGCTCGTGCTCCCCGGCTTCGTGCTGGATCTCATTCCCACCAAGGGAAATCGCGGGTTCACCACCTCCGCGAAGCGGCTGCGCCTCGTGATTGGCGAGGCCATCTCCACCTACCGCGCCGACGCCACCGACCAGGGCGACGTGCTCTCCATCCTGATCCGCGTCCGCGACGACGAGACCGGGACGAGCTACACCGACTCCGAGATCGTGGACGAGCTGATCGCGCTGCTGCTCGCAGGTGCTGAGATCACCGGCAACATGCTGACCTTCGCCTTCCAGAACCTCGCCCACCACCCCGACGCCGAGTCGCGGCTGCGCGCCGAACTGGACGAGGTCCTGGACGGCCGCCCGCGCACCGCCGAGGACATCCCCCGGCTGGTCTTCCTGCAACGGGTCGTCGACGCGACGCTGCGCGTGCACGCGCCCTGGATGCTCACCCGCCGCGCCGCGCGGGAGGCGGTGCTCGGCGGCGCGCGCATCCCGATGAAGGCGTTCATGATCTACAGCCCGCGCCTCGTCTGCCATGACGAGCGCTGGTACCCGAACCGCACCGCTGGGACCCCGACCGCTGGGCACCGGAGCGCGTGGCGCCGCGCAAGCGCGCGTGGGTGCCCTTCGGCGGCGGGGCGCACATCTGCCCCGGCAACCTGTTCGCCCGGGTGGAGATGATCATCCACATCGCCACGATCGCGTCGCGGTGGCGGCTGCGCCCCGAGACCGACGCACCGGTGGCGGAACTCGGCGGTCACCCCAGCGGACATCCCGATGCTCCCCACGCGACGGGCGCTCTAGCTGGGACAATCTCCGGATGAGCGAGCTAACGCACGACTGGGCGGGCGACGTGGACGTCGATCATCTCGCGCGCATCCGCCGGGCCCCGGAGGAGTTCGCCCCCGGCGGCGCCGCGCACCTGGTCCTCGAAGTCCTCGCCTACGCCGCCGAGGAAGCCGAGACCCGCCGCGACGGCCGAGCCCGTGTCACCTGGCACCCGGACGGCTCGATCTCCGTCGCGGACAACGGAAGGGGCACCGACACCCGCGTCGACGGCCGGGGCCGCACCGTGAAGAAGCCGATCATGGCGACCAAGGACCTTCGCTTCTTCGACCTCCCCGGCGCGCAGCTGCTCCCCGACGGGCACCCGCGCCGGGGCATGTCGGTCGTCGCCGCGCTGAGCGAATGGCTCGCCCACACCAACCGGCGCCACAACGGTTCGTGGACCCAGCGCTACGAGCACGGCATCCCGGTCACCGACCTGATCCCGATCGCCGACGACGGCACGACCGGGACGACCGTGCACTTCCGCCCGCGCGAGGACCTGCGCACGCCCGCCGGCGCGCTGGAGCAGTGGTGGCCCCAGCTGTCGATCGAGACCAGCCCCTAGGAAGCGGAGGTCACCCGGTACACGTCGTAGACGCCCTCGACGTTGCGGACGACCTTGAGGACGTGGCCGAGGTGCTTGGGATCGCCCATCTCGAAGGCGAAGCGGCTCACCGCGACCCGGTCCCGCGAGGTGGTCACCGACGCCGACAGGATGTTCACCCGCTCGTCGGCGAGCACCTTGGTCACGTCGGAGAGCAGGCGGTGCCGGTCCAGCGCCTCGACCTGGATGGACACCAGGAACATCGACGAGGACGACGGCGCCCACTCCACCTCCAGCAGCCGCTCCGGCGACTCCTGGAGCTCGTCGGCGTTGGTGCAGTCGGTGCGGTGCACGCTGACCCCGCCGCCGCGCGTGACGAAGCCCAGGATCTGATCGCCCGGCACCGGCGTGCAGCAGCGGGCGAGCTTCACCCAGACGTCGCTGACGCCCTTGACCACCACGCCCGCGTCGGTGTTGCGGCGGCGCTGCACGGTGGAGGGCGTTGACCGGTCGGCCAGCTCCTCCTCGGCGTGCTCGACCCCGCCGAGCACCGCGAGCAGCCGCTGCACCACGTAGCGCCCGCCGACGTGGCCCTCGCCGACGGCGGCGTAGAGCGAGCTGACGTCGTGGTAGCGCAGTTCGCGGGAGAGCGCGGTCATCGAGTCCGCCGACACCAGGCGCTGCATCGGCAGGCCGACGCGGCGGACCTCCTTGGCGATGGCGTCCTTGCCCGCCTCGATCGCCTCCTCGCGGCGCTCCTTGGCGAACCACTGCTTGATCTTCGCCTTGGCCCTGGGCGAGGCGGCGAAGGACAGCCAGTCCCGCGACGGCCCCGCGCCCTCGGCCTTGGAGGTGAAGATCTCGATGACCTCGCCGTTCTCGAGCTTGCGCTCCAGCGCGACGAGGCGGCCGTTGACGCGCGCGCCGATGCAGCGGTGCCCGACCTCGGTGTGCACGGCGTAGGCGAAGTCCACCGGGGTGGAGTCGGCGGGCAGCGTGATCACATCGCCCTTGGGCGTGAAGACGAAGATCTCCCGCCCGGCCAGCTCGTAGCGCAGCGACTCCAGGAACTCGCCGGGGTCGGCGGCCTCCCGCTGCCAGTCCAGCAGCTGGCGCATCCACGCCATCTCGTCGACCTCGACGGAGCGGCCCTGGTGCGAGCCCTTGGTCTCCTTGTACCGCCAGTGCGCGGCGATGCCGTACTCGGCGGTGCGGTGCATCTCGTGCGTGCGGATCTGCACTTCCAGCGGCTTGCCGTCCGGGCCGATCACCGTGGTGTGCAGCGACTGGTAGACGCCGAAGCGCGGCTGGGCGATGTAGTCCTTGAAGCGGCCGGGCATCGGCTGCCACAGCGCGTGCACCACGCCCATCGCGGCGTAGCAGTCGCGCACCTCGTCCACCTGGATGCGCACGCCCACCAGGTCGTGGATGTCGTCGAAGTCGCGCCCGCGCACGATCATCTTCTGGTGGATGGAGTAGTAGTGCTTCGGGCGGCCCTCCACCTTGGCCACGATCCGCGCGCCGTCGAGGTTCGACGAGATCTCCGCGATCACCGTGCGCAGGTAGGTGTCCCGCGAGGGCGCGCGGTTGGCGACCAACCGCACGATCTCGTCGTACTTCTTCGGCTGCAGGATGGCGAAGGCCAGGTCCTCCAGCTCCCACTTCACCGTGGCCATGCCGAGGCGGTGGGCCAGCGGCGAGAGCACTTCGAGGGTCTCGCGCGCCTTGCGGGCCTGCTTCTCCGGCGGCAGGAAGCGCATGGTGCGCATGTTGTGCAGGCGGTCGGAGAGCTTGATCACCAGCACCCTGGGGTCACGGGCCATCGCGATCACCATCTTGCGGATGGTCTCGGCCTCGGCGGCCGCGCCCAGCTTCACCTTGTCCAGCTTGGTGACGCCGTCGACCAGGTGCGCGACCACGTCGCCGAAGTCCTCGCGCAGCTGCTCAAGCGAGTAGTCGGTGTCCTCGACGGTGTCGTGCAGCAGCGCGGCGACCAGCGTCGTGGTGTCCATGCCCAGCTCGGCCAGGATCGTGGAGACCGCCAGCGGGTGGGTGATGTAGGGGTCACCGGACTTGCGGCGCTGGTGGCGGTGCTTCTCCTCGGCCACGTCGTAGGCGCGCTGCAGCAGCGCCAGGTCGGCCTTGGGGTGCAGCTCGCGGTGCACGGCCGCCAACGGCTCCAGCACCTGCTTCACCGAGGTGGCGCGCTGCGCGGTGATGCGCCGCGCCAACCTGGCCCTGACGCGCCTCGTCGCCGACGGCGCCCGCTCGGCAGCGGCCTGTTGCGCCATCGTGGAAGCGGATTCGACCTCTTGACTCACCGCGTTCTCCCCGCTGTCGCACTGCGCTCGTCCGGGGCGAGGGAACTCACCCGTCCCGGAAAGACGAGGATAACGCCGTTGGCGGGCCGGTTTTCACCGGTACTTCGCAAGAACTGATCGAAATACGTCGAGCTGCCCTCCTCACACGGTGAGCAGCGACCGCACCTTTCGCCCGGCCAGTCGCTCCCGACCGTTCAGCGCGGCCAGCTCCATCACCACCGAAACGGCACTGACCTCGGCTTCCGCGTGCTCGACCAACGAACAGGCGGCCTCGACGGTTCCCCCGGTGGCCAGCACGTCGTCCACGACCAGCGCACGGGCCCCGCGCCGGAGCGTGCCCTCGGGCAGCTCCAGCGTGGCCGTTCCGTACTCCAAGGCGTAATCAACCCGATGCGCGACCGCGGGCAGCTTGCCCGGTTTGCGCACCCCGACCACGCCGAGGCCGAGCCGGAGCGCGACGGCGGCACCGAGCAGGAAACCCCTGGCCTCGATGCCGACCACCACGTCGACTCCCCCGTCCGAGTCCGCTCCGTGCGCGGCCATCTCCTCGACGACCACGCGGAAGCCCTCGGCGTCGGCGAGCAGCGGGCTGAGGTCGCGGAAGAGCACCCCCGGCTGGGGGAAGTCCGCGACCTCGCGGATCAGCCCGCTGACGCGCTCCAGCTCCGGGCTCACCTGCGCTTCTTGCCCGAGGGCCGCCCGGCGCTCTTGCCGGTGGGGCGGACCTTGCGCGACTCCGGGCCCTTGCCGGTGCGCGCGGGCACGCTCGCGGCGGCGGCCATGGCCGCCTCCCTGCGCAGCTCCGCGTTCAGCGACTCCTCGTCGGTGGACTCCACGCCGGACTCACCCGCGGCCTTGCGGGCCTGGTTGGCCCGGCGGGCGGCGACCCGCTCGGCCTGCTGCCGGACCTTCGGCTCGGTCAGCTTCAGGTCCACCAGCAGCGGGGTCGCCAGGAAGATCGAGGAGAACGCGCCCGCGATCATGCCGGTCATCTGCACCAGCGCCAGGTCCTTCAGCGTGCCGACGCCGAGCACGCCGACGCCGATCACCAGCAGGCCGAGCACCGGGAGCACCGCGATCAGCGAGGTGTTCAGCGAGCGCATCAGGGTCTGGTTCAGCGCCAGGTTCGACGCCTCGGCGTAGGTGCGCCGGGTCAGGCCCAGGATGCCCCGGGTGTTCTCCTTGACCTTGTCGAAGACGACCACGGTGTCGTAGAGGGAGAACCCGAGGATCGTCAGCAGACCGATGATCGTTCCCGGCGTCAGCTCGAAGCCGACGATCGAGTACACGCCCGCGGTGACGCCGGTGTCGAAGATCAGCGCCACCAGCGCGGAGACGGCCATCCAGCGCTCGAAGTAGACCGCCAGGAAGATCGTCACCAGCACCAGGAACACGATCAGCGCGATGACCGCCTGGGTGGTGATCTCCCCGCCCCAGGAGCCGCTGACCGCGCTGTCGCTGATCGCGGGCAGCCCGCCCTGCGGCTTGAGCTTGTCCGCGAGCGCGGTCTTGAGCTTGGTGACCTGGTCGGTGTTGAGCGTCTCCGAGCGGATCAGCACCTGCTGGCTCGCGCCGGTGCCCGCGACCTGCACGGTCGAGGCCTCGGTGCCCAGCGTCTCGGTGAAGACCGACTTCACCTCGTCGACGGTGATCTGCTTGCTGACGCTGGTGGCGGGCAGCTGGACCTTGGTGCCGCCGACGAAGTCGATGCCGAGGTTGAAGCCCTTGAAGAGCATCGAGCCCAGGCAGACCAGGAAGATCACCGAGGTGACCACGTACCAGCGACCGCGCTTGCCGACGATGTCGAAGGCGCCGTTGCCCAGGTAGAGCCGGTTGAAGACGCTGGGCCGCTTGCCGGAAGGGGCCTGGGGCTCGTGTGCGTTCTCGCCAGTGGTCACGTCAGACCCCCTTCGCGTTCGCGGTGCTGGACGCCTTGGCCATCGAGCGGCTGGCAGCCGCGGTGCGGTGCGCCTCACCGAGGCCGGACCAGGACGGCTTGGACAGCAGCTTGGACTTGGAGGCCATCGCCACCAGCGGGTGGGTCACCAGGAACACGACGACGAGGTCGAGCACGGTGGACATGCCGAGGGTGAACGCGAAGCCCTTCACCTGGCCGACGGCCAGGACGTAGAGCACGGCGGCGGCCAGGAAGCTCACGGCGTCGGCCGACAGGATCGTGCGCCGGGCCCTGATCCACCCGCGCGGGACCGCGCTGCGGAAGCTGCGGCCCTCGCGGACCTCGTCCTTGAGCCGTTCGAAGAACACGATGAAGGAGTCGGCGGTGATACCGATCGCCACGATGAACCCGGCGATGCCCGCGAGGTCCAGGGTGAAGCCGATCCACCGGCCCAGCAGCACCAGCACGGCGTAGATGACCACCGCGGCCAGTCCCAGCGAGAGCACGGTCAGCACGCCGAGGGCGCGGTAGTAGAACATGCAGTAGATGAAGACCAGCGCCAGGCCGATGGCGCCGGCGATCAGACCGGCCTGCATCGAGGCCAGGCCCAGCGTCGCCGAGACCGTCTCGGCCTCGGACTGGTCGAAGGCCAGCGGCAGCGAGCCGTACTTGAGGATGTTGGCCAGGTCCTGCGCCTCCGGCAGGGTGAACCGGCCGCTGATCTGGGTGTTGCCGCCGAGGATCGGCTCGTTGATGTTCGGCGCCGAGACGACGCGGCCGTCCAGCACGAACGCGGCGCGCTTGCCGACGTTGGCGGAGGTGAACTTGCTCCAGATGTCGCTGCCCGCGGCGCGGAAGTTCACGGAGATGACGTAGCCGGGGCTGTTCTGGTCCTGGCCCGCGGCGGCGTCGGCGATCTCGCGGCCGGGCAGGAACACCTCACCGAGCACGAACTTCTCGGTGTTGTCGTCGCTGCAGCTGACCAGCGGCAGTTCCGGCTTGTCCAGCCCGCGCAGCGGGTCCGGGGCGGCGCAGTCCAGCAGCGCCAGCGCCTGGGCCTGCACCTGCGGGTCCTTGCTCTGCCGCAGCTCGCGCGCCTTGGCGACCGCCTCGGCGGTGGAGCCGGGCGCGGGCGGCGGGGTGGGCTGCTGCTGCTGCTCGGCGGCGGGCACCGGGCGGCCCTGCGGCTTCGGCGTGGTCGGCGCGGTGGAGCCCGGCCCAGCGTTGGGCGGGGTGGTCGGCGGGGTGCCCGTGGCGGGCGGCTGCTGGCCGCTGGTCGGCGGCGTCGGCGAGGGCTGCGGCGGCGTCGGCTGGTTCGGCACGGCCTGCAGCACGGGGCGGAAGTTCAGGTCCGCGGTCCGGCCGAGGGACTTGGCCTCGTCGCCGCGCTCACCCGGCACCGTGATGACCAGGTTGTTGCCGTCCCGGACCACCTCGGCGCCGCTGACGCCGATGCCGTTCACCCGCTGCTCGATGATCTGCCGCGCCCGGTCGATGGACTCCGGCGGCGGCTGCTGGCCGTCCGTCGAGCGCACGGTGAGCGTGACCCTGGTGCCACCCTGGAGATCGATGCCCAGTTTCGGGACCGGCCTGCCGTCCCCGGTGAAGAACACCAGGGAATAGAGGAAGCCGACGATCAGGATGAATGCGCCAAGGTATCGCCCTGGACGGATATGCCCAGCCGGAGGTGCCACGGTAGGTCGATCTCCTCAAGCACGGTGTGTGGAAACTGTGAAGTCAGGGTCGACCCACAGCTGTGCGCCCCCACCCGGTGTGACACAGGGGGTGGGGGCGCAGCATATAGCGTTCGACGAGGCGTTCCGCACGGCCTCCGAACGGTTGGTCTGTTTGTCCTACTTGTTCTTCTGCTCTTCCAGCGGCGCCGCGACCTCGGCCTTGGACTCGGTCACGACGTCGTCGTCCTCGACCACGTCGGCGTTGTCCTCGACCTGGTCCTGGACCTTCTCGCGGATCGCCTGACGCAGCCAGGTGGTGTGCACGCCGGGCGCCAGCTCCAGCTCGATGCTGGTGTCGTCGGTGGCGTCCACCACGGTGGCGTACAGGCCGGAGCTGGTCATCACGCGGTCGCCGGGACCGAGCGAGTTCTGCAGCTGCTGCATCTCCGCGTACACCTTCTTCTGCTTGCGCGCGCTGAGGAACAGCGGCAGCGCAAGGACCACGAGCATCAGAGGAAGGATGAAGGAGGAGATATCCATCGTTCTCGTCTCCGGCGGCGATGTCGCCGCCTGGGTGTCGTCATGTCCGATTTATTCGGTTCGCTGGGAACCGAGTGTGCCACGCCCCTGGCCGTCGACCGGAAGGGGTAGCTGCTCCCCCGGCGCCGAGGCCGGGGGTTGCACGCCCAGGTGCCGCCACGCGAGCGCGGTGGCGACCCGTCCACGCGGGGTCCGCGCGAGCATGCCCGCCCGCACCAGGTAGGGCTCGCAGACCTCTTCCACGGTAGCTGGTTCCTCGCCGACCGCCACGGCCAGTGTCGAGACGCCGACCGGGCCCCCGCCGAAGGAGCGCACCAGCGCGCCCAGGACCGCCCGGTCCAGGCGGTCCAGCCCCAGCTCGTCGACGTCGTAGACGCTCAGCGCGGCGCGCGCCACCTCCAGCGTGACCGCGCCGTCCGCGCGCACCTCGGCGTAGTCGCGGACCCGGCGCAGCAGCCGGTTGGCGATCCGGGGGGTGCCGCGCGAGCGCCCGGCGATCTCCCGCGCCCCGTCGGGGCGCAGGTCCACCCCGAGGATGCCCGCGGCCCTGTTCAGCACCCGTTCCAGCTCCTCGGGCACGTAGAACTCCATGTGCGCGGTGAAGCCGAATCGGTCGCGCAGCGGGCCGGTCAGCGCCCCGGACCGCGTGGTCGCCCCGACCAGGGTGAACGGCGCGATCTCCAGCGGGATGCTGGTCGCACCTGGCCCCTTGCCGACCACCACGTCGACCCGGAAGTCCTCCATGGCCAGGTACAGCATCTCCTCGGCGGGCCGG
>NZ_MUMH01000119.1 GCF_002155965.1 Allokutzneria sp. NRRL B-24872
GGGTCGTTCAGGGCTTAAGGCGGGGAGGGGGTGCGGGGGTGGGATGAAGTGGTGGTGGGAGGCTCGGGGGCATGCGGATCGTCCAGCTGGCGAACTTCTACGGGCCCCGTTCCGGCGGGCTGCGCACGGCGTTGAACCACCTGGGGCCGGGCTACGTGGAGCGGGGGCACCAGGTGGTGCTGATCGTTCCGGGGCCGGAGCACTCCGTCGAGTACCTGCCGGGCGGGGTTCGGCGCATCACGTTGTACGGGCCGACGGTTCCGGGCATGGGCGGCTACCGCGTGCTGGACCCGTTTCGCGTGCGGGCGTGGCTGGACCGGCTGAGGCCGGACGCGATCGAGGTGTCGGACCGGGCGACGTTGCGCGGGCTGGGGCGCTGGGCGAGCCGCAACGCGGTGTCGAGCGTGGTGATCTCGCACGAGCGCCTTGACCGCATCCTGGAGCAGTTCCTGTTGCCGCCCCGAGCCGCGCGCTGGGCGGCGGACGTGGCGAACGGTTGGATGGCGCGGAGCTTCGCGAACGTGGTGTGCACCACGGCTTTCGCGAGGCAGGAGTTCGACCGCATCGGCGCGGTGAACCTGCGCCAGGTCCCGCTCGGCGTGGACCTGGACACCTTCGACCCGGGCAACTACGACGACTCGTTGCACGCGCGGCTGCTCGGCGACGCGGACTCGCTGCTGGTCCACTGTGGACGGTTGTCGCCGGAGAAGCACGTCGACCGCAGCGTGGAGACCGTGCGGGAGCTGCGCCGGCGCGGGCACAACGTGCGCCTGGTGATCGCGGGGGACGGGCCGCGCAAGCGAGCGCTGGAGGAACTCGCCGACGGGCTGCCGGTGACCTTCCTGGGCTTCTTGGACTCGCGCGAGGAGGTGGCCAATCTCCTTGCCACAGCGGACATCTCGCTCGCTCCCGGACCCCATGAGACGTTCGGCCTCGCCGCGCTCGAAGCCCTCGCGTCCGGAACACCGGTCGTGGTTTCGGGCTCCTCCGCGCTACCGGAGATCGTGCGGCCGGGCAGCGGGGCGGTGGCCGCAGACGACACCCCGGCCGCGTTCGCCGACGCGGTCGCCTCGGTGCTCGCGCTGCCCGAGCCGGAGCGCCGCGCCGCCGCGAGGGACCGCGCGGAGTGCTTCCCGTGGGCCGCGGCGGTCGACGGCATGCTCGACGCGCTTCGCTGAGGCTCTAGGCTCCTCGCATGGTCAGGGCCGGTTTGGACAAGAAGCCACGCGAGGTCGCCGAGATGTTCGACGGCGTGGCCCATGGCTACGACCGCGCGAACTCCGTGATGACGGTCGGGTTCGACCGGCGCTGGCGGGGCAAGACGGCGCGAGCGCTGGACCTCAAGCCGGGGGAGCGGGTGCTCGACCTGGCCGCGGGCACGGCGATCTCCACCGTCGAGTACACCGGCTCCGGAGCCTGGTGCGTCGCAGCGGACTTCTCGCTCGGGATGTTGGAGCGCGGCAAGGAGATCGGGCGCGACGTGCCGATGGTCGCCGCCGACGCGATGCGGCTGCCCTTCGCCGACAACTCCTTCGACGTGGTCACGGTCACCTTCGGGCTGCGCAACTTCGTCGACACCGAGGCCTCGCTGCGGGAGATGGCCAGGGTCGTGCGCAGCGGCGGGCGGATGGTGATCTGTGAGGTCTCTCAACCCCAGTTTCGCCCGTTCCGGTTCCTTTACCAGCGCCTCGGGCTGCCGGTGCTGCCGTTGCTGGCCCGCCCGGTCTCGTCCAACCCGGAGGCCTACCGCTACCTCGCCGAGTCCATGGGCGCATGGCCTGGCCAGCGGGAACTCGCGGAGATCATCTCCCGCGCCGGGTGGTCGGAGGTGGCGTGGCGGCCGCTGAACCTCGGGGTGGTCGCGCTGCACCGGGCTGTCAAACCCTGACGCGGCGCGCGCCGGACCGTTTCGCGGAGCACACCGTGGCCCGCTCTCGGTTCGCCTAGACTCGGACCTGGTTCGTGAACGCTTTCACAAGGAGACCCATGATCACGTCAAGCCGTCGTCGTCCGGGCGAGGACGCCGAGGTCATCGTGGTCGGCGCAGGCCCGGCCGGTTCCACCGCAGCCACCTACCTGGCGCGGGCCGGTCTGGACGTCCTGCTGCTGGAGAAGAGCTCCTTCCCCAGGGAGAAGGTCTGCGGCGACGGGCTCACCCCGCGCGGCGTCAAGCAGCTCATCGACCTGGGCATCGACACCACCGAGAAGGCGGGCTGGCTGCACAACCGCGGCCTGCGCGTGGTCGGCGGCGGCCGGACCATCGAGCTGGACTGGCCGGACCTGGCCACCTTCCCGCCCTACGGCGTGGTCCGCCCGCGCCAGGACTTCGACGAGATGCTCGCCCGCACCGCCCAGCACGCGGGCGCGCGGCTGCTGGAGCAGACCACCGTGCAGTCGGCCATCACCGACGAGCGCACCGGCCGCGTCATCGGCGTGAAGGCCGTGACCGGACCGGACAAGAAGCCGGTGAGCTACCGCGCGCCGCTGATCGTGGCCTGCGACGGCGTCTCCGCCCGGCTCGCGCTGTCGGTCGGCCTCGACAAGCGCGAGGACCGCCCGATGGGCGTGGCCGTGCGCCGCTACTACGAGAGCCCGCGCACCAAGGACGACTACCTGGAGTCGCACCTGGAGCTGTGGGACCGCAGCAACCCGGCCGAGCCCAAGCTGCTGCCGGGCTACGGCTGGATCTTCGGCATGGGCGACGGCACCGTGAACGTCGGGCTGGGCATCCTGTCCACGTCCAAGGCCTACGGCAAGACCGACTACCGCGCGCTGCTGAAGTCGTGGCTGGACGGAACGCCGGAGGAGTGGGGCTTCCGCGACGCCAACGCGCTCGGCAAGGTCGGCGGCGCCGCGCTGCCGATGGGCTTCAACCGCACCCCGCACTACCGCAACGGCCTGCTGCTGGTCGGCGACGCGGGCGGCATGGTCAACCCGTTCAACGGCGAGGGCATCGCCTACGCCATGGAGTCCGCGCGCATCGCGGCGGAGTGCGTCGTGCACGCGCTCGCCCGCGCCGAGGGCCCCAGTCGCGAGCGGGCGCTCGGCCGCTACCCGGTCGCCATCAAGCAGGCGCTGGGCGGCTACTACCGGCTCGGCAACATCTTCAGCAAGCTCATCGGCAACCCGCACGTCATGAAGACGGCCACCAAGTACGGCCTGCCGATGGACGGACTGATGAAGCTCGTGCTCAAGCTGCTCGCGGGTCTGTACGACCCCAAGGACGGCGACGCGCTCGACAAGCTCGTGGCGACCGCTGTTCGGTTGGCGCCGAGCGCCTGAGTACACATTTGGTTTCTTGGCGGCTTGTCTCAAGTCTTCCTTAAACCACGATGTCCGGAGTTGGGCATCCGCACGTCACCGTGCCGTAGTGGAATTATCACGGGAAGATTTCCCCTGGTCGCGACGTTGTCGTCGGGTAACCCGGGGTTCATTCGCGTGAATCAGGTCCTGAAACGATATGAGTCTGCTCGGCGATTGCCGTGGTAGTTAATTCCCACGCGAAGCAAGCCGAGCCTGGAGAAGGTCACTGTGCTGAGTGCCATGACGAGCACTTCCTGGACGTCACCGGTCAGGACCGCGCTGCCCGCGATCCCCGCACCGGTCTACGAGGTGTGCTGGGCGCGGCTCGGACTGGGCGTGATGCCGTTCCCGCTCGTCGTGCTGCGCACGTCGGCTGACCCGGACGACCACGGCGCCGTCGAGGCGCGCGCCGCGCACTGGCTGCGCGAGCACGGCCTCGGTGACGAGCACCGGATCGGCCCCGAGCTGACCGAGGCGCTGCGCACGATCGCCGACTTCGACATGGAGCTGGCCGTCGTCTACACCGAGCACGACGTGCAGACGCGCATCGGCGGGTTCGCGCGCGGCGGTCGCTCGCTGCGCGCGGTGCTGCGCGCCGACACCGTCGAGCTGGAGTGGATCGAGAACGAGCTGCTGGCCTCCAGCGCCCTCGCGGTCGTGCCGGAGTACGGGCCAGGAACGGCGTCGCCGGTGCGGGTCGCCACCGACGACCTCGCCCGCGCCGGGCGGCACTGGGAGCGTTTCGGCGTGATCGCCGACACCGGTCGCGCGGACACGGAACGCTTCCTGGACATTTATGCCTCCGCAACCGCTGTCGGTCAGGCCAGCGCATTGCGCCCGTCAAACCCGCGCAGCTGCAAACTCGTCGCGCAGTCGCCCGTGACCTGGCTGGACACGCCGGAGGGCCGGTACTCCATCACGCACTCCGGTGGGTGGATGTCGCTGGCCGCCGCCTGTTCCGGAACCGTTTCCCAGCACCTCTCCGGCCTGCTCAGCGGCCCTTTCTCGTAGCCGCTGAGCGCTAATTGCGGCACTTACCTGAGTAGCGGCCGGAGGATTCGCCCGATCGGTTCTCGGTGCTTGTGCGGTGCGCTCGCCCACGGTTCCATTCCTCACGGTGAGCCGTAACGGGAACGATTCCCGTGTTCCGGCGAGAGTCCGAGCCCGAGGCTGGGATGCCCATCGTGTCCATCTCCGCAGTCCGTCGCCGTGTGAGCCTGCCGCCGATCCCGGTCCAGGTCTACGAACGGTGCTGGAACCTGCTCGGGCTCGGCGCGATGCCGTTCCCGCTGGTGGTGCTGGGGCACGCGGCGGACGAGGGCGGCCACACCACGGGATGGCTCGGTCAGCACGGCCTCGGCCGCGAGAACCAGGTGGGCCCTGAGCTGGCGGCGGCCCTGCGGGTGATCTCCGACTTCGACGAGGAACTGGCCGTGGTCTACGCCGACGTGCCGGGCCAGACCCGCGTCGGCTGCTTCACGCGCGGTCCTGAGGGGCTGCGCGCGGTCCTTCGCGGCGAGGCCGTGGAACTGTGCTGGATCGACCCCGCGCACGCCGCCGAGAGCGCCATGGCCGCGATCCCGCCCCGCGCCGCCGCGCTCGTGCCGGGGCCGAGGAACGCCGCCGACGACGCCGGTGCTGGCGAGGGCGCCGCGGGCAACGCGGAGTTCTTCGCGGTGTACTCAACCGCGACCGCCTTCGGCAGGGCCACGACGGTCTCCCGCACCCCCGACCGCACCGGGACCCGCGTCTCCGAAGTGCCCGTGACCTGGCTCGACACGCCCGCCGGGCGCTATTCGATCACCACCGCGGACGGTCAGCTCGCGCTCGCTCCGGCCGCTCCCGCCGCGTTGCTCTCCCAGCTCCGCGCCCTGTTCGCCTAGCGCGCCCTCGGCCGCTCGGCGCAGCGCTCCCGCCCCCGTCCAGCAGGCGTGGATGTGACGTCTTACACTCCTGCGCGAGGCTCTTGTGAAGCAGTTCACAAGCGCGTTGCAGGTTAGGTGCGCCTAACTACAGAAGCGGTTCAGAGACACCCTTAGGCTGCCCCCTGGCAGCGGCCCGACAGGGCTGTTGACGAGCGCGGATGAGGAAAGGACGGCGGAGAGAGTGCTCCAGCCTTACATCCCCCTCGTACTCATGTTCGTCCTGGCCGCGGGCTTCGCGGTCTTCTCGGTCACGGCGGCGCCGTACATCGGCCCCCGCCGCTACAACCGGGCCAAGCTGGACGCGTACGAGTGCGGGATCGAGCCCTCGCCCCAGCCGGTCGTCGGCGGCGGTCGAATGCCCGTCGCGTACTACCTGACGGCGATGTTGTTCATTCTGTTCGACATCGAAATGGTGTTCCTCTACCCGTTCGCGGTCTCCGCGGACGCCCTGGGCATGTTCGGCCTGGTGGAGATCGCCCTGTTCATCGCGACCGTCGGGTTCGCCTACGCATACGTGTGGCGCCGCGGCGGCCTGGACTGGAGCTGAGCAATGGGTCTTGAAGAGAAGCTCCCCAACGGCGTCCTGCTGGCCAGCGTCGAGAAGCTGGTCAACTGGACCCGCAAGTCCTCGCTGTGGCCCGCCACCTTCGGACTGGCGTGCTGCGCGATCGAGATGATGACCACCGGCGCGCCCCGCTACGACCTGGCGCGCTTCGGCATGGAGGTCTTCCGCGCCTCGCCGAGGCAGGCGGACCTGATGATCGTCGCCGGGCGGGTCAGCAACAAGATGGCGCCGGTGCTGCGCCAGATCTACGACCAGATGCCCGAGCCCCGCTGGGTGCTCGCGATGGGCGTCTGCGCCTCCTCCGGCGGCATGTTCAACAACTACGCCGTCGTGCAGGGCGTCGACCACGTGGTCCCCGTCGACATGTACCTCCCGGGCTGCCCGCCGCGCCCGGAGATGCTGATCGACGCGATCCTCAAGATCCACGCCAAGATCATGGACGAGCCGCTCGGGCCCAAGCGGGCCGCGCTGCTGGCCGAATCGGGCCACCGCACCGAGCTGATCCCGTCCTCGGTCCGCTACGCGAAGAAGAAGTGAGCGAGATGAGTAGCGCGGACGACAAGCCGGTCGGCGGCTACGACGCCGACGTGGCTGCCGCTCAGCCCGCCGTGTTCGGCGAGCACGAAGACCGCGGCGGGGTCGTCGCCGGTCGCGCCCGCAAGGGCATGTTCGGCATCAGCGGCTCCGGCGACACCTCCGGCTTCGGCGGCCTGCGGCTGCCCGCCCACGTGCCCGCCCCGGCCGAGCGCCCCTACGGCGGCTGGTTCGACGAGTTCGTCGACGAGCTGGCCGCGGCCATGGCCGAGCGCGGCGTGCCGACCGAGGCCGTCCAGCAGATCACCGTGGACCGCGGCGAGATCACGTTCTACGTGCGCCGCGAGGACCTGGTCGAGCTGTGCACCCTGCTCCGCGACGACGCCGCCCTGCGCTTCGAGCTGTGCAGCTCGGTGTCGGGCGTCGACTACGGCGTGGACGTGCCGCAGCGGCTGCACTCGGTCTACCACCTGACCTCGATGACCTACCGGCGCCGCATCCGCCTGGAGGTCGCGGTCGACATCGACGACGCGCACATCCCGAGCGTCGTCGGCGTCTACCCGACCGCCGACTGGCAGGAGCGGGAGGCGTGGGACATGTACGGCATCGTCTACGACGGCCACCCCGCGCTGACCCGCATCCTCATGCCGGACGACTGGGACGGTCACCCGCAGCGCAAGGACTACCCGCTCGGCGGCATCCCGGTCGAGTACAAGGGCGCGGAGATCCCTCCCCCGGACCAGCGGAGGTCGTACTCATGAGCACCGACTCCTACGCGGACTCCCGCGACACCACCGAGGGACGGGTCTACACCGTCAGCGGCGGTGACTGGGACGACGTCCTCTCCGACGCCACGCACGACGAGCGCGTCGTCATCAACATGGGGCCGCAGCACCCGTCCACGCACGGCGTGCTCCGCCTCGTGCTGGAGCTCGAGGGTGAGATCGTCACCCAGGGCCGCGCGGTCATCGGCTACCTGCACACCGGCATCGAGAAGAACGCCGAGTACCGCACCTGGACCCAGGGCGTCACCTTCGTGACGCGCATGGACTACTTGGCGCCGCTGCACAACGAGACCGCGTACTGCATGGCGGTCGAGAAGCTGCTCGGCGTCGAGGCCCCGCGCCGCGCCCAGGTGATCCGCGTGCTGCTGATGGAGCTCAACCGCATCAGCTCGCACCTGGTCTGCCTGGCCACCGGCGGTATGGAGCTGGGCGCGCTGACCGGTATGACCGCCGGTTTCCGCGAGCGCGAGGAGGTGCTGCACCTCCTGGAGTTCCTGACCGGCCTGCGGATGAACCACGCGTTCATCCGGCCCGGCGGTGTCGCGCAGGACCTGCCAGAGGGCTATGAGCAGAAGATCCGCGACTTCATCAAGGTCATGGACTCCCGCCTGCCCCAGTACGACAAGCTGCTCACCGGCCAGCCGATCTGGAAGAACCGCCTCGCGGGCGTCGGCTACGTGCCGCTGGACGGCTGCCTGCAGCTCGGCCTCACCGGCCCGATCCTGCGCTCCGCGGGTCTGCCGTGGGACCTGCGCAAGGTCGAGCCGTACTGCGGCTACGAGGAGTACGACTTCGAGGTCCCGGTCGAGACCGCTGGCGATTGCTTCGCCCGCTACAAGATCCGCCTCGCCGAGATCCACGAGTCGCTCAAGCTCGTCGCGCAGTGCCTGGACAAGCTGGAGCCGGGCGCGGTCATGGTGGAGGACGCCAAGATCGCCTGGCCCGCGCAGCTGACCATCGGCGCCGACGGCATGGGCAACTCGCTGGAGCACGTCCGCAAGATCATGGGTCAGTCGATGGAATCGCTGATCCACCACTTCAAGCTGGTGACCGAGGGCTTCGACGTGCCGGCCGGCCAGGTCTACGTGCCGATCGAGTCCCCGCGCGGCGAGCTGGGCTACCACCTCGTCTCCGACGGCGGCACCAGGCCGATGCGCGTCCACGTGCGCGAACCAAGCTTCGTGAACCTCCAGGCGATGCCCGCGATGAGCGAAGGCGGCCAGGTCGCCGACGTCATCGCGGCCGTCGCCTCGATCGACCCCGTGATGGGCGGTGTGGACCGATGACAACGACTCAGCCGGAGTCCACTGTGGACACTGTTGCAGGGGTCGACCCTGACAAGCAGGTCTCCGACGTCTTCAGTGACGACATCGTCGAGAAGGCGCAGCAGATCATCGGCCGCTACCCGGTCGCGCGGTCGGCGCTGCTGCCCATGCTGCACCTCGTGCAGTCGGTGGAGGGCCACGTCAGCCAGGCGGGCATCGCGTTCTGCGCGACCCAGCTGGACCTGACCACCGCTGAGGTCAGCGCGGTCGCGACGTTCTACACCATGTACAAGCGCCGCCCGTGCGGCGAGCACCTGGTGAGCGTCTGCACCAACACCCTCTGCGCCGCGCTGGGCGGGGACGCCATCTACGCCAAGCTGCGCGAGCAGCTGGGCAGCGACGGCAAGCCGCTGGGCCACGAGGAGACCGCTGGCGAGCCCGGCACCCCCGGCTCGATCACGCTGGAGCACGCCGAGTGCCTCGCCGCGTGCGACCTCGGCCCGGTGCTCCAGGTCAACTACGAGTTCTACGACAACCAGACCCCGGAGTCCGCCTCCGAGCTGGTCGAGAAGCTGCGCAAGGGCGAGAAGCCCGCGCCCACCCGCGGCGCGGCGCTGACCGACTTCAAGCAGGCCGAACTCCAGCTGGCCGGGTTCTTCGACGGCCGCGACCCGGCGGACAACGCCGGACCGTCCGCGTCGATCGAGACCGTGCGCGGCGCCAAGCTCGCCCAGGAGCGCGGCTGGACCGCGCCGTCCATGCCCGACGACGCGCCGCTGCCCGCGCTGCCGGAAAAGAAGTGAGGGCGCGATGACCGACAACAACCACGTCCTGACACCGGTTCTGACCAAGCGCTGGCTGTCGCCGAACTCCTGGACCCGGCACACCTACGAGCAGCTGGAGGGCTACACCGCTCTCCCCAAGGCGCTGAAGGCGCACCCGGACCAGCTGATCGAGCTCGTGAAGGCCTCCGGCCTGCGCGGGCGCGGTGGCGCGGGCTTCCCGACCGGCCTCAAGTGGAGCTTCATCCCGCAGGGCGACGGCAAGCCGCACTACCTCGTCATCAACGCCGACGAGGGCGAGCCGGGCACCTGCAAGGACATCCCGCTGATGATGGCGGACCCGCACTCGCTGATCGAGGGCTGCATCATCACCTCGTTCGCGATCCGCGCGAACTTCTGCGCGATCTACGTGCGCGGTGAGGTCCTGCACTGCATCCGCCGCCTCAACGCCGCGGTCCAGGAGGCCTACGCCGCCGGGTACCTCGGCAAGAACATCCTCGGCTCGGGCTTCGACCTCGACCTGGTCGTCCACGCCGGTGCGGGCGCCTACATCTGCGGCGAGGAGACCGCGCTGCTGGACTCCCTCGAAGGGCGTCGCGGCCAGCCCCGGTTGAAGCCCCCCTTCCCCGCGACCGCTGGTCTCTACGCCTCGCCCACCGTGGTGAACAACGTCGAGACCATCGCCTCGGTTCCCTACATCGTCAACGGCGGCTCCGACTGGTTCCGCGCGATGGGGCGGGAGAAGTCCCCGGGCCCGAAGATCTTCTCGCTCTCCGGCCACGTGGAGAAGCCCGGCCAGTACGAGGCCCCGATGGGCATCACGCTGCGCGAGCTGCTGGACATGGCGGGCGGCATGAAGGACGGCATCCCGCTGAAGTTCTGGACGCCGGGTGGCTCGTCGACGCCGATGTTCACCGCCGAGCACCTCGACGTCCCGCTGGACTTCGAGGGCTGCGCGCAGGCGGGCTCGATGCTGGGCACCACGGCGCTGCAGATCTTCAACGAGACCGTGTCCGTGCCGTGGGCGGTCATGAAGTGGACCGAGTTCTACAAGCACGAGTCCTGCGGCAAGTGCACCCCCTGCCGCGAGGGCACGTTCTGGCTGACGCAGATCCTGCAGCGCATGGTGCGCGGTGAGGGCTCGCCCTCGGACATCGAGACGTTGCTCGACATCTGCGACAACATCCTCGGCCGGTCCTTCTGCGCGCTCGGCGACGGTGCGACGAGCCCGATCACCAGTGCCATCAAGTACTTCAAGCACGAGTTCCTTGAGCTGTGCCAGCAGCAGAACGCCGCGGACGCACAGCCCGAGCTGGCGGGAGCAAGCTCATGACCGTGGCTCCTGAGAAGAACCAGGACCAGCCGCCCGTTCCCGAAGGCCACGTGCGCCTGACCATCGACGGCGTGGATGTGGTGGCCCCCAAGGGCGAACTGCTGATCCGCACGGCCGAGCGCCTGGGCACCGTGATCCCTCGGTTCTGCGACCACCCCCTCCTCGAACCGGCCGGTGCCTGTCGCCAGTGCCTGGTCGAGGTGGAAATGGGCGGTCGGCCGATGCCGAAGCCGCAGGCCTCGTGCACGATGACCGTCGCAGACGGCATGGTGGTCAAGACGCAGCTCACCTCGCCCGTCGCCGACAAGGCGCAGCAGGGCGTGATGGAGCTGCTGCTGATCAACCACCCGCTGGACTGCCCGATCTGCGACAAGGGCGGCGAGTGCCCCCTGCAGAACCAGGCGCTCAAGCACGGTCGCGCGGAGTCCCGCTTCGAGGAGAAGAAGCGGACCTTCGCCAAGCCGATCGCGATCTCCACCCAGGTCCTGCTTGACCGCGAGCGCTGCGTGCTCTGCCAGCGCTGCACCCGCTTCTCCGAGCAGATCGCCGGTGACCCGTTCATCGACCTGCTCGAGCGCGGCGCGATGCAGCAGATCGGTGTCGCCGACGACAAGCCGTTCCAGAGCTACTTCTCCGGCAACACCATCCAGATCTGCCCGGTCGGCGCGCTCACCAGCGCCGCGTACCGCTTCCGCTCCCGCCCGTTCGACCTGGTCTCCAAGCCGGGTGTGTGCGAGCACTGCGCCGGCGGCTGCGCGACCCGCGTGGACACCCGCCGCGGCAAGGTGCAGCGCCGCCTCGCCGGTGAGGACCCGGAGGTGAACGAGGAGTGGTTGTGCGACAAGGGCCGCTTCGCCTTCACCTACGCGACGCAGCCGGACCGGATCACCCGCCCGCTCGTGCGCGACGCGGAGACCGGTGAGCTGCAGGAAGCGTCCTGGACCGACGCGCTGCGCATCGCGGGCGAGGGCCTGGCCAAGGCCCGCGAGAACGGCGGCGTCGGCGTGCTGCCGGGCGGCAGGCTGACCGTCGAGGACGCCTACGCGTACTCGAAGTTCGCCCGCGTTGCCTTGCGCACCAACGACATCGACTTCCGCTCCCGCCCGCACTCCGCGGAGGAGCTGGAGTTCCTGGCTGCTCGCGTCGTGGGCACCACGCCGGAGAACGGCGTGACCTACAAGGGCATCGAGGCCGCGCCCGCCGTCCTGTGCGTCGCCCTGGAGCCCGAGGAGGAGGCCGGAATCCTGTTCCTGCGCCTGCGCAAGGCGGCCAGGAACAACAAGACCAAGGTCTTCCACCTCGGCCAGTACACGACCTCCAGCGTGCGCAAGAGCTTCGGTCAGCTGCTGGCCTGCACCCCCGGTGCGGAGGCCGCTGCGGTCGACGCGCTCGGCACGCACAACGACGGCGCCGACGTCCGCGAAGCGCTCGGCACGGACAACGCGGTGATCCTGGTCGGCGTCCGCGCCGCCGAGGTCCCCGGCCTGTTCTCCGCCGTCACCCGGCTCGCCGAGACCACCGGCGCCAAGCTCGCCTGGGTCCCGCGCCGCGCCGGTGAGCGGGGTTCGGTCGAGGTCGGCGCGCTGCCGACGCTGCTGCCGGGCGGTCGCCCGGTGACCGACGCCGCCGCCCGCGCCGAGGTCGAGCTGGCCTGGGGCGTGGAGTCCGGCGCGCTGCCCGCGGCGCCCGGTCGCGACCTGGACGGCATCCTCAACGCCGCACTGACCGGTGACCTGACGGCGCTGGTCGTCGGCGGGGTCGACCCCGAGGACCTGCCCGACCCCGCGCTCGCGGAGAAGGTGCTGGACCGGGTCGGCTTCCTGGTCTCGCTCGAACTGCGCGAGTCCGCCGTCACCGCCCGCGCCGACGTGGTGCTCCCGGTGGCCGCGGCGGTCGAGCGCGGTGGCAGCTACCTGAACTGGGAGGGCCGTCGCCGGTCCTTCGAGCCGGGTCTCTCGGTGCCGAACGTGATGCCGGACTGCCGCATCTTGGACAGCCTCGCGATGGAGATGGACGCGGATCTGTTCACGCAGACCCCGGCCGCCTCCGCCGGCGATCTGGCCCGCCTCGGCGAGTACACCGGTGCCCGTCCGGCCGCGCCCAGCGTGGCCAGCGGCGGTGCCCCGAGGGCCGACGCCGGACAGGCCGTGCTGGCGAGCTGGACCCGCATGCTGGACAACGGTCGCGGTCAGGACGGCGAGCCCAACCTGGCCGGTACCGCGCGTCCTGCGGTCGCCAGGCTCTCGCCGGAGACCGCCGCCAAGCTCGGCGCCACCGACGGCACGGAGGTCACGGTGCGCACCGAGCGCGGCGCGATCACGTTGCCGCTCGCGGTCGCCGACCTGCCCGACGGCGTGGTGTGGCTGCCCGGGAACTCCGGGACCTCCACCGTGCGCCGCACCCTCGGCGCGGGCCACGGCGCTGTCGTGACCGTGACGGTTGCTGACGGAGGGAACGCGTGAGCACTCCAGAACTCCTTGCCAACGACCCGTTCTGGATCAGCATCATCAAGGTCGTCGGCATCTTCGCGCTGCTCGTGGTCATGACGCTGTTCATGATCAACTGGGAGCGCAAGGCCGTCGGCCGGATGCAGCAGCGCCCCGGTCCCAACCGGGTCGGCCCCGGCGGCTGGCTGCAGTCCCTCGCGGACGGCCTCAAGCTGGCCTTCAAGGAAGACATCCGGCCCGTGCTGGCCGACAAGTGGGTGTTCTTCCTGGCCCCGGTGATCTCCTGCGTCCCCGCCTTCCTGGCGTTCTCGGTGATCCCGCTGGCCGGCGAGGTCAGCTTCTTCGGCCACCAGACCGCGCTCCAGCTGGTCGACCTGCCGGTCGGCGTGCTGGTCGTGCTGGCCTGCTCCTCGCTGGGCGTCTACGGCATCGTGCTCGGCGGCTGGGCCTCCGGCTCGCCGTACCCGCTGCTGGGCTCGCTGCGCTCGGCGGCCCAGGTGATCTCCTACGAGATCGCGATGGGCCTCTCCATCGTCGCGGTGATCATGTACTCCGGCACGATGTCCACCGCGGGCATCGTGGACGCGCAGCACGCCAACGGCTGGTTCGCCCTGCTGCTGCCGGTCAGCTTCGTGATCTACGTGATCTCCATGGTCGGTGAGACCAACCGCGCCCCCTTCGACCTCCCCGAGGCCGAGTCGGAGCTGGTCGGTGGCTTCCACACCGAGTACTCCTCGCTGAAGTTCGCGCTGTTCTTCCTCGCCGAGTACATCAACATGGTCACCGTGTCCGCGCTGGCCACGACGCTGTTCCTCGGCGGCTGGCACGCGCCCTTCGGCCTGGCGACGCTGGTGCCGTGGATCGACGACGGCTGGCTGGGCCTGGTCTGGTTCCTGATGAAGACCTTCGCCTTCCTCTTCGGCTTCATCTGGCTGCGCGGCACGCTTCCGCGCTACCGCTACGACCAGTTCATGAAGCTGGGCTGGAAGTTCCTGGTCCCGGCGAGCCTGGTGTGGATCGTCGCGGTCGCCACCATCAAGACCATCCGCAACCAGGGCGTCACCCCGCAGCAGGTGCTGATGATCGGCGGCGGCGTGCTCGTGGTGCTGCTGATCATCGCGTTCCTCATCCCCGACCGGCAGGTCGAGGAGGGGCCGCAGATCCCCATGGCGCACAGCGGGTTCCCGGTTCCGCCGCTGGACCTGAGCGTGCCGAAACCGCCCAAGCGCAAGGCCGCCGTCCCGGTGGAGGCCAAGGTCGGAGCGGGCTCCAGCGGAGAGATCACCGGCAAGCAGCATTCCCCGAACGTTCCCGACGCGACCCCCTCGGGCAGCGACTCCGAGTCGGCCAAGGGCAAGGACAAGGAGGCCAGCGATGGGGTTCTTTGATCCCGTCAAGGGCTTCGGCGTGACCTTCGGAACCATGTTCAAGAAGGTCGTCACCGAGGAGTACCCCGAGGTCAAGAAGGTCACCGCGCCTCGCTACCACGGGCGGCACCAGCTCAACCGGCACCCGGACGGGCTGGAGAAGTGCGTCGGCTGCGAGCTGTGCGCGTGGGCCTGCCCGGCGGACGCGATCTTCGTCGAGGGCGGCAACAACACCGAGGACGAGCGCTACTCGCCCGGTGAGCGCTTCGGCCTCGACTACCAGATCAACTACCTCCGGTGCATCGGCTGCGGCCTGTGCATCGAGGCCTGCCCGACCCGCTCGCTCACCATGACCAACGAGTTCGAGCTGGCCGACGACAGCAGGCAGAACCTGATCTACACCAAGGAGCAGCTGCTCGCGCCGCTGCTGCCCGGCATGGAGCAGCCGCCGCACCCGATGCGCCTCGGTGACAACGAGACCGACTACTACGTCAACGGCCCGGCACTGGCCCGCCAGCAGCCGGCCGCCGACGGCGGCGAGGGGGCCAAGGCGTGAACACCGCGCTTCTGCTCGCCCAGGCGGGCGAGGTCACCACGGGCGAGGCCGTCGCGTTCTGGGTGCTCGGCCCGCTCGCCCTCGCCGGTGCGCTCGGCATGCTGTTCTCCCGCAACGCCGTGCACTCGGCGCTGTGGCTGGTGCTCACCATGCTCGGCCTCGGTGTGCTCTACATGGTCCAGCAGGCCCCGTTCCTCGGGTTCGTGCAGATCATCGTCTACACCGGCGCGATCATGATGCTGTTCCTGTTCGTGCTGATGATGGTCGGCAGGGACGCGTCGGACTCGGTGGTCGAGGTGCTGCGCGGTCAGCGCTTCGCCGCCGCGCTGTTCGGCATCGGCTTCGGCGTCCTGATGGTCACCGCGCTGGCGCGGGCGCTCACCGACGTGCCCGCCCGCGGCCTCGCCCAGGCGAACACCACCAACGGCGGCAACGTCGGCAACATCGGGCGCGCGGTCTTCACCGACTACGTGTTCCCGTTCGAGCTGACCTCGGCACTGCTGATCACCGCGGCGCTCGGCGCCATGGTGCTGGCCTTCGTCGACCGCAAGCACACCGAGCGCAAGACCCAGCGCGAGATGGTCGAGATGCGCATGCGCGGCGAGCACGACCGCCCGTCGCCGCTGCCCGGCCCCGGTGTCTTCGCCACCGCCAACTCGGTCGCGACACCCGCGCTGCTGCCCGACGGCTCGGTCGCCCCGGAGTCGGTCTCCGAGCTCATCGAGGCCACCTCCCGCAAGACGCTGGAGGCCGACGTCGCCGAGGTCGCGGGCACCAACCCCGGCCCCGACGCGCACGCTCTCACCGGTAAGGAGGGGGACAGGTGAGTCCCACCCACTACCTGCTGCTCTCGGCGCTGCTGTTCACCATCGGCGCGGTCGGCGTGCTGGTCCGGCGCAACGCCATCGTCGTGTTCATGTGCGTGGAGCTGATGCTCAACGCGGTGAACCTGACGCTGGTCACCTTCGCCAGGATCAACGGCGGGCTGGACGGCCAGGTGATGGCGTTCTTCGTGATGGTCGTCGCGGCCGCCGAGGTCGTCGTCGGGCTCGCGATCATCATGTCCATCTTCCGGACGCGCCGCTCGGCCTCGGTCGACGACGCGAACCTGCTGAAGTACTGAGGGGCCAGAGGTGACGAGTACGTATCTCGCCGAGCCCGCGGAGGTGCTGGCGGCCCAGGGCATCGCGCAGTACGCGTGGCTGCTGGTGGTCCTGCCCCTGCTCGGCGCGGCGATCCTGCTGATCAGCGGGCGCCGCTCCGACCGATGGGGCCACCTGCTCGGCAGCGCCATGGTGATCGCCGCGTTCGGCTACGGCCTCGCGCTGTTCTTCTCCGTCATCGGGCTCGACCCCGAGCAGCGGGTCCGCGAGGTCAGCCTGTTCTCGTGGATTCCCGTCGAGGCGCTCAAGGTCGACTTCGGCCTGCGGCTCGACCCGCTGTCGGTCACGTTCGTGCTGCTGATCACCGGTGTGGGTTCGCTGATCCACATCTACTCGATCGGCTACATGAGCCACGACGAGAACCGGCGCAAGTTCTTCGCCTACCTGAACCTGTTCGTCGGCGCCATGCTGATCCTGGTGCTGGGCAACAGCTTCGTGACGCTGTACCTGGGCTGGGAGGGCGTCGGTCTCGCGTCCTACCTGCTGATCTCCTTCTGGCAGCACAAGCCGTCCGCGGCCTCCGCCGCCAAGAAGGCGTTCCTGATGAACCGGGTCGGCGACATCGGCCTGGCCGTGGCGATCTTCCTGATGTTCGCCAACCTCGGCACCACCCAGTACACCGAGGTCTTCGAGCGCGCCGGTGAGCTCTCCGGCGGCGTCGTGCTGGCGATCGCGCTGATGCTGCTGCTCGGCGCGTGCGGCAAGTCCGGTCAGTTCCCGCTGCAGGCGTGGCTCCCGGACGCGATGGAGGGCCCGACCCCGGTCTCCGCCCTCATCCACGCCGCGACCATGGTCACCGCCGGTGTGTACCTGATCGCGCGGTCCAACCCGATCTACGACCTCACCCCGGACGGCCGCCTGGTCGTCACGATCATCGGCGCGCTGACGCTGCTGATCGGGTGCGTGATCGGCTGCGCCTACGACGACTTCAAGAAGGTCCTGGCGTACTCGACGGTCAGCCAGATCGGCTACATGATCCTCGCGGTCGGCCTCGGCCCGTTCGGCTACGCGCTGGGCATCATGCACCTGCTCACCCACGGCTTCTTCAAGGCCGGGCTGTTCCTCGGCGCCGGTTCGGTGATGCACGGGATGAACGACGAGGGCAACATCCGGCGGATGGGCGGCCTCGCCAGGAAGATGCCGGTCACCTTCGTCACCTGGGGCCTTGGCTACCTGGCGCTGATCGGCTTCCCGTTCCTGTCCGGCTACTACTCCAAGGACGCCATCATCGAGGCGGCCTTCGGCCAGGAGGGCTGGCGCGGCTGGGTCTTCGGCGGTGCTGCTCTCTTCGGCGCGGCGCTGACGGCCTTCTACATGACCCGCCTGATGCTGCTGGTGTTCTTCGGCGAGAAGCGCTGGGAGAAGCTGAAGTCGGCCGACGGCAGGGACTACTCCCCGCACGAGTCGCCGAAGTCGATGACCGTCCCGATGATCATCCTGGCCTTCGGTTCGGTGTTCGCGGGCTTCCTGCTCAGCAACGGCGGCCTGCTGTCGAACTGGCTGGCCCCCTCGCTGGGCAAGCTGGAGACCGCTGAGCACGGCGTCCTCCCGCACGCGCTGGTGCCGCTGCTGACCGTGGCGCTGTCCGCGCTCGGCGCGCTCGTCGCCTGGGTGATCTTCGGTCGCAAGTCGGTCCGCGTCCCGGTCGAGCGGCCCGCCGCGTCCTGGCCGGTGCGGGCGGCCCGTGCCGACCTGTACACCAACGCGTTGAACGACTGGCTCGTCGTCAAGCCGAGCCTGCTGCTCACCAGGGCCTTCCTGGTGGTGGACAACAAGGGCGTCGACGGGATCGTCATGGGCACCGCGACGGTGCTCGGCGGCGGCTCCAGCGTGCTGCGCCGGACCCAGACCGGGTTCGTGCGCTCCTACGCCCTGAGCATGCTTGGAGGTTCGGTCCTCGTGATCGCGGCCATGCTGGTGGTGAGGTTCGCGTGAGCAGCGCCCTCCTCCTGCCAGCTCTCCTTCTGCTGCCGCTGGTCGGTGCCGTTGTTGTCGCCTTGCTGCGCAACAACGACCGGCTGGCCCGGCTGTCCGCGCTCGGGTTCTCCCTGGCGGAGCTGGTCCTCGCGGTGTTCGCGTGGATCGCCTTCGACGCGGGCGGCGCCCGGTTGCAGCTGACCACCTCGGTGGAGTGGATTCCGCAGTTCGGGGTCAACTTCGCGCTCGGCGTGGACGGCATCGCCCTGGTGATGATCGCCCTGATCGCCTTCCTGGTGCCCGTCGTCATCGGCGCGTCCTGGGAGGAGAAGCTGCCCGAGGGCCGCACCCTCGGCGGCTTCCTGTCGCTGATCCTGGTGATGGAGACCTTCATGGTCGGCGTCTTCGCCGCCACGGACGTCTTCCTGTTCTACGTCTTCTTCGAGGCGATGCTCATCCCGGCGTACTTCCTGATCGGCCGCTTCGGCGGTCCGCGCAGGACCTACGCGGCGATGAAGTTCTTCCTGTACTCGCTGCTCGGCGGTCTGATCATGCTCGCATCGGTCATCGGTGTGTACGTGACCAGCGCGGACGTGCTCGGCAAGGGCACGTTCGAGTGGGCGAAGCTGGCGGAGATCTCCAAGGACCTCTCGCCGACCGCGCAGTTCTGGCTGTTCCTCGGCTTCTTCGTGGCCTTCGCCATCAAGGCGCCGCTGGTCCCGCTGCACACCTGGTTGCCGGACTCGGCGGCCGAGGCCCCGGTCGGCGTCGGTGTGCTGCTCGTCGGTGTGCTGGACAAGGTCGGCACCTTCGGCTTCCTGCGCTACGGCCTCTCGCTGTTCCCCGAGGCCAGCAAGCAGCTCGCACCGCTGGTGCTGGTGCTCGCCGTGATCGGCATCCTCTACGGCGCGTTCCTGGCCTTCGGGCAGAGCGACATGAAGCGGTTCGTGGCCTTCACCTCGATCGCCCACTTCGGCTTCATCGCGCTGGGCATCTTCGCCTTCAGCAGCCAGTCGATCTCCGGCTCGGTGCTGTACATGGTCAACCACGGCATCTCCACCGGCATGCTCTTCCTGGTCGTCGGCATGGTGATGGCGCGCGGCGGCTCCAGGAAGTTCAGCGACTACGGCGGCATGGCCAAGCTGACCCCGGTGCTCGGCGGCCTGTTCCTGGTCGCCGGTCTGTCCTCGCTGGCGCTTCCCGGGACGAACTCCTTCGTGAGCGAGTTCCTGGTGCTGGTCGGCTCCTTCCCGAACGAGCCGGTGTTCACCATCGTCGCCTCGGTCGGCATGGTGCTCGCCGCGCTGTACGTGCTGCGGGCCTACCAGCAGATCATGCAGGGCCCGGTGCGCGGCACCGCGCTCGTCGGCCTCGCCGGCGGCCCCGGTTCGGCGACCGACCCGGAGTCGGAAACCTTCAAGTCCAAGATCGCCGACCTCTCCCGCCGCGAGCTGATCGTGCTGGCTCCGCTGGTGGCCCTGGTCATCGGCCTCGGCGTCTACCCGAAGCCCGTCCTGGACGTCATCACCCCGTCCGTCACGGCGACGATGACCGAGGCCGGCGTGACCGACCCGGTTGTCGCGCAGGAAGGCAACAAGTGACGTGAACGTCCCGATGCTCCTCGCCCAGGTCGAGCAGGTCCAGGTGCCCGATCTGGACTTCCCGGCGATCGCGCCGATCCTGATCGTGCTCGCCGCCGCCTGCGCCTCCGTGCTGTTCGAGGCGTTCCTGCCGCGTTCGGCGCGCTGGGGCGCCCAGTTCGGCCTCAGCGTGGTCTCGCTCGCCGGTGCGGGCGCCGCGCTGCTGCTCTACCTCGACGACGCCCCGGCGTCCGGGGTCACCACGCTGGCCGGTGCCGTCGCCGTGGACAAGCCCGCCCTGTTCCTCTGGGCGACGCTGCTGATCCTCGGCCTCGGCTCGGTGTTGCTGATGGCCGACCGCAGGGTCGAGCCCGGTGGCGCCTTCGCCGCCGACGCCGCGATCCGTCCCGGCACCATCCAGGACCGCGAGCAGGCCACCGCCGTCATGCAGACCGAGGTCTTCCCGCTGGCGCTGTTCTCGCTCGGCGGCATGATGGTCTTCACGGCGTCCAACGACCTGCTGACCATGTTCATCGCCCTTGAGGTGCTGAGCCTGCCGCTGTACCTGATGTGCGGCCTCGCCCGCCGTCGCCGCCTCATCTCGCAGGAGGCGGCGGTCAAGTACTTCCTGCTCGGTGCCTTCGCGTCGGCGTTCTTCCTGTACGGGCTGGCGCTGCTCTACGGCTACGCGGGTTCGATCAGGCTCTCCGCGATCGCCCAGGCCGCGGGTGGTTCCGACCGCTCCGACACGCTGCTGTTCGCCGGTATCGGCCTGCTCGTGGTGGGTCTGCTGTTCAAGGCGGCGGTCGGCCCGTTCCACTCCTGGTCCCCGGACGTCTACCAGGGCGCTCCGACCCCGGTCACCGCGTTCATGGGCGCGTGCACCAAGGTCGCGGCCTTCGGCGGCATCCTGCGGGTGTTCTCGGTGGCCTTCGAGTCGACCAGTTGGGAGTGGCGCGGGGTCCTGTGGGGCGTCGCGATCGTCTCGATGCTGATCGGCGCGATCCTCGGCCTGACCCAGACCGACATCAAGCGGATGGTCGCCTACTCCTCGGTGGCGCACGCGGGCTTCCTGCTGATCGGCTCGATCGCGCTGACCGACGAGGGCCGCGCTGCCACGCTGTTCTACCTGCTCACCTACGGCTTCACCACGCTGGCGGTGTTCGCGGTGATCAGCCTGGTCCGCGACGCGAACGGGGAGGCCACGCAGATCAGTTCCTGGGCGGGTCTTGCGAAGCGCTCCCCGGTGGTGGCGCTGATCTTCACGGTGCTGCTGCTCGCCCTCGCCGGAATCCCCTTCACCAGCGGTTTCGTCGGCAAGTTCGTGGTGTTCTCGGCCGCGCTCGCCGACGGCATGGCCCCGCTGGTGGTGGTCGCGCTGCTGGCCAGCGCCGTCGCCGCGTTCTTCTACCTGCGGATCATCGTGCTGATGTACATGCGCGAGCCGGAGGAGAACGGCCCGACGGTGAGCCTGCCCGGCGTGCCGACGACGATCACCATCGCACTCGGCGTCGCGGTGACAGTCCTGCTCGGCGTGTTCCCGTCAGCGGTGCTGGACTGGTCGCTCGTGGGAGCTTTTGTCTCCTAGGGACATTTCCCAGGACAGATCACCTCACTGGAGAAGCCCGCGAACGCTTGCCGTTCGCGGGCTTTTTCATGCCGTTTCCCCGGCTGTTTCGCCCGTGTTGGGGAAGTCATAGCGAGTTATGGGCCGGTGGGTGCCACGCACCCGGCCGCCCTACGTAGGCTTCGGATGTGACCACGAGTGAGCACGCCCGCCTTGGCCGGGACCGGGACGCCAGTTCGGTGCTGACCGACCCCGGGCTCGCCGCGTCAGTACAGGCAGGCCTGGAGCGGGTGGAGCGGCTGCTGCACACCGTCGTGCAGAGCGACTTCGAGTTCGTCACCGAGGCGTCGCTGCACCTCGTCGAGGCCGGCGGCAAGCGCATCCGTCCGCTGTTCACCCTGCTCGCGGCCAACTTCGGCGACGCGGACGAGGACGACGTGGTGACCGCCGCCGCCGTGGTGGAGCTGATCCACCTCGCGACGCTGTACCACGACGACGTGATGGACGAGGCGACGATGCGCCGCGGCGCCGTCAGCGCGAACGCCCGCTGGGACAACGCGGTCGCGATCCTCACCGGCGACTTCCTGTTCGCGCACGCCTCCAAGCTCGTCGCGGGCCTGGGAACCGAGGCCGCGGAGATCATCGCGGTGACGTTCGGTGAGCTCGTGACCGGGCAGATGCGCGAGACTGTCGGCCCCAAGCCCGGCCAGGACCTCGTCGAGCACTACCTCAAGGTCATCGCCGAGAAGACCGGTTCGCTGATCGCCACCGCCGGCCGCTACGGCGCGATGTTCTCCGGCGCCGACGAGAAGACGATCGTGGCGCTGCAGCGCTACGGCGAGATCATCGGCACCGCGTTCCAGATCTCCGACGACGTCATCGACATCGCGTCGCCCTCGTCGGCCTCCGGCAAGACGCCCGGCACCGATCTGCGCGAGGGCGTGAAGACGTTGCCGATGCTCTACGCGCTGGAGGAGCAGGGTGAGCGCGGGGAGCGCCTGCGCGAGCTGCTGGCCGCCCCGATCACCGAGGACCACCTGGTGACCGAGGCCCTGGACCTGCTGCGCGAGTCCGAGGGGCTCGAACGCGCCAGGAAGACCCTCTACGGCTACGCCGACGACGCGCGGAGCGAGCTGGCGTACCTGCCCGCGTGCCCGGCGAAGACGGCGCTGGAGGCGCTGGCGGACTACGTGGTGGACCGCAGCAAGTAGCGGCTACTTGGTGGTCGGAGCGGGTTCTTCCGGGACCTCGACGACGACCGCCTCGGGCACGACCGTGGTCTCGTACCTGGCCAGCTTGCGCCTGCTCCGGTGAGCCGCGATCGCGCCGTCCACCGTGAACAGCACCAGGGCCGCCCAGACCAGACCGAAGCCGAGCCAGCGCTGCGGCGTCATCGGCTCGTGCATGACGAACAGGCCCCAGGCGAACTGGAGGATCGGCGCGAGGTACTGCAGCGCGCCGAGCGTGACCAGCCGCAGCCTGCGCGCGGAGACGCCGAACATCAGCAGCGGCAGGATCGTCACCGGCCCGGCCGAGACCAGCAGCACCGCGTGCCAGAACCCGTGCCCGCCGAAGGTCCCCGCGCCCGAGGCGCCGAGCCAGACCAGGTAGCCGGCGGCGATCGGGCCCAGCACCACGCTCTCGGCGGCCAGACTGGTCGCCGAGTCCATCGGCACGGTCTTCTTGATCAGGCCGTAGAAGCCGAACGAGGTCGCCAGCACCAGCGCGAGCACCGGGACCGACGCTGAGCCCATGGTCATCACGATCACGGCGACGGCGGCGATGCCGATGGCCACCCACTGCGTCCGGCGCAGCTGCTCGTTGAGCACCGCGACGCCGAGCACCACGCTGACCAGCGGATTGATGAAGTAACCCAACGCCGTTTCGGTCACCTGTCCGGAGGTCACCCCGTAGATGTAGGTGCCCCAGTTGACCGCGATCAGCACCGCGGCCGCCGAGACCAGCAGCCAGGACCGCGCCGACAGGCCCCGCAGCCGCGCCCAGCGGCCGAACAGCAGCAGCCCGCCGAGCATGAAGACCATGGTCCACGCGATGCGGTGGGCCAGGATCTCGACCGAATCCGCAGGTCCGAGCAGTGGCCAGAAAAGGGGGAACAGGCCCCACAGCGTGTAGGCGCCCACACCGCACAGCAGTCCGGAGGCGGTGCCCGGCTGCCTGGGGGAGGGTGGGAGGACCATCGAGTCCGCCGAGGTGGTCATCGATGGCACCCGAATGAGTTTACGCTGAGCGGGATGAACGGGACAGACGCGTTCATCACACGAAGAGGAGGTCCAAGGCGGTGTCGTCCCTGTTCGGAGAGGTCTGGCTGTACTCCCTGCTCGCGGTTCTGGTCGGAGCCGGAGCCACCTGGCTGATCTTCGTCCGGCCCGCCCGCCGCAGGATCGCCGAACTGGAGGACGAGCTCGCCCGCGTCGACGTGCCCAAGGCAGCCGCCGAGGCGAAGCCCTCGCGCCCGCCGGTGTTCAACGCCGCGCCCGCCGTCCTCGCCGCCCCGGAACGGCCCGAGCGCACCGAGCCGCCCGAGCCCGTGCAGCCGCAGCTGGTCGACCCGGTGTTCTCCGACCCGGTGCCCACCCAGGTCGTCGAGCCCGCTCCGCCCGTGCCGACCGAGGAGGTCCGCGCCGAGGCCAGCGACGCCGACCACGAGCCGACCCCCACCTCCGCTCCCGCTCCCGTCGAGGAGACGGCGCTCATCGAGACGGCGCAGATCGAGATGCCGACGGCCGTCAGCCCGCGCAGGCCGACGCCGACGCTCTCCGACATCCCGCCCGCGCCCACCGAGTACCTGGAGCAGCTCCAGCGCCAGCGCGACGCCGAGCAGGCCGCCGCTGCTTCCCGCGCTGACGAGGAACCGCTGTTCTTCGAGGCCACCACGCCGCCCATGGGCATCAGCCAGGCCGCGATCCAGCAGGAGCTGCGCGCCGCCGGTGCCGCCGACGAGCGCTCCGACCGCCCCCGGCCCAGCGCCGCGCCGCGCTCCGCCCAGCCCACCGCTCCGCCCGAGGTCGACCCCATGGAGATGGAGTTGGCCGACCACACGCCGACCGCGCTCATCCCCAGGGTCGAGTGGCGCGGCGGCTACCCCGACACCGCCAAGCCCGCCGGGAAGACCCCCGACGACGTTGACGACGTCGACGTGGACGAGCCCGACGCCGGAGCTTCCTCGCGCCCCGCCGCCGACTGCGAGCCCGAGCGCGCTGACACCGACGACTTCGACGCCTTCTCCCGCCGCGAGCGCCCCCGGGCTCCGCGCCCCCAGCAGGACCTCGCCGAGCCCGAGATCCCGTCGCGCCAGGTCGCCTTCAGCCGAGGCTCCGCCGCCGGTCGCAATGCCGACCCGGACCCCGATCCCGCTTCCCAGCCCACGTCTGCCCAGCCGACCGCCTCGTCGTCCGAGAACGCGCAACCCGCATCCGCCGACCAGCCGACCGCCGCGTGGTCTGAGTCCGCCCAGCCCACGTCCGTTCAGCCGTCTGCGGACCGGCCGATTGCCGCGTGGTCTGAGTCCGCGCAGGCAACGACGGCTCAGCGGTCCACTGACCAGCCGACCACTGCTGCGCCGACGTCCCGACAGTCCGCTGCGCCCGACCGCCAGGCACCCGCCGCAGACCAGGCCGCGTCCACTCGGCCGACATCCGCCGAAGCGACCGCCGCCGAGCCGACCACCGCCTGGCCCGCGTCCGCCCAGCCGCAACCCACAACGGTCCAGTCGACCCCCGCGCAGCCGAGCCACCCGGAGGCGCTGCCCACCGCCGTGCAGCCCCAGGCAACGCAGCGGACGCCGGACCCCAAGTCCGAGGCCCTGCGCGCGGAAGCGGCCAGGCGCGAGGCCGAACTCCGCAAGCTCCAGGAGCAGCACCAGCCCGACCGCACCCGCTCGCTGTTCGAGCCGGTCGTGGACCCGGACGCCCCCTCGGGCTCGTCGAACGGCAACCGCCCGGGGCACTGACGGCCGACGAGAAGGCCCCCGCTCTCCACCGGAGAGCGGGGGCCTTCTCGTCAAAGCACTGCCGACTCAGTCGGAGATGACCGTCCACGTGTCCTTGCCGCGCAGCAGCGCGTCGAGGTCAGCGGGCTTGGCGGACTTCGCCTGGTCGACCTGTGACCGGGCCAGGTCGTCGTAGGTGGGCCGCTGGACCTGGCGGAACACGCCGGTGACCGTGTGGTCGAGGTCCTGGCCACCCAGGCGGGAGAGCGCGAACGCGTAGGAGGGGTCCTCCAGCGTGGCGTCGTGCACCACGAGCGCGTCCTCGCCGACCTCGGCGACCTTGTGGACCGCGAACGTGCCGGTCTTCGGGTCGCGGACCACGCCGTACTCGCCCTCGGCGCCGAAGCGGATCGGCTCGCCGTGCGCCAGCGGGATGATCCGCCGCTCCCGCTCGCCCGGCTCCTTCAACACGTCGAAGGCGCCGTCGTTGAAGATCGGGCAATTCTGGTAGATCTCCACGAACGCGGTGCCCCGGTGCTGGGCGGCGGCGCGCAGCACCTCGGTGACGCCCTTGCGGTCGGAGTCCATCGCCCGCGCCACGAACGTGGCCTCGGCGCCGATGGCCAGCGAGATCGGGTTGAACGGGTGGTCGAGCGAGCCCATCGGGGTGGACTTGGTGACCTTGCCGACCTCCGAGGTCGGCGAGTACTGGCCCTTGGTGAGCCCGTAGATCCGGTTGTTGAACAGCAGGACCTTGAGGTTCACGTTGCGGCGCAGCATGTGGATCAGGTGGTTGCCGCCGATGGACAGCGCGTCGCCGTCACCGGTGACCACCCACACCGACAGGTCCGGCCGGGACACCGAGAGGCCGGTGGCGATGGCCGGGGCGCGCCCGTGGATGGAGTGCACGCCGTAGGTGTTCATGTAGTACGGGAACCGCGACGAGCACCCGATGCCGGAGACGAAGACGACGTTCTCCCGCTTCAGCCCCAGTTCGGGCATGAAGCTCTGCACCGCGTTGAGGATGATGTAGTCCCCGCAGCCGGGGCACCAGCGGACCTCCTGGTCGGACTTGTAGTCCTTGGCGGTCTGCTTCTCGTCGGTGGTCGGAACGCCCTCCAGGCCACCGATCGTGGGAAGACCCAGCTCGATCGTCATGCCTGAACCCCCTGCACGATCTCGATGAACACGTCCTGCAGCTCCTCGGCCTTGTACGGCAGCCCGGAGACCTTGGTGTGGCTGATGACGTCCACCAGGTACTTGCCCCGCAGCAGCAGCGCGAGCTGGCCGAGGTTCATCTCCGGAACGATCACCTTGCGGTAGCCGCGCAGCAGCTCGCCGAGGTTGCCCGGGAACGGGTTGAGGTGCCGCAGGTGCGCGTGCGCGATCTTCATGCCCTGCCTGCGGACCCGGCGGCACGCGGCGCCGATCGGCCCGTAGGTGGAGCCCCAGCCGAGCACCAGCACGTCGGCGGAGCCGCTGGGGTCCTCGACCTCGATGTCCGGGACGGTGACGCCGTCGATCTTGGCTTGGCGCAGCCGGACCATCTTGTCGTGGTTGTCCGGGTCGTAGGAGATGTTGCCCTTGCCGTCGGCCTTCTCCAGGCCGCCGATCCGGTGCTCCAGCCCCTTGGTGCCCGGCACCGCCCACGCGCGGGCCAGCGTTTCCTGGTCGCGCACGTACGGCCAGAACTCACCGGAGCCGTCCGGCGCGTTCGGCTCCGAGGCGAACTCCACCCGCAGGTCGGGCAGGTCCGCCGTGGTCGGGATGCGCCACGGCTCGGAGCCGTTGGCGATGTAGCCGTCGGAGAGCAGCATCACCGGCGTGCGGTAGGTCAGCGCGATCCTGGCCGCCTCCAGCGCCGCCGCGAAGCAGTCCGCAGGAGTGGACGGCGCGATCACCGGGAGCGGTGCCTCGCCGTTGCGGCCGAACATCGCCTGGAGCAGGTCGGCCTGCTCGGTCTTGGTCGGCAGGCCGGTGGACGGGCCACCGCGCTGCACGGCCACGACCAGCAGCGGCAGCTCGGTCATCACCGCGAGGCCGATGGTCTCCGACTTGAGCGCGACACCGGGGCCCGAGGTGGTGGTGACGCCGAGCGCCCCGCCGTAGGAGGCCCCGAGCGCGGCGCCGACCGCGGCGATCTCGTCCTCCGCCTGGAAGGTCGTCACGCCGAAGTTCTTGTGCTTGGACAGCTCGTGCAGGATGTCCGATGCCGGGGTGATCGGGTAGGTGCCCAGGAACACCGGCAGCTCGGAGCGCTGCCCGGCCGCCACGATCCCGTACGCCAGCGCGGTGTTGCCGGTGATCTGGCGGTAGGTGCCGGGGTTGAGCTTGGCGGGGGCGATCTCGTAGGTGATCGCGAACGCCTCGGTGGTCTCGCCGTAGTTCCACCCGGTGCGGAAGGCCAGCACGTTGGCCTCGGCGATGTCGGGCTTCTTGGCGAACTTCTCCCGCAGGAAGCGCTCGGTGCCCTCGGTCGGCCGGTGGTACATCCAGGACAGCAGCCCGAGCGCGAACATGTTCTTCGAGCGCTCGGCGTCCTTCTTGGACAGGCCGGTCGGCTCCAGCGCGCCGCGCGTCAGGGTCGCCATCGCGACCTTGTGCACCTGGAACTCCTCCAGCGAGCCGTCCTCCAGCGGGTCGGAGCCGTAGCCGACCTTGGTGAGGGCGCGCTTGGAGAACTCGTCGGTGTTGACGATCAGGATGCCGCCGGGCGGAAGGTCGGCGATGTTCGCCTTGAGCGCCGCCGGGTTCATCGCCACCAGCACGTCGGGCCGGTCGCCGGGGGTGAGGATGTCGTAGTCGGCGAAGTGCAGCTGGAAGCTGGACACGCCGGGCAGGGTCCCTGCTGGCGCGCGGATCTCCGCCGGGAAGTTGGGCAGCGTCGCGAGGTCGTTGCCGAACGCGGCCGCCTCCGAGGTGAACCGGTCACCGGTCAACTGCATGCCGTCGCCGGAGTCACCTGCGAACCGGATGACGACGCGGTCGAGCTTGCGGATCTCGGTTTCGCGTCCCGGGGTGCTGACGCTCATGGAGTGGCGGTCCCTCTCTCACAGGGGTCGCGGGGCCTGCGGCCCGCACTGGATTCAGGGACTGTCGTCTCGGCTGGTGGGCACGGGCAACCGACCCTGCTGCCCCCGAGGGTAGTCCTGCCTTACTTAGACGCTGTAAGCCCGGTTACCGCCCGGTGACACTCCGGTCAACGGTAAGTTCCGGCACTTTCCTGAATCGATCGAGGAAACCCAGATCACACTAGAGGTTCCCGAGGGGTAGGAAGCCTCAGCTCCGCGAGATCCGCCCCTTGAGCGCGGCCAGTCGTTCGGCGAAGGCAGGGCTGTCCATCGAGGCGATCTGCGGCACCAGCTCGTGCTCGACGGCGTCGGCGTGTGCGCCGAGGCTCGCCGTGACCCGCATCGACGATTTCGTTGTGACGGCAAGCTCCCGGGGCGCCGCCGCGGCCTTCTCCGCCAGCTCGACGGCCGTTTCGACGGCGTCCTCCGCGCTGCTCCACGCGAGCCCGTGCCGCACGGCCGCTCCGGCGTCCAGGATCTCGCCGAAGAGCACCATCGCCTTCGCCGTCTGCGGTCCGGCGAGGCGCTGGAGCATCCAGGTCATCCCGCCGCCCGGGTGGATGCCGAGATTGAGGAAGCGCGCGTCGAAGCGCGCCTTCGGCCCGGCGACGCGGACGTCGCAGGCGAGCGCCAGGTTCAGCCCGGCGCCGACCGCGGCTCCGTTCACCGCGGCGACCGTGGGCAGCGAGCAGTTCGCCACCGCGAGGAAGCCGCGGTAGATCCGCCGCAGCCCCTCCTCGCGGGACTCGCCGAGCTGCGTCAGGTCCGCACCCGCGCAGAACGCGGGCGCCGCCCCGGTCACCACGAGCGCGCCGACACCGGAGTCCGCCTCGCACGCGGCGACGGTGTCCGCCAGCGCCTGCGAGAGGTCCAGCGTGAGCGCGTTGCGCCGCTCCGGATCGCTGACGGTCACCACCGCGACGGCACCCCGCCGCTCCAAGATCACCTCGGCACCCATGGGCGCGATTATCGCTCCAGTGCCGCGCGCACGACGCGGACGGCTTCCTCCGGGTCGACCCCGAGCGCCCTGACCTTGGCCGCGAACTCCTGGGCCGCGCGCTGCACGGCTGCCTGCGCGTGCCCGCCCGTCGCGCTCACGAAGCTGCCGTTGCGCCCGCGCGTCTCGATCAGTTCCGCCTCTTCGAGTTCGCGGTAGGCGCGCGCGACGGTGTTCGCGGCGAGCCCCAGTTCCTCCGCGAGCTTGCGCACCGTCGGCAGTCGCGTGCCCACCGCCAGCGTCCGCTCGTTGATCTGCTTCGCGAGCTGCGTGCGGAGTTGTTCGAACGGCGGCACGGACGACGTCGCGTCGATCTGGATGTTCACCACGGCTCAGCCTCCGACCTTCGGCGTCGCGGGCCGCTCCAGCAGCGTGGACAGCACCACCGTGGAGACGGTCCGGTCTATGAAGTCCACCGCCCGCAGGCGCTCCAGCGCTGTTTCCATGTGGTGGATGCTCGCGGCCCGC
>NZ_MUMH01000012.1 GCF_002155965.1 Allokutzneria sp. NRRL B-24872
CCGCAACCTGATGCAAACCCGTGAGTGCACGCAGGCCGTTGACCACGCCAGGCAGCCGCCAAGCTTCGACCATCACGCCCCCAGCGAGTCCCGCAGAACCGATAGTTGCCACGCTTCGCAGCATAATTGAACATGTGTTCGAAAGCGACTGTGCCGGTGTCCCCGGTGCAGCACGGCGTCTACGGTCTCCGCTTCGGCATACGCGAGCCGAGGATCTCGGCGGCTTTGCGGTCGGTGGCGGCGACCCAGGCGGCGTAGACGCGCAGAGTGGTCGCGCCGCCTCCTCCGTGGCCAAGACGACCCGCGACCGTGCGGAGGTCGATCCCCGCTGTCAGAAGCTCCGTTGCCGAGTAGTGGCGAAGCGCATGAAGGTGGGTGTCGATTCCGAGCCTGGTTGCCATGTCCTTGTACCGCTGCGTCACGGCGTTGGGCGAGTAGGGCTCAGTGTGGCCCGGCGTCCGCGTGCCGGTGAAGACGAAGAGATCATCTGTGAACTTGCTGTCGAGTTCGCGTACTCGCGCGGCAACTCGATCTCGGTGCTCCTTGAGCAGGACAATGGTTTCCGTATCAAGGGCGATACGGCGGTTCTGGTGGGTCTTCGTGTCCTTCTCCTTGCCACCAACCCAGTTGCGGCGGAGGTCGATCACTTCGGCATCGAAGTCGATACAGGAGAACCGAAGACCTACAAGCTCGCCGCGACGCATGCCCGTCGTCACCGCGAGCCAAACGAGGGTGCCCCAGTCATCGTCCATGCGGAACGCTTCGTCGACGAGCTTTGCAGCTTCGGCGGACGTCGGCGGGTCTGGCTCCGGCGGCTTCTGCCTCGGCCGACGTGCGATGCGCGCTGGATTGCCGTCGATCCACTGCCAGCGCTCAGCGGCTCCCAGGGTCCCGCTGATGATTGCGTGAAGCTGGCGAACGGTAGACGCCGCCATGGGTTTGCACTTGTGGACACGGCACTCTTCAGCCCCGCAATCGTGCTCGCCATCCTTCTTGTGCTGTTCAATGAATGGCGTCCCGTCACAACGAATGCGACAGCGGCGCAGCGCCGTGTAGAAGCTTTCAAGCGTGTGCGCGCTCAGCTTGTTCACTGATTCAGTGCCCAGCGCGGGTTTGATTGTGCGCTCGATGTAGCCCAAGTACGTCTTGCGAGTGCTGTCCTCGATCTCGCTCGTGCGCATCCACTCGTCAAGGGCGTAGCTGAGCTTCACAGATGAAGGCGTCTTGCGTTGCTTGTCGACGCGTACAGCGAACTCGTTGAGCTTCTTCTGCGCCCGCTTCTGGGCGGCTTCGTCGGTGCCCTGGATGGTCTCGCGGAGGTAGACCCGCTTGCCCGTGACGGGGTCCAGTCCGGCGTACACCTTGACGCGGAGCGTGCCTCCCCGCCGCTCGATCTCGCCCCGCTTCCGAGGCTGCTTTGCGCGCGCAACACCCATAGCCCCAGGTAACTCGCACCCGGGGCCGCACCCAATGATCAACATGTGATCAACTTTTTCGGTTGTTTCGCCTGGTGAGGCGTGGTGCCCCCGGTGCGACTCGAACGCACACTGGACGGATTTTGAGTCCGCTGCCTCTGCCGATTGGGCTACGGGGGCGTGTTCGGGAGCAGTCTACGGGGTCTGTCGATCACGTTGTCGGGGAGGTCGGCCAGCAGGGGTCTCAGTCGTCGTCGCGCTCGGAGCGGTGGGTGAGGCGGCCGCGGGTCAAGAGGTGCAGGAGAGTCCAAGCGCCCCAGAGCAAGCAGAAGAAGAGGGCGTAGCCGGAGAGCTGGACGGGGGCCGGGCGGGCGGAGAGGTCGAGCAGGTCGAAGAGGGCGAACAGGAGCGTTGTCCCGGCCGCGGTGGCGATGCCGCCGCGCCAGTGGGTTGGATGCCGGGACATGCTCCTCCTGCCGTTAGGGCTTGGGGCCGAGTTTGATGACGAGCCACAGGACGGCGGCGGCGACGGGGCGTTTGAGCTTGTTCACCATCCAAGCCCACGGGACGATGCCGCCGATGCAGCCCGCGACGAGGTTCTCGATGCGGGAGACAGCGTCGTTCTGCTTACCGGTGTTGACCAAGTGGACCAGTTCCGAGATCGCGGCGCTGGTCAGAGCTCCGGCTACGCAGCGGGCGATGAGCGGCAGGGCGACGGCGATGAAGACGGGCAGTGCACGGGGTGCGATCTCGCCGTTGTCGCTGGCCTCGGCCTTGGCAGTGGCGTAGTCGCGCTCCAGTGCGGCTGCTTGCTGGACGTACACGGCGCGAGCGGCCTCGTCCTGCGGGAACAGGACCGCGGCGGCCTGTTCGGGCGTTGAGTTGTTCGGGACGGCGTTGAGCTTCTCAATCAGCTGTTCCACGTGTTCCCCCCAAATCTGGATGAAGCGGACGCTAAGTGGAGTTCTTCGATTGAGAGGACGAATGGGGTTGCGGTCACCTGATGGGGTCGTGCGTTCTCTGGACAACCGGGGCGTGCCTGAGCTGCCGACGTTGGTGGTGGTGAGCGGGGTGCCAGGGGCGGGGAAGACGACGTTGGCGCATGCGCTGGCGAAGCGGTTGGGGTGTCCGGCGGTGTGCCGGGATGAGATCAAGGAGGGGATGGTGCACGCGACGCCGAGCGCAGACAGGGAGGAGTTGAGTCGGCGGACGCTGCAGGTGTTCTTCGGAGTGGTGGAGCAGCTGCTGCGCGCGGGGGTGACGACGGTGGCGGAGGCGGCGTTCCAGGATCGGTTGTGGAGGCCGGGGTTGGAGCCGTTGCGAGGCCTGGCGAAGCTCAAGGTCGTGCACTGCGTGGTGGACGCGGAGACGGCGCTGGCCAGGAGAAGGCATAGGTGGGCGGAGGACCCGGCGCGGCGGGCGCATGAGGATGGGGTGGCGCCGCAAGGGAGCTTCGTGCGACTGAAAACCAGGGGCATCGAGGTGGACACCACGGACGGGTACGAGCCGGACCTCCAAGCGATCACGGACTTCATGAAGTTGTGAAAGTTGTGTAGCTTGAAGCGCGTGACGGGGACGTGGCGGTTGGTGCGACTGGTCCTGCGGCGGGAGCGCGTGGTGCTGCCGGCGTGGGTGGGCCTGGCGCTGCTGATGATCATCGGGATGGTGCCGTACTACGACCGGCGGCTGCCCTCGGCGGAAGCGCGGCAGGCGTTGGTGGACGAGGTGGTGGGGAACCGCGTCCTGCTGGGCTTCGGCGGGGAGATCGCGGGGCCGGACATCGGGAGCCTGGTGGCGTGGAAGATCGGGGACCCGGTCTATTCGCTGGTGGGCGTGTTCGTGCTGCTCATGGTGGTCAGGCACACGCGCGCGGAGGAGGACGAAGGGCGCGCGGAGCTTCTGGGGGCGGGGGTCGTCGGGCGACACGCGCAGTTGACGGCGACGGTGCTGGTGACAGTGGCCGCGTGCCTGGCGGTGGGGGTGTTGTCGGCACTGGGGATGGTGGCGCTGGGCGTGGAGCCGGTGGGCACGGTGGCGTTCGGGTTGTGCGTGGTGGCGCCGGGCGTGGTGTTCGCGGCGGTGGCGGCCCTGGCGGCGCAGCTGGCGGGCAACGCGCGGAGTGCGAGCGTGCTGGCGGCGGGGGTGCTGGGCGCGGGCTACGTGGTGCGGTTCGTGGCGGACGCGAGCGGCGAAGGGTGGTTGAGGTGGTTCTCGCCGCAGGGCTGGAGCCACCTGGTGGACCCGTACGGAGAGCGCGCGTGGGCGGTGTTCGTGGTGCCGACGGTGGTGGCGGGACTGGTCCTAGCAACCGCGTACGCGTTGAACGGGCGGCGTGACCTGGGCGTGGGGGTGCTGCGGGCGCGGCAAAGGACGTCGAAGCCGGTGCGGGGGCCGTTGGCGTTGGCGTGGCGGCTGCACCGGGGATTGCTGGCGGGGTGGTCGCTGGGGTTCGTGGCGGTGGGCCTGCTGCTGGGCGGAGTGGCGAGCGACGTCCCGGACCTGGCGGAGCGGGCGGGCGACACGGTGAAGGAGTTCTTCGCGCGCTACTCGGACTCCCCCTCGGCGACGTTGGGCGACGCGTTCCTGTGGTTGATCGTGCTGACGATGGGCTACACGGCGGCGCTGTACCCGGTGCTGGCGACGTTGCGGCTGCGCGCGGAGGAGTCCTCGGGCCGGGCGGAAGCATTGCTGGCGACGGAGGTGAGCCGGGTTCACTGGGCGGCCAGCCACCTGGTGTTCTCGGTGCTGGGCTCGGCGGTGGTGCTGGGCGCGGGCGGCGTGGCGGCGGGCCTGGCGAGCGGCCGGGTGGGCGCGTTGGTGGAAGGCGCGCTGGTGCAGCTGCCGGCGGTGTGGATCGTGGCGGGTGTGGCGGCGCTGGCGGTTGGCGTGTTGCCCAGGCAAGCGGCGGCGATCGGTTGGTCCACCTGGGTGTTTGTGAACGTGTTCGGCGAGATCGTGGGGCCCGCGATGGGCATCGACTACTGGGTGGCGGACCTGGTGGTGCCGTTCCACCACCTGCCGAAAGTGCTCTCCGGCGGAGCTCTTGAGCTCGCTCCGCTGCTGCTCATGACGGGTCTGGCGGCCGCGCTGATCGGGGCGGGTCTGGTCGGGTTGCGGCGGCGCGACCTGGGCTGAAACGATCAGGAGAGCGCTGCGTTTACGTGATCGTCGGCCTGGTAACTACCCACTGGGCAGCGCGCCCCCCTGAGGAGACGACATGCAGCCGTGGCCGGGTCAGGCTTATCCACTCGGTGCGACGTACGACGGCACCGGCACCAACTTCGCACTTTTCTCCAGTGTCGCCACGAAGGTCGAGCTGTGCCTGTTCGACGACGAGGGCGAGGAGACGCGGGTCCGACTGCACGAGGTGGACGCCTTCGTGTGGCACGGCTACCTGCCGCACGTGATCCCGGGACAGCGCTACGGCTACCGGGTCCACGGCCCGCACGAGCCGGAGAACGGCATGCGCTGCAACCCGAACAAGCTCCTGCTGGACCCGTACGCGAAGGCGGTGGACGGGGAGTTCGAGTGGCACGAAGCGCTCTTCGACTACCGCTTCGACGACCCGGACGCGCTCAACGAGCTGGACTCGGCGCCGTACGTGCCGAAGGCGGTGGTGATCAACCCGTTCTTCGACTGGTCGGCGGACCGCGCGCCGAAGACGCCGTACCACCGGACGGTGATCTACGAGACGCACGTGCGCGGGCTGACGATCGACCACCCGGACATCCCGATGGAGCTGCGCGGCACCTACGCGGGCCTGGCGCACCCGGTGATGATCGACTACCTGACGAAGCTCGGGGTGACCGCGGTCGAGCTGATGCCGGTGCACCAGTTCATCCCCGAGCACTCGCTGGTGGAGCGCGGGCTGACGAACTACTGGGGCTACAGCACACTCGGGTACTTCGCGCCGCACGACGCCTACGCCTCGCAGACGATGCAGGGCAACCAGGTGCAGGAGTTCAAGGCGATGGTCCGCTCGCTGCACCAGGCGGGCATCGAGGTCATCCTGGACGTGGTCTACAACCACACGGCGGAGGGCAACCACCTCGGCCCGACGCTGAGCCTGCGGGGCATCGACAACGCGGCGTACTACCGGTTGGTCGAGGACGACCAGCGCTACTACATGGACTACACGGGCACCGGGAACTCGCTGAACGCGCGTGATCCGCACACGTTGCAGCTGATCATGGACTCGCTGCGGTACTGGGTGACCGAGATGCACGTGGACGGGTTCCGCTTCGACCTCGCCTCCACGTTGGCGCGCGAGTTCTACGACGTGGACCGGCTGAGCGCGTTCTTCGACATCGTGCAGCAGGACCCGATCATCAGCAGGGCCAAGCTGATCGCGGAGCCGTGGGACGTCGGGCCCGGTGGCTACCAGGTCGGCAACTTCCCTCCACTGTGGACGGAGTGGAACGGGCAGTACCGCGACACGGTGCGCGACTTCTGGCGCGGGGAGCCCGCGACGCTGGGCGAGTTCGCTTCGCGCATCACGGGTTCTTCCGATCTCTACCAGGACGACGGGCGCAAGCCGTTCGCGTCGATCAACTTCGTCACCGCGCACGACGGCTTCACCATGACCGACCTGGTGTCCTACAACGAGCGGCACAACGAGGCCAACGGCGAGGGCAACAACGACGGGCACTCCGACAACCGCTCGTGGAACTGCGGCGCGGAAGGGCCGACCGACGACGAGGGCGTGAACGCGTTGCGGCGGCGGCAGATCCGCAACTTCATCGCGACGCTCGCGGTCTCGCAGGGTGTGCCGATGATCTCCCACGGCGACGAGATCGGGCGGACGCAGAACGGCAACAACAACGCCTACTGCCAGAACAACGAGCTGAGCTGGGTGGACTGGAAGCGCGCCGCCGAGCACGAGGACCTGTACGAGTTCACGTCCTCGATGCTGGAGCTGCGGCGCGCGCACCCGGTGTTCCGCAGGCAGCGGTTCTTCCGAGGTCGTCCGTTGCGGCGCGGCGAAGAGCTGCGGGACATCGCGTGGTTCACGCCGTCAGGGCGCGAGATGACCGACGAGGACTGGGAAGCCGGGTTCGGCAAGTGCATCATCGTCTTCCTCAACGGCGAGGGGCTGACCGACCGGGACGAGCGCGGCGAGCTGGTGACCGACGACTCGTTCCTGTTGTGCTTCAACGGACATGACGGGGAGATCGAGGTGACGGTGCCGGACGGCGGCTACGGCGAGGAGTGGGCGGTCGTCGTGGACACGGCCTCCGGCGAGGTCTTCGCGGACGACCGCTCCTCCCCCACGCACGCGTTGCTGGGCGGTCAGCAGATCATGGTGAAGGACCGGTCCCTCGTCGTGTTGCAGCGCACGCGATGAGCTCGGCGCCCAGCTCGACCTACCGCCTGCAGCTCGGCCCCGGCTGCACGTTCGCGGATGTGTCGGAGCTCGCGGAGTACCTGGATCTCCTTGGTGCTGGGGCGGTGTACGCGTCGCCGGTGTTGCAGGCGGCGCCGGGCTCCACGCACGGCTACGACGTGGCGGACACGACGCGGGTGTCGGAGTCCTTGGGCGGCGAGGAGCAGCGGCGCCTGCTCGCGGAGCGGCTGCGCAAGCTGGGCATGGGCCTGGTGGTGGACGTCGTCCCGAACCACATGGGTGTGGCGAAGGCGGAGGCCAACGCCTGGTGGTGGGATGTGCTCAAGCACGGCCGGGAGTCGGTGCACGCCAAGTACTTCGACATCGACTGGGGTCGTGGTGCGGTGTTGATCCCAGTGCTCGGCGATGACTCGGCGGAGGACGATCTCCGCGTTGAGGACGACCGGCTCGTGTACTACGAGCACGTCTTCCCGATCGCGCCGGGGACTGGCGAGGGCTCGGCACGGGACGTGCACGCGCGGCAGCACTATCGCCTGGTGTCGTGGCGACGCGCGTCGGCGGAGCTGACCTATCGGCGGTTCTTCGACATCAACGAGCTGGCCGCGGTGCGGGTGGAGGACCCAGAGGTCTTCGAGGCTGCGCACGCGGAGCTGCTGCGGTGGGTGGCTGCGGGGGAGGTCACGGGCCTGCGCATCGACCACCCGGACGGGCTGACCGAGCCGGGCGAGTACATGCGGCGGTTGCGCGCGGCAGCGCCGGACTCGTGGCTCGTGGTGGAGAAAATCCTTGCGCCAGAAGAAGAACTGCCGCCGTCGTGGCCCGTGGACGGGACGACGGGGTACGAAGCGCTGCGCGAGGTGTGCGGGCTCTTCATCGACTCGAACGGTGAAGTCGCGGTGACGGCGCTCGCGGCTGAGGCCGGGGTTCCGGTCAGCGTTCACGACGTCGAGCACGGGTGCAAGCGCGCGGCGGCGAACGTGATGCTGCTGGCGGAGGTCAGGCGGATCGCACGGCTGCTGCGCGTGGACGACGCGGAGGCGGCGGTCGCGGAGCTGCTGGCCGCGTTCCCGGTGTACAGAAGCTATTTGCCGGAGGGCGACGGTCACCTCCAGGTCGCGGTGGACGCGGCGTGCCGGGCTCGGCCGGAGCTGGCGGCGTCGATCACCGCGATCGGCGAGCTGATGCGCGCGGAGCCGGAAAGCGAGCTGACGCAACGGATTCAGCAGACTTCGGCGATGGTGATGGCCAAGGGCGTAGAGGACACGGCGGGCTATCGGCTGACGCGGTTCGCCGCGCTGAACGAGGTCGGCGGCGCGTTCGACCGGTTCGGCGTCGACGTGGAGGAGTTCCACGCGAAGTGGTCGGCGCGGCAGGCTGGTTGGCCGCGCACGATGACGACGCTGTCGACGCACGACACCAAGCGCTCGGAAGACGTTCGCGCCCGGCTCGCGGTGCTGAGCGAGATGCCGGAGGAGTTCGCGGCGGCGGTGCGGCGGTGGAGCGCGCGGCGGGCGTTGCCGGAGCCGACGCTGAACCTGTTGGCGTGGCAGACACTCGTGGGCGCGTGGCCGATCGACGTGGAGCGGCTGGGCGGCTACCTGGCCAAGGCCGCGAAGGAAGCGAAGCTGCGCACGACCTGGGTGGACGCGAACGCGGAGTTCGACGAGCAGGTGCAGCGTTGGGTGCGCGACGTGCTCTCGGACACGGAACTGCTTTCGGACGTGGAGCGACTGCTGGAGCGCGTTCGCGTGCCGGGGTGGTCGAACTCCTTGGGACAGAAGCTCTTCCAGCTCGCCGGTCCCGGCGTTCCCGATGTGTACCAGGGCACGGAGCTGTGGGACTACTCGCTGGTCGACCCGGACAACCGTCGACCGGTGGACTTCGACGCGCGGCGGAACCTGTTGCGACGCTTGGATGCTGGATGGTTGCCGGACCTGGACGAGCTGGGGTCGGCGAAGCTGCTCGTGACCGCGCGGACGCTGCGTCTGCGGCGTGATCGGCCGGAGCTGTTCGAGTCGTACCGCCCGATCCGGGCGGAGGGTGTCGCGGCGCGGCACGCGGTGGCTTTCGCGCGCAGCAACGACTTGGTGGCCGTGGCGACTCGGTTGCCGTTGGGGCTCAACGCTTCGGGCGGCTGGGGTGACACCCGACTGCCGCTGTTCGACGGCTCGTGGACCGATGTGATCACCGGGCGCGCGGTGGACTCGCGTGCGCCGTTGCTGGCCGATCTGCTCAGCCCCTACCCGGTCGCTTTGCTTGTGAGGGAATCGAATGCTTGAGGTCTGGGCTCCGGAGCGCGAGCGGGTTCGGGCGGTTGTCGGCGACGCGACCGTTGAGCTGCGGCGCGGCGACGACGGCTGGTGGCGCGGCGAGACGGCCAGCGAGGGCGACTACGCGTTCCTGCTGGACGACGACAGCACCGAGCAGCCCGATCCGCGGGCGACGTGGCAGCCCAACGGCGTGTTCGGGCGGTCGCGGCACTACGACCACGGTGCCTTCGAGTGGAGCGACCAGGGCTGGACGGGGCGCGCGCTGCCGGGCTCGGTGATCTACGAGCTGCACATCGGCACGTTCACCGCCGATGGCACCTTCGACTCGGCGATCGAGCGCCTGGATCACTTGGTGGACCTGGGAGTCGACCTCGTCGAACTGCTGCCGGTGAACGCCTTCGACGGGCCGCACGGCTGGGGCTACGACGGTGTGCTCTGGTACGCGGTGCACGAGCCCTACGGCGGGCCGGACGGGCTGAAGCGCTTCGTGGACGCGTGCCACCGGCGCGGGCTGGGCGTGCTGTTGGACGTGGTGCACAACCACCTCGGGCCGTCCGGGGCGAACCTGGAGCGCTTCGGTCCGTACTTCGCGGGCCAGAACATCTGGGGTCCGTCGCTGAACCTGGACGGGGCGGGCTCCGACGAGGTGCGGCGCTACGTGCTGGACAACGCGCTGGGCTGGCTGCGGGACTTCCACCTCGACGGGCTGCGCCTGGACGCGGTGCACGCGCTGGTGGACCGGCGGGCCACGCACCTGCTGGAGGAGCTGGCGGAGGAGGTCGAGGTGCTGTCCGCGCACGTCGGCAGGCCGCTGGCGCTGATCGCGGAGTCCGACCTCAACGACGCGAAGCTGGTGACCTCGCGCGAAGCCGGCGGCTACGGGCTGGGCGCGCAGTGGAGCGACGACCTGCACCACTGCCTGCACACGGCGCTGACCGGCGAGCGGCAGGGCTACTACGCGGACTTCGGGTCGTTGGAGTCGCTGGCGAACACGCTGCGCGGGGTGTTCTTCCACGCGGGCACGTGGTCGTCGTTCCGGGGCCGCACGCACGGCAGACCAGTAGATACGCGGTACCTGCCGGGACACCGTTTCCTCGCGTACTCGCAGAACCACGACCAGATCGGCAACCGCGCGACCGGCGACCGGCTGTCGGCGACGCTGTCCCCCGGGCTGCTCGGCTGCGCGGCGGCGATCGTGCTGGGTTCGCCGTACACGCCGATGCTGTTCATGGGCGAGGAGTGGGGCGCGAGCACGCCGTGGCAGTTCTTCGCCTCCTTCCCCGACCCCGGGCTGGCCGATGCGGTGCGGACCGGGCGGCGGCGGGAGTTCGGCGAGCACGGCTGGGGCGAGGCGGATGTCCCCGATCCGATGGACACCGCCACATTCGAACGTTCGAAGTTGAAGTGGGCCGAGTCCGGTGAGGGACATCACCGCGAGCTGCTGGAGACCTACCGCGCGCTGCTGCGGTTGCGGCGCGAGCGCACGGAGCTGACCGACCCGAGACTGCACCTGTTGCGCGTGGAGCACGACGAGGACGCGCGGTGGTTGGTGCTGCACAGGGGTTCTCTGCGGGTGGTGTGCAATCTGGGCGCGGAAGCGGTGGAGATTCCGCTCGGCCCGATCCGGGAGACGCTGCTGCACAACGGTGAGGTCGCTCTGTTGGGGGAAACGCTTCGCGTCTCCGCGGAAACCTTCGCGATCGTGGCGTGTGATTGAGTCCGAAAACACCCGTTTAGCGCCGTGAACGTGCTCTTGTGCAGGTAGCGGGCCCACTCGGCAAGAAGTCAAATGGTCTGGCAGTGTCGCGCGGCGGACAGATCAGGCATGATTCGTTTCCGATACGTGATCTGCGTGCTCGCCTTCGTGAGCACGGTGCTGACGTCGGGTGCGGATGAGAGGTCTCAATGAACTCACGGGGCCCGAAACCACTCCCCCAGAAGGCGTGGCTGGCCTACCTGCTCATCGGTCTGACGGCGGTCGGCGGCTACTACCTGATCCCCGCCGAGGGCTTCGGCGTCTGGGGAAGGCTGCTCACCTACTGCCTGCTGACCTCCTCGGCGGCGGTCGCGGTGTTCGTGGGCCTGTTCCGGTACCGGCCGCGGGTGTGGGTGCCGTGGCTGCTGCTCGGGCTGAGCCAGGTGATCTACGCCAGCGCGGACGCGACCTTCTACATCTCGCACTACATCTTCGGCAAGACCGGTTTCCCCGGGTACGCGGACCCGATCTACATCAGCCACTACCCGCTGGTGGTGGCCGGTCTGCTGCTGCTGATCCGCAGGCGCAGCCCCGGCGGCGACCTGCCCGGCCTGCTCGACGCGGCGGTGCTCGCGGTGGTCGCGGCGATGCTGACCTGGCTGTACCTGATCGGGCCGCCGACGGTGTCCAACTCCCCGGCGCTGACCAGGGCGTTCCTGATGACCTTCCCGCTGATGGACCTGGTCATGCTGGCGGTGGGCCTGCGGCTGCTGCTCGGTCCGGGCCAGCGGCCCGCGGCGTTCTCGCTGCTGTGCGCCAACCTGTTCGGGATCTTCGCGGCGGACACGATCTACAGCCTGATGCGGCTGGGCGAGAAGTACTGGGTCGGCAACTTCATCGACGCGATCTGGCTGGCCGGCAACCTCGCGCTCGGCGCGGCGGCGCTGCACCCGACGATGACGCAGCTGGCCGATCGCGCGCCGACCGTGGACAAGCACCTCGGCCCGTCGCGGATCGCGGTGCTGATCGGTGCGGCTCTGGTCGCCCCGGTGACGCTGCTCGTGCAGAACGCCAACGGCTCGATGCACGACATCCCGGTGATCGCGATCGCGTGCGCGCTGCTGTTCCTGCTGGTCATCGCCCGGCTGGCGGATCTGGTGTCGGATCAGCGGCGGCTGGCCATCACCGATCCGCTGACCAAGCTGCACACCCGGCGCTTCTTCGAGGCGCAGCTACCGATGGAAGTCGCCCGCGCGCAGCGGAGCGCGAGCGCGTTCGCGGTGCTGATCATCGACGTCGACCACTTCAAGTCGATCAACGACCACTACGGGCACCCCGCGGGCGACCAGGCGCTGATCGAGATCGCGGCGCGGCTGCGCAAGGCGACACGGGCGGGCGACGTGCTGGCGCGCTACGGCGGCGAGGAGTTCGCGCTGCTGGCCCGTGACACCGACCTGGACGAGCTGCCCAAGATCGCCGAGCGGTTGCGGCACCAGGTGGCCAGCAGCCCGATCGCGGTCTCGGAGGAGACCTGGCTCGCGGTCACGGTGTCAGTTGGTATCGCGGCCCATCCGCTGCACGGCACGCGGCCGGACGAGCTGATCGCGGTCGCCGACCGGGCGCTGTACTCGGCCAAGGCGCGCGGCCGGGACCGAGTGGTGATCGGTACCGCGCCCGAACTGGGACCGGGTCTCGGCGAGCACACCGGCATGATCGACTACCTCGGGCACCTGGCCGACGAGGTGGACTCGATGCTCTCCACCTACGAGCACAGCAGGGCGATCGCGCGGTGGGCGCGGCTGATGTCCGCCGAGCTCGGCCACGACGAGGCCGGGGTGCGCTGCGCCGAGCTGGCCGGGCGGCTGCACGACGTCGGCAAGATCGTGATCCCGCCGGAGGTGCTGGGCAAGCCCGCGCGGCTGTCGGCGCAGGAGTGGGAGCTGATGCGCCAGCACCCCGACAGCGGCTACCGGATGGTGGCGGCGGTCCCCGGCTGCGACGTCGTCGCGGAGATCGTCCGCCAGCACCACGAACGCCCAGATGGAACCGGGTACCCGCGTCGGCTGCGCGACTCCGAGATCCGGATCGAGGCGAAGATCATCTCGGTCTGCGACGCGTGGGCGGCGATGCTCTCCGACCGGCCGTACCAGACCGCGTTGACCGAGGACGAGGCCCGCGCGGAGCTGCGCCGCGGCTGCGGCACCCAGTTCGACACCGCCGTGGTGAACCTCTTCCTCGAACTCCAGGCCAAGGGCACGGTCGGCGACCTCCGCCGCCTTCGCTCGCACTCCGCCGCCCGCCGCCAGACCAACGCCTAGCCGTGCGGCTGGCGGAGTGCTACGCGGGCAGGTCGGCGAGGGTGTTCCAGAACTGGTGCTCGTAGTGCTGGAGGAGGCGGATCTGGTCCTCCACGGCTTCGCCGGTCCAGCCTGACGCCGTGCCTGCCTCGACGGCGGCCGTCGCGAACTGAGCGCCCGAAGGGTCGGGGTCGGCGAAGAGGTCGAAGAAGCCGCAGCCCTCGTCGTCGAAGCCGTAGTGCTCGCGCAGGCCCCGCGACGCGGAAGCGCAGTAGCCGCCCCAGCCGCCGAAGCCCGCGACCAGGGTCACGAGCACGTCGAGCGGGTCACCGTTGAGCGCGAGCGAAGCGACGTAGGACGGGTAGGACTGGCAGCCGGGCTGCGTCTTGTAGGCGCGCACGGCGTCGGCGTCCATGCCGCACTGCTTCGCGAGCACGGCGACGCGCTCCAGTGCGACGGCCTCCCCGGCGGCGAGGCCGGAGAAGAACTGCCGGGCGTTGGGCTCCTCGGCGCGCGCGGCGAGGGTGAGGAAGGCCCGCCAGTCACTGGTGATCACGCGGTGCTGCTCGGCGGCGAGCGCGCCGATGGTCGACAGGGGCGCCTGCCCGCTCTCGATGAGGCGGATCAGTCGGTTCTCGCCACCGGCCTCGTCGAACTGCTGTTGGGCCGCGGCCAGCCGTGCGTCTGCCGATCCGGTCATCGCCTGCCTTCTCCCTGAATCGTTGCCGTGCCGGGAATCTCGCGAGGGAAGCGTATGTCAGCGCGGAGGCTTCCTCGCGCCGAAGGTGTGCCTTATCGAAGGATTCACGGGCCAGCGGAGTCGAATTGGCCGTTGACCGATGGTCCCTTCGACACGAAGGCTGAGGTGTCCGCTGAAAGGGGTAATCCGTGCCACCGTTTCCCGACGACAGCGTCGAATTGCTCGAACTGGTCGCGCGCTACCAACGGAAACTGCTCTCCGCGCCGCCGGATCAGCTCGTCCGCCCCGAGGCGACGGAGTCGGGTCTGCCGCCGGGTGATCTCGCGCTCCCGGAGGACGGGATCGGCGCGGACCCGGCGGTGACCGAACTGTCGGAGCGCTTGCTGGAGACGGCGATCCGTTCGGCGGGGCCGCGGTTCTTCCACTTCGTGATCGGCGGCGTGACCCCGGCCGCGCTGGCGGCGGACATGCTCACCTCCACGGCTGACCAGAACACGGGCATGTGGGTCAGCTCGCCGATCGGCGCGCACACGGAGGTCCTCGCGCTGCGGTGGTTGCGAGAACTCTTCGGCTTGCCCGCGGCGTGGTCGGGCGTGATCACCTCCGGCGCGACGATGGCGAACTTCGTCGGGCTCGCCTCCGCGCGCCGGTGGTGGGGCGCGAAGCACGGGGTCGACGTGGACGTCGAGGGTTTGTCCGGATTGCCGCGGATTCCCGTTCTGGCGAGCGGACATCTGCACTCCAGCGCGGTGAAGTCCTTGGGAATGCTCGGGATCGGCCGCTCCTCGGTGCGATTCCACCGCAACGACGACGGCAGTGTCGACCTCGCGGGCATGCGCGCGGACCTGGCTTCGCTCGGCGGCGCCCCGGCGATCATCTCCGCGAGCGCGGGCGAGGTGAACGCCGGGGCCTTCGACCCGATCGAGGAGCTGGCCGACCTCGCCGAGGAGTTCGGCGCGTGGTTGCACGTGGACGGCGCGTTCGGGCTGTTCGCCGCGCTCTCCGAGCGGACGCGGCACCTCGTCGCCGGGGTGGAGCGGGCGGACTCGGTCGGCTCGGACGGGCACAAGTGGCTGAACGTGCCCTACGACTGCGGCTTCGCGTTCGTGCGGCACCCGGAGCTGCTGGGGCCGATCTTCACCAACACCGCCGCGTACCTGCCCGGAGTGGACCTGGAGCGGCCGAACTACGGCAACCTCGGGCCCGAGAGTTCGCGCCGCGCAAGGGCTTTCGCGGTGTGGGCGACGCTGGCCGCCTACGGCCGCTCCGGCTACCGGAGGATGGTGGAGCGCCACCTCGACCTCGCGCAGCGGCTCGCCGAGCGCGTCCGCGCGGAGCCCTCGCTGGAGCTGCTGGCCGACGTTCCGCTCAACATCGTGTGCTTCCGCTACCACCCCGACGACGTCGCCGACGCGGAGCTGGACGCGCTGAACACCGCGATCGCCGATGCGGTGATCACCGACGGGCGCGTGCACTTCGGCTCGACGACCTATCGCGGGATGGTGGCGTTCCGGCCCGCCATCGTGAACTGGCGGACCGAGAACGCCGACATCGACCTGATCGTCCAGGTCGTGCTGGAGCTAGCTCAGCGCGTGCGCGAGGTCGGCCCATAGGTCTTCGGCGTGCTCGATGCCCACCGACATCCTGATGGTGCCCTCGGTGATGCCCGCGGCAGCGAGCCCGGCCGCGTCGAGCTGCCGATGCGTACTCGAAGAAGGTTGCAGCACAAGGGTTTCCACGCCGCCGAGGGAGGCGGCGAGGGTCGCGAGCCGGACTCGTTCGAGGAACCGGACCGCGCCCTCGTGGCCCTCGGCGATGTCGAAGCTCACCAGCGAGCCGAAGTCGCTGAGCAGCTTGACGGCCGTCTCGTGGTCGGGGTGGCTCGCCAAGCCCGGCCAGCGCACCGCGCTGATCGCCGGGTGCGCTTCGAGGCGTTCGGCGAGCACGCGCGCGTTGGCGCACTGTTTCGCTTGGCGCAGCGCCAAGGTCTGGAGCCCGCGCGCGGTCAGCCAGGCCGCGAACGGGTCCGCAGACGCGCCGTAGTCGAGCACCTGGTGCCAGGTCTGGCGGTAGAGCTCTTCCTCCGCGAACACCGCGATGCCGCCTATGACGTCGGAGTGGCCGCCGAGGAACTTCGTGCTGGAGTGCACGACGACGTGCGCGCCGTGCTCCAGCGGGCGGAACAGCAGCGGTGACGCGAAGGTGTTGTCCACCACCACGGTCAGCCCAGCTTCGCGCCCGATCCCGGCCAGCGCGGGCAGATCGTTGACGCGCGTGGTGGGGTTGGCGATGGTCTCCAAGTAGAGCAGCTTCGTGTTGGGGCGCAGCGCCTCCGTCAACTCCTGCGCCGTGCCGGAGATGAAGGTGACCTCGACGCCGAAGCGCTCGGAGAGATCGCGCAGCACGGAGACGGTGCCGCCGTAGAGGGCGCTCTGCGCGACGACGTGGTCGCCGGAGCGCAGCCGGGCCAGCAGCACCACGCTGATCGCGCCCATGCCGGAGGCGGTGGCCACGGCGGCGACCCCGCCTTCGAGGTCGGCGACGGCGTGCTCCAGCGCGCGCGTCGTGGGGTTGCCGTGCCTGGTGTAGGAGTAGGCGCCGTCCGGGACGGAAAGCGCTTCGGCGAGGCTCGCGCTGTCGGCGAAGGCGAAGGTGGAGCTCTGGAAGATCGGCAGGCTGAGCGGGCGGACCCCGTCGAGCTGCGGTGCGCGGATGTGCACGGCCCGGGTGCTGGGGTCGACTGGTGCATGATCAGCGTCGTACGGTGGCGAGGAACCCATGACACGAGCTTGATGACCGGGCCCGGTTGACCGGCAGCACCAATCAGGGCCAATTGGTGTGCCGAATGAGAAACCTGTCCTGCGAGGACCTCGTGACACTGCTGGGCCGCTGGTCCGGCGGTCGTGGCGCGCTGTACCTGTTGCTGGCCGCGCGGTTGCGCGCGCTGATCGACGACGGCCAGCTCGCGGCGGGCACCGCCCTGCCGACCGATCGCGCGCTCGCGCTGGCGCTGGCCGTGGGGCGCAGCACGATCATCTCCGCCTACGACGTGCTGCGGCAGGAGGGCCGGATCGTCCGCAGGCAGGGCAGCGGGACCCAGGTCGCCGACACCCGCGCCCCCTCGGCCCCGACCGGCGCGGAGGGCAGCATGAACACGCTGTTCCTGCACCTGCTGGAGCCGCCGGACGACGTGGTGCAGCTCGGCTGCGCGGCCCCGACCGTTCCCCCGCCGGAGCTGGCCGAGGCCTACCGCAGGGCGATGAACAGGTTCTTCGAGCCCGACATCGGCTACCACCCGGCCGGGCTCGGCGAGCTGCGCGCGGCGATCGCCCGGCGCCACACCGCGCGCGGGGTGCCGACCGGGCCGGAGCAGATCATGATCACCACGGGCGCTCAGCAGGCGCTGGCGCTGATCACCACGACCTTCCTCAGCCCGGGCAACGGCGTGGTGTGCGAGACGCCGAGCTACCCGGGAGCGCTGGAGCTCTTCCGCGCCGCAGGTGCGGTGATCAGCGCGGCGGAGTGCGGGCCCGGCGGCCTGGACCACGTGGAGTTCCTGCGGCTGCTCGCCGACGAGCGCACCCGGTTGGGCTACCTCGTCCCCACCCACCACAACCCGACCGGGGCGGTGCTGCCGCCGTTGCTGCGTCGGCGGATCGTGCTGCGCGCGGCCGAGCTGGGCGTGCCGCTGGTGGAGGACGAGGCGCTGGCGGAGCTGAGCTTCGACGGCACCGTCGCGCCCTCGCTGGCCAGCTACGCCCCCGATGGCGACATCCTCTCGGTGGGATCGTTGAGCAAGCTGGTGTGGGGCGGGCTGCGGATCGGCTGGGTACGCGGTCCCGCGTCCCGGATCTCGCGGCTGGCGCGGGTGAAGGCCCTGCACGACATGGGCAGCTCGGTGCTCCCGCAGCGCGCCGTGCTGGAGCTGCTGCCGCAGTTGCCGGAGGTGCGGGCGCGCCGGGTCGCGGAGCTGCGCGAACGGCACGACCACCTGCGCGAGCTGCTGGCGCTGCGGTTGCCGGAGTGGCAACCGAGTCCGGTGACCGGCGGGCAGCACCTGTGGGTGCGGCTGCCGAGGGGCAGCGCGTCGGCCTTCGCCCAGATCGCGCTGCGCCAAGGGATCGCGCTGCTGGCCGGGCCGGGGTTCTCCGCGCGCGGGGACTGCGACGACCACCTGCGCATCGCCTTCCTCGCGCCGTCGGAGGAGCTGACCGCCGTGGTGGACCGGCTGGCCTCCGCCTGGGACAGGTTCTCTGCTAACAGAGCTTCATCGGTAGTTGGTGAAGTATTGACGGCCTCGCGGGCGCCGACCAAGGTCTGAGGGATCGTGTGTCGGTTCACCAGGAGGTCACCGATGTCCGTTTCCCCTGCATTACGGGTAAGCACAGCAGTGGCGGTCGCCGCCGCGCTCGTGCTGCCCAGCCCCACCGCCTCCGCACTTGACGGCAGCCGTCAAGCAGACTTCACCTCGGCCGCCAAGGAGTTCGGCGTCCCGGAGAACGTGCTGCTGGGCGTGTCGTTCCTGGAGTCGCGGTGGGACGTCAACGCGGGCGCGCCGAGCCGGGGCGCGGGCTACGGCCCGATGCACCTGACCGACGCTGCGGCGCTCGACGTGGACGAGCACGACCATCACGGCTCCGAAGCCGAGGACCCGCGCGGTGACCTCAGCCGCCCGCTCGCGCCGGTGGACAGCGCACCCCAGCAAGGCGTTCCCGCCGAGCTGCGCACGATCGAAGCCGCGGAGCGGCTGACCGGCGTCGACCGCGCGGTGCTGCGGAGCAACGCGCGGCAGAACATCCGGGGCGGCGCGGCGCTGCTCGCCTCGCACCAGCGCGAGCTGGGCAGCTGGTACGGCGCGGTCGCGAAGTACAGCGGCGCCAAGGACACCGCGACCGCGAAGCGCTTCGCCGACGACGTCTTCGAGGTGATCCGCACGGGCGAGGCGCGCACCACCGACGACGGTCAGGCGGTGCGGCTGGTCGGCCAGGACCTCAAGCCGGACACCGGGATCGTGGACCGAATGGGACTCAGGCCCAGCGCTCCCAATGAGGCCGAGTGCCCGCGCGAACTCGGTTGCGAGTGGTTGCCCGCCGCCTACGAGCACCACACGCCGAGCAACCCGGAGAAGTACGGCAACCACGACAAGGCCAACCGGCCCGTGGACATGCCGATCAAGTACATCATCATCCACGACACCGAGGGCTACTGGGACACCACGCTCCGGCTGATCAAGGACCCGAAGTGGGCGAGCTGGCAGTACTCGCTGCGCTCCTCCGACGGCCACATCGCGCAGCACATCAAGGCCAAGGACGTCGCGTGGCAGGCGGGGAACTGGTACGTCAACACGCACTCGATCGGCCTTGAGCACGAGGGCTTCGCGGCGAAGGGCACCTGGTACACCGAGGCGATGTACCGCACGTCCGCGCGGCTCGTGCGGTACCTGGCGCAGAAGCACGGCGTGCCGCTGGACCGCGCGCACATCCTCGGCCACGACAACGTGCCCGGCGTCTCGCCCGCCAAGGTACGCGGTATGCATTGGGACCCTGGTCCCTACTGGGACTGGGCGCACTACTTCGACCTGTTGAAGGCGCCGTTCACCCCCCGCGGCGGTGACCGCTCCGGCATCGTCACGATCAAGCCGGACTACGCCACCAACCACCCGCCGATGTACGGCTGCGACGACAAGAAGCCCGCCGAGCCGTGCCCGACCCGTGGCACCTCAACGGTCTTCCTGCACACCGAGCCGCGCGCGGACGCGCCGCTCGTCAAGGACATCGGCCTGCGCCCCGACGGCGGCAACAGCACGCGCCAGGTCAGCGACATCGGCGCGCGCGTCGACACCGGCCAGCGCTTCGCCGTCGCCGGGCGCTCCGGGGACTGGACCGCCATCTGGTACCTCGGCCAGAAAGCCTGGTTCCACAACCCATCCGGTACTCCGACCGCCGTTCCTGGAACCGGGTTCGTCGTGACACCCCGGCCCGGTTTGGCCTCCGTACCAGTGTTCGGCATCGCGTACCCCGAGGCGTCCGCCTACGAGGGCACCGGCGTTCCCGTGCAGACCGTGGAACCGTTGCAGTACACCATGTTGCCCGGCCAACGCTATGTCGCCGCTGACCTCGCGGTGCCCTCGGAGTACTACTTCGCGAAGGAGTGGAACGGTCCCCGGATCGTCGTGCGCGGGCACGAGCGGTACTACCAGGTGTTCCTCGGCCACCGCATCGCCTACGTGAAGGCCGCCGACGTGCACGTCCTCCCCGGCCCCATCGGCGCTCCGCGCTAAAGCCCTGAACGGGTCGTTCAGTGCGTTGACTGCACTAAACGACCCGTTCAGCTCCTTCACCGCGTCAAACAAGCCGTTGGCGCGCCCCACCACTCCCCCCGAACCGCCGTCGTTTAAGTGCTGAATGACTCGTTCAGGTGGTTGAGCGGACTGAACGAGTCATTCAGGTGGTTGAACGGACTGAACGAGTCATTCAGGCGCTCAACGCACCAAGCGGGCCATTGGGGTCAGCGGGGGTCGAGCAGGTCGGTGACGATGCGCCCGACCTGGTCGGCCTCGATGAGCAGGCCGTCGTGGCCGTAGTCGGAGCGCACCACCTGCAACGGCCCGGCGGTCGGGATGTGGTCGGCGATGAACTGCTGCTGCTCCAACGGATAGATGCGGTCGCTGTCCACACCCGCCACCGCGACCCGAGCGGTGACCCGGCCCAGGGCCGCCTCGACACCACCGCGATCCCGGCCGACGTCGAAGCTGGTCATCGCCCGGGTGAGCGCGACGTAGCTCCCGGCGTCGAAGCGGTGCGCCAGCTTCCGCGCGTGGTGGTCCAAATAGGACTCGACGGCGAAGCGGTCCTCACCGGGCTGGCGCGAGTGGCCGAAGCGCGCCTCCAACTCCGCCGGAGCGCGGTAGGTGGTGTGCGCGATCCGCCGCGCCAGGCTGAGCCCGAGGTGCGGGCCGACCGGCTTGTCGTAGTAGTCCCCTTCGTGCCACCCGGGATCGCTGTAGATGGCGCTCAACTGCGTGTAGCACCAGGCGATCTGCTCGGCCGAGGCGACCGCGGTGCCCGCGAGCACCAGCGCGGATTCCACCCGATCGGGCTGGTCGACGATCCACTCCAGCGTCCGCATGCTGCCGAGGGAACCGCCGATCACCGCGGCCCAGCGGCGCACGCCGAGCGCGTCGGCCAGGTGCGCCTCGGCGCGGGTCATGTCCCGCACGGACAGCGCGGGGAACCGACTTCCCCACGGTTTCCCTTGCGGGTCAAGGGAAGACGGCCCGGTGCTGCCCTGGCAGCCGCCGAGCGCGTTGGTGCACACGATGAACCAGCGCTCGGGGTCGACGGCGCGACCCGGCCCGACCAGCTCGCTCCACCAACCCGGCGTGGGATGTCCCTCCCCCGCCTCGCCGATCACGTGGCTGTCCCCGGTGAGCGCGTGCTCCACCAGGATCGCGTTCCCGCCGTCGGGCGCGAGGGTGCCCCACGTCTCGTAGGCGAGCTTGCCGCCGAGCAGGACCCCGCCCGACTGCAACGGGAACGGGTCGGGCAGCGCGAAGAACTTCCGCTGTCCGGGGTGGTCCCCCTCCCGCCACGCGGCCGTGACGGGAAGGGGGGCCGAGATGTCCGGGCGCACCAGGGTCATTGACGCAACGCCGCCTTTGCCGCGCGAAAACCCGAATCCAGATCGGCTTTCAGGTCCTCGACGCCCTCGATTCCGACGGCGAGCCGCACCAGGCCGGGAGTGACCCCGCTGGCCAGGCGTTCCGCCTCGGAGAGCTGACTGTGGGTAGTACTCGCGGGGTGGGCGACCAGGCTGCGCACATCGCCGATGTTGACCAGGTGGCTGAACAGCTCCAACCCGTCCACGAACGCGCGACCCGCTTGCACACCACCGCGAAGCTCGAAAGCTACCACCGCCCCCGCGCCGCGCGGCAGGTACCGCTGCGCAAGATCGAACCACGGGCTGTCCGGCAGGCCCGCGTAGTGCACGGCCTCGACCTCGTCCCTGGCCGCGAGCCACTCCGCGAGCGCCCGCGCGTTGGCCACGTGCCGCTCGATGCGCAGCGACAGCGTCTCGATCCCTTGCAGCAGAAGGAAAGCGTTGAACGGCGAGAGCGCGGGTCCGAGGTCGCGCAGCCCCTGAACGCGAAGTTTCGCCGCGAAAGCCCCGTGTCCGAGCACCGGCCAGTACCGCAGCCCGTTGTAGCTGGGGTCGGGCTCGTTGAAGCCGGGGAAGCGCTCCGGCTCCAGGCCGAAGTCGAACTTGCCGCCGTCCACGACGACGCCGCCGATCGCGGTGCCGTGCCCGCCCAGGTACTTCGTGGCCGAGTGCACCACGATGTCCGCGCCGTGGTCCAAGGGCCGCAACAGGTACGGCGTCGGCACGGTGTTGTCGACGATGAGCGGGACGCCCGCCGTGTGCGCGATGTCGGCCACCGCGGTGATGTCCAGGACGTTGCTGCGCGGGTTGGCCAGCGTCTCGGCGAAGAAAGCCTTGGTGTTGGGCCGGATCGCGGCCCGCCACGCGGTCAGGTCGTCCGGGTCCTCGACGAAGCTGACCTCGATGCCGAGCTTGGGAAGGGTGTAGTGGAACAGGTTGTAGGTGCCGCCGTAGAGCGAGGCGCTGGAGACGATGTGGTCACCCGCGCTCGCCAGCGTCAGCACGGTCAGCGTCTCCGCCGCCTGTCCCGAAGCCAGCGCCACGGCCGCGACCCCGCCCTCCAGCGCGGCGAGCCGCTGCTCCAGCGCGTCCTGGGTCGGGTTGTTGATGCGCGTGTAGATGTTGCCCGGTTCGGCGAGGCTGAACAGGTTAGCCGCGTGCTCGGTGTCGCGGAAGACGAACGAGGTCGTCTGGTAGATCGGCACCGCGCGCGCTCCGGTCGCGGGGTCGGCCTGGGTGCCGGAGTGGACCTGCTTCGTCTCGAACGACCAGTTTTCGGGCATGGCTGTACTCCTCAACGGGATAAGCGAGAAAAAGGGCGCGCGAAATACGCGCGAGAAGAGGAAGGAGGGTCGGGGCTCAGCCCGCGAAGCGGCGACAGCCCATGCTGTTCACGCGGAGAAGGTCCACGTGCAGACGCCGTACCAGTCCGGTCACGCTGCGCAGACTAACAGCGGCGCACAGCGACGGCCCACGATGTGAGAGCTTTCTTGACCGCATTCCCGGAGCACCCCGACCATTGCGACGTGATCCTCACCAAAAGGCGTCACGTCGACCTGTGCCGGTCGACCACATCGCGCTGTCCGGCCTGACGGAATCCCTTTCCCCGTCAGCCTTTCCCAGGAGCGCGCATGTCCCTGTCCGAAGTCATCGACGCCACCCGCGACGCCGTCACCGACGACGTGAACCGGGCGACGGTCACCTTCCGCACCACCAACGCCCTCGTCCCCGGCACCCCCACCCAGGTCAGCGTCGAGGCCCGCGGGCACGGCTTCGCCGTCGACGAACCCGCCTCCCTCGGCGGCACCGACGTCGCCCCCAACCCCGTCGAGTACGCCCTCGCCGCGCTCGGCTCCTGCCAGGTGATCACCTACCAGTTCTGGGCGGCGCGGCTGGGCATCCAGCTCGACGGGATCTCCGTGACCGTGGAGGGCGACCTCGACGTGCGCGGCTTCTTCGGCTTCGCCGAGCACATCCGGCCCGGCTTCACCGCGATCCGCGTGCAGGTCTCGCTGACCGGGCCGGAAACCCGCGCCCGCTACGAGGAGCTTCGCTGGAACGCCGACCGGCACTGCCCCGTGCTCGACCTCTTCCGCGCGGAAACCCCCACCCGCACGGCGCTGGCGCTCTAGCCGGACACCGTCAGGCGTCTGCCCAAGTCCACCGGGGTTTGCCAGGTACGCAAAGGCGCACGGACTAGCCTGGTCTGACGATCAAGCGTCCGCACGGGGGGTCCGGTGGCTCTGGTTCGACGAAGCGCTCAGCAACTGCTGCCCGAGGCGCAGGCGGGACGCCTGCATCTCGAGCTCGCGGAGAAGGCGCGGGTCAGCTTCGAGTCCGGGGTCGGCGCGTCGGAGATCCGGTCTTGGGAGAAGAGCCTTCCGGTGTTCCTCGCCGACGTGGTCGACGCCGGCCTCGGTCACGTCGAGGTCCTGCTCGAGCACAAGCTTCCGCACAACCCCAAGCGGGTCGACGTCATCCTGTGCGGCACGCACCCGAAGCGAGGTACGCCCTCCTACGTCGTCGTCGAACTCAAGCAATGGTCCACTGTGGACCAGACCGAAGGCGACATGGTCGTCATCCCCCGGTACGGCCAGCCGGTGCTGCACCCATCCGACCAGGTCCGCGGCTACTGCGAGTACCTCATCGACTCGACCCCCGCCCTGGCCGAGCGCCCCGGCGCGCTGCACGGCTTCGCGTACCTGCACAACGCCACCAAGAGCGGGGTGTGGCGGATCTCCAACTACGCCTTCGACGAGTACGGCCTGTACACGTTGGACACGAAGGCCGAAATGGCCGACAAGCTCAGGGAGCTGTTGGACACCACGCCCAGCGCGCGTGACGCGGCACGCCACGCGGCCGAGGAGTTCCTGTCCTTCAAGCACGCTCCGTCCAAGCCGCTGCTTGACCAGGTCGCGGTGGAGGTCAAGGAGCGGGAGCAGTTCGTCCTGGTCGACGAGCAACAGGTCGCGTTCAAGATGGTGAAGCGGGCTGTCGAGCAGGCGCGCGTTTCCAAGCAGCAGACCGTGGTGGTCATCCTAGGCGGCCCTGGCTCCGGCAAGAGCGTCATCGCGCTGAGCCTGCTCGGTGAGCTGGCCAGACAGGGACGACGGGTCTACCACGCCACCGGCTCGAGCGCCTTCACCAACACATTGCGGAAGCTGGTCAAGGGCCGCACAGGCAACATCTTCAAGTTCTTCAACAGCTTCACCACGAGCGAGGAGCAGTCGCTCGACATGATCATCTGCGACGAGGCGCACCGAATCCGGGAAACCAGCTCCAATCGTTTCACCTCCAAGGCGGTCCGTGACAGAGGCCGCCGCCAGGTCAACGAACTGATCGACGTCGCGCGCGTACCGGTGTTCCTGCTCGACGAGCACCAAGTGGTGCGTCCAGGAGAGATGGGCTCGCTCGCGGAGATCACCGCAGCGGCTGAGGCGCTCGGATGCCGCGTCGATGTCGTGCGACTGTCCGGGCAGTACCGCTGTGGCGGCTCGGAGTTCTTCGACACCTGGGGCGCGGGCTTGCTCGGCACCGGGACGCGCCAGCCGACGACCTGGTCGTCTCTGGCGGCGGAGACCGACGAGAAGTTCCTCGTGCGCAGCGCGGACTCGGTCGAGGAACTAGAGCAGTGGCTGCTCGAGCGGCAACAGGAGTTCGGGGGTACCGCCAGGATCGCTGCCGGGTACTGCTGGCGGTGGAGCGCCCCGGTCAGCAAAGACGGCGTCAAGGTGCTGGTTCCCGACGTGCAGATCGGTTCGTGGCAGCGCCCGTGGAACGCCAAGCCGAATGAGAGGGTCGCGGACGCTCCTGAGTCGCACTACTGGGCGAGCGATCCCCGAGGCTTCGGCCAAGTCGGATGCGTGTACACCGCTCAGGGTTTCGAGTACGACTGGGCGGGCGTGATCTTCGGACCTGACTTCGTCCGCAGGGAAGGCTCATGGGTCGCCGAGACCAAGCACTCACACGACCCTCTTGTGAAACGGGCCGAGAGCGCGCACTTCCACTCGCTGATCAGGAACACGTACAAGGTTCTGCTGACCAGAGGCATGCGTGGAGTGTGCCTGTACTCGACGGACCCCGAGACTCAGGAGTACCTCCGCAAGATGACGGGCTGAGTCCTACCTCGCGTGCTCACGGAGGTACTCGGCCGTCTCCTGGTCGACGGAGTACACGCACACGCCGCGCAGCGCCCGGGTGAGCAATACCTTGTAGGAGTTGAGGATCAGCCGAGCGGCCGTTCGTTCGACCGTGCTCTGACTCCCCCGGAGCCCGCTGAACGCACCGTGGTCACAGGACTTCCCGAGCTGTGCCCGCCACCGTCCGCGCCGCACCACGAGATCCTCGCCGAAGATGACTCCAGCCCAGTCGTACTCGAACCCTTGCGCGGTGTACACACACCCGACTTGGCCGAACCCCTTGTCCCCGAAGGACCAGTGCGAGGCCGACGGCACGCCCTCTACGGCGAACTTCTGTTTGGCGTTCCACGGGCGGTGCCAGTCGCCGATGACGACATCGTTCACCAGCTTCCCCTCTTGTGGGTCCGTCCAGGGCCAAGAAAATCCCGCAGCGATCCGAGCAGTGCCAGAGACGTTCGCCTCCTGGCTGCGCAACCAGTCCTCCATGGCGTGTGGAGTCGACTTGAAACGCACGGCGAAGTCGTCCTCCTGGCCAGCGACGAGATCGGACCACGCGATCGGTTCGCCGTCAGCGAGGCCGAGCAGCCTGAGGACCCACTCGTCGTAGAGCGCGGATCCGCCATAGCGGAACTGGCCGTTGAGTTCGATCTTGACAAGGTCGCAGTCGTTGTTCGCGGCGGCCTCCGCGATCCGATTGACCGTTCCGATCTCGCTGTGCCGCACCGCTTGGTGCTCGTCGAGCAGGAACACCGGCACGCTCGCGACCCTGATCAGGGAGTCGATCTGGCTCCCTCCTCCGGTGTCGGTGTTCCTGACGCGATGCGCCTCGTCGCAGATGAGCACTTCGAGGTGGTTCTCCGCGTGCTCCCGGAAGTCGAAGAAGTACTTGAACAGCTCCTTCGCTCGACCGGTTTCGCGTGTGGTCACCTTGCGCAGTGACTCCGTGAACGCCTTCGATCCGGTCGCGTGCATGACTCGTCGTCGTTGGTGCGCAAGGGTGTCCATCAAGCTCAGGGCCAACGCGCTCTTGCCGGAGCCGGGCCCACCGACCACCACGACGACCTTCTTGCGGCCGTTCCCGGCCTTGTCGTCCAGCTCGCGGAGAACCGTTCTGAACGCGACCTGCTGTTCGTCCAGCAGCACGAACCGGTCACGACGGCGGATCTCCTGTCCCGAGAACCACAGCATCGGTCCGCTCGGCGCGGCCACTGCGGACATCAACGCCTCGGCGCAGCGCTCAGCGGCTTCCGCGAGTCCCGGGGCGCGGTCGAGAACTCCGCCGAGCCGTTTCATCAGGCCCGCACGGTTGTTCTTGAAGTAGAGGCCCGTGTACGCGTCGCCGGATTCACGTGCCGGCGCGATTTCGTTGTGCAGGTAGGCGACGGCGTGGACCATGTCCGAACAGCGAGCGAGCGACGGCACGAAGTCCAGCAGGTATCTGCGGTACTGGGTGACCTGCTCCAACGGGTCGAGTCGGATCGTCCCCGACCTGCCGAACCTGGCGAGCCCGCCGTCGATGAAGACGACGTCGGTCCACTGCTTGAGTTCCACCAGAACGTAGGAAGGCAGGCGGTCCTCAGGGCTCAGCCCGCACAGGATCAGGTCGATCCGCCGCGAGCTGTACGGAAGTCGCCGCTCCGCCAAGACGTGGACCTCGCCGAAGCCCTCCTCCACCAGTTGGCCGAGGAACAGCCAGAGGCTCCGCTCCCAGGAAAGCTTCTCCGCGTTCTTCGCGGAGAAGCTCGCGCGCTGCGCGCCAGCGCTCAGCAGCCGCGCGAGCTCCTCCGCGCCCAAGTCCCACAACGAACGGACGCTGCCCACTGCGTGCTGCATGGCTCCCCCGAGATGCTGGCCTCTCCCCTTTCACTGATCTTGTCACCCGACTGGGCGACAAGTTGCGGGAGGCGCAAACCGCGCCCTGGGAGAACGCCTGAACCTCGGGCTCAGCGGCGGGCCTTCGCCTTGGTGCGGCGCCTGCGCTTGCGCTTGGCGGGGGCCAGGACCGCCTCGGCGATCGCGACGCCGAGCGAGGCGATGCCGAGCTGGATGAGCAGTTCGATCCAGTCGATGCCCGGGGTCTCGCTGAGGTTGAACAGGCCCGCGAGCAGGGTGCCGACCAGGGCCGAGCCGATGCCGACGAGCGCGGTGAGCCAGAGCGGGATGCGCTGCTTGCCGGGCAGCACGATCCGGGCCATGACGCCGATGACCACGCCCATGACCACGGCGCTGATGACGACCGAGACCGACACGTTCTCTCCTTCGACGCTGTGCAGGGATGATCAGCTTCCCAGACCCCACCGACAGTCCCTTTGCTAGCGTCCAGCCGTGACCGACTCCCGCGAAGTGCTGTCCCGCCCGGCGCCGGGGCCGGACAGCTCGGTGACCTACGGCGAACACCCGGACCACGTCGCCGACCTGTGGTTCCCGCGCGGCGACGGGCCGTTCCCGGTCGCGGTAGTCATCCACGGCGGCTTCTGGCGGGCGGAGTACGACAGGGTGCACGCGCGCCCGATGTGCGTGGCGTTGCGCGAAGCGGGCTACCTGGTGTGCGCGCCGGAGTACCGCCGCACGGGAGCGGAGGGCGGCTGGCCGGCCACCTTCGACGACACGGGAGCCTGGCTCGAAGCGCTGCCGGAGCTGGTGGGGCCGCGCGCGGACACGAGCCGGGTGGCGCTGATCGGGCACTCGGCGGGCGGCCACCTGGCGTTGTGGGCGGCGACCCGCGCGGAGGTCAGGGGCGTGGTCTCGCTGGCGGGCGTGTGCGACCTGGAGCTCGCGTCGCGGCGGCGCTTGGACAACGACGCGGTGGGCGTTCTCCTCGGCGGCACACCGGAATCGGTGCCGGACCGCTACGAGGTGGCCGACCCGATGCGGCTCACCCCGACCGAGGTGCGCACGGTGCTCCTGCACGGAGACGCCGACGACATCGTGCCGGTCGAGGCGAGCCGCACCTACGCGGCGCAGGCCGGACCGCTGTGCGAACTCCGCGAACTCCCGGGCACAGGCCACTTCGCCGTGATCGACCCGCTCTCCACGGCCTGGCCCGAAGTCCTCCGAGCCTTGGCGGACGTGCTCGCGTAGTTCTCCGCCCGGGTCGCCCGTACCCGTTTCGTACTCATAGCGGCGTGAAACGCTCCCAAGGCCGTTATGAGTACGAAACGGGTTCTCTGGACGACTGCGGGGCGTGATGAGGCGGGCGGACGTGCTCGCCTAAGCCAGCTCGGCGAGGGTGGTGGCGGCGCGGAGGGCGTCGGTGTAGCGGTTGTAGAGGGCGGCGAAGCCGAAGCGGAGCACGTTGGGCGGGCGGAAGTCGCCGATCACGTCGCGAGCGATCAGCGCGTCCATCACCGATGCGGCATCCGAACACGCCAACGAGACCTGACTGCCACGAGAAGAATCCCGAGGCGTCACAACGGAAACGCGCGAGCCGACGAGCGAATCCACGCACTCGATGAAGAACCCGGTCAGCGCGAGGTTCTTGGCGCGCACGTCGGAGATGGTCACGCCGTCCCACACGTCTAGCGCGGCGTCCAGCGCGAGCAAGGACAGGATGTCCGGCGTGCCGCAGCGACCGCGGGCGATCTCGGAGGACGGCTCGAAGTCGGGAGCCATGGCGAACGGTGCCTTGTGCCCGTTCCACCCGGCGAGCGGCTGATCGAACGAAGCCTGCAAACGTGTTGGCACGTAGAGAAAAGCGGGCGCACCGGGACCGCCGTTGAGGAACTTGTACGTGCAGCCCACGGCGAAGTCGACACCGTTCGCGTCGAGGTCCACGGGGAGAGCGCCAACGCTGTGGCACAGGTCCCACAGCACCAACGCGCCCGCCGCGTGCACCGAAGCGGTGACGGCGGCGACGTCGTAAGCCCGGCCGGTTCGGTAGTCGACCTGGTTGGCCAACACCACAGCGGTGTTCGCGTTGAGCTCCAGCGCATCCAGCGGAGCCGCGCGCACGGTGGCACCGGTCAGCCGCGCCACCGAGGACGCGATGTAGCCATCGGTGGGAAAAGTCGCGGCGTCGACGACGATCTCGTTGCGGCCCTTGGACATCCGCAAGGCAGCGACCAACGCCTTGAACAGGTTCGCGCTGGTGGAGTCGCCGACGACGACCTGGCCGGGCGCGGCGCCGACGAGGGGCGCGATGCGGTCGCCGACGCGCTCCGGAGCGGTCCACCAGCCCTCGCCCCACGAGCGGATCAGCCTGCGGCCCCACTGGTTGCGGACGACGTCCTCCATCCGCTCGGCGACCGAGAGCGGCGGTGCGCCAAGGGAATTGCCGTCGAGGTAGACCACCGAGTCGTCGAGGTCGAACAGCTTCCGGCAGGAAGCGAGGGGGTCGGTCGCGTCGAGTTCGCGGGCGCGCTCGGCGAGGGAAAGCATCAACACTCCCAGGAAGTCAGACGTAGCTGCGGGCGGTCCACAGCTCGGGGAAAACGGTGCGCTGCGTGCGCTTCTCCAGCCACGCCACGCCCGCCGAGCCACCGGTGCCGACCTTGGCGCCCATCGCGCGGCGGGTGGCGAGCAGGTGGTCGTAGCGCCAGCGCGCGAACTCCTCGGCGATGTCGGTCAGCACCTCGCCGAGCTGCTGGGTGTCGTGGTGCTCGGCGCGCGAGGAGTAGATCTCCGTCCACACCCGCTCCACACCCGCATCCGCCTGGTAGACACGCGAGCGGTCGCGCTCCAGAACCGACGCCGGGATCGCGTAACCCCTGCGGGACAAGTACTCCAGCACGTCGTCGTACAGGCTCGGCGAGCGCAGCGCGGACTCCAGCTCGGCCTCGACGGCGGGCACGGCGCGGTGCGGGACGATCATGGAAGCCGACTTCTCGCCGAGCAGGAACTCCATGTGCCGGTACATCGCCGACTGGAACCCGGAGCCCTCGCCGAGGTTGCTGCGGAAGGCGTTGAACTCCTCCGGCGTCATCCTGGCGATCGAGCGCCACGCCGCGTTCACCCCCTGCAGGTGCAGCACGCTGCGGTGCAGGGTGCGCCGCGCGGAGTCGAGGTCGTCGGCGCGCAGCTCCTGCTGGGCCTGCTGCCACTCGAAGCAGAGCAGCCCGAAGTACAGCTCCATGATCTGCGTGATCACCAGGAACGACATCTCGCCCGGATCGCTCGACCACCGCTGTTGCAGGGAGTGCAGCACCGAGGCGTGCACGTAGTCCTCGTAGGGGGTGGTGCCCGCGAAGTCCAGGTTGGGCTCTTGGGTCGTCTTCACCCGCATCATGGTGCTCCGCGAATCCGCTGGGTGGAATGGACGCCGACGGCCAATGCGGGCCTTGCGCTTTCCAGCCGGAAACAGATCGCCGACCTAGGCTTACGGTCATGAACACGCCGCTGGACAAGGTCGACTGGGCCCTGCTCGACGCGCTCCAGGAGGACGCTCGGCTGTCCTACAACGAGCTGTCCCGCCGCGTGCACGTGTCGGCGCCGACGGTGGCCCAGCGCGTGCGGCGACTCGAAGCGGCCGGAGTGATCCAGGGCTACCACGCGCGCGTGGACCCGACGGCGGCCGGACGGCCGGTGATCGCGCTGGTGCGGATGAAGTGCTACGGCGCGCGCTGCATCACGGTGCACCCGGAGCTGCTGGCGGACTGCCCCGAGGTGATGGAGGTCGTGCGCCTGACCGGCGACATCTGCTCGGTGGTGAAGGTCGCCGCGCCGACGATCCGCGCGCTGGAGCAGCTGCTGGAGCGGCTGTCGCGCTACGGCGAGACCTCCAGCGCGATGGTGCTGTCCACGCCCATCGACTGGCGCCCGGTTGCCCCGCCGACCGCATAACAAGAACTCTTGCTAAACAAGTCTTTAGCAAGATACCTTGTTATGCATGCCCACCAAGAAGCACAGCAACATCCAGGACCCCAAGCAGCTCAGGGCGCTCGCCCACCCGCTGCGCTGGAAGATCATCGATCTGCTCACCGTGCAGGGGCAGTCCACCGCGACCAGGTGCGCGGAGGCGCTCGGCGAGAGCGTGGCGAACTGCTCCTACCACCTGAACACGCTGGCCAAGTACGGCTACGTGGAGCAGGCGCCCGGCGGCCAGGGCCGGGAGAAGCCGTGGCGGATCGCCAGCACCGAGCAGTCGTGGGACGTCAACGCCACCGACTCCAGCCCGGAGAGCGCCGCGGCGGGACAGGCCGCGACCGAGGCGTTCCTGGACTTCGAGGCGACGCGGATGAAGTCGGCGCTGCGCCGAGGCCCGTCCGAACCGGAGGAATGGCGCAAGGCCAACGGTTTCTCGGCCACCTTGGCGTTCGTGACGCCCGAGGAGCTGAAGGAACTGCGCGCGGAGATGACCGCGCTCCTGCAGCGCTACCACGACCGCTTCGAGAACGCCGAGCTGCGCCCGGAAGGCCACCGAGCGGTGCGGCTGTTCCTCGCGAGCACGCTCGCGGACACCCCCGACAAGGAAGGTGATTAGAGCCGTGGACCCGTTGCAGATCTACCAGATGCACCAGTACCGAGCGGAAGAACTGCACGCGAGCGCGCGGCGACGCGGCTTCCTCGCACGACTGCTCAAGAAGAGGAACCCGTCGCGACGGCAACAGGAAGCGGGGCTTCAGCGGCGGAGCCCCCGCACCTCGACGAGAACCGCGCCCGGATTCTTCGGAGTCTGAGGTGCAGGGCCGCGCGAATCGCGTTGAACGTCCTATGTGGACGAACGCTCAGCGATGACGCTGAGCGGCTCGTCGTCTCCCCTGCGGCTGCCGCGGCGCTCCTTGCGCAGCGCGCGGTCCAGGCTCTTCGCCAGCATGGCGCATGCCATCACGGCCGCCATGATGGCCGCTACCGCCAACACCAGGGTGAACACGTTCGACCACGCGATACTGTTGACCCACTCCTCCATCGCGACACCTCCTGCTGAGTAATGCTCCAGTTTAGGCGATTTTTCGCAGGAGGAGAACATCCGTTAACGCGGTTCAACCGGACAGTCGCCGAGGGACACGGGCATATCCCTGGAGGACAACGGATTCGTCATCAGCCGGTGACCGGGCCGACACCGAATGAAGTCCACAATGGACATAAATCGCAGTCGCGACGTCAGCGCTGCAACGTGGCCGAAGGGGTCTCGCCGTAGCGCTGGCGGTAGGCGGCGGCGAAGCGCCCGGGGTGCCAGAATCCCCATCGCGAGGCCACCTCCGTCACGGTGGTCACCGCGCTCGGGTCGGCGGCCCGCAGCTCGTCGTGCACCCTGGCCAGCCGGACCTCGCGCAGGTAGGCCATGGGCGTGGTGTCCAGGTGCCGCCGGAAACCGCCCTGCAGCGCGCGGACGCCGACACCGACGGCCTCGGCCAGGTCCTCGACCGTGAGCGCTTCGGCGGCGTGGCCCTCGATGAGGTCGATGGCGCGCCGCACCGTCTTCGGCATCGACGCGGCCTGATCGGCGTGCAGCGCGTCGGAGAAGTTGGAGCGCTGCGCCAGCAGCAGCCCGGTGATCAGCGACTGCTCCAGGTGCTCGGCGACCAGCGGGGCGGGCGTCGCCGCGCGCTCCAGCTCGGCGCACGCCCACCGGATCTGGGCCAGCCACGCGCGGGCCTGCGGCGTGCCCAGGTCCATGCCCAGGTCGAAGCGCAGCACCCCGCGCGGCGGTCGGCCGAGCAGCTGGTGCAGCCGGCTCTCGACGGCCTCGCGGTCGAGCCGGACCACCAGCTGCGGGGTGCCGCCGTCGAGCACCATGTCCACGTCGTCGGTCGGCCCGGGCACCGAGGCCCGGTTGGCACCCAGCACCACCTCGTGCCGCGCGCTGCGGATCACCCCGCTCCCCGATTGGGGGATCTGCACGGCGAAGAAGCCGTCGATGGCCTCGGCCTGGACGCGCACCCGCGCGCCGTAGTCGACGTAGTGCAGCCCCACGCGGCCGAACTGCGCGCCGTGCTGCCGCGCGTCCAGTCGCGCGCCCGGCCCGATCAGCTCCACCCGGTGCGGGCAGAAGGACCGGGTGATCTGCTCGCGGAAGGCGTCCAGGTCACGGGTGCGGAGCAGGGTGTGACCGTCCAGCGGGAGCCGGTGCGAAGCGCGGCGCGGTCCCGCATGTGGACCTTCGAGCATCCCGGTGAACCTCCCCAAGTGAAATGTGCACTTCACTGCGCAAACTGTATCGAGGGTGCGTCGGGGGGCTTGGCGACACCACGCCCACCGCGTCATCGTGGTGGCAGCCCAGGGAATGAGGATTATGCGGGAGCTGGCCGGCAGGTCCGTTGTGGTGCTGGGCGGGTCCACCGGCACCGGGGCGACCCCCATCGGCGCCGCCGTGCTGGACGCGCTGCGCGAGGCCGGGGCGCGGGTGCTGCTCGGCGACGCCCGCCCGGACGAGCGGGTCGGCCCCGGCGTGCGCTTCGCCCGGTGCGAGCTGACCGACGACGCCCAGGTCTCGGCCTGCCTGCGGCGCGCGGCCGACGAGCTCGGCGGGCTGGACGCGGTGATCAACCTCGGCGCGAGCCCCGCCGGGCAGGGCGCGGAGCGCTTCCACTGGCTGGACTCCCTCAACTCCGGCGTGGTCAGCGCGGCGATCACGGCCCGCGCCGCCCACCGCCACCTGCGCGGAGCCGGTGGGGCGATCGTGAACCTGACCTCGGACGGCACCGCGCGGCGCAGCCGCTGGCTGGCCCCGGTCGGCAAGGCCGCGCTGGTGGAGCTGACCAGGAGCATCGCGGCGGACTTCGCCGAGGACGGCATCCGGGTCAACTCCGTCTCCCCCGCGTGGACCTGGTCGGAGGTGCTGGACCAGTTCACCGGCGAGGCCGCCGAACCAGGTGGTACGCCGTTCCACCCGCTGGGCCGCGTCGCCGATCCGGCCGAGGTCGCCGAGGTGGTGCTGTTCCTGTGCTCGCCGTCCTCGGCCTTCATCACCGGCTCGGACTGGGCGGTCGCGGGCGGGTACACCTCGATCGGCGCGGTCAGCGGTACGGGTTCCTGACGTAGCTGGAGCTCTGACCGCCCGCGTTGCCGAAGTAGTCGCGGACCACCCTGGCCGGATCGGTGGCCAGCTCGCCCCGGCCCGGCTTGTCGTTGTGGTCGTCCCAGCCCCACGGCGCGTTCGCGGCGTTGTCCTTGCCGTTGTCCCCGGCGAAGGTCCCCCACGCGTGGAAGGTCGCCGAGTCGCCGCGGTGCGCCCACAGCCCACCGACCTCGAAGATGTTGATCAGCTGGTAGCCCACCGAGCGGTCGTTGCCGCTGCTGGGCACCTCACCGGCGCCGCGGGTCGGGTAGTAGACGATGCCGTCGCCGCCGGGGAAGTCCTTGCCGTTCCAGCGGTAGAGCCCGTGCCCTTTCGCCTCCTGAAAGGTCGACGCCCGCGCGAGGCCGTCGTGCGCGGTGGTCAGCACGGTGCCGTCGATGTTCTCGCCGCCGCTGGTGAACGGGCTGCCCGCGGGCGTGTAGGAGTAGAAGTCGCGGTGCGCCACGGTGATCATCGCGCGCAGCGTCCCCCACTGGCCGCCCTTCTCGACGACGGCGAGGACGCCCTCCAGGTCGTTCTCGTGCTCTTCGAGCGGGTTCCAGTCGCTCCAGTCACGCGGGTGGAAGAAGGCGTAGAGCAGGTAGTAGAAGTTCGCGTTCTCGGTCACCGAGTAATAGGCCGCTCCGCGCAGGTTCTGCTTTTGCTGCGCCTGGTTCTCCCAGTTGTCCTTGCCCTTCCAGTTCCCGTCGAAGTCGATGGGCGAGAGGTAATCAGCGCTGGCGTTCGAGGAATCAGTGTCCTGGTAGTGCACGGGCGCCCAGTGATAGGCCAGATCGGCGTCGCTTACAGCAGCGGAGGCCGGAGCCGGAAGGAGACTCGCCGCCAACGCGGCAACGAGGGCGAGAACAGTGCGCACGGGACCTCCGGGGCGGACGAAGATCAAAAGAGCCTGCCAGCGGCGGGCGCTGGAGAACAGGTCCAAAGGGACGCAGCTCCCGGCGAGAACGCCGGGAGCTGCCCCCAGGTCCGCCGGTCGTCAGCAGCCGGTGCTGCTGGTGATCGAGGTGTTGCCGAAGTAGGCGATCGCCTTGCCGTTGAGCACCGCGCGCTTGACGACGCCGTTGAGCTTCTGCTCGTAGTGCAGGTGGGGGCCGGTCGATCCGCCGGTGCTGCCGACCTTGCCGATGATCGTTCCGGTGCTCACGCTCGCGCCCAGTGCCACGTTGAACGCGCTGAGGTGCGCGTACAGGGTCTGCCAGCCGCCGCCGTGGTCGACGACGATGTACTTGCCGTAGCTCGAACCGCCGAGGTCGCGGCGGGTGACGACCTTGCCCGCGGCGCTGGAGCGGACGTTCTTGCCCTGGGCGTCGCCGCGCTGGAAGTCCACCGACAGCTGCGGGTTGTGGTTGGTCCGGGTGTTGGCGTTCCACACCTGCCCGCAGTCGAACGGGGTGCGCAGGTTGGGGGCGGCCGTGGCCGGGGTGGCGAGGGCGAGCAGGGTGGCGGCGCTGGTGGCCAGCGCCGCGACCGCCGTTCTGACGGTAACGGTAGCCATCTGATCCTCACTTCTTCGGACATGCAGGGAGAGTCCGTCAGCGCAATCCCGCCGGCGACAGGGAATGGCGGGACGCGCTGATGCGAAGAAGCCTAGGATTCGGACATACAGGATCGATACAAAACAAGAACATCGTTCAGCTTTGAGTGACGAACTCATTCGTGAACGTGTCTTCCAGAACGACGGAAATGCGCGCTATCTCGGCGTCGAACTGCCGGAGAATGCCCGAGACCGCCTCGGCCCCGTTGATGGGGATGGCACCGTCCTGGGAAAAGGCGTCCTTGGCGTGCGCTATGGCCTGGACGTAGGTCTCGAAATCGCCGCCCGCGTACTCGCGAGGCATCTTCTCGGCGATCTCGGCGGCGGTGTGCTTGCGCATCCAGTCGAGCGTCCGGACGATCGCCCTGGTCAGCTTGCCCGCGACCACCGCGTTGTCGCCGACCCAGGTCGAGCCGGAGTAGAGCACCGTCGCGGGGTAGGTGGACACGCCGAACTCCGCGCGCACCCCGGCCGCGGTCCTGGTGTCGCTGAGCACGCGCACCCGGTCGACGCCGAAGCGCTTCTGCAGCAGGGAGAACGCGGGGTCGATCATGACGGCGGCGTCCACCTTGCCGGTTTCCATGGCCTCGACGGCACTCGTGTCACCCCCTATGGCCTGCGCCTGGGCGTCCTCTGCGTGCAGCCCGTTGCGCACGAGGAGGTACTTGAGCAGGAAGTCCGTCGAGGAGCCCGGTCCGGTGACGCCGACCTTGGCGCCCTTGAGATCGGCGATGGAGGTGATCCGCTTGGTGGTCTTCGGCGAGACGGCGAGCACCAGCGAGGGGTAGCGCAGCATGTTCACGAACGCCTTGACCGGCTTGCGCTGCGCCTGCATCTGGATGGCGTGGTCGTAGAAGCCGCTGACCACGTCGACCTCACCGGCCTGCAAGCCCTTGAGCGCCTTCGCGCCGGACTGGAACTCCTGCAGGCGCACGTCGAGGCCCTCGTCGGCGTAGTGGCCGAGGCGCTGCGCGAGCGTGGTGGGCAGGTACACCAGCAGCGGCAGCCCACCGACCCCGATGCGGACCACCGGCGGGCCTTCCGGCTCCTTCTCGAAACCGCAGGCGCTGGTGGTGACCGCCAGCACGGTGACAACCGCCGCCGCGACCAGTTTGCGCAGCTGCACGAGCACCCTCCCCCCACCCACGAACACCCTCCCCCACGC
>NZ_MUMH01000120.1 GCF_002155965.1 Allokutzneria sp. NRRL B-24872
TCGAACGGCGGGAGATCGCCAGGCTCGCCGCGAGCCTGGCCGAGCACCGGCAGCCACCGGGTCAGCGGTCCCCTGCCCAGTCCGGCGGGGTCGGTACGGGTCACGATCGCTGCGCCTGGCGGGGGAAGCACCAGCGCAGGGCATCGGCGAAGAGCCCTCGCCACCACGCGTAGTCGTGTCCGCCCGCGAACTCCCGGAAGGCGGTGTCGTACCCCTTCTGCGTGAGCACCTGGTCCAACCAGCGGCTGTGGGTGATCGAACTCTCCAGCTCGCCGACATCGTGAAAGACGCGGATCGGCACCGGTTCCGCGGCCAGGAAGTCGGCGATCAACGTCGGCACGGGGGTACGGCGCAGCAGCTCGTCCGCGCCGGTGCCCATCTTGAGGTCAGGGTGGTAGCCGCACGAGGGCGACTGGACGATGGCGTTTCCGAACGTCGCCGGGTGGTGCAGCACTGTCCACGCGGCACACAGTCCGCCAAAGCTCTCACCGGCCAGCGCCACGTCCCCGGGGTCCCGCGAGAGCGGATACCGCTCGAGCAGCCAGGGCACCAGCTCATCGACCAGCATCTGCGAGAACACCGGATCGCAGAGCAACTCCTGGTAGCGCCGCAGTCCGAGCTGGTCGACGAGAACCACCGCGCAAGGCCGGATCAGTCCCGCCTGGACAAGGGCATCACGAACGCTCGGCGCGCTGTGGTCCGGGGTGCCGTCCAAGTGGATCACGAACGGCAGTGCGCTCTCGTCCGAGAACTCGCCAGGGGGCATCGAGATCCAGATGCGGCGCTCGTTCCCCAGGAGCTCGCTCGCGAACACGGCGGACTCCATGGCCGGTGCCGGCCGCGCTTCGGCCTGATCGAGCCAGGGCAACGGCGCCGCGTCGGGCAGCACTGCCACCGAGGCCCCGGAGAACCTCTCGACCGAGCACTCGGAGAACCTCGGCGGCGGGTTGAACGGGTCCGATACCCGTTGTCCGCATCTGGTGAACACGTACGAGAAGCGCAGATCGGAACGCATCCGCAGGGTGAGAACGCGAAACGGCGTCCCCGGCACCGCAGCGAACTCCGTGTCGATCTTGTTGAAGCCGATGACGGGACCGATGACGACCGAGAGGGTGACCGTCGTGTCGTCTCCGGGCTCGTCGACGAACGTCACGTCCACCTCGTCCGCCAGGACCCGCTCGACCAGCGGAGCACCGGTCTCCACGAGGTGCCGCCTGAACCTCTCAGGACTCCACTCCCCGGTCGACAGCTTCTCGACGAACGGATTGGTCATGTCCTGCTCTCTTCACGTGCGTAGTCGGTGGACCGCTGCCGGGTTCGGTCGCGGCCGAGCGGCACGACCTGCGGGGTACCGGCCACCGGATCGGGCACGACCAGGCAGGGCAGACCGAACACCTCTTCGACCAGATCGGCGGTGACGACCTGGTCGGGGGTGCCTTCGGCGACGACCTGGCCGTCCTTCATGGCGATCAGGTGGGTGCCGTAGCGGGCGGCGTGGTTGAGGTCGTGCAGGACGGCGACCAGGGTGTGGCCGGCGTGGTGCAGATCGGTGAACAGCTCCATCAGCTCGATCTGGTGGGCGATGTCGAGGAAGGTGGTCGGCTCGTCGAGCAGCAGGATGTCGGTGTGCTGGGCGAGCGCCATGGCCACCCACACGCGCTGCCGCTGCCCGCCGGAGAGCTCGTCCACCAGACGGCCGGACAGTGCGGAGACCGCGGTGTGGTTCATCGCCCTCAGCACGGCCTGCTCGTCGGTCTCGGTCCACTGCCTGCCGAAGCCCTGGTGCGGGTACCGGCCCCGGGCCACCAGCTCGGCCACGGTGATCCCGTCCGGAGCGATCGAGGTCTGCGGCAGCAGCCCGACCCGCCGCGCCACCTCCTTGCTCTTGAAGGAGCTGATGTCCGCCCCGTCCAGGACCACCTGCCCAGCGCCGGGTTTGAGCAGCCGTGCCAGCCCGCGCAGCAGGGTGGACTTGCCGCACGCGTTCGGCCCCACGATGACCGTGAACGAGCGGTCCGGGATGGCCACCGACAGGTCCTCGCAGATGAGGCGCTTGCCGTAGCCGATCGTCGCCGAATCCACGTGCAGGCGAGCGCCTCCCGGGCCTCCGGGGCCTCCGAGGAAAGTGGTCACAGGCGTCTCCTGGCTTCGGTGAACAGCAGCCAGCCGAGGTAGCCGCCGCCGAGCATGACGGTGATGGTCCCCACCGGCAGCGGGGTGGGCGCGATGTGCTGGGCGAGGTAGTCCGCCACCAGGCACAGCAGGGCGCCGACGAAGGCGGCGGGCGCGAGGGTGATCCCCGCGGTGCGGGCGATCCGGCGAGCGATCTGAGGTGCCAGCAGGGAGATGAACGTGATCGGCCCCGACGCGGCGGTGACCGTCGCCGTCAACGCGACCCCCACCCCGATCAGGCCGAGGCGGGCAGGCGCGACCCGAACCCCTTGGGAGGCGGCCGCTTCATCACCCAGTTCCAGCTGCCGCATCGGCCGGCTCAGCATCGCGGCCAGCAGCAGGAGCACGACGATGAACGCGCCGCCGACGAGAACCTGGTTCCAGGACGTGCCGTTGAGCGAGCCCGCGCCCCACGCGGCGGCGGCCATCGCGACTTTCAGGTCGGCTTTGAGGATCAGCCAGGTGTTCAGCGACCCCAGCATGGCCGAGATGCCGATGCCGACGACGATCAGCCGGAACCCTTGCACCCCACGCCGGTAGGCGAGCACGTACACGACGACGGCGGTGGCCATCCCGCCCAGCAACGCCCCGCCGACCAACTGCCAGTAGGTGCCGTTGACGACCAGGATCACGATCAGCGCACCGGTGTAGGAGCCCTGCGAGAACCCGATGATGCCGGGCTCGGCGAGCGGGTTGCGCAGCAGGGATTGGAAGATCGCGCCGGACACCCCGAGCGAGGCGCCGAACACCAGCGCCGCCGCCACCCGGGGCAGTCGCCACTCGACCACGATGCTGTGGACGAGCCCCGTCTCGCCGCCGGTCAGCGCCGAGACCACCTGCCCGGCGCTGAGCGGGTACGAGCCGGTCATCAGCGCGAGCACCGCCATGCCCGCGACCGCCAGCGCGAGCACCGCGCAGACGACGACCGAACGCCATTCGAGCCGTACCGCGATCCTCCGGCGCCGCAGCACCAGCACGCGGTGCCCGAAGTCCACCTGGTCCGCCTCCGGCGGTCGAGTGCTCATAGTCCACTCGCCTTCTTCCGCAGCACCAGCGCGATGAGAACGGGAGCGCCGACGAACGCGGTGACGACGCCGACGGGGATCTCGCTGGGGCGCATCACGATCCGGCCGAGGATGTCGGAGGCCAACAGCAGCGCCGGGGCCAGCAGGACGCTGTAGGCGAAGATCCACCGCTGGTTCGGGCCGACGATCCAGCGAGCCACGTGCGGCACCATGAGACCGACGAAGCCGATGGGGCCAGCGATCGCGGTCGCTCCCCCGGCGAGCAGGGTGAGCGCGATGATCGCGAGGACACGCGCGCGGGTCACCCGAACTCCTTGCGTGCGCGCCAGATCGTCGCCGAGAGCCATGGCGTTGAGCGGCCCTGACACCGCGAAGGCCAGGACGAGCGCCACCGCGAAGACCGGCAGGATCGGCACCAGCAGATCGAGCGGCCTGCCCCCGATCGAACCGGCGTTCCAGGACCGCATCGCGTCGAAGGCCGCCGGGTTGGTCAGTTGGAGCGCGTCCGCCGCACCCCTGAGCACCGCGCCGACGCAGGCCCCGGCGAGCACCATCACCACCGGCGAGGAGCCCTGCCGCGTCGACCCGAGCGCGAGCACCACCAGCATGACGATCATCGCCCCCGCGACGGCGAACCACAGGTAGCCGCTGATGTCGCCGACGCCGAGCACGCCAACCGCGACCGTCACCGCGAAGGACGCGCCCGCGTCGAGGCCGAGGGTGCCCGGATCGGCCAGCGGGTTGCGGGTGAGCGCCTGGATCAACGCCCCCACGAGCCCGAGCGCCATTCCGACGACCAGCCCGACGACGGTGCGCGGCAGCCGGTAGTCGCGGATCGCGAACTGATCGATGTCAGCGGCTGGGTGGAACAGGGCGTCCCACACCACCGACGGCGCGATCGCCGTTGACCCGATCATCATGCTCGCCACCAGCAGGACCAGCAGCACCACGAGCACGACGACCAGGCCGACCGAGCGACGCAGCCGCGGCCGTGGCGCCTTCACGGTGTCCGGCCCAACGAGTGGCGGAGCGAGAGCGGTCATTTCTTGGCGGGCAGGTTCGCCAGCGCTCGGTCGAGCGAGTCCAGGTACTGCAGGACGGGCCGGTAGGAGTTGTTGCCGGGGCAGAAGAGTCCGAGCGCGCGGCCCGAGCTCACGGCAGGCAGCGCCTTCCAGGTGTTGGTCTCGACGACGGGCGCGAACGCCGGCTTCGGGCGGCCGTCGGCGTCGACGGGGTAGGTGATCACGTCGTACTTGGACAGTCCCGCGATCTGCTCGAACGGCAGGGACGTCCAGCCGAGGGGGTCCTTGCCCTCGGCCGCCTTGGGGAACTTCATGCCGAGGTCGTCCTGGGCGATCTCGACGCACCCGAAGTCCGCGATGGAGAACGTTCCGGGATCGGAGCTCTCCCAGCGGTCGACGTTGACGAACGAGGTCTCGTCGATGATCTTGCGGTGCGTCTGCTTGATCTTGGCGATCTTCTTCTCGAACTCCGCCTTCTGCGCACTGAGCTCGTTCGTCACGTTCCCGGCCTCGGCGACGCCGCCCGCGAGTGCCTTCCACTCGGTGTCGAGCCCCCAGAAGAGCGTCGGGGCGATCGGCTTCAGCTGGTTCTCGATCTTCTTGAACTCGCCGTCGGGGAGCTGGGCCAGGATGAGGTCCGGCTTCAGGTTGGCGAGCTTCTCCAGGTCGACCTGGTCACCGCTGGCGCCGAGGTTCGTCGCTGCCTTGAACGTGGCCTTCTGCTTCTCGGGAACGAGGCCGAGTTCGGAGGCGGTCACCTCGGTGGCCCCCACCGGCGCGCCACCCATGTCGATGAACGGAAGCGTCGTGTTGCCGATCGTGACGACCCGCTGCGGCTTCACGGGAACGCTGACACTGCCGTTGTCGGCCTTGACGGTGCGCATCTCCCCGGCCGGTTTGGTGGCGCCGTCGCCGCTGCTGCCGCAGGCGGAAAGGACGAGCGTGGCACTCAGCAAGGCGGCCAGGACCGGGCCCCGTCGTCTCAGGAGTGTCGTAGTCATGTTTGTGCTCTTTCTCTTCTGTGCTGTGCGAAAGGTCAGTGGGAGCTGGCCGGCACGAGGTCGCGGATGGTGGTGCCCCAGCCGACGGTGTGCCTCGCCCGGCAGCGGAGTCCCGCTCGGGCGATGACGGCATCGAGTTCGCCGGGGGTCCGCAGTCCGGAGCCGTGCACGGTGAGGGCGAGCAGGTCAGCTCCGCCGTCGTGCTCGTCGAGGCCATCGAAGGTCTCCTCGATCAGCAGCACCCGGCCACCGGGAAGGAGCTGCTCGGCGGCTCGGCGCAGGGCGTGGGCGGCATCAGCGTCGGCGAGGGCCTTGAAGGCGCGGATGACGAACACGGCGTTCGCCGGCGGGCCCGGTTCGAAGACGGACTGCTCGACCACCGTCACCCGCGCGCGCTGCGCCTCATCGGGAATGGTGGCGGGCAGGTCACGGCGCAGCCAGTCCGCTTGGGCGGGCAGCGCGCAGATCGTCACGCGCAGGCCAGGGTGGGCGGCTACGAACTCGCGGGCCTGAGCACCGGCCCCGCCGGAGTGGAGCACCACGTGCTCGACGCCGGTGAGGAGCTCCGATGCGGCGATGGGTTCGGCCAGCGCGGGCTGGAACTTCGCCAGTCGCTCCAGGTAGCGGTCCTCGTAGTCCTGCTCGGCGCGCACCTCGACGTAGGTCTGGCCGGTGACCGAGGCGTAGGACGCCCGGCCGGTACGGATCGACTCGGTGAGCCCGCGCATGCCGAGCATCTCGCGGCCGACCACCCCGGCCGGGTGCAGGGCGTCGACCATGAAGTCGTTGGTCAGCACCTCGCCCGTCGGGGCGAGTCCGTAGTGGCCAGGCTCGGTCTCCGTCAGGACGTCCAGGGTGTGCAGGTAGCGCAGGAGCTTGTGGAGTGCCCGCTCGTCCGCGCCCGCCTTGACGGCCAGGTCCGCGACGCTGGTGACGCCTCGGGAGATCAGGTCAGGGACGCCCAGCTCGACGGCGGCACGGATCGCGGTCGGCGCTACCAACTCGGTCAGCTCGCGAAGCCGCTCGAACGGGGTTTTCGTCTTCTCCGGGTCGGGTACCGCCGCGTCGGTCTCCAGGGCGACGACCTCGCCGCGCCGCCAGTACCCGGCGAAGTCGATGTCCTCCTTCGGCACGCCCCGGCCCTCGACCAGATGGCGTCGCAGGTCCCGAACGGACGTGTGCTCCCCGGCGAGCCACGCGAACGGTTGCCCCTCCCACCAGCCGCCGTTCTTGACCGCGTCCAGGAGCAGGCTGCTCGTCCCCGCCTCGGCATCGCCACGCACCAGCCAGGTCACCTCGACGTGCGGCAGCTCGCGCAGCTCCAGCCGATGTGAGTCCTCGGCGACCTCGACGAACACCCGTGCCCGCGCGTCCTCCGGCAGCTCGTCCAACAGCCGAGCGATGGCGGGAAGAGCGGTGTCGTCCCCGACCACCAAGAGCCAGTCCGCGTCGCCGGGGAGCGAGCGCGAGGAGCTCGGGCCGTAGAAGTGGACGCGTTCGCCTGGTTGCACGCGGTAGGCCCAGGTGGTGCCCACGCCGATGCCGTGCTTGACGAAGTCCACGTCCAGCTCGCCGGCCTCAGCGCTCCAGCGGCGGACCGTGTAGGCCTTCGACAGGGGCCGGGGGTTTCTCGGCAGGTCCACGCCCCGCTCTCGCTGCACCGGCAGCACCGGCTCGGCGTGGCCGGGGGCGCGGAACACCAGCCGGATGTCGTCATCGAAACCGAGCGAGTCGAACGCGGGCTGCGGGAAGCCGTTTGCCGAGGTGAACGCGCGCAGCTGCGCTCCGCCCAGCGTGATCCGCCGCATCCCCGGCGTCAGGTCCGCCACCCGAAGGACCTCGACTTCGCGCAGGGTCACTGGGCGCACGGTGAGCCGGCGTGAGGTCTTCGGCACGAAGGCGGTCCTTCCTGGTCGTTCGACGGAGCAAACAGACAGAGGTTAGGCAATCCTTACCTTCAATGGTGTGCGCAGACTGCCATATCGTTTATGGGCGTGGCCCTCTCATCGCCGTTTCCCGCCGACGCGAGCGAGGCCCCGCCGATCCCGGCGGCGCGGTCGGACTCGACCGGACATCCCCGCCGCCCGCTGCTGATCTGGGTCCGCACCGGCACAGCGCACGTGCGCATCGACGGCGTTGCGGCGTTCCACCTCACCGCCGGGCACGGTGCGTGGATTCCCGCGCTCGGGTGGAACCATCGCGCGATCAACACCGAGCCAGGCACGGTCGCCTTCCCCCTGTGGCTCCACCCGGCTACCGACGGCCCGCGCGAAGCGACTCGGTTCCAGGTCCCCGACGGTTGGCAGGACTGGCTGATCCAGCACTTCAACCTCCTGGTCACCCCGTTGACCGGGCACGGGTACTTCCAGGACGCGATCACCGATCTCCTCGGCCGCGACCGAGCACCCGCGCCCGACGCCTCACCGCCGGAGCTGCCGAGAGCCGCCGGCGCCAAAGCCGTGGCCGAGGAGCTGATCCGCGACCCCGCGATCGACCTCACTGTCGAGCAGTGGGCGGCCAGGGCGCTCTCAAGCCCTCGGACCTTGCGCCGCGACTTCCTCGCAGGCACCGGGCTCACCTTTGAGCAGTGGCGGCTGCGCAACCGCTTGATCGCGGCCGTCGAGTTCCTGGCCGCGGGATTCGACGTCGACCAGGTCGCCGCACGGGTGGGCTTCGCCAGCCGCAACGGCTTCACTCGCGCGTTCAAGCGGCACTACGGACCAACGCCCTACGACTTCAGCAGAAAGCTCGCCGCCAGCTCCGCGCACGTCGACCTGACACCGCGCGCCACCCTGGCCCGTCAGACCGATGAGCTCATGCGCATGACGCGGGGTTCCCTCGCTGCCGCGTCCGATCCGCTCCCCGCTGCCCGCACACCCCGGCACGCCAACCACGTGCACGTCCTGAGCTGGATCTACCGCGGCAGCGGATACCTCGACATCGGCGAGAGCCGTTACGAACGACACCGCGGCGTCGCGACCTGGATTCCCGCAGGCTTGAAGCACATCACCGGTCTCCGCGAGAACTCCATCTCGCTGCCCCTCGGAAGCGCGACCGTCGCCGACCTCCAACTGGCCGAGCCGCTACAGGTGCAGTTCTCCCCCGCCTGGGACGACTACCTGATGCACTGCTCCATCAGCGCCCGATCCGGCCTGCATCCCGACGACTACAACCCCCGTCACATCCTCGACCTCTTCGCCGAACAGGTCGCCGCGCAACGAGCGCTGTCCGTGCCCATGCCCACCGACCCACGCGCCCGCGCCGCCGCGCTGGACTACCTGCGCCACATCGACATCTCCCGCGAATCCGTCCTGTTCGACGTCCCCGCCGAGGTCCACCGCGCCTTCCGCGCCGAGACCGGCATGCCCTTCGCCCGCTGGCGCTACGCCGCCCGCATGCGCATCGCCCGCGACCTGCTCGCCAGCAACGCCAAGCCCAGCACCGTAGCCCGCCGCGTCGGCTACGCCCACCTCCCGGCCTTCAGCACCGCCTTCACCCGCCTCCACGGCCTCTCCCCCCGCGAATTCCAAGAACGCGAGCGCGCTTCCCTCTCAACCCGCACACCCGACCCGAAGTGACCGCTCCCTGATCTCAGGCGTTCGCTTCCAAGGAAACCTCTACCAGCACCGAAAACTAGATGGAAACTCTGACCCATTTCGCCGATTCCGGCGACCTACTCCAGCTCTGCACCAACTGGCCATCCACTACTGCTACAAGAGTCCAGAATGGATTACCCAAAGGGCATGCAGCAGCGAATACCCTTATACCGCAGGCAGAAGCAGCGCTGCTGCACGCCATTCAGTGCAGTTGAGTGCGGTTCAACGAGCCCATACTCCAGCCCGTCCCCACATTGCCACATGAAGTCCCTTTGCAGATCGCACTGAAAGGCAACCTCGCCTCACCCTCAAGTTCAGCGCGCAATCGGTCGCGTGTCGCAGGAAATCTGGAAAATGACCATCAGACAGGAATTCCGATCCTCACAAACACTGGGCCCAGGGCCAGAATTCCGTGACGGACTCGCACTGCGCTTCCATGAACGGCTCGCCCAATCAGCAATGAGCCGCCCCGCCATCGCCGACGCCTAAATGTCGATTTTCACCCTGTCCACGTCACCGGTTGCGGCGCTCCTACACCTGAGAGTTCTCCTGAGCACCCTTGAGGTCCAGTCCCCACCGTTAATGCGTTTGCCGAGCCGCCGTTCATCGGCACCGAGTGCGACGTTCTCGCTCGGTGCCGATGAAACTGGTCAAGGAACGATTGAATCTTGAATCGCAAGAGGACATTAGGACAGCTCCTGGGCCATCCGGCGGAGGTGGGCATCCAGTTCCAGGACGTAGAAGATGCCGTCCCGAATTTCCTGAGGGAAGTCCTCGTGGTGCTTGTAGTCGGCGGCGATGCCGTGGCTGATGTCGACCAGCGCTTTGAACAGCTCGGTCTCGCCCATGCCGTGGGTGCGATCGAGGATGCTCATGCGGGCCATGACCAGCGGGGAAGCATCGTCCCAACGTGCTCGTTGGGCTCCTCCGCCAGAGGAGATACTCGTGGAGGTGCTGGCCTTGTGATCTTGGAGCAGCAGCTCGGCGTAGTCACGCAGGTGCGAAAAGTTCTCCATGAGAATGCGGCGCTGCCGTTCAACACGCTTGCGACCCCTGCGGGTCTCCTGCGGGTCCCGGAGGTTGCGGTGCTGCCCGATCTCCGACAGAGCCAAGTTGTGCCGCGTGCGCTGGAGCACGAGCGCGCGCTGCTCGGCAGCCTGGCGGGACTTCAACCCCAACGCCTCGGCGATCTTCGACCAAGGCATGCCGATCTTGCGCGCCTGCGCGAGCAGGGTGCGCTCGGCCTCATCGACGTCATCACGCGCCAAGGCGAGCAGCTGCATCGCCGCGACCAACAACTCCTCGTCAGGACTGTCAAACACGGTAACGCGCTCGATCAACGCCACGGCACGACGCTCCTTCTCCGAACGTCGCACCGACAGGACGGAGACCAAGTGGTCACGCGCGCGAGCGAAGCGCGGCAGGTTGGCCGGATCTGGCACACGACGAGGCTGGCTCACACGAGAAGCATGCCGCCCACGCATTCCAATGTCAATGAAACGTTGACGTGTAACGTCAACGGATGATTGACATAGTGCACAAATGCGCATAGCTCTCACCTGGGAGGGGAGCCAACTTTGCCACCTGAGCACCCCTCAAACCGACCATCCGCGCGGATGTTTCCCCCATCACAAGGTAACGAATCGGAAAGTGTGTCCCAGGTCACATGAAATGGCAGAGGGGTCTACACCATCCTTGGGCGTCGCCACCACTGGCACACCAGCCAGGCGGCGACATCAAGATCGAATAACTGACGAAACCGCCAGCCACGCTGGATGCGCGGCCGACGGCTCGTCATGGAGGTACTCGGCTAGCGGCGCCTCTGGCCAAAGAAGTTGACCGCCAGTCCGAGAGCAACCACCGAGGTCCTGGCGATTGTCGCCAGGACCTCGCTGCTTGCAGCCTGAGCGATGTGCTCAAGCACGACCGCGAGCTGCTGAGCCATCAACAGCACTCGAATCGCTCGCGGCGCCTGCTGCCCCCGCTCGGGGACGGGCTCGTTGCCCTCGTCGTGCTCCAAGGGCCATCACCTCTTCCATATCCTGGGTGCCGGTTGCACCGCGGTGGCGACCGAGTGCCCCGGAAGAGGGATGAGTGAGGATCGGACTCACGCAACGTGCATGACCTTACTCGGCCACCCCGCCCAACTGGAGGCACCCGAGCCCTGATAACTGCCATTACCCCACCCACCCCGGGGGTACCGGCCACCCTTTTAGATGCCTAAGCCGCAGGTCAGACTAACGAGTGTGATACCTGTCACATTGGCTCCCCAGTGTGACTCTGAGCTGTCGCGCCGTCGAAGGCAATCGTTTGACGCCGCTGAACAGCACTGTGTTGAACGCCGGGATCGAGTCAAGCGCGACCACCAGGTCGGCAGTTCTGTCCTGGCATGGGAGTAGTTCTGCGCGCCGACGTGGTTCTGCTCATGATTACCGTCCGCGCAGTTGCAGGGCTGCTGGGGCTTCGCGGCCGGAGAATCGGCGCCCCTGGCGATCTCGCGGCGCACAGGCGTTCGACCAGCCCGGCGCCACCATCCCAGGACGGCGAGTTTCCCAACGGCCTGGTCCAGCTCGTCGATCACATCCATGCGAGCTTGCACAGATGCTTGTGCTGCTGTGCCTGGATTCCCGGCGATGGCCGCCGCCCGCGCGGCTGGGTTACCCGAGACGGTGCCGATGACGGGGCAAGCGACCATGATCACATCGCCAGCTTCGGAAGCCAGTTGGATGCCGACCTGCTCCCGCTAGGCCAACGGCCTGTCAGCATCGCGTCGGCCACGGGCGAGTAAACGAGGAAGCAGATCTGATTCTGACCCCGTCACCGTCGTGACGGGGGACCTTGCACCCCGCCGCTCCGCACGCAGCCCAGAGGCGGTCACCGACGCGAGCAATCGGCACAGTCGCAATGGGGCAGCACCGAACCACCATCCCGCCTGCAGCGAATCAGCGGAAGATATCTAAGCGCTGGACAACCGCAACATCACTCAGATGGGCTGGAGCAGAAATTGTGACCCCATTCCGCCGGTTTCGGCGACCTGCTCCTGTCAGCGATCCACCACGGCAGCAGGTGTCCACAACAGACAAAAGAAACCGGGTGACCTGCCTGAGCAGATCACCCGGTTTCACTCTCCAAAGTGGAGCTGAGGGGATTCGAACCCCTGACCCCCACACTGCCAGTGTGGTGCGCTACCAACTGCGCTACAGCCCCTTGAGGAGGATCTTTCGCTCGCTTCCGATCTCTCGTTCGCGTGCTTGCACACCATATACGACGGCTCCGCGAACTACGAAATCGGGGGGTCCAAGATCCTCCGGCAGGTCGTTGACCTGCGTGATCTTCAGGCTCAGCCGGCGGAGGCGATGAGCTGGTCGAGCCAGCCGCCGCTGGCGATGTCCACGCGCTTGCCGTTCTGGGCGACGGTGGGGGTGCCGTGGGTGCCCTGGGAGCCCACGAGCGCCTGGTTGTCGGTGAACGCCTTCAGTTCGGCCTCGCCGAGGGGGACGTGGCGCTTGGTGCGCACGCACTGCTCGAAGTCGGGGCCTGCGCCGACGGCGGTGCCGAGCTCGATGAGCCGGTTGTCGTCGTAGCCCTTGGCGCGCTCAGCGGGCTGCTTGCCGAAGAGGCTGGCGAAGTAGGTGGGGAACTTGCCGCTGTCGGCCGAGCAGAGCGCGGCGTTGGCGGCGTCGGCGGAGTAGCCCTCGGGGCTGGACATGGAGTTCAGGAAGGGCAGCAGGTGGTAGCGGACCTTGAGCTGGCCCGCGCTGACCTTCTCGTTGATGTTCTCGCCGTAGAGCTTCTCGAACTGACCGCACGCGGGGCAGAGGAAGTCCGCGTAGACGTCGATGGTGGTCTTGGCGGTGTCCTTGCCCGCGACGACGGTGCCTTCCTGGCGCTGCACCGGGTAGTCGGACTTGGCGTCCACGACGGGGATGGCTCCGGCCGCCTGGTTCGTCAGGAGCACGCCGCCGATCACACCGACCGCGAGCAGCACGACGAAGACAACGCCGATGATGACCTTGTTCCGGTCGCTGCTCGTTCCACGCGCCGCCGCGACCGCACTGGCCTGCTTCTTCTTGTTGCGCGCGTTCCGCTGGGCTCCGCCCACGTCGGCTTCCTCCCCAAAATCGTTCTCCGGTCGAGCCGGACTCTGCTGAGCGCACCCGCTCGCCGGACAGACAACACGGCCCGGGGTGACACCACGGTGTGGCGAGGGTACTGCGAGATGCGTCGGAGCAGGCCAGGCACACCTTCACAAGGCTGTCCTCATCTGCGAAACAGGACCTACGGTCGAGCCCATGGACGAGATCGGGCACACGCACGCGGACGTGTCCGGGGGCTGGCTGAGGCCCGCGGTGTTCGGCGCGATGGACGGGCTGGTGACCAACATCGCGCTGGTCGCCGGGATGGGCGGGGGCGGGGCGAGCAGCACGGTGATCGTGCTCTCAGGAACGGCGGGCCTGGTGGCGGGCGCGTTCTCGATGGCGCTGGGCGAGTACGCATCGGTGGAAACGCAGAACAACGCGATCAGCGCCGAGGTGGCGACGGAGCGCCGCGAACTGCGCGCGAACCCGCGCGCAGAGCAGGCGGAGCTGGTCGACATGTACGTGGAAATGGGCCTCAGCCGCGAGACGGCGGAGAAGGCTGCGGCGGAGGTGCACGCGAACCCCGAACTCGCGGTGCGCGTGCACATCACCCAGGAACTCGGCGTCGACCCGCAGGAGCAGCCGTCGCCTGTGGTTGCCGGGGTCTCCTCGTTCCTGTGCTTCGCGGTCGGAGCCCTGTTCCCGCTGGTCCCGTTCCTGCTCGGGTCGGAGTCGCTGCTGCTCGGCCTCCTCGTCGGAGCCGTGGGCTTGTTCGCGGCGGGAGCGATGGTGTCCCGCTTCACCACGCGGTCCTGGTGGTACAACGGCCTGCGCCAGCTGCTGTTCGGCGCGATCGCGGCCGGAGCCACCTACGTGGTCGGCATGCTGATCGGAGTCGGAGTCAGCTAGGGCTGGGGCTGCTGCGGCTTGCCCGCGACGCGCTCGCCGGTCGGCAGCTCGGGCCCCTCGTCGATGCAGGCGCTCTCCGCGGCGACATCGGAGGCGGTGTGCTCGCCCGGCCCCTTGGGCAGCGTCTCGGGGGCCATCAGCCACGGCACAAGCGCGAGCAGCATCGTGAAGCCGGTGACCGCGAAAGCCGTCTCGAAGGACAGGTTCTCCGCCATCACACCGGCGAGCAGCGGGCCGAGGATCGTGCCCACGTCGGCCGCCATCTGGAAGCCCGCGAGCACCGGGCCGCCGCGCTTCTCGTTGCCGACGACGTCAGCGACCGCGGCGCCCTGAGCGGGGGTGAGCAGACCGGCGCCGAAACCCGCGACGACCGACGCGGCCAGGAACGCCGGGATCGAGTCGGTGAAGCCGAGCCAGATCATCGACGCGCCCGCGAGCACGAGCCCGGCGACGGCGAGCGGTTTGCGGCCCTTGGTGTCGGCGAGCTTGCCGGAGAAGAGCAGGACCAGCGCGTTGCCCCCGGCGAAGACCGACAGCGAGATGCCCGCCCATGCCTCGTTCTCGCGCAACGCCTGCGTGACGAACAGCGGGATCAGCGCCATGCGGACGCCGTAGACGGTCCAGCCGGTCGCGAAGTTCGAGGCGAGCGAAGCGCGGTAGGCGCCGTGGCCAAAAGCCTCGCGCACGGTGAACAGCGGCCGCGAGTCGTCGCGGTCAGCCGAGGCCAGCGACGAGTTGCGCAGGAAGAACCAGGCGACGAAGGCCGCGATCATCAACGCGACCGCGTAGGTGAGGAACGGCAGCTTCATCGAGATGCCGACGAGACCGCCGCCCACGATCGGCCCGGCGATGTTGCCGAGCAGGAAGCCCGTCGCCCACACGCCCGAGGCCCGGCCGCGCAGGTGCGGCGGGCTGAGCCGGATCAGCAGGGCGACGGCGGAGACGGTGAACATCGTGGAGCCGGTGCCGCCGAGCGCGCGCAGCACCAGCAGCTGCCAGTAGTCGCCCGCGAAGGCGCACGCGCCGGTGGAGACGGCCACGATGAGCAGTCCCCACACGTAGATCGGGCGCTCACCGAACCTGGCGACGAGCTTGCCGCTTGCCGGGGCGAACGCCAGCCGGGTGAAGGCGAAGGCGCTGATCACGATCGAGGAGGCGGTAACGCCGACGTCGAAGCTGGCCGCGAAGCCGGGCAGGGCGGGCGCGACGATGCCGAACCCGATCGCGATCACGAAGCTCGCCGCGACCAGCACCCACACCTCGTTGGGGAGGCGGTCGGGGAGTTTCTCCGTCGTCGGTGCGGGATCGGCGGACGTGCTCACCCTTGCGCCTCCTACTGCTCTCGTTAGCAGAGCTAAGGTTAGGCTATCCGGCAAGCGTTTTGAGACTCGATCGGTATTCGCCCGTCACAAGTTCGTGTGACGTTTCCCAACTCGCAGCAGCGGCTCCCCGCCCTTCGCCACGACCGGGCGACCACGCCAGGTGGTCGACTTGCCCAGGGCCACCCGCACGGCGTCGCCGAGCAGCGCGGCGAACGCGACTCCGGCCAGCGGGCCGACCACGCCGGTGGCGGCGGGCTGGTTGAGCGTGCGCGCCACGGCACCGTGGCTGACCGCCTGAGCGCTCCACGCGACCGCGCCGAGGGCGATCAGGCGCTTGTTCCGGCGGCGGAGCCCCTTCGTCAGCGCGAGCACGGGAACGAGGCTGAACAACGCCTGCGAGGCGGCTCCGGCACCGAGCACGCGCACGTCGCCGTTGTTGCCCGCGACGAAGCTCTTCCGCAGCGACCGCCACATCACGCCGAAGCCGTCGAAGCCGGAGTTGCCGAACAGGCCGTGGCTGTTCGCGCACAGCGTCTGCCCGCCCTGATCGCGCACCAGCGTCGCCATCGCGACGTCCTCACCACGCGAGCCCGCGACCGCGGGCCAACCGCCGACCCGCTCGTAGGCGTCGCGGCGGAACAGCATGCAGTGGCCGTAGGCGAGCGCGAGCAAGCCACGGCCGTCCGGACCCGCGGTCTCCAGGATCATGGCGACGGCCGGGGGCATGACCGTCCAGTGCTCCAGCCGCGTCCTGTCGGTCACGCCAGGCGTCGAGACCAGGTCGGCCTCGCGGGCGAGCGCGGTGGTGAGCAGTCGTCCGATCAGCTCCGGGTGAGCCGTGGTGTCGGCGTCGAAGAACACCAGCCAGTCGGTCGGCCCGGAGGCGTCCGGCCAGTCCGGCGCGGAGTCGACCGCGATCACGCCGACGTGCATGGCGTGGACCTTGCCCGCCCAGCCGTCCGGCGGGCCGTCGCTCTCGACCACGCGGACCCGGGGGTCCTCCTCGGCGTGCCGGTCGACGATGGCGGCGGTCTCGTCGGTGGAGCCGTCGTCGACCACCAGGATGCGCAGCGCCGTGTGCGTCTGGGCGCGCAGCGCGGTCAGGCACGCGTCGATCGTCGCTGCCTCGTCCCTCGCGGGAACGATCACCGAGACGGTGGGCTGCTCGCGCAGCGGCTCGGCGGCGATCGGCCGCTGTCGACGCAGGTTGACCAGGGTGTACGCGGTGCGCAGGACCGAGGCGGCGGCGACGAAGGTCGCCGCGCGGAGCAGCGGGCGGCCGGGCTCACGGGTGGTACGAGGCATGCTCGAAGTCTGCCTGGCAGGCTGCCCGTTTGTGGTCGCAATCGCAATGAATTGGCATGCGCTGCCCGATCTGCCGGTGCGCGCGGTCCTCGGCGAGGTCGTCGGGCTGCTGGCTGAGCACGGGGCAGCGGTGCTGGTCGCGCCGCCCGGTACCGGCAAGACCACGCTGGTCCCGCTGGCCCTGGCAGCGGAGAACACCCGGGTGGTCGTCGCCGAGCCCAGGCGGCTCGCGGCGAGGGCGGCCGCGGCGCGGATGGCGGCGCTGCTCGGAGAACGGGTCGGCGAGACCGTCGGCTACTCCGTGCGCGGCGACCGCAAGGTCTCCGCCGCGACGCGGATCGAGGTCGTCACCTCCGGCCTGCTGGTCAGGCGGTTGCAGGCGGACCCGGAGCTGGCCGGGGTGGGCACGGTGGTGCTCGACGAGATCCATGAGCGGCACTTGGACGCCGATTTGTTGCTGACCTTGCTCGTGGACGCCCGCGCCGGGCTGCGCGAAGACCTTCGCCTGCTCGCGACCTCGGCGACCGTCGCGGCCGAGGAGGTCTCCGCGCTGCTCGGCGCCGCTCCCGTGCTGCGCGTGCCCTCGGTGACCTTCCCCGTGGAGACCCGCTACGTGGCGCCCGCCAACCGCGAGCGGATCGAGGGCACGGTCTCGCGCGCAGTCCACGCGGCGCTGGCGGACTGCGTCGGTGACGTCCTGGTGTTCCTGCCCGGAGCAGCGGAGATCCGGCGCGTCGCGAGCGCGCTCAGCGGCCTCTCCGACGTGGTGGTTCGCCCGCTGCACGGCCGTCTTCCCGCAGCGGAGCAAGACGAGGCACTGCGCCAAGGCGACCAGCGCCGGGTGATCCTGTCCACGGCCGTCGCGGAGTCGAGCCTCACGGTGCCCGGCGTCAGGGTGGTCGTCGACTCCGGCCTTTCGCGAGTGTCCAAAGTGGACCACAGGCGCGGAATGGCAGGCCTGGCAACGGTTCGCGTCTCCGCATCGGTCGCGGAGCAACGCGCGGGCCGAGCCGGACGAGAGGCCCCGGGCGTGGTCTACCGCTGCTGGCCGGAGCACGAGCACAGCACGCTGCCGCGCCAGCCGGAGCCGGAGATCCGCACGGCCGACCTCACCCGCCTGGCGCTGGAGCTGGCGAGCTGGGGCACTCCGGACGGCTCGGCGCTGTCGTGGTGGGACGCTCCCCCAGCAGGCGCGCTGAACGCCGGTCGCGAAGTGCTGCATGCCTTGGGAGCACTGGACGAACTCGGCGAGCTGACCGAGCGCGGTCGCGGCTTGGCGGACGTCGGGTTGCATCCCCGCCTCGCCCGCGCGCTCGTCGACGGCGCCGCCCTCGTCGGCCCCCGAGCAGCCGCCGAAGTCGTGGTGCTCCTCGATGACGACACGCTAGCGTCCGATGTGGACATCAAGACTTCTTTGCAGCGCTTGAGGTCTGGCACACCCGCGACGCAACGGTGGCGGCGTGAGACCGACCGCCTGCGCGCACAGGTCACCGGCAAGGAGCGCGCTCCCGATCCGGCGCTCGTCGTTGCCCTCGCACATCCCGAACGCCTGGCTAAGCGTCGTCCCGGCGGCGGCCCGGTGTACTTGATGGCGAGCGGCACGGCCGTGGAACTCCCCCAGGGAAGCGCACTGAGCGACGCGGAGTGGCTGGCCGTCGCGGTCGCCGATCGCGAGCCGGGCAAGCGACACGGACGCATCCGCCTGGCCGCAGTGGCCGACGAAGCACTGGCGGTCGAGGCCGGGATAACCCTGCTGCCAGAGGCCGACGAGGTGAGCTGGCAGGACGGCGACGTCGTCGCGCGCCGAGTCCGCAAGCTCGGAGCCATTGTGCTGCACGAGAAACCACTGTCCAATCCGGACAGAACAGCGCTGCACGACGCGCTGTTGGAAGGGCTCCGCAAGGAGGGAACCGGCCTGCTCAAGTGGTCGGAGGACGCACAAAGACTCCGGCAGCGCATGGCATTCCTCAACGATACCCTCAAAGACGAGTGGCCGAAGGTGGACGAGGAGAGCCTGATGTCCACAGTGGACGATTGGCTCGATCTTTCGAAGGCGAGGCGCCGCGCGGACCTCGCGAAGATCGACGCCGGGAGCGCGCTGCGCCGGTTGCTGCCGTGGTCCCTCGCGGGCAAGCTCGACGAGTTCGCTCCGGAACGGATCGCGTTGCCCAACGGCACCAAGGCAAAGGTGGACTACTCGAACGCGGAGCCGGTGCTGCCGGTGAAGGTGCAGCACGCGTTCGGTTGGACGGACACGCCCAGGATCGCGGGCGGCAAGGTCACCGTGCTGCTGCACCTGCTCTCCCCCGCTGGGCGGCCCGCAGCGGTCACGCGAGACCTGGCATCGTTCTGGCACAACGGTTATCCGCAGGTGCGAGCCGAACTGCGGGGCCGTTACCCGAAGCACCGTTGGCCCGAGAACCCCCTCAGCGAAGGAAGGCCCTGACATGGCGAGCAAGTTCACTGAGCTGGCGATCGACTGCTCCGACCACCACGCCCTCGCCCGGTTCTGGTGCGCGGTGCTGGACTACGAGGTGCGCCACGAGGACGACGAGATCGTCACCATCGGTTCCCCCGCGGTGCCCGAAGGCAGGGATCGCCCCGGGCCGGTGCCGCCGACGCTGACGTTCGCGCGCGTTCCTGAGGGCAAGACCATCAAGAACCGCCTGCACATCGACGTGAACGCGACCGACCGGGAGCAGGCCGACGAGGTCCAGCGCCTGCTCGACCTGGGCGCGCGGCACGCCGACGTCGGCCAGACCGGCGAGGAGAGCTGGGTGACGCTCGCCGATCCCGAGGGCAACGAGTTCTGCGTTCTCTCAACCCGTTGCCCCTGAACGGGTTCAGCCCGCCATGGCCTTCATCAGCTCCTGCCGGAAAGGACGCAGCCCGCGCACCGAGTTCCACCCGAGCACGCCGGTCAGCTCCCCGGCGCGACGGTAGGTCGCGATGAACGAGCCTTCGGCGGGGGCGCCCTCGACGACCTCCAGCTCATCGCCGGGCAGCGGCCAGCCGAACATCTGGAGCTTGGTGTCGTACTGGTCGGACCAGAAGTACGGCAGCGGCCGGTATTCCTGTTGCGTGCCAAGGAGGTTCACCGCCACCGACATCGCCTGCTCGGTGGCGTTGGTGCGGTGCTCCAGGCGAATCCGGCCGAGCACGGGGTGCTCCCACGAAGCCACGTCGCCCACCGCGTACACCCCTGGCGCCGCCGAGCAGTGCGCGTCGCACAGCACACCTGACGCGTCAACGGGAATGCCGCTGCCGTCAAGCCACTCGGTGACCGCCGTGGAGCCGATGCCGACCAGCATCGCGTCGGCCTCGACCTCGGTGCCGTCGGTGAGCACCACACCGGTGACGCGCCCAGCCGCCGAGCGCACCGAGGCGACGCCGACGCCGAAGCGCAGGTGGACGCCGTTCTCGGCGTGCATGTTCGCGACCAGTTCGCCCAGTTCAGGCCCGAGCTGGCGGCTCATCGGCACCGGGAGCGGGTCGACCAGGGTCACGTCGAGGCCGAGCTTGCGCGCGGTCGCGGCGACCTCGCAGCCGATCAGCCCGGCGCCGACGACCACCAGCCGAGGCCCCGCGAGCAGCTCGACGCGCAGCGACAACGCGTCGTCGAGGGTCCGCAGCACGTGCACTCCGCCGAGCCCAGCGGTCCCCGGGAGCACCCTGGGCACCACTCCGGTGGCGATGACCAAGCCGTCGAAGTCGAGCCGGTCACCGCCGTCGAGCAGCACCTGATGCTCAGCCAAGCCCGTTGCCTGGGTGGCCAGCCGCAGATCGAGTCGCAGGTCGGCGAGCTTCTCGTCGGAGCGCAGCTGGACCCGATCCGGCTCCCACGCCCCCGCGAGGACCTGCTTGGACAGCGGCGGCCGGTCGTACGGGAGGTGCGCCTCCGCGCCGACCAGCACCAGCTCACCGGCGTAACCGCGCCTGCGCAGCGCTTCGGCGGTGCCGAGGCCCGCCGCCGAGGCGCCGACGACAACGATCCTGCGCACGGCCGTCACTGCTCCAGGACGGTGATCGCGGCGGCGGGGCAGCGCTCGGCGGCCTCCTCGACGGCGTCGCGCAGCTCGTCACCCGGCTTCTCCTCCAGCAGGACGACGATGCCGTCGCTCTCCCGCTGGTCGAAGACCTCCGGCGCGGAGAGCACGCACGATCCGGCACCGCAGCACTTGTCCTGGTCGATCTCGACTCGCATCACACACTCCTCGTCGTTCCTACCCGTTCCATCCTCTACCAAGCGACGGGCAGGCTGTGCACGCCATAAATCAACATGTCGTGCTTGTAGGGAATCTCCTCGCCTTCTTGGACCCGCAGCGCCGGGAAACGGCGGAACAGCGCGGCGAGGGCGATCTGGAGCTCAACCCTGGCCAGCTGCTGGCCGAGGCACTGGTGCGGGCCGAAGCCGAAGGACAGGTGCGAGACGCGCTTGCGGTCGGCGTCGAGCTCGTCGGGCTCGGAGTAGACGCCGGGGTCGCGGTTGCCCGCGGCCAGCGAGGCGACCACCCACTCGCCTTCGCGGATCACCTCACCGCCGACCTCGATGTCCTCGGTCGCCAGGCGGCGGACGCCGTGCTGGACGATGGTGAGCAGCCGCAACGCCTCTTCGACGTAGGCGTCGACCTTGCCGGGATCGGCGCGCAACGCCTCGATCTTCTCCGGCTGGCGCAGCAAGGCGACGGTGGTCAGCGCGATCATGTTCGCCGTGGTCTCGTGGCCGGCGACGAGCAGCAGCATGCCGATCGAGGCCAGCTCCAGGTCGCTGAACGGCTGCTCCATCTCGGCCGAACGCTCGATCAGCCTGGTCATCAGCGCCGCGTCGGGCTCGCGGCGCTTGAGGTGCACCAGGTCGAGCATGAAGTCGCGCAGCCCGTTCGCCGCGCGCATCCGGTCCTCCGGCGCCAGCTCCCTCGTCAGCAACAGCTTGCTGTCGTTCTGGAACCGGCCGTGGTCGGTGTAGGGCACGCCGAGCAGCTGGCAGATCACCAGCGAGGGGATCGGCAGCGCGAAGTGCTCGACCAGATCGGCGCCCTGGCCCGCCGCCGCCAGCTGGTCGAGCTGGTCCTCCACCAGCTGGCGGATTCCCGGTTCGAGCAGGCGGATCTGCCGGACGGTGAACTCGCCGGTCAGGGCGCGGCGGAAGCGGGTGTGCTCGGGCGGGTCGAGCCGGATGAACGGCTTGACGAAGTCCTCCTCCTCCCGCATGCCCTTGAGCTCCGGCGCGATGAAGTCGGAGGAGAAACGCGGGTCGCCGAGCACTGCGCGGACGTCGGCGTAGCGGGTGACCAGCCAGGTCTCCTGGCCGATCAGGTCGAGGACCTTGGTGACCGGCGCCTCGGCGAGCAGCTGCGCGTAGCCGGGCGGCGGCATCAACGGGTCGACGCGCTCGACGGGCATCGCCTGGTGGGAGACGGGACAGCTCACGATGGACCCCCTCTTCTCGTGGTGTTCTCCCAGGACACCAGTGCGGGCTGACGCGAACCCGCACGGAAGCTGACGTCTTGCTGACAACCCGTCAGGACCGCCTCGGCAGCGTCACCACGAACGTGGCGCCCGCGCCGGGAACGGACTCCACCCGAGCGGAGCCGCCGTGCCCTTCGGTGATCGCCTTGACGATGCTGAGCCCGAGCCCGGAGCCGCCCGGCCCGCGCGAGCGGTCTCCCCGGTAGAACCGCTCGAAGACCCGGCTCGCCAGCGCGGGGTCCAGCCCCGGTCCCTCGTCGGAGACCGAGAGCGCGACGGCGGTGTCGCCGACCGGCCGCACGCTGACGTGCACCGGCTCGCCGTCCGGCGTGTGCTGGATCGCGTTGCCCAGCAGGTTGCGCAGCACCTGCCGGAGCCGGTCCGCGTCGCCGGGCACGATTGCGTCCACTGTGGACAGATCGAGGGAGATCTCCCTCGCCGGAGCGATGATCCGCGTGTCCGCGACGGCCTCGGCGGCCAGCCGGGAGAGGTCGACCAGCTCGCGGTCGAGCGGCCTGCCCTGGTCCAGCCGGGCCAGCAGGAGCAGTTCCTCCACCAGTGCGTGCATCCGCAGCGACTCGTCGCTGATCCGCGACATCGCCAGCTCCAGCAGCGCCGGGTCGTCGATGTCCTGGAGGTACAGCTCCGCCCAGCCCCTGATCGTGGTCAACGGCGTGCGCAGCTCGTGCGAGGCGTCGGCGACGAAGGAGCGCAACCGCTGCTCGGAGTGCTCCCGGGCGTCGAACGCGCGGTTGATGGCGTCGGCCAGCTGCTCGACCTCGCGCCCGGCGTCCTTCAGCTCGACGCGCCTGGCGGTGTCCCCCGTGGCGATGGCGCTGGCCGTGCTCGCCATGACCCGCAACGGTTTCAGCCCGACGCGCAGCGCCACCAGGGAGAGCGCGCCGACCGCGATCACGGCGACGAGCGTGGCGACCGCGACGAACACCGCCAGCTTGGCGAGTGCGTCTTCGTTGCCCCGCAAGGACATCGCGATCACCACCGCCGACAGCTCGCGCGGATCTTCCTTGCCCCACAGGTGAACCGGCTCGGGCAGAGGTGTCACGAGCACCCGGTAGTCCGGACCGTGCTCCGCGATGGACGGCACCGTGACGAGCGCGGAACCGGAGAGCAGTTCCTTGGTCAGCGCTGGCGCGGGCTCGGGCGCCCCGGACGGGCCATCGGCTGGCGCGGAGTCCAGCACCACGCCGCCGCGTCCGATCAACGCGACGTAGTTCCCGCTGGGGCCCAACGACCTCAGCGTGCGCAACGACTCCGATGCGGGCGGAGGGTTGCGTGCGTCCAGTTCGCGGACGCGGTGGTCGAGCGTGGTCAGCGCGGTGTCCACCCGCGACTGGAGGTAGGCGCGCATGCTGAGCAGCGCCGCGATGTCCACGGCCACGATGCTCAGCGTGGTCAGCACCAGGATCGTGCCCAGCAGGCGCCCTCGGAGGGAGCCGATCCGGTGGCAGTGGCGCTTCACGCGCGCGGCGGGCGAAGGCTGTAGCCGAAGCCGCGCACCGTGTGCAGCAACCGCTCCCGCCCCACCGTGTCGATCTTGTGGCGGAGCCGGGAGATGAACTTCTCCACCACCGACCCGTCCCCGCCGAAGTCGTAGCGCCACACGTGGTCCAGGATCTGCGCCTTCGACAGCACCCGCCCGGCGTTGACCAGCAGGTAGCGCAGCAGCTTGAACTCCGTCGGCGACAGCTCGACGTACTCGCCCGCGCGCCGCACCTCGCACGTGCTCTCGTCGAGCACCAGGTCCGCACAGCGGAACACGTGCTCCTCGGCCACGCCTTCGCCACCCCGCCTGCGCAGCACGGCCTGCACGCGGGCCAGCACCTCGGCGACGCTGAACGGCTTGGTGACGTAGTCGTCGCCGCCCATCCCCAGTCCGCGCACCTTGTCCTCCGTGGAGTCGCGCGCGGTCAGGAACAGCACCGACACCCCGGGACTGCGGCGCCGCAACCGGCAGCAAAGCTCGAAGCCGTCGCCGTCCGGCAGCATCACGTCGAGGATCACCAGTTCGAGGCGTTCCCGCTCGATGAGCCGCAGCGCCTCCTGCCCGCTGCGCGCGGTCAGCACCTCGTGCCCGGCCAGCCCCAGCGTCGTCGCCAGCAGCTCCACGATGTGCGGTTCGTCGTCCACCACCAGAACGCGGGCGCGCACCACCGCGGGCGCGTCCGGCTCCGCCACCCGCATGTCCCCTCCAGCACCGACCACCCCGCCATTACACTGCATTCACTGCATGCTTGCAACGAGTGCACTTTCGCAGTGAATGCAGTAACATGCCCGCCGTGACGACGGAGCCGGGTCTGCGGGAGCGGAAGAAGCAGCGCACCAGGACCGCACTGGTGAAGGCCGCGATCGCGCTGTTCTCGGAGCACGGCTACGAGCAGACGACCGTGGCCCAGATCGCCGCCGCCGCCGACGTTTCCACACGGACGTTCTTCGACCACTTCCCGACGAAGGAAGACGTCCTCTTCATGCACTCGGAAGTGCGCACCGAGCTCGTGATGACCACCATCGCGGAGTGCGACGGCAGCGAGCACCCGACCGACCTGCTGGTGCGCGTGCTCAACGAGAACCTGCTCTCCACGGTGTGGAACCAGGACATCGCGCTGGGCGCGGCGGCCCTGCGGCTCAAGTTGCTCAAGACGGTGCCCGTGCTCCAAGCACGCGCGTTGCAGCGCATGCTCGACGTGGAGCAGCAGTTGGCCGACGCGCTGTGCACGGCCTACCCGGACCGGCTCACGCCCTACGACGCCGCGGTCATGGTCGGCTCGGCGGTCGGCGGCATCCTCGGCGCGCTGCGGCTCACGGTGGCCGAGACCGACGACGCCGAGCAGGTGCGCGCCGCGCTGCTCCGAGCCGTCGAGGTGACCGCGCGGGGTCTGCGCCACTTCGACGAACCCGAGGTCGTGCCGCTTTCGTAAAGTGGCTTGCCTCTCGCCCCGAACGGTGGCCGTTGGCGCGAAACGCCTGGTAGACCTGGCGTCGTCGCCGATGGGAAGGGGCCGCCGTGCTCGCCAGGTTCACCGGAGTGGTTCTCGGCGCGGTGCTGGGCGCCAGCGCGCTCGCCGCCCCCGCCGTCGCTGATGCCGCCTCCCTCGATGTGGTCACCACCGAGCAGGCGAGCAAGAAGATCATGGTCTTCGACCCGGCGGTCGCGAGCTGGGGTGGCTCCGGCGCCACGAAGTGGTCGTGGTCGCCGACGTCAGCGAACGGCTTCTCCGCCACTGGGTGGTCCAACCCGTCGGACGCGCGCCTGCGCGCGAACACGCCGCACGGCGGCCAGGTCCTCGTGACGGCCGCATCCGGCGGCTTCCTCGGCGTGGCCTCGTTCCCCTCCGGTAAGCGCAAGTGGTCCGTCGCGGTCCCCGGCGCCGACAACCCGCACGCGGCCGAGGTGCTGCCCAACGGCAACGTGGCGGCCGCCGCGAGCCACGGCGGCTGGATTCGCCTCTACGCCGCTTCTCAGGGCGCGAGCGCCACCAAGCACGCGCAGTACAACCTGCCTGGCGGCCACGGCGTGCTGTGGGACCCGCAGGGCAACGTGCTGTGGGCGCTCGGCGACAACCACCTGGTGGCGTTGAAGGTCGGTGGCACCGCCGCGAGCCCGACGCTGACCGAGGCGCGCAAGGTCGCACTGCCGACGAAGGGCGGCCACGACCTCCAGCCGGTGTACGGCGACAAGGACCGCCTGTGGGTCACCACGGGCTCGAAGGCCTACCAGTTCAGCAAGTCCAGCGGCGCCTTCAAGACCGACTACGCGCACGCGGGGGCGGCGAACCGCTCAGGTGTGAAAGCGGTCGGCAACCACCCGCAGACGGGCCAGCTGATCGAGGCGAAGCCGAAGGCTGGCTGCCGCACCACGTGGTGCACGGACACCATCGACTTCTTCGGCGCCGACGCCAAGCGCACGCGCTCCGGCGCGGAGTTCTACAAGGCCCGCTTCTGGTACTCCGCATACCAGTGATCGACTGAACGTCAAGCGCCACAACGGGATCTGTGGACAACTCCGCCGCTGAGGAGTTGTCCACAGCACCAGGTCATGATCGATTTTGCCTTCCAGGATCTCGCCGCATCCTGGAGTCATGCCCATGACACCCATGCCGACCACACCGGCTGTTTTCCGAGGAACCGAAGCGGTCGCCGACGGCTTGGTGAACGCCAGCGACCTGCGCGGTCCCCGCTTCGTCCGGCTCTTCCGCAACGTCTACGCGACGCGGTGGGCGCCGAGGACGCACGAGCTGCGCTGCCGAGCGGTCGCTCTGTTCGCCCACCCGGCCTCGGTGATCACCGGCGCGTCGGCGGCGACCCTGCGCGGTGTCCCGCTCGCCGGTCCGGACGATCCCGTCGACCTGCTCGTCCCGTCGACCAACCGCCTGTGCCCCGTCGACGGCCTCACGGTCCGCGTCGCGCGTGTCGCCCAGGCCGATTCGACGCCCTGGCACGACATCCGCCTGGCGAGCCCGCAGCGGCTGCTCCACGACCTGCTCCGGACCCCGCCCCTGCCGCAGGCCGTCAGCGCGGCGGACGCGTGCCTGCGCGCGGGCTTGACCACGCTCGACGAGCTGCGCCGCTTCGTGTCCTCGCGCCACGACCACGGCTGCACCCGGGCCCGCCGAGCGCTCGACCTCATCGACCCGAGGGCGGCCTCACCGCGCGAGTCCGAGCTGAGGGTCCTGCTCAACCTGGAGGGCCTGCACCCGACGCCGCGCATGGTGGTCCGCGACGGCGAGCGCCCCGTCGCCACGGTCGCCCTCGGCTTCGAGCAGGAGCGGGTGGCCGTCGTGGTGATCGACGAGCCCGGTCCCGAGGACCGCCACCACCTCAACCTCCTGACCATGGCTGGCTGGCAGGTGGTTCTCGTGCTGCCCGACACCACCGCGGCCGACGCCCTCGCGAGGACCCACTACGCGGTCCGCCGCACCGATCACGTCGAGCACGTGACGTGGGGCCGGTTCGCCGGTCCCCCGACGCACACGCCCCGAACCCAGGACCCGATCAGCCCCTTGGCGCAACCGGTCCCGTCAGGACCCCGGACCGCGTCCCGCAGGTGGTCGAGCCGCACGCGCCGATGACCGTGCCACCCACCGGAGGCGGCCAGATCCGCGCCTCAGGCCGGAGTGGACCCGGCCAGGCGCGGGGCGACGACGCTGGGCGTGACGCCGAGTTCGGGCTCGTAGGTGACGAGGGTGCCCTTGCCGTGCCGCTTGGCGCTGTACATCGCGATGTCGGCCCGGCCGAGCAGGACGTCGGCGGTGAGGCCGCGCTCCTGCGGGTCGGCGTGCACCAGGCCGATGCTGGCGCGCACGAGGTGCTGCTCGCCGCTGATCACGAACGGCACGCGCAGCGCCTCCAGCAGCCGCTCGGCGATCTTGTCGGCGCGCTCGGCCTCGTCGAGCAGGATGCCGAACTCGTCGCCGCCGAGCCGCGCGACCGTGTCGGTGGAGCGCACGCAGGAGCGCAGCCGATCGGCGATGGCCCGCAACAGCGCGTCGCCGGCCGCGTGCCCGAGGCCGTCGTTGACGATCTTGAAGTCGTCGAGGTCGGCGAAGAGCAGCGTCACGGGGTGACCGCGCCGGGCGCCGAGGTGTATGGCGTGGTCGAGCCGGTCGCGGAAGAGCACGCGGTTGGCCAGCCCGGTCAGCGAGTCGTGGAAGGCCTGGTGCTCCAGCTGGCGCTGGCTCTGCCGGATGCGGTCCAGCAACCACATGTTCTCCACCAGGGTGACCAGCTGGCGCACCACCACCAGGGCGATGACCACCAGGCCGAGGTAGATCTCCAGCGGGCCGGGGGCGCTGCCGAAGGCCGTGCGGACCAGGATCAGCGAACCGGTCAGCACCAGCGGCAGGTACGGCATGAGCACGTGCACCCACTCCACGACCGGCAGCCTGCCGTCCGCGCGGCGGGGCGGCGCCGCGTACATGGCCACCGGGACGGCGCTGGCCGGGGCGAGCGCGGCGAGCCCGAAGAGCACCGGGGCGGTGATGTAGCCGAAGTTCGCCAGCGCCGGGATCTCCTTGACGCCCGCGCTGATCAGGTACGCGAAGACGCAGTCGGAGATGAACAGCGTGATCATGCCCAGGCCGATGAAGGCGAGCGGGAGCCGCCGCCCGACCAGCCGGATGGTCGCCAGCATGACGACGATGACCAGCAGCACGATGTCGATCAGCGGGTAGGCGATCGCGACGGCGAAGGCCAGCGGGGACGGCGAGCTGGCCCTGACCATGGACTCCATCACCGTGGTCCAGGTCAGGATGAACAGCGAGCCGACCACGATCAGGCCGTCCAGCACGAGCACGACCCTGGCCCTGGTGAGCCTGCGGTCCAGCGGCAGCACCACCGAGCCCGGCTGGCGATGATCGCTGAAGACGAGCAGGGCGACCAGCACGAACACCGTCATCGCCAGGAAGCCGAGGTCGGCGAGCGAGGGTTGTGGCGGCTGGGCGCGCAGCACGATGTGGTACCAGGTCCAGACGATCTGCCCGAGGGTCCAGATGCCCCAGCCGACGCCCATCAGCAGGCGCCACTTGCGGTCGCTGCCGTGCCTGCCGCGCGCGGACCAGAAGCAGCAGAAGGTGCCCGCCGTTCCGGCCGAGAGCTGGGCGAGGTTGTCCAGTGCGAGCACGGGGACGGGGGGCAGCAGCTTGAAGCCCGTCAGGACGACGACAACGAACGCCGAAGACATCGCCGTCGCGGCGACCATGGCGAATCGTTTCCTGTCCATAACCCCAGTCACAGTCGGTAAAGGACCGAACACGGACAACTCACTGTAGTAATCGCCAGGTCCGACTGTCGACCAATTCGAGGCGGAACCGACCATCACATCAAGGTTGTGGAATTAGATCGATCGGGGTGTGTCGCACCCCCATCACCGGCACCACGTGCAACATGCGGATTTACCCAGCGGACAGCCCCCCACCAGCACCTTCTGACAGGGGGCCGATTCTCACCGCCGGTAATTGCTTGATCCACGATCAAGGGGGTCACTCACTCGATTAGCGCGACATCCCCCGCATGTTGCATTGCGCATGGTCACTCGACGAGCGGTCGGTTTCCTGCGATCACGGGTGGGCAACGTCACTCGAGCGGATGGTACCCGCGAGTTCTCCCCGCCCCCCAGACCGGGGAGAACCCTTCACATCAGGCCATCCTGCGCAGTCGCGGCCACACCTCGGCCCAGCGGCCGGTGAAGCCCTCGCAGCTCCAGACCGGGCTCCCGTCGACGAGTCCCAGCTTGCTCGACACCACTCCGCGCTGGGTGCACGATGCAAAATGAGAACGCAATGGACCGGGGTCGCCGCCGGAATAGACGACGTTCTTCACGTTCTCGCCCGGGGTGCCGAAGTAGTGGAAACCCCGGTGCGGGCTGTACGAGGCGGGCAATCCGCGTTCCGGGCCGTAGTAGGCGAGGGCGCTCGCCCACCAGTAGGAGTTGCTGACGATCGCGGTGTCCCGCTGCTTCTCCGCCGGAAGATCGCGATAGACCTTCGCGACCGCGTCGCTCAGCTCGGTCCACCCGAACTGCCCGGCCTCGGTGAAGTTCTGCCACTTGACGCCGATGTTCGGGTAGTCCAGCTCCGATTCCGCCTTCAGCGGCAGCATCTGCACGGCCATCAGCGCCGACAGCGCGAACGCGGGCCAGGCCACCCAGGGCAGCCACTTGCCGGTGCGACGGCGCTGGAACTCGACCGCGGCCACCGCGAACAGCACCGGGTACAGGCCGCTCGCGTAGTAGATGCGCCCGCCGGTCAGCCCGAACACCGCGACCACACCGATGACGGTCAGTCCGAGGAAGCGGTACTCGCGCAGCTCGGGCGAGCGGAACAGCCGCCACAGTCCGTAGAAGAAGAACGCGGTGCCCACGCCGATCCCGGCGACCAGGACGGTGCCCGGCAGGTACATCCACGCCCCGCCGAACAGCTCCGTCTCCCCCGCGACGACCTTGCTCATCTCCAACTGCGGCCAGCCGTTGGCCGCCTGCCACAGCAGCGTCGGCACCGTGATCAGCACCGCGAGCAGCGCGCCGACCCAGAGCTTCGGGCGCCGCAGCAGCTCGCGCGGGCCCATCACCAGGACGCTGACGCCGAGCACCACCCAGAGCACGGGGATGAGGAACTTCGTCTGCATCGCCGCGGCCGTGGCGAGACCGGCCCACACCAGCAGGTTGTCGTCGCGCCTGCGCACCCAGCGGACGACCAGCAGCAGCACGACGGCCCACAGCACCGGGTCCACAGTGGACGTCGCGAGCATCCTGCCGAGCGCGAGGCCGGAGAACGCGTAGGCCCCCGCGGTGGCCACCTGCGCGCCACGACCGCCACCGAACTCCCGTGCGAGCAGCGCCGCGATGATCGCCCCCGATGTGGTGATCAGCGTCGCGGGCAGCCGCAGCCCCACCACGGAGCCCGGGAACAGGTTGTCCATCAGCAGCGCCAGCAACGGCAGCATCGGCGGCTGGTCCGCGTAGCCCCAGTCCAGTTCCCGCCCCGCCGCGATGAAGTACAGCTCGTCGCCGAAGAACCCGTAGCGACCGCTGAACAGCAGCATCACCAACCCGAACGCGGCCGTGACCGCGAGCACCGGTCCCCAAGCGACCGAGGGGACGCCGGCTCCCTCCCGCGCCGGCACCCCCTCGGTCGCGTTCCCCCCTCGCACTGAAGTCCTCGTCATGTCGTTTCCCCTTCGAACGGCGTCGCACAATTCGACCGTTCGCTAAGCCGCGCCAACAGCGTGCAAGGTGTGCACCCGGCTCGACCAAAGTCCCGGCCGGTGGGGGTGGGGGCTACTTTCGTAGGTTCCTGGTGCCACCGAAGGGATCGGCGCCGCTCAGGGCGCGCCGCGCGCCAGTAACGTCGCTGGTGTGAAACGTCCACTGTGGTCGAACTGGCGCGAGTTCGCCTTCGACGTCGCGCCCTTGGCCGCCGTGGTGAGCGTGACGACCTCCGTCATCGTCATCGCGGAGATCCCGCTCAGGTACGTGCTCTGGTACACCGTCGCGCTGGACCTGATCGTCTGCACGGCACTGCTGTTCTGGCGGCGCACCGCACCGGAGCTCGTCCTCGCGGTGACCACGGGCGCCGCGCTGCTCACCCTCGGCGGAGAACTGCTCTCGCCGGGGATGATGATCTCGCCGTACGACCCCGCGCGGCCGTGGTTGGCGCTCGGCACGCCCTTCGCGATCTACTCCGCGATGAAGTACTCCGACCGCAAGTGGCTGTCGTGGTCGATGACCGTGGTGCTGCTCGTGATCGCGTGGCGGCCGTGGCAGTCCATCCCGATGATGTCGCCGTTCTTCGACGTGCGCCCGTCCGCGGTGTTGTACACGATCCTGCCCGCGGTGCTCGGCCTCTACAACGGCGCGCGACGCCGCCTGATCCAGGCGCTGACGGAGCGGGCCGAGCGCGCGGAGCGGGAGCAGGACCTGCTCGCCGAACAGGCCCGCGCCGACGAGCGGGTCAAGCTCGCGACCGAGATGCACGACGTGGTCACCCACCGGCTCAGCCTGATGGTGCTCCAGGCGGGCGCGCTGCGGATCACCGCCGAGGACGAGGCCACCCGCACCTCCGCCGAGGAACTGCGCGCGGCCGGCTGCCAGGCGTTGGAGGAGCTGCGGGACCTCGTCGGCGTGCTGCGCTCGGGGCCGAGGACCGACGAGGTGATCCCGGAGGACGGCTCCAGCACGACGACGCTTGACCTCACCGAGCTGATCGAGGAGTCCAGGTCGGTCGGCGTCGAGATCGAGCTGATCGAGGACGGCAACCCGCTGCTGGCTTCCCCCGTGGTCGGCCGGACCGCCTACCGGGTGGTGCAGGAGGCGCTGACCAACGCGCGCAAGCACGCGCCGGGGGCGTGGGTGCGGGTGTACGTGCGCTACAGCGGCGACCGGCTGCGGCTGATCATCCGCAGTTCGGCGCCCAAGGCCCCGCTCGACCCGAGCCTGAGCGGCAGCGGTTCCGGCTCAGGGCTGCTCGGCCTGCGGCAGCGGGTGGAGCTGGTGCACGGCCGGCTCCGCGCGGGTCCGACGGACAGTGGTGGTTTCGAGGTCGATGCGATACTTCCCGCCTACGTCCCGACGGTCGAGGGCCCACACGATGAACCGTGACGTGATCAAAGTTCTGGTCGTCGACGACGAGCCGATGGTCTGCGCGCACCTGCGCACCATCCTCGGTTCCGCCGAGGACATCGACGTCGTCGACCAGGCCCACGACGGCGCCGCCGCGGTCGAGGCCGTCGTGCGGCACCGCCCCGACGTCGTGCTGATGGACCTGCGCATG
>NZ_MUMH01000121.1 GCF_002155965.1 Allokutzneria sp. NRRL B-24872
GGGGTGCAGGAAGTCCTGGAAGAGCCGGCCGCGCACGGAGGAGGACTGGCGGCCGAACTCGCGGAAGAAGTCGGAGTTGGCGTCGCGGACCCGCAGCTGGGGATCGAGGTTGGCCATGCAGATGCCGGAGCGCTCGAACAGCGGCCTGTAGAGGTCGACCGGTCGTTCCGCAGGGACCGTGGAAAGCAGTCCGGTCAGCGCACCCTCGTCAACGACTTCCCTGCCAAGGACAGCAGTCATCTGAAATCACCCCGTTGCTCCGAATGCCGGGCAGGCCATTTTCTCAAATGGAATTGCGGCGGCGGCTACACATAAGAACCTTATGGAGCGCAAAAAGAGAGCGGCAACGGCTGTGCAAGTCCTTCGCTTAACACCGTGGTCCCAGCGGCGCCGGGTTCGGTTCGGTCGTCTCAGCGGGCGGGCGTTCGGTACGGTCACCGAACCATCCACCCAACCCCTACCTTTTTATCGTTTTCGCAGCTCACCCGCACTATACGAATGTATGTACTCCTCACGTACGACCCCCGATCATACTTGAGAGCTACATCCGGTCGGGCGGTGGGCGGGCGGCGGAGAACTACAACTCGTGAATTCCAGTTGACGTGCGGCGCGCTATCCGGGGAGCCCGGATCGCAGTGCGGCCACCAAACCCGACCGTCCGCGCACGCAGAGTTTGCGGTAGATGTTGGTCAGATGTTTCTCGACCGCGCGACCGCCGACACCCAGTTCGTCGGCGATGTCCTTGTTGGTCCGGCCCTGCGCCGCGAGCTCCGCGACGAGCCGTTCGGTCTTGGTCAGCGCGGCGGGCCGTGCGCGCTGAACGGGCGCGGAGCCGGGATCGGCGGTCACCGAGGACAGCTCGTCCCACGCGCGTTCGGCCAGCACCGCGGCCCCGCAGTCGTTGGCCAGCTCGCGGCCACGGGTCAGATAACCGGCCGCGCCGCTCTCCCCCGCCTCGCGCAGCTTCGCGCCGAGGTCCACCAACGCCTTCGCCAGCTCCAGCCGGTCCTCCGAGGACTCCAGCAGCCGCGCGGCCTCGCGCGCGATGCGGATTCCTTCGACGCCGGAGCGCAGCACGCCCCGCATGCGCGTCGTCCTGCCCGCGGCCGCTGGCGCTCCCCACGACACCGCCAACGCGTGCTCGGTCTCGATCAGCTCGCGTGCGCGGTCGAGCTCGCCCATCCGCCGGTACGCCTCCGCCGCCCAGCTGCGCCACGCGTGCAGGGCCGCGTTGGTCCAGCCCGCCTGGTCGAGGCAGCGGCCGAGGCTCAGGAAGTGGTCCGCGGCAAGGGAGAAGTCGGCGCCGGCCATCGCCCGCGCGCCGTGCAGCATGTGCCGGATGGTCTCGCGGTGGAAGCCGAACCACCCGTCACCGTTCTGCCCGTCGACCTCGACCAGCAGCCATTCGGCCAGCTCCAGGTCCTCGGTCTCCAACGCCACCAGCGACAGCACCGTGACGGCGAGCGAGACCGCCTCACCCCACTCCAGTTCCGCCAGCTCCAGTGCGGCCTTGGCCAGCGACCGCGCCTCGGTGAGATCGCCCGCGCGCATCCGCACCACCGCCTGCTCCGCCTTGATCCACGCCAGGCTGACCGTGGAGCCGCGCAGGCGTGCCTGTTCGTAGGCCGAATCCAGCCACGCGCCCAGCGGCTTGGCCGCGTCGGCGCCCGCGAGGGTCACCGCCAGCAGCGGCAGCGCGGTGTGCACGTGGGAGATCGTCGCGGGCTCGCACTCCAGGATGCGCGTGGCGGAGGCAGCCAGCGACACGGCGGTGCCGGTGGTCCGGACGGCCGCCGCGAACAGCAGCACGGCGGCCAGTTCACGCTCAGCGCCGGTGTCCAGCGGAGGTCGAGGCCCCATCTGCTCCAGTCGCTCCGCCGCGCTGATCAAGCCCTCGGGTGCGTGGAAACTGCTGTGCCGCAACCGGGCTTCCAGGCGCAGCGCGAGGTCTCGGCGCGGCCCGGTCAGCTCGTCGGGGTCGCCCACCTCGTCCGCGACGCTGCGCATCAGCTCGCCGATCGGCAGCGGCGCGGAGTCCAGCACCGACGGGGCGAGGCGCACCAAGGCAGCCGCGCGGTCCCACACCGACGGCAACAGAGGCACGGCTTGGGAAACGTGACGCACGGCGGCGGCCGGGTCGAGGACGCGCTCCGCCATCGCTAGATCGACAAGAAGTGCTGCGCGGTGGGCGTCGTCGGCGGGGTGGTCGATCAGCGCGCGTTGCAGGTAGCGGGCCGCGACCTCGGGAGCGCCGCGCTGCAACGCGGTCTGCGCGGCGGTGCGCAGAACCTCGGTGCCCCAACACTCCTGCCGCGCGGTCACCACGAGCAGGTGCGCTGCGACCTGCTCGGCGGCGTGCCCTCTGGAGTGCAGCAGTTCGGCGGCGCGCATGTGCAGCTTCTCGCGCTCCACAGTGGACAGTGACTCGTCGATGGCCTCGCGGACGACGGGGTGGGCGAACACGGGATCGGGCCCGGCGGCGAACAGGCCGAGCGTCCCGGCGATGCGCGCCGCGTCGGCGCCACCGACCCGGTCCAGCCCGGCGAGCGCCGCGACCAGCTCGGGGTCGGTGTTCTCGCCGAGCGCGGCCATCGCGGTGAGGTAGTCGCGCACCGGCTCGGGCTGCGCGGTGAGGTAGGAGGTCAGCCGCTCGCGCAGCTTCGCGGGCCGCGTCGTCCTGGCGAACCCGGCCTCCGACGCGATCGGCCGCCGCCGTTCGAAGACCATGGTCACGAGCACCGACATCAGGAACATCGGGTTGCCGTCGCAGATCTCGTGGCAGGCGAGGACGAACTCGTCGTCGCCGTGCTCGCCGAACTGCTCCAGCACCAGCTCGGCGGTGCCGGTGGGGCTCAGCGGCCGGGGGCGCAGCACCCGCGCGGCGGAGGCGGTGATCTCGCGGAGAAGCGCTTGCCCGGCGAGCGGATCGCCCTCGCGCACGGTGCCGACGATCGTGACCGGCACCCCGTTGAGGCGCTTGGCGACGTAGGCCAGCCAGCGCAGCGACGGCAGGTCCACCCAGTGCAGGTCGTCGACGAGCACCAGCAGCGAGCGGTCCGCGCTGATCGCGGTGACCAGGGCTTCGAGATCGCGGAGCACGGCGGCGACCGTGGCGGGCGTCACGTGGGAGCAGTCGCCCTCGCCGACGATGACGCCCTCGGCCTTGCCGGTGGTCGCGCCCAGCCACCGCTCGCGCTCGGCGTCGGTGGCCGAGGCCAGCACGGGATCGAGCAGCTGGCGCACCACGCCGAACGCGAAATGCCGCTCCAGCAGGGAACCGCTGGCCCGCAGGACCGTGGTGCCCTCACCGACGAGTTCGGGAAGGGAGCGCAGCAACTGGGTCTTGCCGATGCCGATCGGCCCGCTGACCACCAGCAGCGAACCAGCACCGGCCCTGGCGCGACGCAGCGCACCGGCGACGGTGCTGACCTCGTTCTGCCGCTCCAGCAACACGGTCGTCAGAACTCCCTCTCACCTCGCGCGAGCGCGTCGCGCAGTTCAGCCTTCCCGCCGATGCCGAGCTTGCGGTACAACCGGCTCAGCCGCAGCTCGACCGTGCGCAGGTTGACGCCGATCTCGCCCGCGATCGCCGAGTTGGCCCACCCCTGAGCCGCTAACCACGCGATCCGGTTCTCCGACGCCGTCAACGGTCGGCCGTCGGCCCGCTCCCCCGGCTCCAGCACGGTGACCCGGCTCTGCCGTCGCGGCGGCGCGCCCCACGCGGCGAGCAGCTCGGCGTCCTCGACCAGCAGCCGTTCAGCCGCAACGGTGTCGCCCAGCTCCCGGTGCGCGGAGGCGGCGACACCGCGCCACGGCACCACGAGCGGGTTGGCGATCTGCTTGGCCAGCAGGTGCCGCCCGCACTCCACGAGGTCGTCCAGCGCACCGCGTGCGTCGCCGCCGCGAAGCCGGACGCATCCGCGCGCGTAGAGCAGATGGGTCCACGGGATGCCCTCGTTGGCCCGCGACGGCATGTCGGCGACGAAGCGGGCGATGACCGCCTCAGCGCGCTCGACCGCGCCGTCTTCCAGTGCCAGCAACGCTTCCACGGCGACCACCCCCGGCGCGAGCATGGGGTGCCAGTCGCGCAGGGACTGCGTGGCCACGGCGGAGGCGAAGGACCGGTTGGCCTCGTCGACGCGCCCGGCGACGAACTCCACGCCGGAGCGCACCAGCAATGTCAGCGCCTGCGGGCCCGTGACGCCCCTTCGCCTGGCCTCCAAGAGAATCCGGTCCAGCCCGCTGAGGGCGGAGTCGAAGTCCCCGGCCAACGCGAGCGCGCGGACCGCCTGGATGGACGGCGCCAACGGCTCGGTGTTGTCACCTCCCGGGCTCAGCGCCATCGCGGCCAGCTCCTGGGTCCGCGCGAGGTCCTTGCCCAGACAGCCGACAGTCCACGCGAGCACACCCGCCTCGGTCCGATCGCGCGGCTCCGACGGCAGCGGCGGCACGGTGGCCAGCGCGGCGAGGCCGACCTGCTCGCTGAGGTGCGTGGCCTCCGCGAGCCAGTGCATCGCCACCAACCGGCCGTGCTCCGGAGTGCCGTCGCTGATCGCCTGGGCCAGAGTTCGTTGTGCCAGCAGGGATTCCCCGCGCAGCACGAGGTGGTCGGCGGCGAGCACGCGCTGCCCCGCCCCACCGGCGCCGCTGATCACCTGGCCGAGGTGGCGGGCGCCGACCTCCGGGGCCAGCGCGAACTCCACGGTGCCCAGCTCCAGCAGCACGCGGGCGCGCGCGGCGGGCTCCAACGGCTCGGACAGCGCGCGTTCCAACAGCCGCGCCGCCTCCTCCTGCAGACCGCTCTGCTGGTGCTCCGAGGCCGCGCGGCGCAACAGCTCCACGGCCCACGGGCGGTCGATGGGGCGCGCGCCGAGCAGCATCCGCGCCACCTCAAGGTCCGCGATCGCCATGCGGTAGCCCAGATCGGCGGCTTCGGCGTGCAGGTTCTCGCGCTGCTCTCGGGGCATCGCGGCGAGGACGCTCTCCGCGGTCACGGCGTTGACGAGCCGGGGAACCGGGTCCTGGCGCACCAGGCCGACGCCCGTGAGCTGGTGCAGCGCATCGGCGTCCGACCGCGTCCTGAGCCCGGCGAGCGCGCAGATCTCGTTGAGCGGCAAGGACGTCCCGCACACCGCGAGGGCGCTCAGCAGGCCGACGAGTTCTTCCGGCAGCACGGACATCAGCGCGCGCACCTGCTCGCCGACCGCGCGCGCCGTGCTCAGCTCCAGTTCGGCCAAGTGCTCGGTGGACGGTGCGCAGTCCAGGCGCGCGAAGTGCCGCAGCACGGCCGCGACCAGCGCGGGATTGCCGCCGGTGATCTTCGCGACCGCCTCGGCGAAGTCGCTGTGCACGGGCACGGCGCTCGCGGCGGCCAGCACGTCGGCGACACCGTCCCCGCTCAGCGGCGCGAGGGTGACCTTGCGAACGTTCGCCTCAACGCGGCGGTTGGGCGGGCGTTGTCCCGTGGTGCAGAAGGAACCCGGGCGCAGCGCGGTGGTCACGGTGGAGACCACGAGCAGCACCGGGCCGCCTCGCGCGCGGGTCACGACGCCGAGCCAGCGCATGGACAGCTGGTCGGCGTGGTGCACGTCGTCGACCAGCACCACGATCGGCACCTCACGCGCGGCGGCGAGCAGCTCCCGGCACAGCAGCTGGAGCAGTTCGGACTCGCCGTCCTGCTCCGTCCACTCCGGACGTGTCCACAGTGGATGGTCGAGCGGGAAGACCCCGCGCAGGATCTGGACGATCACGCCGCAGTGCAGTGCGCTCTCGGTGGGCGAGCCCTGCGCGGTGGCGACGCGGATGCCGTTGGCCGACGCCAGCGCGCCGATCTCGGCCAGCAGGGCGCTCCTGCCGGAGCCGGGCGCGCCCTCGACGATCGCCATGGCGGAGTGCCCGGTGTCCAGGTCGGTGATCATGCGGCGGATCAGGTCGAGCTCGCACGCGCGCTCCAGCAGCACCTCGACCGCGCCGTCCGCGCGCCACTTCCGTCCACCGCCTGGCAGGTGCGTGACGCCGTTGTCACTGGCCAGGGTCATGTGCACTCCTCACCGAATCCAGCACTGGAGCCAGCTCCGCGCGCCCGGCGACCCCGAGCTTGCGGTACACGTTGGTCAGGTGGACCTCGACGGTGCGCACGGTGATCCGCAGCGCGTCGCCGATCTCCCGGTTGCTGCCGCCCGCCATCGCCAGCATCGCCACCCGGCGCTCGCTGCCGGTCAGCGTGTCCACCGGCGAGGCGATGTGCCGGTGCAGCCGCCCGCCCGCGTCCGCGTGCAGCTTTCCCGCCGCCGCGCCGAGCGCCGTCGCTCCGCACCGCGTGGCCATGTCGAGCGCGCGCCGCAGGTGCGACCGGGCGGCCGGGGAGTCGTCCTCGCGCAACAGCTGCGCGCCCAGCCGGTACTCCGCGAAGGCCACGTCGAGGCGGGCGATGTCGTCCGGAAGGACCTCCACCGCCTCCTCCAACAGCTCCAGCGACCGCTTGCCCTTCTCCAGCACGCCGCGCGCCACCAACGCGAGGCCCTTGGCGCGTGGGGTTCCCCAGCGCCGCGCGACCTCACTTGCCTGTTCGACCAGCTCACGCGCCTTCGCGGGCTGCTTCTTGTCGGCGTGCAGGCACGCGGCGTCCACCCACCAACGAGTGAGGACGGGATTGGTGATGCCCGCGTCCGCGAGGACCACGCCGCAGTGCTCCAGATGCCGCAGCGCCCCGTCGAGGTCGCCGCGCGCCCGGGCCAGCCGCGCCCGGGTCTGGAGGTAGTGCGGCCACTCCCAGATGAAGCCCTCGAAGCGCGCGGTCTGCACGGCGTCCAGCAGCGCCTCAGCGCGGTCCAGCTCGCCGCGTTCGACGAGGGCGGCGGCGAGCGCGGTGTTCGGCAGGCAGGACACGTCGTGCGAGGGCTGCTCCCCCGCGACGAGGGTCGCGGTCGTCGCGTCCGCGAGGGAGCCGGTGACGTCGCCCGCGGTGTGCAGCATGAGCGCGCGGGTCGCGGTGGCCAGCGCGAGCGTCCAGCGCTCGGCCTTGTCCCGGCACGCGACCACGAGCGCGTCCATTGTGGACAGTGACTCGGCCACCTCGTCGGCGAAGGACAACGCGATGGCCGCGCTGTAGCAGGCGCGCGACTCGGTGCTCACGCCCGCGCCGCGCAGCGCCCGCCGGGCCAACGACACCGCGTGCGAGGCGGGTTCCCTGGCCTCCGAGGCGGCCAGCAGCGCCGTCATCGCCAGCGTCTGGCGCTCGGTGGCGGTGCGCCCCTCCGGCAGCTCGATCCGCCGCGCGCGCTCGCGGACGAGGGCGATGCTGTCCTGCTCGGTCGAGCCGCACACCAGCAACGTCGACTCCACGAGGGCCAGCAGCTCCCCGATCGCCTCGCCGCGCCGGTTCTCCGCCAGCTCGTCCGCGACCGCGCCGAGCACCTTCACCCCGTCCAAGGCGCCCTGCGCGAGCACGGCGGTCTGGCCGAAGCGCACGGCGATCTCCGCGCGCTCGCGCAGCGGCGTGGTCGCGGCCAACGCGCGGCGCAGCTGGTCGAGCGCGGCGTCGGGATCGATCTTCGCGAGCGGGCCGGCCAACGCGACCCGAGCCCGCGCACGCTCAGATTCGTTGTCCCCCAACGATTGCAGAACTGTCGTGAGGTAGCGGACGGCAACGTCGTAGGCGCCACGGGTCTCGGCGCGCGCGGCGGCGGCGCGGAAGATGTCGACCATCCACCGCTCCAGGTCGCCCGACAGGCCGCGCAGCTGCTCCGCCACCTCTTCGGCGGGCCGTCCGGCGTCGCTGAGCAGGCGCCCCGCGCGGGTGCGCAGCTGCCTCAGCCGGGCCTCGTCCAGCCGCGCGAGCACCGCGCCGCGGATCACCGGGTGCGCGTAGCCCGCCTCGCCGGGCACGGTGACACCGATGCGGGAAAGCTCCTCCAGCGCCGAGACCACCACGCCCGGCTGCACTCCGGCCAGCGCGGCGGTCAGTCCGGTCGGCACGTCCTCGGCCGTCTCGCCGAGCACCGCGACCGCCTCGGCGACCGCGCGCACGTGCTCCGGGCGGCTCGCGAGCTGGGCGAGGGCGGAGGCGGCGAGCACCTGTTCGCCCAACTGCTCCGCGCGCACGGCACCGGTGGCGTCGGGCAGCACGCCTTCGCGGCTCAGCTCGTCGAGCAGCCGCCCGAGCACCAGCGGATTGCCGCCGGTGATCTCCGCGCAGCCGTCCACGAAGCAGGTGTCGGGAGTGTCGAGCAGGGCGCGCTCGGCGAACTCCGCGATCTCCCCGTAGCCGAAGGGACCGAGTTCCAGCACGCTGCACCGCGAGTGCGCCGCCAGCCACGTCAGCCCGGAGGTGCCGGGTCCCGGCGTGTCCACGCGCTGCGCGAGCACGAGCAGCAGCGGCAGGTCGGTGGCCCGCCGCAACAGGAACTCCAGCCAGTGCATGGACGCCTCGTCGCACTGGTGCGCGTCGTCGATCACCAGCGCGAGCGGAGAGGCCGCGGCCAGCTCCGCCAAGCGCCGGTAGAGGTCCTGGAAGACGCGGTAGGACAGCACTTCGGGCTCGGCGCCGGGGCACTCCAGGCCGACCAGCGCGCGGGCGGTGGAGAAGCACTCGGCGTGTTCCTGGCAGCTCACGCGCAGCAGGCGGACCTCGCCGGAGACGGCCACCGCGCGGCTGAACTCGTCGAGCAGCGTGGTCTTGCCCATCCCGGCCGTTCCGCGCACGAGCGCGATCCCGACCTCGCCGGAGACGGCGGAGGAGGCGAGCGAGGACAGCTCGGCGAGCTCGGCGGCGCGGCCGATCAGCTCGCGCGCCCGGGTCGTCGTTCCGACCGACCGCTCGCCTGTGCTCGTCACGCTGGCCGACCTCCTTGCCGTCGGGCTGGCGGCTTCCCCTCACCGCGCACCGAGCGTATCCGGGAAAACACCCAGAAGCGCCGAATACGCTTGCACCCGTCGAAAGTATCCCGGATGTCCCGCGAGACAATGCGCTGACCACGCGAAAGCTTTTCCCGCAACGGTTTCCGGAATCAACTCCACCCGGGCGCAGGTGCTGGCAGCTGGCAGTTGATCTCCCTCCGGATAACAGAAGCTAATGTCGTTACCGACGTATCGGTTGTCAACCGATCGGGCCCCCGTGGAAAGTCGGGGAGCAGGTCCGGCGCAATGGCCGCCCGATTTCAGGCGATGAGCGGCGCGGCCGGGTCGGCGGTGGGGCTCAGATCGGAGTACAGCGGTTCGAGCGCGCCCTCCAGGAACAGCTCGCGCATCTCCACCCGGCGGACCTTGCCGCTGGTGGTCCGGCGCACCGCTCCCCTGCGCACGAGCACGACGCCGCCGAGCGCGGAGCCCAGCCGCCGGTGCAGGCACGCGCGGATCTCGTCGGCGATCTCGGCGAGCCGTTCCTGGCCGTAGCGCCCGCGCAGCTCCTGCACGAGCACCACGGAGCCGACGGGACCGCCGACCTTGATCGCGGCTCCCACCGCGACGGCCTTGGGCAGCAGCGCGGCCACCTCGCGCTCCAGGTGGTGCGGGTAGAAGCGGCGCCCGCCGACCTCAAGCGTCTCGGCGATGCGGCCGGTCACGTACAGCTCGTCGTCGTAGAGCACGCCGAGGTCGCCCGTGCGCACGTAGCCGCCGTCTCCGCACGCGGTCTCGACGTCGAAGACGCGTCGTGACTCGGCCTCGTTGCGCCAGTAGCCGCTGCCAACGCTGTTGCCCCGCAACCAGATCTCACCGATGCGGCCCTCGGGGAGCACTTCGCGGCTGTCGGCGTCGACGATGCGGATCGAGTAGTCGCGCACCGGCCCGCAGCTCACCAGCTCGTGCGCGTCGGCGTGCTTCTCGGCTTCGCCCAGCGGGACGAACTCGTCCTTCTCCAACAGAACGGCGTCGACGGAGCGCGCAGCGGGCGCCTCGTCACCGATCCCGGAGACGTAGACGGTCGCCTCGGCGAGGCCGTAGACCGGGCACGTCGTCTTCGCGCGGTAGCCGACCGCGGCGAACTTCGCCCGGAACTGCTCCACTGTCAGCAGGTTGATCGGTTCGGCGCCGTTGAGCGCCCAGCGCCAGCCGGAGAGGTCGAGCCGAGCCAGTTGCTCGTCGGTGGTCTGCTGCACGCACAGCTCGTAGGCGAAGTTCGGCGCCGCGGACAGTTCGAGCCGATATCTTGAGATCAACTCCAACCACACGTGCGGTCGCTTGAGGAAGACCATCGGCGCGATCAGCACGCAGGTGCCGCCGGAGAGCAGCGGCAGCATCAGCTGTCCGACGCCCATGTCGTGGTAGAGCGGCGCCCAGCCACCGCTGCGAACGCCCTCGCGCGCACCCGTGGCCTCCCACAGGGCTCCGGCGTTGCTGACGAGGTTGCCGTGGGTGATCACCACGCCCTTGGGGTCGGTGGTGGTGCCCGAGGTGTACTGGATCAGGGCCGGGGTGTCCGCGCCGATGTGCGGCAGCGCCCAGTCGTCGGCCTCGGCCAGCTCGATCGCGTCGGTGGCCAGCGGCGCGATGTGCGACCAGCCCTGGCCCTCCAGCCACGCCTGCACGGCGGGCAGCTGCGCGGAGCCGGTGAGCACGGTGGTGGCGCCCGTGTCGATCGCGATTCCCGTGGTGCGCTTCATGTAGTGGTTGCCACCAGCGGGCAGCGGCGCGGGCACGGCGACGATCCCCGCGTAGAGGCAGCCGATGAAGGCGCGCACGAACTCCGTGCCCGAGGGGTAGGCGAGCAGGACGCGCTCACCGGGAGCCATCCGCGCCAGCAACGTCGCGGCGACGCGCCGCGCGTCGTGGTCGAGCTGGCTGTAGGTGAGCGCGTCCTGTCTGCCCTCGCCGACGTCCTCCACCAGGACGACGGCCTGCTGTTCGCCGATCCACTCGGCATGGCCTCTGAGGATCTCGGTCACGCTGACGGACTGTTGGAACATGGTTGATCAACCCTCCGTGCCTGGCGGCTTGCTGAGTGGTGGTGGGCCCGCGGCCAGAGGGGCTGGGCGGTGTCAGGCCCTGATGTCCTGCGCGATGACGCGCTCGACGTTGCGCTCGGCCAGCGCCGTGATCGTCACGAAGGGGTTCGCCCCGAGCGCGCCGGGGATCAGCGAGCCGTCGGTGACGTAGAGGTTGCGGTAGCCCTTGACGCGGCCGTAGAGGTCGGTGGCCCTGCCGAGCACGCAGCCGCCGAGCGGGTGGTAGCAGAAGTTCGCGGCGAAGTTGTTCAGCCCGGAGCCGAAGAGGTCGTAGCGGTAGTCGGTGAAGTTGGCCTTGTTGATCCGGTCGAACAGCGACCGCACGGCGGCGATCGCGGGCTCGCTGTGCGCCTTCGTCCAGTTCAGCCCGAGCTTGTCGGTGGCCCGGTCGAAGGTGAACGTGCCGCGCTCGGGGGTCTTGGCCAGCGCCAGGTAGAGGCTGACCCAGGTCTCGATCCCGGCGGGCATCGGCGCGATCTCGGCGAGCACCGGGTGCACCGGGTTGTTCCGGTCGTCGATGGCCATCACCGGGATGGTCGCCTGCTTGGAGCCGGTGGGGTTCCAGAGGTGGTTGGCGCGGGCGGTCATCACGTTGCCGTTGGGGCCCCAGCCACCGCCGAGGTCGGCGCTGAGCGCGGGCAGCGCCCCGGTCTCCCTGGCGCGCAACAGGATCTCGGTGGTGCCGAGGCTGCCCGCGCCGAGGAACAGGTGCTTGCAGCCGATCTCCTTGCGCTCCAGCACGTTGCCGAGCCCGTCCGTCTTGTGGACGGTCAGCACGTAGGTGCCGTCGGCCTCTTGGCGCAGCGCCTTCACGTGGTGCAGCGACTCGATGGTCACCTTGCCGGTGCCCAGCGCCGCCGCGAGGTAGCTGCGGTCGAGGCTGCGCTTGCCGTGGTTGTTGCCGTACATCACCTCGCCGTCGAGCGCGGACTTCGGCGCGGTGCCCTCGGCCTCCTTGCGCATGTGGGCGAAGTCGTAGACGTTCGGGATGAACACCGTGCCGAGCCCGGCCTTCTCCGCCGCCGCCCGCGACACCCGCGAGTACTGGTACCACTCGGTGTTCTCGAAGAAATCAGACGGAATGGTGTTGACGCCGAGCCCCGCATTCGCACGCGGGAAATAACGGTCGTACATCTCGTTCATGTCGACCTGCGGAAGCGCCTCCTGGAGGAACTCGCGCCTGGGCGTCACCGCCATTCCGCCGTTCACCAGTGAACCGCCGCCGACACCGCGCCCGACGTAGACCGACATGTCACCGAAGTGGACCTTGTCGAGGACGCCCGCGTTGGGCTCGATGTCCTTGTTGACCACGTCCAGCCACAGGAAGCTGCCCAGCGGGGCCTCGGTGCGCTTCTTGAACCAGGTCGAGCGGCTGTCCGGGTTGGTGACCTTGCAGAAGACCTTGCCGTCCGGCCCCGGCTTGTCCCACAACCTGCCCATTTCCAGCATCACCGTGGTGACACCGGCCTCGCCGAGGCGCAGCGCGGACACGGCGGCGCCGTAGCCGGTGCCGATCACCACGGCGGGCACGAAGGCCCGGCTTCCCCGAGGCTGCGCCCCGGCGGAGGGGGCCAGGGAGACCGTCGTCGCCCCGGCAGCCGCGGCGGCTCCCAACGCGGCCATTCCCAAGAAGCGACGACGGTTGAAGTCAACATTCCTCGACAAGGAATCCTCCCGGACACCACACCTACCCGGACAACGTGAGATTCACGCTATCCACGTTCTTTTAGTGTTTCCCCCACTCTTTCCAGGTCACCACGTGACGGGAAGTTTGTGCACCCCGTAAAAAACCATCTCGTCGCGGAAGGACAGCTCTTCCGCGGGAACGGCGAGGCGCAGTTCCGGGAAACGGCGCACCAGGGTCTCGAAGACGATCTGGAGCTCGATGCGGGCCAGCTGCTGGCCGATGCACTGGTGCGGGCCGAAGCCGAAGGCCAGGTGCGCCGAGGGACGGCGGGTGATGTCGAAGGTCTCGGGGTCGACGACGAGCGCCGGGTCGAAGTCGGCCGCGAGCGCGTGCACGACGACCTGCTCGCCCTTGCGGATGAGCACGCCGCCGATCTCCACGTCCTCGGTGGCGATCCGCTCGCCGCCGTACTGGCCGATGGTGAGGAAGCGCAGCATCTCCTCCACCGCCGTGCCGACCAGCGAAGGATCGTTGCGCAGCAAGGCGAACTGCTCCGGGCGGTCCAGCAGCAGGGCCGAGCCGAGGCCGATCATGCACGCCGTGGTGTCGTGCGCGGCGATCAGCAGGGTGCCAGCCGCGGTGATCAGGAACATGTCGTCGATGACGCCGTCCGGGTCATCGGTGCCGATCAGCGCGGAGATCAGGTCCTCACCAGGATTGGCCCTGCGCTCCTGCACCATCTGGAACAGCATCCCGCCGAGCCGCATCCCGGCCGCCTGCGCCACCTCGGGGTCGGGGTTGACGCCCATCACCGCCTCGGCGATCTCCTGGAACTCCGGCCGCTGCTCGACGGGGACGCCGAACAGGTCGGAGATCACCATCGACGGCACCGGGACCGCGAAGGAACTGACCAGGTCCGCGGGCGGGCCGAGCCGCTCCATCTCGTCCAGGTGCTCGTCGACGATGCGCTGGATGTTCGGTCGCAGCGCCTGCATGCGCCGGACGGTGAACTCCTTGGCCAGCAGCTTGCGGTCGGTGGTGTGCTCGGGCGCGTCCTGCCACAGGAGGCTGCCCCGCCCGGGCTTCGCCGTGACCACACCGTCCTTGGTGTGCAGCGCGCGCGGCACCAGCACGCTGAACCGCGGATCGCGCATGGCGGCGCGCACCTCGGCGTAGCCGGTGATCAACCACGCCTCGTCCCCGCTGGGGAACGTCGCCCGGGTGACCGGCGCGCGGTCGCGGACCTCCGCGAGGCCGGGCGGCGGGGAGAACGGGCACTTGCGGGTCCTGGGGACGGCGATGACGGTCTCGGACACGATGTCCGCCTTTCGAACGGGATGCGGTGTGGTCAGCCGGAGAGGTCGGAAAGCCCTCTTCGCGTGGCGTTGACCAGCGCGGACATGTTGCCCGCCGGGTGCACGTTGTCGCGCATCATCTGGTGCAGGTTGCCGATCTCCTCGAACTCCCCGCACGCGGACAGGCAGGGGTCGAGCAGGCCGGTGCCGACGAGGCTGACGACCTCGCGGAACTGCTGGGTGTTGGCGCCGTGCGAGCCCTGCAGGCGCTTGGAGCGCATCCACAGGTGCCGCAGGTCCACGTCGCCGTTGTAGCCGGAGGTGCCGCCGCAGATGACGACCATGCCGCCGTTGTCGCACAGGTACATCGAGGTCGGCAGGGTGTCCTGGCCGCTGTGCTCCAACACGATCGCCGGAGACCTGCGCTCGCCGAGGATCTCCCAGATCTTCTTGCCGATCCCGCGCGCTCCGGTGAGGAACTTCTTCATCCCGGCGGCGTCGGTGGTGTCGGGCAGCCGACCCCAGTGGTCGAAGTCGCGGCGGTTGATCGTGCCGACCGCGCCCAGCGAACGGCAGTACTCGGCGCGCTCCTCGTCGGAGACCACCGCGATGGGCAGGCCGCCGAAGATCTTCACCAGCTGCACGGCCATCGAGCCGAGCCCGCCCGCCCC
>NZ_MUMH01000122.1:0-742 GCF_002155965.1 Allokutzneria sp. NRRL B-24872
CCCGCTCGCGCCCGAGCCCGCCACCCGCCGCCCCTGTGCCGCCACCTGGCCGCCGTCCTCCTGACGGCCCCCGCTCGTGCCCGAGCCCCCTCCGCGAACCCGCGGAAGGGGCTCTTTCTTTTGTGCGGCGGCGAATGCAATCGCTCGCTCTCGGCTATCGGGAATAGCGCAACGTTTGCATTGCGCGGTCCTGGTCATAATGCCGTCGGATCACTCTTTCGGGGAATTGGTGTCCGGCCAGGAGGTGGTATTGGACATCAGGCCGAGCATCCCGGAGATCAACCGCATCTGGTCCACCGTGCGGATGTCCGCCTCGACCAGGCGCGGTGAGCAGACGAGCACCGCGACCGCCTGGGCCCGGGAAAGCGCCACGTTCAACCGATTGCGCGAGAGCAGGAAATCCAATCCACGTGGCAGGTCCGCCGCCGTGGAGGAGGTCATCGTCGCGATCACCACCGGGGCCTCCTGGCCCTGGAAGCGGTCCACCGTCCCCACCCGCACGTCACCGTGCCCCGCCGCCTCCAGCTCCCGCCGCACCACGCGGACCTGGAGGTTGTACGGCGCCACCACCATCACGTCAGCCGAGGTCAGCGGGCGCGGCTCGCCGTCTGTCCAGGTGCGGCCGACCACCGTGGACACGATCTCCACCACGGCTCGCGCCTCTTCCACCGAACAGGTGATGTTGTCGCTGTGCTCCACCGTGCGCAGGCGCAGCCCCGCCCGCACCCCGGCCAACTCGCGG
>NZ_MUMH01000122.1:800-33308 GCF_002155965.1 Allokutzneria sp. NRRL B-24872
CGGGTCGCCGAGCAGCACCAGGTTTCGGGCGCACGTGGACACCGCGAGCGCGTCGGCCAGCGCGAACTGCCCGGCCTCGTCGATGATCAGCACGTCGAAGGGGTCCGCGCGCAGCGCCGCGTTCGCGAACGTCCACGCGGTCCCGCCGACCAGGTGGCCGTTCGGGTGCTCGGCCCGCCAGCTCGCCAGCGCCGTGTTGCTCTTCGGCTGCTCCCAAGGGTTCGCCGGATCGGCCGTCTTCTTGGGGCGCTTGGCCGAGGGGACCGCCGCGCCCGTGCGCCGCACCGCGCTGAGCACGTTCTCCACCGCCTTGTGGCTGGTGGAGGTGACCGCGACCTTCTTGCCGTTGCTGACCAGGTGCGCGATGAGCCGTCCGGCCAGATAGGTCTTGCCCGCGCCGGGCGGACCCTGCACCGCGAGCACCGAGTTCTCCAGCTGGTCGACCGCGGTGATCACCGTGTCGACCAGGTCCGGCCCTGGCGGGGGCAGCGGGCGTCCTCCGCGCAGCCTCGGCGTCCGGCCGAGCAGGTCCACTCCCGGGTGCGCGGGCAGCAGCGGCAGCAGCTCCACCACCTGTTCGGCCAGCTCAGCGACTGCCTCGTCCTTGGGGCTCGGGCGAACCGGGCTGCCCGGGAGCACCGCGACCGGCACCGCGCGCTGGTCCAGCTCGTCCGGGCGCGCGCTCTCCTGGAGCACGATCGCGTCCGTTCCCGCTTCCCGCACCTCCGCGTCGCGCGTCCAGCCCTGGTAGAGCAGGCGGACCTTGTCACCGACGGAGAACGGGTGCGGGCGCTCGGGGTCGCACGAGGCGCGCACCACGCGCTTGGCCGTCCTGACGCGGCCGGCCGGCATCGTCCAGTTCTCGACCGACACCGAGACCGGCACCGCGCACTTGCTGTCGGACTCCAGGTCCGGCAGGGGGGAGGTGACCTGGCGGAAGAAGTCCCACCACGCCGGGTTGGTCTCCCTGCGGTGGTAGCCGACGGCGGCGGCGAGCAGCCCCCGCGAGCGCTCGTCGTCGCTGGCGTGCGCGGGGTTGTCCGGGAGATCGGCCAGCAAGGGCTCGACGATGGCCGCCAGCCGTGCCGCGCGCTCAGCTCGCCGCGCCGCGGCCTGCTCGTCGTTGGCCGACTCGATCGCAGCGTCCAAAGAGGACAGTTCGAGGGGCGTCGCTGGCTCGATCCCCGCCTCGTCCCGCACCCGCAACAGGAACTCGTACAACCGGTGCGTGGACACGCAGTCGTACTCGTTGTAGTCGCTGATCGCCGCGAGCACGCTCGCCGCGCGTTCGGGCTCGTGCTCCAGCAGCGACAGGTAGTCCTCGTAGGCCTCGATGCTCGACGCCGCCGTCTGCACGTCGCCCGCGCGCGAGGACGGCATGTACAGCGGCTCCAGGTACTTGATCGAGTACGACCGCTGCGAGACCCGCAACGCTTTGCGCACCACCGCGTACAGGTCGACGAGCGCACCCGCGCGCAGCAGCTCGTCCACCTCGTCCTCGCGCGTGGAATGCAGTGCTGCCAAGCGTTTCAGGGCCGAGGTCTCGTACGGCGCGTAGTGGTAGACGTGCGCGCCCGGGTGCTCGGCCAGGCTCTTGCGGGCGAAGTCGACGAAGTCCTCGAACGCCTTCTTCTCCTGCGCTCGCGTGTGCGCCCAGAACGGCGTGAAGGTTTCAGTGCCTTGCCCGGTGACCGCGCCGAACAGGTACTCCAGGCCCGTCCCGCCGAGCGCGTACGGATCGCCCTCCATGTCGAAGAAGATGTCGCCGGGGCTCGGCGCGGGCAGCTCCGCCAACGCCTCCGGGGAGACGATCTCGTAGCTCACCTCGCCCACCGGGTCGTCCTCGGTGCGCGTCGCGTCCTGCCGGATCTGCAACGTCGCCTGCGCGCGGAGCCCGGTGAAGGTCCCAATGGACAATGTGGACGGTCGGTCCTCCGGCGTCGCGGTGGCCAGCGCGTCGATCGTCTCGATCCCCGCCGTGACGAGCTTGCGGCGCTGATCCGTGCGCATCCCCGCGACCAGCGACAGGTCGCGGGCCCCGGTGCGCCCGCTCTCGCAGTGCTTGGCGAAACGGCACGAGGCGCACGCCGGGCGTTCGTCCGCCCACAACCGCTCCGGCAGCTCCACCGGCGCGGCCAGGCGCTCGCGCAGCCGTGACCGCAGATGTGTCAGCAACGGCAGGAAGTCTGCCACCCGCAGCGTGTGCTGCGTGCCGTCGCCCAGCATCAGGTGCATGTCCGGCCCCGCCGGGTGCCCCGCCCGCGCGAGCGCGTCCGCGTAGGCCGTCAGCTGCAGCACCGCCGCCGGGCGGGCGTGCCTGGCGAGCTTCGCGTCGTAGGGCTCGTACTCTCCCGTGCTGGTCAGTACCAGGAAGTCCGCGCGGCCGTAGAAGCCCTCGTCGTAGAACACCGGCTGGTAGACCACGAGCGCTCCGGCCTTGAGCGCGTCTCGCGTCTGCTCCGCAGCCTTGAGCAGCGCCCCCGGCGCCGGCGCGGGCTGCTCGATCTCCACGACCCCGGCCCCGTGGCGCGCGCGGAAGCGTTGCAGCACCGCCTGTTCGTGCGCGAGCCCGTGCTTGGCCACCAGCTGCGCCCCGCTCGACTCCGGCCTCGGCGCCCCCTGAACGCCGACCGCGAGCGCGTGGGTGAGCAGGCTCCGGTGGTCGCACTCCATCAGGTCGACCAGGTCGGTCGGGGAGAGGACGAGTCCGTCGGCTGTGCTGAGCATCGCCAGCAGTCTGCCCCTCGCCCCGCCGCGCCCGCTCAGCGGGCACCGGTGATGTTGCTGCGAGGGGGCCAATCCCGTCCGCGAACGTTCCCCCGTTCGCTGCTGTCCCGCCCGTGCCGCTCGCCGGTAGCGTGGTCATCTTCGCCAGCGGAAACCGTTCCGCACACGGGTTTTCCGGTACTGGCCGACACGAGCGGCCGGTGCGATCGAGCACTGTTCGTGGGCCGTTCGGCACCGGCGAGGGAGATCACCCGACCGCTCCGACGACGCAGCGGGATCTCGCCGACCGACCGGCCCGGCCAGGGGCCCTGACCCGGCCGCGTTCCGCGCTCGCGGCCGGGTCAGGGTGCCGCCTCTCTGCTTGAGTGGTGCACGAGGTGCGCACCGCGGGGAGGCGGAGGGTGTCGGGAACGAGTTCGGAGCAGGGCGGCTCCGCGTATGAAGCAGCGGAGATTCCGCAGGTCAGCATCGGTGGGGCGAGTCCGAGCGGCGGTTACACCGTCGACCCCGACGGCGCCCCCCGGCTCATCCGCGCGCTGAAGGAAGCCCGCGCGAAGCTCGCGAGCATCAGTCGACTCCACGAAGGCATTAGGGATGTGCCTATGCCTGAAGATCCCTACAGCACCGCCGCAGTCGAAGTGATCATGCGAAGGCTGGGAGAGGAACCCGGTGGCTACGCTTGGGCGAACAAGGCGGCGATCACGCAGTTGGACGAGATGATCGCGAAGCTGGAAGCCTCTCTGAAGATCTACCAGGATGCTGAGGAGCGGAACCGGCGCACGTTCGGCAGGGGGATGTGATGCGACGCTGGGCGTTGTGTTGCGTGCTGCTGCTGGCTGGGTGCGCTGAGGTGACCACTGGGCAGCCGACCGAGATCGTGCGCGGTCCTGACAGCACGGTCCCCCCGCCGTACACCCAGCCCGCGTTGTCCTTTGAGAAGTACCTCGCCAAGCCCTGCGACCTCCTTTCCCGCGAGCAGTTGTCGACGATCGGCATCGTCATCGATCAGGGGAAGATCGAGACCTCTCCCCTTGGCCCTGACTGCGTGTGGCAGGCCGACAAGTCGATGGACACCGGCATCGTTGTGTCACTGCTGGACAAGGGCGCGGGGCTGGGGCCCGCCTACCGGAACCGGGGCTGGGGCTACTTCGCGGAGACCACGATCGGTGGATATCCGGCGATCAACACCGACAACGTCAAACCGGTCGGACGGGCAACACCGGTCGGGATGTGCTTCACCACGGTGGGTATCGCTCCGTTGCTCGCCTTCAAGGTGCAGGCTGTCACGCACAAGCCGAATCCGGACTACGAGCAGCCGTGCAAGGTATCCGACCGGGTCGCGACGTGGGTGTTGGAGAAGCTGAGGGCGAGCGGCTGAGCGACGTGTGGCGACGCTTGTTGTGCTGTGCGGTGGTGTTGGTCGTGGCGGGGTGTGGCCAGGCCATAGTGGGGCAGCCGACTGAGATCGTGCGTAGTCCTGACAGCACGGTTCCGCCGCCGCTTACCCAACCCGCGTTGTCCTACGAGAGTTTCTTGGCTAGATCGTGCGACGTCCTCACGCGTGAACAGCTGGCTTCCATCGGCATCATCGCGAATCCAGGCAGGCCGACGACGTATCCTCTCGGCCCCGCGTGCAGATGGGAAGCCGACAAGTCGACGGACACCAGCATCGCCGTGACGCTGCTGGCCAACGGCGCTGGCTTGGGCCCTATCTACAAGAGCCGCGAGTCGGGGTACTTCGCGGAAATCACGATCGGCGGGTATCCGGCGGTCAACGGCGACAACGTCAAGCCGGTTGGGCGGACGACTCCGGTTGGTATGTGCTTCACCACCGTGGGCATCGCGCCGTTGCTGGCGTATCAGGTGCAGGCGGCGTCCAGCCCGCGCCATCCGGACTACGAGCAGCCGTGCAAGGCGTCGGACCGGGTCGCGGCGTGGGTGTTGGAGAAGCTGAAAACGGGCACCTGAGCTGGGGTGCACCGCCTAGGGTAGGCGACTGTGAACCGCACCTTTCAAGTCGACCTGCGCGGCGTCGTTGACCTGCTCAGCCACCATCTGTACTCCAGCCCTCGCGTCTACCTGCGGGAACTGATGCAGAACGCGGTCGACGCGGTCACCGCCAGGCGCGCGGGGGACGGGGAGGCGCCCGAGGGGATCGCGGTCGTGGTCCGGGACCGCACGCTGACGATCACCGACACCGGGGTCGGCCTGACCGAGGAGCAGGTGCACGAGCTGCTGGCGACGATCGGCCGCAGCTCCAAGCGCGACGAGCTGGGCTTCGCCAGGCACGAGTTCCTCGGCCAGTTCGGCATCGGCCTGCTGTCGGCGTTCCTGGTGGCCGACGAGGTGCGCGTGATCACCCGCTCGGTCGAGGGCGGCCCGGCGGTGGAGTGGATCGGGCGCGCGGACGGCACCTACCGGATCGGCCCGGCCGAGCGCGAGGCGCCGGGGACGACGGTGGAGCTGACGGCGCGCCAGGGCTGCGAGCAGTGGTTCGCCGAGGACACGGTCACCGAGCTGTGCGCGCTCTTCGGGTCGATGCTGCCGTTCACGGTCACCGTCCAGGGCAAGGCGGTGAGCGGCACGGGAACCCCTTGGCGCAAGGACGATCGAGCGCCGGGGCAGCGCACGGCGGACCTGGTCGGCTACGCGCAGGACGTGCTCGGCTTCACGCCCTTCGACGTGATCGACCTGAACGTGCCGGAGGCCGGGCTGACCGGCGTGGCCTACGTGCTGCCGTTCCCGGCCAACCCCGCCGAGCACGCGGGTCATCGCGTGTACCTCAAGCGGATGCTGCTCACGGAGAGCTCCGACAGCCTCCTGCCGGGGTGGGCGTTCTTCGCGCGCTGCGTGGTCGACGCGGGCGAGCTGCGGCCGACGGCGAGCCGGGAAGCGCTGTACGCCGACGGGCTGCTGGACTCCACGCGGGAAGCGCTCGGCGAGCACCTGCGCGGCTGGCTGGTCGGCCTGGCGCGCACCGATCCCGCGCGGCTGGGCCGGTTCCTGGAGATCCACCACCTCGGCGTGAAGGCGCTCGCGCTGCACGACGACGAGATGCTGCGCCTGGTCGAGCAGTGGATGCCGATGGAGACCAACGTCGGCAGGATGACGCTCGCGGACTTCCGCGCCCGGCACGGGGACGTGCGCTACACCCTCACCACCGACGACTTCCGGCAGATGGCCGCGGTCGCCGCCGCGCAGGGCCTGGCCGTGGTCAACGGCGGCTACACCTACGATTCCGAGATCATCGCCAGGCTGCCGCTGCTGGACCCGGAGCAGTCGGTGCGGCGCCTGGAGCCCACGGACTTGATGACCCGCTTCGACTCGGTGCCGCCCGCGACCGAGCTGGAGCTGCGGCCGTTCCTCACCGCCGCGCAGCGCGCCATGGACCAGCTCGGGTGCGAGGTCGTGCTGCGCTCCTTCGAGCCCGCGTCGCTGCCGGTGCTGTACCTGGTTGACCGCGCCGCCGCGTTCCAAGCGGAACTGAGGTCCACGAAGGACCGGGTCGACGAGCTGTGGGCCGGAGTGCTCTCGGCCTTCGACAAGCCCGCGGACGACCGCCCGCAGCTGGTGCTCAACCACCGCAACGCCCTGGTGCGCCGCGTGTGCGCGCTGCGCGAGCCGGAGCGGGTCGCGCTCGCCGTGGAATCCCTGTACGGCCAGGCGTTGCTGCTCGGGTACCACCCGATCCGCCCCGCCGACGCCGCCCTGCTGAACCGCTCTTTCCTCGGCCTGCTCGACCAGGCCGTTCCCCTGGAGGACCAGCCGTGAGCATGACGCACCAGCAGCTCGACGAGATGATGGTGGCCGCGTGGCGGCTGCCCTTCGGCCCCTCGGCGACGGCCGCGGCCGAGGAGATCGTCCGGCACGCCGACGCCAACATGTGGAAGGACCTCCAGTACGCGGGCCGCATCCTGGCGACGCGGTGCTACCAGTTCGGCGCGGAGCCGTCCAAGGCCTTCGTCACGTTCTCCTGGTGCCTCAACGCCTACGACCGCGGCGAGGCGGACCCGCGCTTCGACCACCAGTTGTTCTGGTACTTCAAGTGGATCGCGGGATCGATGACGAAGTTCCCCGAGGTCCCGCTCGAGCGCGCGCGGGCGGTGCTCGACGACATGGAACGCCGCTACAAGATCGCCGGGCACGGGCTCAACCCGGTGCACCAGCGCCGCGAGTGGTTGGCGCGCCACGTCGGCGACCTCGACGCCTCGCGCGAGCAGTACCGGTTGTGGAGCGCCGCCCCGCGTGACGGGATGGCCGACTGCGTGCGCTGCGAGCCCAGTTCCAAGGTCTCCCACCTGGTCCGGCTCGGCATGGACGAGGAGGCCGTCGCGGTCGCCCAGCCCGCGCTGGTCAGCGACACCGACTGCTCCGAGCAGCCGCAGGGCATCCTGACCAACCTGCTGCTGCCGTACCTGCGCACCGGGCGGCTGGAGGAGGCGGTCGACGCGCACCGCAGGGCCTACCGCGCGCTCCAGCACGACCGCGGCGAGCTGTACGCGATCGGCACGCACATCCGCTTCTGCGCGGCGACCGGCAACCACTCCCGCGGCCTCGAACTGCTGGAGCGGCACATCGGCTGGCTGGAGGAGCCGCCGACGCCGTCGTCGGAGATGTGGTTCTGCGGCTCGGCGGCGAACCTGCTCGCCCAGCTCGTCGAAGCGGGTTACGACGACATCACCGTGCAGCGCGAGGGCGGCGAGGTCGAGGTCCGCGACCTGCTGCCCGAGCTGGCGGAGCGCGCACGGGCGATCGCCGCGCGCTTCGACGCGCGCAACGGCACCAGCGAGCAGAGCGAGCGCCTGGAACTGCTCATCGGTGGCGCGCCGGTCGTGGAGTACCTGCCGCTGTCCGGGGTGGCGCGCCGCGCCGAGCTGCTGGAGGAGACCGAGCCCGAGCCGCTGCGGACGAGCGAGCTGGAGTCCATTGTGGACCCGACGGCGCTCGCGGACCTGGCGGAGCTGGAGTTCTTGCGGGACAACGACGAAGCCTCGCTGCTCGCCTGGGAGCGCTTCGACGCGTTGTGCCCGGAGCCCACGACGGTGCTGCTCGCGCGTCGCGTCACCGGCCTCGGCGCGCACGCCGCGCGGGAGGAGCCGGAGGAGGCCGAGCGGCACTGGCTGCGCGCGCTGGAGCTGTTCACCGAGGCGGGGGAGGAAGCGCTCGCCCTGTCGGTGCGCAGCCGCATCGGCATGATCCGCTGCCTGCTCGGCCGCGACGACGAGGGCCTGCCGATGGCCGCCGAGGCCGTGGACGGCTTGGCGGACAAGGAAGAGAGCGGCCAGCTCGTCCGCGCGCTGTCCCGGTTGGCGACCTGCCACCAGCTGCGCCAGGAGCTCGACGAGGCGTGGGATCTGTTGGTGCGCGCGGAAAAGCTCGCCGATTCCGTTGGTGACCTCGAGCTGTTGGCCGACGTCGTCCTCGCCATGGCGCCGCTGCTCGTGCAGCGCGGTGCGATGCCCGACGGTCTCGCCGCTGCCGAGCGCGCGATCTCCTTGTACAGAACCGTTCCCGGGACCGACCGCATTCGGCAGGCGCAGTTCATGGCCGCCAACCTGCGCGCGGGCTCCGGCGAGTTCGACGCCGCCGACGCGCTGCTGGCCGAGGCCGCGCACAGCACGTCTCCGCTGCTGCGCGCGGCGGTGCTGCACACGCGGGGCCGCGTCGCGCTGGACCAGAACCGCTTCGACGGCGCGGTCGAGCACCTGACCGACGCCGTGGCCGTGTTCAGCAACGCCGGGGAGCCCGTGCACGCCGCGAACGTGCGCGTCGACCTCGCCGCCGCCGCGCTGAACAACGAGCAGTTCTCCGACGCCGCCGACGCGGCCGAGGAGGCGCTGCCGGTGCTGGAGCGCTCCGGCGACGTCGACGAGATCTTCCGCGCGCGCTTCCTGCTCGCCAAGGCCTACGAGAACCTGGGCCAGCCCGGGCAGGCCGTCGACCTGCTCGACCAGGTCGCCGCGCACTTCGTGTCCACCGGCAACATGGTCGGCGCCGCGCAGATGTTCACCAACGGCGGCGTCATCCTCGACCGGCTCGACCGCGACGGCGAGGCCGGGGCCCACTACGCGGCCGCCGCCGACGCCTGCGACGCCGCGGGGGACATGCAGCTGGAGGAGGTGGCCAACCGCAGGGAGGCCGCGCTTTCCTGGCACTGGGCGCAGAACATGGAGCGCAGCATGGCCGAACTGTCCACTGCGGACGGTCTCGCTGCCTCGCTCCCGGAGAGCGACCCGCAAGCGCTGTGGCAGCGCACCCTGCTCAACTATGACGGTGCGCGGATCTTCGCCAACGTCGGCGAGTTCGGTGTCGCGCTCAACCGGACCCTGGTCGCCATCAAGGGCTTCCGGACGCTCGAAGCGACCGCCGAGACCACCATCGCCGAGGTGATGCGCGGCAGGCTGCTCGCCAACCTGGAGCGCCGCGAGGAGGCGATCACCGTCCTGACCGCAGCCCTCGCCGACGTGCCCGAGGAGGCCGCCGGTCAACGCGAGCAGATCGAGGCGCTGCTGGCCGAACTGCGCGGCTGAGCAGCCTCCGGGGTCTCAGTCCGCGAAGGTGTGCGTTTCGCGGCGGTAGGGGATGTCGAGCAGGGTGAGTCGGTGGGGTGGCCACCAGTCGTCCTGCTCGGTGATCGTCAGCCTGCCGCCGCGACGCAGCAACCAGATGACCTCTAGTTGGAAGTGCAGCACCGCGTCGCCGGGGACTCGTTCCAGAAGGGCCACCGTCAGTGCGATCACGTCGTCCTGCTGCAGGTGAACCGGATCGGACTTCCCCATGCGGAAGGTCACCGTGGTTGTCGACGCCAGTCCGAGGTCGACCAGCACCGGGTCCCACGGTTCCGGTTCGTTCGCCGACACGTGCACCCAGGTCCCGTGCCCGGTCAGCACGCCATCGCCGAGGAGATCGGGCGGTGCGACGGCGGCGCCGAGCAGTCGGTTCCGCTGGGCAGCCTTCTTGAGCGCGTGCGCGACCTCGGCGGGTGGCAGCGGGGTCGCGATCTCAAGGCTGTAGTCGATGGCCATTCATTCCTCGCTCGGCCGGTTATGGAAAGAAGTCAATCACGGAGTCGTTCTTGTCGATCACGACGACCTCGTGCAGCCCTGGGATCGGCCACTCGGTCAGCTGGGTCTTCATCGTCGCCAGGTCCACCGTGCTGTCGTGGAGATTGAGCACGATTCTCGCGGCTTGGCCCTTCTTCACCTTGGTCGCCATCTCCTTGGCGATGTTGCGCGCCTTTGCGGTCGTGGGCGCGTAGTTGTCAAAGATCCTGCCCTCGACGCGGTAGTCCGGCCTCTTGGGTCCTGGCACCTGAGGTCGCTGCTCGACCTGGTAGCCGTGCCGAGCCAGGATGGTCGCGGACTCGTTCTCCCTGGCCAGCGAGCGCACGGTGATCGCGTCGTCGTGGGGCGAGATCCGTGCCGGAAAACCGCCCGGCTTCGCGGTCGGGTTCCGCGGACCGGACGGCTTGGTGCGGGACGAGGACTCAGCGGGGTGAACGAACGGCACGGCAGTGGGCGCCGCGACGCCGAGGACGTCGGCGCAGTACGACTCGATCCAGGCTGCCGCCTTCCGAAGCCTTATCGCCGAGGCGGTCGCGGTCGACGCGGCTTCGTGAAGGGTCGACGCACTCGCGGCCAGTGCCGCGTCGCGGCTGCCCTGGTGAGCGAGGAGAAGGTGTCTGGAGGCGGCCGAGGCTGCTGCTGCGGCGCGCTGCAAGCGGCTGACCGGCAGCAGAGCTGCGATCCCGCGCAGCCTGGCTGCCAAGGCTCGACACGACGACATCCGAACACACCCCCCGCGCCGACGGTAAGTCAGCGAACGAAGCCGTCAACTTCCTTTCCGTCGCGAGACAGGCAGTTGCCGGAAATGGTGAAGGGCCCCACCGAACTTCGGCGGGGCCCTTCACCGGATGTCACCTACAGGCGTGGGTCCACGGGCTCGGACTCCAGGGCCAGCGTGGCGAACACGGGTTCGTGCACGCGCCACAGCGGCTCTCCGCGCACGGCTCGGTCGAGGGATTCCAAGCCGAGCGCGTACTCGCGCAGCGCCATGGATCGCTTGTGCCCCAAGCGTCTTTCGCGCAGGCGCGAGAGATTGACCTCCTCGGTGTAGTCCGGGCCGTAGATGATCCGGAGGTATTCGCGGCCCCGCACCTTCACACCCGGCTGCGCGAGGCCGCGCTGGGCACGGGTCAGGTTGGCGTGCGGCTTCACGACCATGCCCTCACCGCCCTCGGCGGTCAGGGACTCCCACCACGCGATCCCGGCCGCGGTCGACTCCGGGTCGGTGGTGTCGACGAGCAGGCGGCCGGTGCGGCGCACCAGCTCGGGATCGGCCTCCACCAAGCGATCGGCGACCGCCAGGTGCCACGAGTGGTCGCGGCCGTGGTAGGTCGCCCCTTCGGTCGCGAGCACCTGGAACGGCGCGAGCGAGATGCCGTCGAGCCCCGAGGTCGGCCAGCAGTAGCGCCGGTACGACTCGGTGAAGGCGATGGCGTTCGACGCTCGCGAGGTGGTCCGAGCCAGCAGTGAAGCCACGTCGACCCCGCGCGCCACCGCACTCTCCAAAGTGGACACTGCGACGGGAAGCGCGGTGCGGGCAGCGGCTCCGACAGCGGCGTACTGGTTGCGCAGCAGGTCCTCTGCCTTGGCGGACCAGGGGAGCAGCTCGCAGTCCAGCATCAGCCAGCCGGTCTCCAGCTCCTCCCACAAGCCCGCTGTCGTCACGGCCGAGCGCAACCGCGCCAGCAACCGCTCGGTCAGGTCGCCGTCGAAGAACGGGCGCCCGGTGCGCGTGTAGATCGCGCCCGTGGCTCCGTTGCTCGCCCCGAACCGAGACACCGCAACGGTTTCGTCGCGGCACACGACGGCGACCGCGCGCGAGCCCATGTGCTTCTCCTCGCAGATGACCTGCGCGATGCCGTCGGCCCGGTAGCCGTCGAAGGCCTCGGTCGGGTGCTCCAGCAAGCCGGGCAGCGCGGTGGTGGCACTCGGTGCCATGGTCGGCGGCAGGTAGAGCAGCCACCGGGGCTCCATGGCGAAGCGGCTCATCACCTCAAGGGCTCCGGCCGCGCTCTCCTCGCTGACGCTGATCCGGCCGTGGTGCGCGGTCTCCACCACGCGCTTGCCGAGCACGTCGGTGACGTCGAGCGCATCGGGATCACGGCGCGCCGGAGCAACGTCCACCGAAGATCCGCTTGCGGGATCGAGCATTGACCCCGTGGACGCGGGGAAGGGCTTCGTCGGCTCGTACCAGACCTTTTCGGCCGGGACGGAGACGACCTCCTTCTCCGGGTAGCGCAGCGCGGTGAGCTTGCCGCCGAACACGCACCCCGTGTCGAGGCACATCGTGTTGTTGATCCACTCGACCTCCGGTGTCGGCACGTGTCCATAAAGGACCATCGCCTTGCCCCGGTAGTCCACCGCCCACGGGTACCGCACGGGCAGGCCGAACTCGTCGGTCTCGCCGGTGGAGTCCCCGTACAGCGCGAAACTTCGCACGCGACCGGATGCCCTGCCGTGGTAGGACTCCTTCAACCCGGCGTGCGCGACGACGAGCTTGCCGCCGTCCAGCACCAGGTGCGAGACCAAGCCGTAGCAGAACTCCTGGACCTCCTTGCGGAACTCCTCGCTCTCCCCGGCCAACTGCTCCAAGGTCTCCGCGAGCCCGTGCGTCACCTGGACGTTGCGGCCCTGCAAGGCGCGCACGAGCTTGTTCTCGTGGTTGCCCGGCACGGCGAACGCGTGCCCGGCGCCGACCATGCCCATCACCAGGCGCAGCACGCCCGGCGAGTCGGGGCCGCGGTCGACCAGGTCGCCGACGAACACCGCGCGCCGCGACGGGTGCGCGGCGTCGACGGCCCGGCCCGCCGAGTCCCGCGTGATCGTGTAACCCAACGACACCAACAGGGTTTCCAGCTCCGCGCGGCAGCCGTGGATGTCGCCGATCACGTCGAACGGGCCGGTCTCGTGCTTGAAGTCGTTGAGCAGGCGCTCGCGGACGATCTCGGCCCCCGCGACCTCCTCCTCGCTGCGCAGCACGTGGACCTTGCGGAAGCCCTCCTTCTGCAGGAAGCGCAGCGACCGCCGCAACTGCGCGCGCTGGCGCCGCACGACGTGCTCGCCGAAGTCGCGGTCCGGCCGCGAGGCGTTGCGGTCGTGGCACACCTTCTCCGGCAGGTCGAGCACGATCGCCACCGGGAGCACGTCGTGCGCGCGAGCCAGCTCGACGAGCTTCTTGCGCGACTCTGGCTGCACGTTCGTCGCGTCGATCACGGTCAGCCGCCCGGCGGTCAGGCGCTTGCCGACGATGAAGTTCAGCACGTCGAAGGCGTCGGCGCTCGCGGCCTGGTCGTTCTCGTCGTCGGCGACCAGACCCCGGCAGAAGTCGCTGGAGACCACCTCGAAACGGCCGAAGTGCTCGCGCGCGAAGGTCGACTTGCCGGACCCGGAGGCGCCGACGAGCACCACCAAACACAGCTCAGGAACGTCCAGTGTGCTCATTTGTCCACCCCCACAAGGGAAAACACGGCCATCTGCGTCGGCGACCCGAGCGAAGGGTCCTCGGGCCCGACGGGCAGGTACCGGACGCCGTAGCCGTGCGCGGTCGCCACGCCGGAGGCCCACGCGCGGAACTCCTCGCGAGTCCATTCGAAACGGTGGTCGCGGTGGCGCATCGTGCCTGCCGGAAGGTCCTCGTACAGCACGTTGTACTCGACGTTCGGCGTCGTCACGATCACCGTGCTCGGGCGCGCGTGCCCGAACACCGTCGCGGCGAGCGCGCCCAGCCGAGGTGGGTCGACGTGCTCGACCACCTCCATCAGCACAACGGCGTCGTAGCCGCGCAGCCGCTCGTCGCGATAGGTCAGCGAGGACTGCGCGAGCGTCAGGCGCTCGCGCTGGCGGTCCGGCATGCGCTCCGTGCGGAGCCTGCGCGCGGCGGTCTGCAACGCGCGGTGCGAGACGTCCACACCCAGCACCTCGCCGAAGGACGCGTCCGCCAGCAGGTCCCGCAACAGCGCGCCCTCACCGCAGCCGAGGTCCACCACGCGCGAGGCACCGGCGGCCCGCAACGCCGCGAGCACGGCGCCGCGCCGCTGCTGCGCGAGCGTGACCTTGCGCTCGGGCAGCTCGGCCGCGGAGACCGCGTTGTCCAGTGCCTCCGGCTCGGCGTCGTCGACCTCGGCGAGCCTGCCGGTCGCGGTGACCACCAACTCCCTGCGGTGCTTGAGGTAGCGCCGCGTGATCAGCTCGCGCTCCGGGTGCGCGGCCAGCCAGCCCTCGCCCGCGCGGATCAGCTTGTCCACCTCGTCGGTGCTGACCCAGTAGTGCTTGGTGTTGTCCAGCACGGGAAGCAGCACGTAGAGGTGGTTCAGCGCCTCCGCGAGCCGGATCTCCGCCGTCAGCGTCAGGTCGACGTAGCGGGAGTCGCCCCACGCCGGGACCTCCGGGTCCAACGGCACCGCCCGCGCGTCCACGGTCCAGCCCATCGGCTCGAACACGCGCCGCGCCACGTCCGCTCCGCCGTTGCAGGGCAGCACGGGAATCCTGATCTCCAGCGGAAGTGCTTGCCCTGGCAGCTCCGGCCGGGCCTTGCACTGGCCGGACATGGCCGTGCGGAAGACCTTGCCCATGGCCACGGCCAGCATCGAGGACGCCGCGTACGGCCTGTCGTTGACGTACTGCGTCAACGAGAAACCTTCACTGGGGCGACGGCCGCGCACGAGCGCGACCGGGTCCACCTCCAGCAGGAGTGCGGCGGTGCAGCGCCGGTCCGTGGCCTCCGGGTAGAAGACGTGGGCGGAGCCGCCGGACACGGCGAACGACTGGGCCTTCTCAGGGTGTTTGTGCAGCAGGAAGCCCAGGTCGCTCGCGTGCTCGGCGGTGGAGGAGATCGTCAACAACACCGGCGCAGTCTGTCACCCGCACCGGTGAGGTCCAGCCCCATTTTCTCGGGCCCGCTGCCACGATCGGGTGTGACGTGGGTCGAACCGCGTCAGAGTCCGGGAACCCAGTCGTCACCTCCGTGCCGCCAGCAAGGGCGAGGGAAGGACGAGGGCCATGAACACCGAGCACACCGAGATCCGCTCCGCCGCGATGTTCGACCTGCTGACTTCGACGCCGGTCGCCGTCGAGGTGGAGTTCAGCTACTCCACCCGCGACCCGTACGCGATCCAGGTGCTGTTCAACCCCTACGGCGACCAGAGCGTGCAGTGGATTCTCGCCCGCGACCTGCTCGCCGACGGCCTGCTCGCCGAGGCCGGCGAGGGCGATGTGCGGATCTGGCCCGTCATGGACGAGCTCGACGTGGTCGTCCTGGAGTTCACCACGCCCGCCGGCCAGGCCCGCTTCGGCGCCGACCCCGAGGACCTGGTGGACTTCCTCAACGAGACCTACGAGCTGGTCGAGCCGGGCAAGGAGTCGCGGTGGTTCGACTTCGAGCAGGAAATGGCCATGCTCAGCGGTGACGCCAAGCAGTAGTCGGCCCGCTGGCCGTCTCGACCTTCGCAAGGCCGACGCGGCCTCCGCGCACGACCCACCCCACACCCGCTCACCGTCCGCCGGCCACACCGACTCCCGTTTCGTACCGGCAGCGGGCGTTGGGAGCGCTCCATTTCCCGCTATCGGTACGAAACGGGAGTTCTCTGGGCAACTGCCGGGCGCGATGAGTGGGCGCGGGCGATCCCGGTGATGGGTGCTAGTCGCGCTGTTCGCGGTTGTTGAGGCCGTAGAGGATGCGCTGCATGACCTCGTGACCGATCTCGGCATCGCTGTCGGGCTGCTCGGCGGCGATGCGCTCGGCGGCGCGGGAACGCCTGCGCTCGCGGCGCGGCAGTGGCACGGAGGAGCCGGTCAGTCCGGCGGGCAGCGGCAGCGCGTGCGCGACGAGCGTGCCGTCGTCGACCTCGACCACCAGGCGGTCCCCGCTGACCAGCAGCCGCACGGTGACCAGGCCGGGGGCCTTGGGGTCGGCGTCGTCGACCTTCTCGGCGACGAGCTGGCACGCGGCGCGGCTGGTCTCCTCCACCATCGGGCGCAGCGACCACTCGCTCAACGTGAACCGGACGAAGAGGTCCGTGCAGTTCACGGCGCTGGGCAGCGCGATGAGTTGGAGATCGTCGACCTGTGCGGTGTCGGAGTTCACCCGGGTCCTTCCGTCGTCACCATGCCCGTTGTCGAGAGCCGTATCTTGCCAACCCCGCCGTTCGCCCTGAAGGCGGGTCTGGTTAGCCCGTTCGGGCACTGCAACTTGCACGCTCCTGGACCTCGCATTCTGCGCGCGTGATTTCTTCAGTGCGGGGTGAAATCAAGCATTTCGAAGAACAACCTCCTTGCGTCGCTTGGTGATCCCTCCGGTTGACCTGGTGGTCGACAAGGCTCGGGACGGGGTCGTGAGCCATAAACCGAGCGGCTGCTCTAGTATTCGCGACGTGACCGGTTCGGGGGAGCGCGTCGTCGCTCACAAGCAGTGGGAGCGGAACCTCCTGTGGTTCGGGGCGCCCGCGCTCGGCGCGGTGCTCGGCTGGCTGGTGAAGTCGGTCGCCGGGTGGGTGGTGAGCCTGGAATGGGCGCCCATGCAGGGGCCGTTCAAACTCGTGGAGCAGGCGCCCTGGTGGGTCGTGCTCGGCATCGGCGTGGCACTCGGGCTCGGGCTGGCCTTCCTGGGAGCGCTGGACATGATGCGGGTGTCGGTGTCCACCGAGCGCGTGGTGTTCCAGCGCGGCGACGACACCACGGAGGTCGACGGCGCCGAGGTCGACGCGGTTTTCCTTGACAGCAAACGACTTGTGCTGCTCAGTGCGCACGGGGCGGAGCTGGCTGCGGAGAAGACCGACCTGCCCGTCGCGGAGCTGCGCGAGGCGTTCACCGCGAGCGGCTACCGCTGGCTGGCCGAGGGCGACCCGCACGCGCAGGAGTACCGGCTGTGGGTCGAGGACACCCCGGGCCTGCCCACGGGCGCGGACGCCTTGCTGAAGGCCAGGAAACGGGCCATCAGCGGCGGGGAGGGCGAGGACGTGCGGCTGCTGCGCACCGAGCTGGGCAGGCTGGGCGTGGTGGTGCGCGACGACGGCAAACGCCAGTACTGGCGGATGACCGGACCCGGCTGATGGCCCGCACGGTCGACCCGGCCAGGCACGAGGCGAAACGCCTGCTGATCCTCGAAGCCGCCGCGGAGTGCTTCGCCCGCAAGGGTTTCGAGCGCGCCACCACCGCGGAGATCTGCGGGCGGGCGGGGATCAGCTCGGGCAGCCTGTTCCACTACTTCCCGAGCAAGCGCGCGATCTTCGTCGCGCTCTTCGAGCTGGACGGGCGGGAGCGCGCCGAGCTGCTGGAGCGCGCGAACCGCGTCGAGGACCCCGTCGCCGGGCTGCTGGCAGTGGTGGACGGACTGGTGGCGCCGCTGTCCGATCCGAGCGCGCCCGGGTTGGTCGCCGCGGTCACCGCGCAGGCCGGGCGTGACCCAGAGCTGGTGGAAGTGCTGGTGCGCAACGAGATCCAGCTGCGCGAAGGGCTGAAGGGGCTGCTGCTGCGGGCGATCGCGCTGCGCCGGGTCGACGCCGGGCTGGACCCCGAGCGCGCGGCCGGGTGGATCGCCGCGCTGGTGGACGCCGCCTTCGCCAGGGTGAGCGCGGACCGGGACCTGGTGGTGGCCGAGGAGGTCGAGATGCTGCGGCTTATCCTGACCAGGTTCCTGAACATCAGCTAGTCACCGTCAGTCGAGGAGAGAAGCGTTGGGGCGCAAGCAGATCCCGGTCGTGATCGTCGCCGGGTTCCTGGGCTCGGGCAAGACCACGCTGCTCAACCACCTGCTCTCGGCCAGCGGTGGCACCCGGATCGGCGTGGTGGTCAACGACTTCGGCAGCATCAACATCGACGCGATGCAGGTGGCCGGGCAGGTCGACTCGATGATCTCGCTGGGCAACGGCTGCCTGTGCTGCCTGGTGGACGCTTCCGGGATGGACGCGCTGCTGGAGCGCCTGGCCCGGCCCGGCGCGGGCATCGACGTGATCGTCATCGAGGCCAGCGGGCTCGCCGAACCGCGCGACATGATCCGCATGGTGCTGGCCAGCGACAACCCGAGACTCTGCTACGGCGGGCTGGTCGAGGTGGTCGACGGCGCCGAGTTCGAGTCCAGCAGGCAGCGCCACCCCGAGCTGGACAAGCACCTCAGGTACGCCGACCTGGTGGTGCTCAACAAGATCGACCGCATCGACGCGGAGCGGCAGGAATCGTTGCGCGCCAAGGTGAGCGAGCTGAGCGAGGGCAAGCCGGTGCTGCCGACCTCGCACGGCCGCGTCGACCCCTCACTGCTGTTCGAACAGCGCCCGAAGCGCGATGTGCTCGTGCGGCAGCTGTCCTTCGACGACCTGGCGCACGAGGACGCGGGGGACCACTCGGGCCACGTGCACGCGGCCTACCAGAGCGTGGAGTTCAGTTCGGCGCTGCCGCTGAACCCCAGGCGGCTCATGGCCTTCCTGGACTCCAGGCCGGCCGGGTTGTACCGGGTGAAGGGGTTCGTCCACTTCGGACTCCCCGGGCACCGCCAGAAGCACGTGCTGCACACCGTCGGCGGGTTCCTGCGGTTCGAGCGCTCGCGCTGGGAGGAGGGGCAGGCGCACCACACCCACCTCGTGCTGATCGGGTCGGGCATCGACGCGGACGCGGTGCGCGCCGGGCTCCAGGAGTGCGTGGAGACCGATTCGGCGCCCTCGGACAAGCAGGCGATGCTGTTGATCGCGCCGTACCTGCGGTAGTTCTCGGGAGGGCCCCGGTTCAGGAAGCCCGGTGGGCGCCGACCGGGATCGGTGCGGCGTCCTCTTCCTCCAGCCTGCGCGCGGCGGTGCGCAGCCGCAGCAGGGCGGGCTGCATCGCCGCCGGGTCGAAGGTCTCCGCCGAGAGCGCGGCGCGGGCCTTGGCCAGCAGGGCGATCGTGTCGGTGACGGCACCGTGCGGCTCGCGGACGGCGAGCGCGGTCAGGGAGGGCTCGATCACGGCGAGTTCGGCCTCGAACTGGATGACGAGCTCGGAGATCGCGGCGATCGGCAGCTGGTGGCCGGAGAGGGCGCGCAGGCCGCGGACCATGTCGTCGACGACCTGACGCAGCGCCGCGATCACGGGCATATGACTCACGTGCGCAGTGTAGGCGAATGCTCGACCGTTCGTCGCAACCACATGCGCCTTTTGGATCATGCGTGCGTTTTCGGGTGAAGATCGACTAAAGGGACGTTCCGGTCCGGGCGCGGCGGGCCGTCCGGTTAGGGCAAACGCCAATATGTCTGACGGGCAAGGGAAAATCTTCCGCCGAAGAGGATGTGGCGGCGGGATTGGCTCAACCGCGCCGTTTCACGCTCAGGTGAACCGGGGGCGAGGTTCATCGGAGCCGATTAAGTGGACTGCGGTCCTGTTGGGTGCCTGGTCGGCACGGGTTCCCTGATGTCCACTGTGGACAGAAGAGTTCGAGTGCTCACCCTTGCCGCGCAAGGACGTCTGTTCACCCGGGGGGAGAGCGCCGGACCGCGGAGAAGGCGTGCAGGGGATGCCGACTTCGACGCGGTCCGACTCAGGGCCTCTAGCAGTTGCGGCTCACGACGTTGCGCCAGGTGCGGCCGTTCGCCTGGCCGTACTCGACACCGTTGAAGAACGGGCGCACGCGCTCGGTGCCCGCCGCGCCCCACGTGGCGACACCGTCGCCGTTGCGGTCGAAAGCCTGCTCGTAGTGCAGGTGCGGGTGACCGTTCGAGGTCGGCCCGGTCTTGCCGACACGGCCGATGATCTGGCCGCGCGTGACCCGCGCTCCGACCGCGACCGCGCGCGACTGGAGGTGGATGCCGGTGGTGAACCAGCCGCCACCGTGGTTGACCTGGATCATGTTGCCCGCGTTGGAGTGGTAGAAGGACTGGCGCACGACGCCGTCGGCCGACGCCCGGTACGGGGCGCCCTCGGTGCCGACCTGGTTGGGCTCCTTCACCATGTCCAGCGCGGGAGCGTGGGCCCAGGTGTCCAGGCGCCACTTGGAGTTGCAGTCGAACGGGAGCTGGAAAGCGGGCCTCGCGGCCGTGGACGCCTCGTCCGGGGCTGGTCCCGCGCTGGCGAGCGCGGGAAGGCCGGTCGAGAGCAGGATCGCGGCGAACACGCCGATGGTGGTGCGGTGCATTCGAACCCTCCTGGTGCGGTTGGGAAAGCGAATGCCCGATGACGGTAGGCGGGCGCACTTGCACATCGCCTACGTTCAACCAGAGGACGAATCCCGCAGGTCCTGAAGCACCGTCAGCCCTCGCAGGACCAGGTGCTGCCACCGAGCGGGAAGGCGCCCGCACGGCGGAAGCTCGTCTGCTTCGGCGCCGCGATGACTCCGGTCCCTTCGACGCGGGTGTGCGGACCGAGCGTCCGAGGGCACACCGACAAGCGTCCGGCGACGGTCCTCGCCGCGAACTCCCAGCCGGGGAAGGGCGGTTCCGGTGGGTTGGGGTGGTGTCCGCGCTGGTCGATCCACACGCGAAGCTCGTCAGCGGTCGGCGCTGTGCCGGTCACCGGGTCCAGCGGTCCGATGCGCGGAACTTCGTGGGCGTGCCCGCACGTCCGCACCGTGACGCCGGATTCGGCGACTCGCCACTGCGTGTACTCGCCGCTTCCGGTGTCTGTCAGCTCCGTGTAGTGGTGAGCGGCGCCGAATCGGCGGCTGAGTTCTTCGCACAGGTGACCGGCGTCCTCGACGTGGAATTCACGGGAGAGCGCGAGCGTCCACCCGTTCAGCACAGGGCTCACGAAGACCTGGTCGTGGTGCCAGTCCCAGCCCGTGTTCAAGAGACCGAGGCCCATGCGCAAGGTCACCGGTAGCGGGTCGCACAGCCCGAACGCGTCCAGAACGGCGGCCTGGTCGCTCGTGGACACCGCGAACCACGTGATGTCGTGGAACTTCACTGGCGCGGGGACGTCAGGCTGCGCCAGCTCGATCCGGATCAGCCGCCGCAGCAGCGCGCGGTCGGCTGGTTCGATCTCGTACCACCCGAGCTCGGACAAGGCGAAGAGCGCGGCGTTGCGCGCCTTCACCGGCATGCGCGAGCGCCGTACGGCCCGCAGCAGCTCGGCGAGGGAGTTGCGGCCCTTCCCCGGCACCCCTTCGACGGGTGCGCGCCGGAGCTTCCAGGTCGCTTCTTCCCGAATCCGCTCGATGTCGCTGCCCAGCAGAGCCACCCACGCCGGAACAAGAGAGGCGTCGCTGAAGCCCTCGTACAGGTCGAGTTCGGGCAGCACGCCGCCGCCGAGCGGTCCCGGTGCGGGCCCGGCGGCCCACAGCGAGGTCAGCTGGCTCAGCCGCGTCCCGGGGCGCAGCCCCAGCTCGGCGGCCAGCTGGTCGTCGATCGCCGCGCCGGCTGGCGTCGCGGCCAGCTCGTGCTCCGCCGAGAGGGATTCCATTGGTGCTAAGCCCTTTCCAGCACGATCCGCGCGGCCGCCCGCGCCTGGCCGACGGGGTTGTCGAGGTGACCGATGAGCAGTCCGATGAGCGCGCCCTCGTAGAGCAGCAGCACGCGTTCGCCCGCCTCCGCCGACCCCGTCAGCTCGGTCAGCCGCGCGAGCAGTTCCGCCTTGTGCCGGTTGATCACCGCCCACGCGGGGTGCTCGCGGTCGGTCAGCTCGGCCGCCGCGTCGACGAAGGCACAGCCGCGCTCGACCTCGCCGGAGTCCGCCCACGCCTGGAGCGCGTCGAAGACCGACAGTGCTTTGTCCATTGTGGACTCGGCGGCGTCGGTGCGGTCGGCCCAGTTCCGGCTCCAGCGCTCGTGCCGGTGTTCGAGGTAGGCGACCACGAGGCCGTCCTTGCCGGAGAAGTGGTGGTAGAGCGTCATCGTGGCCACGCCCGCCTTGCCGACCGCGCGGTCGACCGGTGTCGCGGTGATGCCGTCCCTGCGGAACAGCTCGTCGGCCGCGGCGATGAGGCGTTCGCGGGCGGTGCCGCGCGGCGGGGAGGGCTTGCGCTTCGTCGGCATGCGAGTGAGTATAACGTGCGTTCTAGTAGAACGGGCGTTATAGGAGGGCGTGTGAGATCTGTCGAAGCGCGGCTGGTCGCGGCCGGGGTGGCCGTCATCGCCGTGACCTACGGCCTCGGCCGCTACGCCTACGGGCTGTACCTGCCGGAGTTCCGGGCCGAGTTCGGCATGAGCGTGGCCACCGCCGGTGCGCTGGCGTCGGCGGGTTACGCCGCCTACTGCTTCGCGGTCGTGCTCAGCGCGCTGCTCACGACGCGGTGGAGCGACCGGGGGACCGCGGTGCTGGCCGCAGCGACCGCGACCGCTGGCACTGCGTTGATCGCTACGGCGGGGTCAGGGGTGACGTTCGTGCTCGGCGTGCTCGTCTCCGGGGCGAGCACCGGGCTGGCCACGCCACCGTTGGTGTCGATGGTGAACCGGGGTGTCGCCGAGGTTCGTCGCGGGGCGGCGCAGGCGATCGTCAACGCGGGCACTGGTGTCGGAGTGCTCGTGAGCGGCCCGTCCGCGTTGTTCGCCAGCGGGAACTGGCGGGTGGCGTGGGTGTTCTTCTCCGCGCTGAGCCTCGCCGCGACCGTCGCCGTCTTCGTCGCGGGCCGAGATTTGCCGTCGCACCAAGGGAAAGCTGTGCGTGCTGGGCGGACGCCGACGCGGTTGGTGATCGCCAGCGCGGTCGTCGGTGCGGCGAGCGCGGCGTTCTTGACCTTCGGGCGGGATCTCGTTGTCACCGTCGGCGGTTTCGACGGCGGGCGCTCGGCCCTGTTCTGGATCGTGCTCGGTGCCGCCGGGATCGTGGCCGCGACGACCGGTGACGTGGTGGCGAAGATCGGGCTTGAGCGAGCTTGGCGGCCGTTGACCGCAGCGCTCGCCGCTGCCACGGTTTTCCTCGCTGTGGCGCCGAGTGCGGCGTTCGTGGCGGGTGCGGTGTTCGGCGCGAGCTACGTCGCGCTGACCGCGGTCATGGTCTTGGCGGCCGGTAACGCCTCCGCTGTCGCGGCGTCGTTCCTGGCTCTGTCGACCGGCCAGGTCGTCGGCGCCGTCGGGGTGGGCTGGCTGATCGACGCGGCGGGCTGGCTGCCCGCGTTCGCGATCGCGGCCGGTGTCGCGCTCGTCGCACCGGCCGCGACTGCGGTCACGTCGGTCACGGCGAGGTCGTCGAGCCGACCAGCCCGTGCAGCTCGCTGACCGCCTTCGTCACGGCCTTCTTCGCCGTGGGCCACGACGTGTTCTTGGGCCAGCTCGTCAGCACCACCACGACGTAGTTGTGTTTGCCACCAACCATTCCCGTCGTGTTGAGCACCACGCGGTCGTCCGTGCTGCCCCATCCCTGCTTGATCGCCCACTCCCGGTCGGAGAGGCCGCTGGGGATGCCGAAGTACTGGTCGAACCCGTCCGCTGCCGTGCGCGGCGCCGAGGAGAGCGCGTCGGTCAGCGCGATGCGGCGTTCTTTGGGCAGCTTCGCCGAGATGTGCTGGTAGATCCGGGCCACGTCGGCGGCCGAGGTCAGCGTCTCGCCCCAGCGGCCTGCCTTGGCGGGCGGACGGGTGTGCTGGAGCCCGATGCGCTCGCTCATCCTGCGCACGATCGCCGCGCCGCCGTTGGCCGTCCACAGCTCGCTGGCCACCTTGTCGTCGCTGAGCGAGAGCATCCGCTCCAGCCCCTCGGGTTCGGACTCCTTGCCCGCCAAGGCGTCCAGGGCGATGAGCAGCTTCACCACGGAGGCGGAGGGGAACAGCGCGGAGGCGTTCGCCCCGGCCACGTCGGTGCACCCGGTCAGGTCCACCATCGCGATCCCGGCCGACGCGCCGCGCGCGGCCGACTGGATGGCTCGCGCGGCGTCCTTGACCTCGGCGGACTGGCGGGAGGGCGAGATCTCCCCGGTGCACGAGGAGGCCCACGCGTCCCGGCTGGGCCACAGGGCGACGCCGAGTGCGACGGCGAGGGCCGCGGTCACCACCGGTGCCACGACCAGGAGCGTGCGTCGTTTCATGCTCAGAGGACGTGTCGTCCGAGCAGGGGTTGCACCCTTTCACCAATTAAGTAGTGAAAGGGTGGTCAGGGGCCGGGGAAGTGCTCCGCGCGCACGTCGGTGTACAGCGCGTCCAGGTCCGCCTTGCCCAGCCCGGCCGCGCGCGCGTGGCCCATCCACTTCGCCAGCTCGTAGCGCAGCGGGGAGTTGCGGCCGGTCTGCCCCGAGCCCAGCGAGCGGCGCACGAAGGTGCCCATGCCGCGCTTGGCCTCGACCAGTCCGGCGCGCTCCAGCTCGCGATAGGCCTTGAGCACCGTGTTGGGGTTGATCGCCGTCGCCTCGACGACCTCGCGCGCGGTCGGCAACTGGTCGCCGGGGGAGAGCACTCCGAGGCGAAGGGCCTGTTCGACCTGCTGGACCAGCTGGACGTACGTCGCGACGCCGGACCGCTGGTCGATCCGGAACTCGATCACGCGGCCAAGCATAGCCGCGGGCGGTCGGGCCGAGGTTCCGGGTGGACCTGTGACGGCCCGCTCACCAGCAAAAACGACTGGATTCGCTGACTTAGTATTCCGCTCATGAGCACTGGGGGAAGTACGCGCAAGGTGTGGATCGGGATCGCGGCGGGCGTCGTCGTCGCGGGCCTCGTCGCCGGGGGAGCGATCTGGCTGCTCGACGAGGACCTGCCGCTGGGCACCAAGGAGGGCGCGGAGGCAACGGCCTTCGGCCCCGACCGCTTCGGCAAGCTCAAGATCGGCATGACCAAGGACGAGGCCGTCGCCACCGGCGCCCTCGGCCCCGGCCCGGTGGCCGTGGTCACCGGCTGCGAGGACTACTCCTTCGCGGGTGGCCCGCTGCCCGAACCCGCGCGCATGGCACTGGAAGCCGCCGCGGAGAAGAGCTACGCCGCCGCCAAGAAGGAGAACGACGACATCCGCGTCGCACTCGACGAGCACCGCGCCAAGGGCGGGAAGTCGGCCGAGGACTACGCGGTCTCGGCGGATCTGTACGCGAAGTCGGCGGAGGCGCTGAAGAAGATGTCGGTGGCCTCGGCGGAGTCATCCGCCCGGTCGTCCTTTCGCATTCGCCGGTCTAATGAGCACGGCGGAGTGTCTTTTGGTGGCGGGAAGCTGCGGTTGATCTCGGCGCCGCCGTTCGCGAAGACGCCGGAGGGGGTTGGGCGGGGGACCTCCGTCGCGGATCTGAAGAAGGCTTATGAGGGTCGGGGGATGGTGGAGGACCGCGGTCGGTATTCGGTTGCGGTGGAGGGGCATCCGGAGTGGAGTCTGGCGTTTGATGTCTCGGACGGGAAGGTCGCTTCGTTCTTGATGTTGAGTTCTGGTGTTCGGTGTAGGTGAGGTTTTTTTTCTGGGGTGCGGCTGGGCTTCCAGGTTGGGTTGGGTTCGCTGGTTCCTGCGTGGGGTCGGCTTGACCTGGGGCCCCTTGCGCGTGCCGTCATTGGCCGGGCGGGCACGGGATGAATCCCGGCCCACGCGGACGAGCGTATGGCACGCGCACCCCAGGTAAAGCCGACCGGTTTGTCTCGCGGCTCACGTTCCAGCGTGGGGCTTTCGGCATTTCGGACGCCTGGGAATTCACCCCTTAGAGCCATGATCCACTATTTAAACGGCGTAGAATAGAGGTATGGATTCCGACGCCGTCTTGAAGGCGGCCTTCACCGGCATGGGCAAGGCCGTAGCCGACTTTTCCGTGACCCTGCTCGACTACATTTCTGACCTTGATCCGCGCGATCGGGAATTCTCCGAGGAGATCCTGATGCGTGAACTGCGCGTCTCGCGGGTCAAAGCAGCCAGGCTCATCGACCGCGCCACGGATCTCACCTCTCGCCCGGGAGTGTTGAAGGCGTTGGCCGAAGGCCGAGTCGACGAGGGCAAAGCACTCATGATCATCGACCTGCTCCGAGTCCTCTCGGCCGTGCACGCCGCGATCGCCGAAGAAGCCCTGCTGGCACACGCGGAGAAAAACCCCTACTCCACCACCCGCCAGTACGCGGTCCGCTTCATCCACCGACTGGACCCGACCGCTGCCGAGCGTCGGTTTCAGGAGAAGCGCAAGGCGCGGTTGGTGGAGAAGATCAACCAGGACGACGGCATGGCCCTGCTCCGCGTACTGATGACTGCTCATGATGCGGCGATGGTCTATGACCACATCAACCGCATCGCCCGATCCCTCCCGAAGGATGACCGCACCCTGGATCAGAAACGATCCGACATCGCACGCGATTTGTTGCTGGGCAACGACACTCCTGCTCCGCAGGGCCGGACGATGGTGTACCTGACGATGCCGATCACCTCAGCACTCGGTCTCACCCAGGACCCGGCGATCCTGGGTGGTTACGGCCCCATCCCGGCACCGATCGCCCGCGAGATCGCGGCGGGTGGGGTGTGGAAGCGGATCTTGACCGACCCCGTGACGGGAGCGGCTGAGGAGATCAGCAACGTCTACCGGCCCACCGCCAAACAGCGAGAACTCATCGCGGCCCGGTACCCGACGTGCATGGCGATCGGCTGCAACCAACCCGCACACCGCTGCGATCTTGATCATTGCCGTCGCTACAACGGCGAGAACACCACGATCGACAACCTGCGGCCGAAGTGCCGTCGGCATCACCGGATGAAGACCCATTCGAACTGGACGTGCACCAACAACGACGACGGGACGCACACCTGGACCACGCCGAGCGGGAAGACCGAAGACGTCCACCCCGTCCCGATCGCGGAACCGGCGCCGTTCTGAGGCGGGCTAGGGTGACGCGGTGAGACGTCGGCCCACACCTCCGTTGCCGCAGCGCAACGGGCTCGATCCCGCGCGCCTGCGGTTGCCCGCCGAAGGGGAGTGGGCGACGGTGCGGGACCACCTCGTGGAGCGGTTGCCGAGGGTGGCGCCGGAGCGGATCGACATGATGCTGCGCGAAGACCGCATCGTGGGGCTCGACGGGCCGATCAGGGTGGACACGCCCTATCGGCCGGACTCCTACGTGTGGTTCCACCGGGACCTGCCGGTGGAGGTGCCGGTGCCGTTCGAGATCGGGATCGTGCACCAGGGCGAAGATCTGCTCGTGGTGGACAAACCGCACTTCCTCGCCACGATCCCGCGCGGGCAGCACGTGATGGAGACGGCGCTGGTGAAGCTGCGGCACGACCTCGGGTTGCCGGAACTGGTGCCCGCGCACCGGTTGGACCGCGTGACGGCGGGGCTCGTGATGTTCGTGGTGCGACCCGAACTGCGCGGCAAGTACCAGACGATGTTCCGGGATCGGTTGGTGCACAAGGAATACGAGGCGATCGCGCGGCACGATCCCGCGTTGGAGCTGCCGTGCGTGGTGCGCAGCCACATCGTCAAGGAACGCGGCGTGATCACGGCTACCGAGATCGGCGACGTGGCGCCGAACAGTGAGACGCTCGTCGAGCTGGCGGAGCACCGGGACGGCGTCGGGCGCTACCGGCTGCTGCCGAGGACGGGGCGCACGCATCAGCTGCGCCTGCACATGAGCGGGCTGGGCGTGCCGATCCTCGGCGACGACTTCTACCCGGTGCTGACCGAGAAGCCGTTGGACGACTTCACCCGACCCTTGCAGCTGCTGGCGAAAGTGCTGGCCTTCACCGACCCGGTGACCGGAGAACCCCGGCGCTTCGAGAGCCGTCGCGAACTCAGCGCCTGGAACCGTCCCGGGGAGTGGGCGGCAGGCTGAGGGCCTCGGCGACGCTGCCGAACACGTCCAGGGTGCGGTCGAGATCGGTGAGGCTGATCGGGCGCAGCACCGGCGCGGTCGTGGCGACCACGCGCAGCGGCGTGCGCTGGTCAGCGCAGATCTTGTGGTGGTGGGCCAGCAGGGTGAGCCCGTCGGAGGAGAAGAACTCCACCCTGGTCAGGTCGAGCACCACCGGGGCGGGCGGCGTTGCGAGCGCTGAAGCGGTGGTGACCTCGGTGTTGAGGGTCGGGCCGCTGGCGAGATCGACCTCGCCGAACACCGTGACCACGACGGCGAAACCGCGCAGCTCGCGCTGGATGTGCAAGTTCAAGTTCAGCAATGCGCTGTCGACGGGAAGCACCGCGACCCTCTCCCTTCGCGACTGCCGGCGACAGCCGAGTCGGGGGGAGGCTGTCGGGGCGACGCTCTAGGACAGTAGTTCGGCGTACGCCAACGTCAAGCCGCTGAACAGGGAAAACGCTACGCCCGATCGGGTTATCTGGTGTACGCCAGCGCGGTCAGCGCAACACCTGTCGCCTCGACGACCCTGCGGCCGACGCCCGCGCGGTCCTCCGACAGGCACGCGACGCCGACCACGACGGCGCCCTCCTGGCGCAGCACGCCGACCAGGCTGGCGATCATGTGGCTGTCCGACAGCGCCGCGTCCACGACCAGCACCCGGCTGCCCGCCAACTGGTTGTAGGTGAACAGCTCGGCGCCGCGCGGGCTGGGCAGCCTGCTCTGGTTCAGCCGCCACGCCAGGTGGTACGGCAGCCCCGAGGCCAGCGACAACGCCAGCGTGGGCACGATCCCGTCCCCTTCGAGGCCGAGCAGCACCTCGGGCGTCTCGTGGTCGGGGCCGGCGGTCCACTGCGACCACATCGCGTGCCCGACCTCCATCAGCCGCGCCGGCTGAACCGGGCTCGCCACCCCGTCCAGCTCGTGCACCACCCGGACCGCGGGCATCTCCGGCGGCAGGTCCAGGCACAGGATCTGGCAGGCCTGGAAGTCCACGTCGGGAGCCTCCGCGCGGTCAAGAGCGGTCATCGTGCTGCTCTCCCATCCGGCCTGCAAGGCACAGACAAACTCAGCTACAGGCCACATTCGACTACAAGCAACGAGGTCATCACTCTATGAAGTGACACCACTTCGGGAATGGGCGGTGAGCACAGCGCGAGTCGGTCACACTGTGCGCTCCGCTAGACATGGGATGTCTAGGGAGCGCGGTCGCGGTTCGCCGCCCAGGTAGGCGCGATGCACTGCGCGGCGGCACCTGGCTGTCGGTCGTGCACAGAAGATCCATTCGGCCGCTGTCTACCCTCCGCGCCATGGGCGGAGCACGGGTCTCGATGGACATCGGCGGCACGTTCACCGACGTGGTCGTTTACGACGAAACGGACAAGCGGTACCGGATCGGCAAGTACCCGACGACACCCGCCGATCTCGCCGAAGGCGTGCTGGAGGCGGTCGCCTCGGTGGTCGAGCGGCCCGCCGACATCTCCTTCCTGGTGCACGGGACGACCCAGGGGCTCAACAGCCTGTTGCAGCGGCGGGGTGTGCGGGTGCTGCTGCTGGCCTCGGCGGGGGCGCGCGACGCCTACCACATCGCGCGCGGGCCCCGGACCAGGATGTACGACCTGCACTTCCGCAAGCCGGAACCGCTCGTGCCCCGCCGCGACATCGCCGGGATCGGCGGCAGGCTGGACGCCTCCGGCGGTGAACTGGAGCCGCTGGACGAGCGCGCCGTGCGCTGCGCCGCCGCGCGCTACCGGGACGAGGGCTTCGGCGGGATCGCGGTGGCCTACCTGTTCAGCCACCTCAACCCGGCGCACGAGCTGCGGACGCGGGAGATCCTGGTCGAGGAACTGGGCGAGGACGTCGCGCTGTCGCTGTCGCACGAGACGGCCAACGAGTGGCGCGAGTACGAGCGGACCTCTTCCGCGGTGGTGGAGTCCTACATCGGACCGGCCGTCCGCACGTACCTGGCACGGCTCGGCGGGGAGCTGGCGCGGCGGGGGATGAGCGTGCCGCTGCACGTGATGCAGTCCTCCGGCGGCATGATCACCGCGGAGTCGGCGCGGCGGCGGCCGTTGCAGACGCTGTTGTCCGGGCCGGTCGGCGGGACCATGGGCGGCGTCGCGCTCGCGCGGGCGATGGCCCGGCCGAACCTGATCTACGTGGACATGGGCGGCACGTCCTTCGACGTCTCGATGGTCGTCGACGGCGAGCCCGACGTGACGCCGGAGGTGCGGCTGGACGGGCTGCCCATGCTGATGAGCGCGGTCAACATCCACACCGTCGGCGCCGGTGGCGGGTCGGTGGCGTGGGTGGAGGCGGGCGGCCTGCGGGTCGGACCGCACTCGGCGGGCGCGCGGCCCGGCCCCGCCTGTTACGGCGGCGGTGGGGAGCAGGCCACGGTCACCGACGCCAACCTGGTGCTCGGCCGGATCGAGCCGGAGTCCTTCGCGGGCGGGCGCGTCACGCTGAACCCGGAGGCGGCGCGCGAGGTCGTGACGGAGTTCGGCAGCGCGCTCGGGATGGGCACGACCGCTGCGGCAGAAGGCATTTGCGCGGTGGCCAACGCGAAGATGGCGCAGGCGATCCGCACGATCACGGTCGCGCGCGGTATCGAGCCGAGGGACTTCGGACTGGTCGCTTTCGGTGGCGCCGGGCCGATGCACGCGGTGTTCCTGGCGCGCGAACTGGGCATCCGCGAGGTCGTGGTGCCGCGCTTCCCCGGGGCGTTCTCCGCGTGGGGCATGCTCCAGACCGAGATCCGCCGCGACCTCACCGAGCCGTACTACCGCCTGGACGCGGACGTGGACGGCGTCGACCTGGCGAGCCGACTGGTGGGGCTCGCCGAGCGCGGGCTGAGCGCGTTGGACGGCGAAGGCGTTCCGGAGGCCGCGCGGCGCGTCGAGCACGCGGTGGATCTCCGTTACGCAGCACAGGAATACGCGCTCACCGTGCCGTTGACGAGCGCCGAGGAACCCGTGCGGCCGGAGTTCCTCGACGTCATCGCGACGCGCTTCGGCAAGCTCCACGAGCAGCGCCACGGGCACGCCAACCCGGGCGCCCCGGTGGAGTTCGTCGCGTTGCGCACCACCGTCTACGGCGATCTGGGCAAGCCGGACTCCGAGCGGCTGGCGAAGGCGGAGGGGGACTTCCCGCACACCCGACGCGCGGTGGTCTTCGACGGCGAATCGGTCGAGTCGCTGATCGTCCAACGCGCGGATCTGCTTGCCGGACATGCCTTTCAGGGCCCAGCACTGGTGCTCGAAGCCACCGCGACGACCGTGGTCCCGCCCGGGTACGGGGTGCGCGTCGACGAACTCGGCTCACTGGTGATCGAGGAGACACGATGAGCATCGACCCGGTCACAGTCGAGATCATCCGCAACGCGCTCACCTCGGCGGCCGAGGACATGAACGCGATGCTCATCCGCTCCGCGTACACGCCGGTGATCTACGAGTGCGGGGACTGCGTGGTGGCCCTGCTCGACGCGGAGCACCGGGTGCTCGGTCAGTCGGCGGGTCTGCCGATCTTCCTGGGGAACCTGGAGGTCTGCACGCGCTTCACCGAGGAGCGCTTCGGCGCCGACGTGTGGCGGCCGGGGGACGTGTGGATTCTCAACGACTCCTACCTCGGTGGCACCCACCTCAACGACGTGACGGTGTTCGGGCCGGTCTTCGTCGGCGAGCGCCTGGTGGGCTTCACCGCGACCAGGGCGCACTGGATCGACGTCGGCTCCAAGGACCCCGGCGGCTCGATGGACTCGGTGACGATCTTCCAGGAGGGCCTGCGCCTCGGGCCGCAGAAGCTGATCTCCGGCGGCGAGCCCGTGTACGGGGTGCTGGACACGGTGCGCACCAACGTCCGCTTCCCGTACCCGACGATGGGCGATCTCACCGCGATGACCGCGACCATCGAGATCGGCCAGCGGCGGCTCGCCGAGATCGTCGAGCGCTTCGGCGCGGAGTCGCTGCGCGCGGCGGCCGAGGAGATCTTCGACCAGACCGAGCGCATGGAGCGCGCGGTGGTCCGCGAGATCCCGGACGGGGTCTACCGCGCGGAGGGCTTCCTGGACAACGACGGCATCGACCTGGAGACGCCGGTCGCGGTGCGGCTGAAGATCACCGTCTCCGGCGAGGACGTCACCTTCGACATCACCGAGTCCGCCGACCAGACCGTCGGGCCGGTCAACTGCGGTGCTGCGCAAGCGGTTTCGGCGTGCCGCGTCGGCTACAAGATGCTCATCAGCCCGGACATCCCCGGCAACGGCGGCTCGTTCCGCCCACTCACCGTCGAGGTGCGCGAGGGCTCGGTGTTCGGCGCGCAGGCCCCGGCCGCGTGCCAGTGGTACTTCTCCCACCTGGGCCTGCTGATCGACCTGGTGGCGCGAGCGCTGGCGCCCGCCATGCCTCGGCGCGTGGCCGCCGCGAGCCACGGCGACTCGATGATCGTGCAGTACGCCGGGGCCGATCCGCGCACCGGCCGCGACTACGTGAGCCTGGAGGCCACGCTCGGCGGGTGGGGCGCGTGGGACGGCGGCGACGGGGAGACCGCGCTGATCAACAACGTCAACGGCTCGCTCAAGGACATGCCGATCGAGGTCTTCGAGACGCGTTTTCCCTTGCGTGTCAAGGAGTACGGCATCCGGACGGACTCCGGCGGTGCCGGGCGGTGGCGCGGTGGCAACGGCGTGGTCCGCGAGTACGTCGCGCTGCACGACTGCTCGCTGTCGCTGTGGTTCGAGCGCTCCGTGACGCCCGCGTGGGGGCTCTTCGGCGGTGCAGGCGCGGTGGCCCCGGAGGTGGTGGTCAACCCCGGTCGCCAGGACGAGCGGCGGCTGCTGAAGTGCAACGGGCTGCGCCTGCGCGCCGGTGACGTGGTGCGCTGCCTCACCGGAGGAGGCGGTGGCTACGGTCCCGCTGCCGAGCGCGACCTCCGCCTGGTCGACGCCGACCTGCTGGACGGCAACGTCAGCCCCGGCCACGCGCTCCGCGAGTACACCACCCGCACCTCAACCCCGTAGCCCCCGCGCCCGCCAGGAATCCGTTTCGTACTCCAAGCAGGAGATGGGAGCGCTCTATTTCCCGTTAGGAGTACGAA
>NZ_MUMH01000123.1 GCF_002155965.1 Allokutzneria sp. NRRL B-24872
CCCGTTTGGTGCGTTGAGCGCGCTGAACGGGTCGTTTGGTGCGTTCAAGTACCTGAAGGGGTCGTTCAGGGCTCAACGCCGGGGGTTTGGGGTGGTTGAAGACCTCGTGGGTGGGGGTTGGGGGTTCTTGAAGACTGGTGAACCCCCTGGCTGGCGTGGTGGTGGCCGCGAGCGTGAGCGGGGATGCGCCCAGAGGCCCTGTGCGCTTGGCGGGCGGCCTCGTTGAGCGCAACGATCGACATCGGGGGGACCCCCTGGCGTGCGAAAGCCACCCTCGCCCGGGGTTCGAGCGTTGTGGCTACTTGTTGCGCGGGGGAGCGCTCTCGAATCGCAATGAGTTGCCACAACGTGAAGGGCGGCCACACGGAGAGGGCTAGAGGAGGGCGTTCACGGCGGCGGGGGCGAAGACGGCGTCGGCGGTGAGGCCCGCCAGGCCGACGAGGGCCGCGGAGTCGCCGAGGCGGGCGGGGGCGATCTCGCGGAGGCCGCGCAGGGCCACGGGGTGGGCGGCGTCGAGCACGGCGGCGCGGGCGGCGGCGACGAACTCGGGCAGGGCGCCGATGGGGCCGCCGAGGCGGACCTGCTGGGGGTTGATGATGCTGACGACGGTGGCGAGCACTCCGCCGAGGAGGTGGCCCGCTTCGGTGACGAGCGCGACGGCCTCGGGGCGGCCCTGCTCCACCTGGCGGACGACGTCGAGGAGCGTGCGCGCGCCGCTGGAGCGCAGTCGGCGGATCAGCGCGCGACCGCTGGCGGCGGCGGCGAGGCAGCCGGTGCGCCCGCAGCTGCACCGCTCCTGGTGCGAGGCGAGCTTGACGTGGCCGATCTCGCCCGCGCTGCCGGTGACGCCGCGATAGGGGCGGCGGCCGAACACGACACCGCTGCCGATGCCGGTGGCGACCTTCACGCCGAGCAGCGTGGTCGAGGGCGCGCCGTCGGCCAGGTGCTCGCCGAAGGCAAGGGCGTTGGCGTCGTTCTCCACGAGCACGGGCACGTCGAGCTGGGCGGCGAGCGTGTCGTGCACCCACGTGCCGGACCAGCCGGGCATCGTCGGCGGGGCGGTGTTCGCGCCGGAGGTCGGATCGACCTGGCCGGGGACGCCGACGGCCACCGCGCAGAAGTCGTTGGCGCGCCCGGTTTCGGCGAGCAGTTCGCGGCCGAGGGAGAGGACCTGCTGTAGGACCACGTCGGGGTCCTGGCGCGTGGACAGGCGCCGCGTGGCGTGCACGGTCGCGGTGAGGTCGGCGACGGCGACGGTCACGTGGCTGACGCCGATGTCGGCGACCACGGCGCACCGGCCGACCTCGTCGGCGGCGAGCAGTTCGGCGCGGCGACCTCCGCTGGAGGCCTGGTGGCCGACGGTGCGCAGGAGCTTCAGCCTGCCGAGCGCGTCCAGCCGTTCCACCATGGTGGCGCGCGAGAGCCCGACCCTGGCCTGGAGCTCCTGCCGGGTCATCGGGCCGCCCCTGCGCAGCACCTCCAGGACGTGGCCGGGTGAGGCCGGTCCGGCCGGGAGGGCGTTGACGTCCACCTGCACACCACCTATCTTGAGCCACCCGCACTTATGTCTAGCATCTAGACGGAAGTCACGAGGAGGTGACTGTGGCCGAACGAGGCACGCTGTCCCGCAGGGGGCTGCTGCGCGGAGCGCTCGCCACGGGGGCCGCGTCGCTGCTCGCCGGCTGCACCGGGTTCGCCACCTCCGGCACCTCGGGGCTGACGTTCCTGTCGACGCAGTTCACCCCGCTGGACGAGGCGGAGCGCTTCCGGGCGTTGCTGCGCAAGGCCTTCGACGGCGACGTCGGCTACGTGACCAGCGATCCGGGGCCCTTCACCACGCAGGTCCGCAGCCAGGTCGACGCGGGCGCGGTCCGGGCGAGCGTGATCGGCGGGCTGCACGGCGACCTCGCCCCGCTCGCGCCCAACCACCTCGAAGACCTGACCGACATCGTCTCCGACTTCAGCTCGCTGGGCTGGCCGCCGGAGTACCTGGAGCTGGCGCGCGCGGGCACGAACCGGACCTGGTACGTGCCGTGGGCGCAGGCGAGCTACGTGCTCGCGGCGCACGTGGACGCCCTGCAACACCTGCCTTCCGGTGCCAACGCCGAAGATCTCAGCTACGACCAGCTGCTGGACTGGGCGATCACGGCCAGGCGCGCCAACAACAACCGCCCGGTGCTGGGCCTGCCCGGCGGACCGAAGGGACTGCTGCACCGCTTCTTCCAGGGCTACCTGCTGCCGTCCTTCACCGGCGGGCAGATCACCACGTTCCGCTCGCCGGAGGCCGTCACCGCCTGGGAGTACATGCGCGAGCTGTGGCGCAACTGCGTGCCCGCCAGCACGAACTACGCCCAGATGCAGGAGCCGATGGAGGCGGGTGAGGTGACGGTGGGCTGGGATCACGTGTCCCGCTTGGTCAACGCGCCCCGGCGAGAGCCGGACAGGTGGCGGATGATGCCCGCGCCGAGCGGCCCCAAGGGGCGCGGCTACATGGCGGTGCTGACCGGCCTGGCCATCCCCAAGGGCGCGCCGGACCAGGACCGCGCGCGCAGGCTGATCGCCGCGCTCAGTCGAGCCGAGACACAGGTGGACCTGTTGCGCGCGAACGCCTTCTTTCCCACCGTCCGCACTCCGATCCCGGACGACCTGCCGCCCGCGATCAGGCTGGAGGCGGGTGCGGTGGCCCGGCAGCGCGAGTCCAAGGGCGCGATCCTGTCGCTGCCGCCGGTCGGTCTCGGCAGCCGGGAGGGCGAGCTGAGCAAGGTCTTCCGCGACTGCTTCGAGACGATCGTGCTCAAGGGCGGCAACGCGAGGTCCACAGTGGACGCTCAGGCGCGCGTGGTCAACCAGCTGCTCGCCGACGCCAAGGTTCCTTGCTGGGCGCCAGATCCGCGTGGCGCCGGCATCTGCGAGGTGAGCTGAGATGACCACCGTGGCTCAGAAGAAGCGCCTCGGTCTGTCACCGTGGCTGCTGCTCGCGCCGTCCACCGTGCTGCTGGTGCTGCTCTTCGGCTGGCCGCTCGTGCAGGGCGTGCTCGCCGCGTTCCAGGACGAGGGCGGGGCCTTCACGCTGGCGAACTGGCAGCGGCTCTTCGGCGACCCGTACTTCGGCGAGGCGTTGCTGAACACCTTGCTGCTCATCGTGATCGTCGTGCCGATCCAACTCGTGCTGTCGGTCGGCATGACGCTGCTCATCCAGTCGAAGCCGAAGCTCGCCGGGCTGCACTTCTACATCTGGGCCATCCCGCTGGCGATCTCCGACCTCGCGGCGGGCCTGGTGTGGCTGACCGTGTTCGCCGATCGCGGCTACCTGAACTCGCTGCTGATCGGGCTCGGGCTGTCGGAGAACGGGATCGCCTGGCTCGACTACGACAACCCCACCACGATGCTGCTCGCGGTGGTGGTCGCGGAGATCTGGCGGGCGACCTCGATGGTCTTCGTGATCGTCGTCGCGGGCGTGCAGATGATGCCGCCGGACTACGACGAAGCCGCTCAGGTCTTCGGCGCCTCCGCGTGGCAGCGCCTGTGGCACGTCACGCTCCCGCTGCTCAAGCCGAGCCTCCAGGTGGCGCTGATCCTGCGCACGATCCTTGCCCTGCAAGCGTTCGCGGTCGCTCAGGCGCTGACAGGGCGCAACTTCCCGCTGCTGGTGGGGGAGACCTACCAGTGGTACGTCAACCTCCAGAACCCGGCGGTGGCGAGCGCGGTCGCGCTGGTGATCCTCGCGCTCTCGCTCGGAACCGCGATCCTCTACATGCGCGCGCTGCGCCAGCCCTCCTCGGGAGGCGCCCGATGACGCGTCCCGCCATCGACCTCGCCCCGCTGCGCAGGCGCAAGCGGCAGCGCGTGCTCGTTCAACTCGCCTGCACCGCGATCTCCGCGTTCATGCTGTTGCCGATCGTGCTGATCGGGTTGTCCGCGCTGTCCTCGCGCACGGCGCTCACCGAGTTCCCGAAACCGCTGCTGCCCAGCGAGTTCTCCACCGAGAGCATCAGCGGCTTCGTCGGCGGAGCCGGAGTGGTCCCCGCGTTCGGCAACTCCGTGCTGGCCGGGCTGTACACGGTGGCGCTGTCGTTGCTGCTCGGCGCTCCGGCGGGCTACGCGCTCTCCCGCGTCGCCTTCCGAGGTCGCGACGCCTACCAGGTGCTCATCCTGCTGGTCCGCGCGTTGCCGATCGTCGTGCTCTCCGTGCCGCTGGCCACGATGTTCCTGCGCGTGGGCGTCGACGACACGGTCTTCGCGGTCACGCTGGTGCACACCGCGCTCGCGCTGCCCACGACGATCCTGATCACCGCGAGCATCTTCGTCGGCGTTCCCAAGGACGTCGAGGAGGCCGCGCTGATCTTCGGCTGCACCCCGGGCCAGGCGATGCGCCGCGTCGTGCTGCCCATGGCGCTGCCGGGGCTCGCCGCGTCCTCGGTGTTCACCTTCGTGTTGTCCTGGAACGAAGTTCTCGGCGCGACCGTGCTGACGCTGGGGCACCGCACGCTGCCAGCGCAGGTGCTGTCGTCGCTGGCCGACTCGCCCAACGCCTACCGCTTCGCGGGCGGTTTCGTGCTGGTCCTGCCCGCGCTGCTGTTCATCTTCGTCGTGCGCCGCTACCTGCTGAACATGTGGGGAACGACCCTTCGCTGAGCCGCACCCGACCCACCGAGACGAGAGCACGCTATGGCCGAGATCGAACTGCACAACCTGGTCAAGACCTATCCCGGCGGCACCACCAGGGCCACCGACGACGTGAGCCTGCACGTCGCCGACGGCGAGTTCATGGTGCTGCTCGGCCCGTCCGGCTGCGGCAAGACCACGTTGCTGCGCATGGTCGCCGGCCTGGAGCTGCCCGACGGCGGGCAGGTCGTCATCGGCGGCAAGGACGTCACCTACCTGGAGCCGCGCAAGCGCAACCTGTCCATGGTGTTCCAGTCCTACGCGGTGTTCCCGCACCGCAAGGTCGGCGACAACATCGGCTTCGGGTTGCGGATGCGTGGCGTTGACGCGGACGAGATCAAACGGAAGGTCGCGTGGGCGGCCGACCTGCTCCAGCTCACGCCGTACCTGGACCGCTACCCCGCCAAGCTCTCCGGCGGCCAGCGGCAGCGCGTCGCGGTGGCGCGGGCCATCGTGATGGACGCCGAGGTCCTGTTGATGGACGAGCCACTGTCCAATTTGGACGCTCTGCTGCGGCTGTCCTTCCGCGCGGAGCTGAAGAAGCTCGTCGCGGAGCTGGGCACGACCACGCTCTACGTGACCCACGACCAGGTGGAGGCGCTGTCGCTGGGCGATCGCGTCGCGGTGATGCGCCAGGGCCGGATCGCCCAGTGCGACGCGCCGACCACGGTCTACGACCTCCCGGCCGAGGAGTTCGTCGGCGGGTTCATCGGCAGCCCGCCGATGAACTTCCTCACCGGGACCGTCGTCGCGGGCGGCGACGGCGCCCTCCTGCTCGACCTCGGCGCGCACGGCGTCCCCGTTCCGGTCGCCCTGAGCAGCTACGAAGGCCGCCAGCTCCGCCTCGGCGTGCGCCCGGAGGCCTTCGCGGTCGGCGCTTCCGGCGCGCTCGCGGCCGAGCTGGAGGTGTTCGAGCCGCTGGGCTCCTCGGTGCTGCTGACCCTGTCGCTGGCCGGGCACCAGCTCAAGGTGCAGGCGCCGCCGACCTTCCGCGCCGAAGCGGGCGAGAGCCTGCGGCTGAGCCTGCCCGCTGACCAGTGCCGTTGGTACGACCCGGAAACACACCTGCTGCTGGAGACCACGTGACCGTCGTTTCACCCGCCACCGATCACTCCACGGCGTGGGCCGACCGCCAAGAACTGCCACCGCACCTGCTCGCCGCGCGGGCCGCATATGTGTTGCGCGGCAACGACACCGGCTCACTGGTGACCGCCGCGCCGCGGTTGTACCCGCACATGTGGAGCTGGGACGCGGCGTTCATCTCGGTCGGCCTCGCGCACCTGGACGTCGGGCGCGCGGTCGCCGAGCTGGACACCCTGCTCGCGGCCCAGTGGCGCGGCGGGATGCTGCCGCACATCGTCTTCACCGAGGGCGGCGCCGACGACTACTTCCCCGGGCCGCAGCGCTGGGGCGCCCACGAGCTGAGCCCGGACGCGCCGCGGGGCGTGCGCACGTCCGGGATCTGCCAGCCGCCCGCGCACGCGATCGCGGTGGGACGGCTGCTGGAGATCGCCAGGCGCGGCGGCGCGCTCGACCGGGCCACCGCCGAGGACTTCGTGCGCCGGTCCTGGCCGAAGCTGCACGCCTGGCACTGCTGGCTGGCCGAGCACCGCGACCCGGGCGGCGACGGCCTGCTCGCGGTCGTGCACGGCTGGGAGTCCGGGATGGACAACTCGCCGCGCTGGGACTCCGCCTACGCGGGCGTGCGCCCGGGCGCGGACCTGCCGCCGTACGTGCGGCGCGACCTGCGGCTGGTCGCCGACGCCGGGATGCGGCCCTCCGACGAGGAGTACGACCGCTACCTGTGGCTGGTCGAGGAGATGCGCCGGGTCGACTACGACCCCGACCGCGTCGTGGCCACCTCCAGCTTCCTCGTCGGCGACGTGTTCCTGACCGCGATCTTCGCGATGGCCTGCGACGTGCTCGCCGAGCTGGGCGAGGAGTTCGGCCAGCCCGCCGAGCGGATCGCGGAGCTGGAGGGCTGGGCCGCGCGCGCCCGCGCCGCCGTCGCCGCGACCGCGGACCCGGCGACCGGGCTGGCCAGGGACCGCGACTTCCGCGCGGGCACGTGGAGCGGCACCCGCACCATGGCCGGCTTCGCCCCGCTGCTGTGCGGCGGGCTGGACCGCACGGCTGAGCTCGCTCTTCTGTCCACTTTGGACGGTCCGGAGTGGTGCGGGAACCCCGGGCTGGCCGCCGGGCTGGTGCCCTCCACCTCGCCCGCCGACGAGGCCTTCCGCCCCCGGCAGTACTGGCGCGGGCCGCAGTGGCCGGTGATGGGCTGGCTCTTCGGCTGGTCCTTCGCGCGGCGCGGCTGGGCCGAGCGCGCCGAGCGGCACCGCGCCGAGGGGCTGCGGCTGTGCTCGGACGGGGCCTTCGCCGAGTACTACCATCCGCTGACCGGCGAGCCGCTGGGTAGCCTCGACCAGTCCTGGACGGCCGCCGTCGTGCTCGACTGGCTCTGCTGAAACGCTAGATCGTGTGAACGAGCGGTGGATGCGTCACGGAGAGCGCAGGGCTATGTTCGGGCGCCGATGGGAATCCGCTGTGTCGCCCATCACGTGAACAGGGCCGATGCGCACCTCTCCGGAGAGGTCGACAGGCTGTTCGCCCTGTTCAGCCGGTGAACCGGCAAGGCCGCCCGATCGGCCGAAGGCATTCGGGCATATCTCCGTAGACTTGCCGACGGCCAGGCAGACCAACTCCCACGAGGAGGGAAACGGTGACGCTGCTCGACTCCGTGCGGGGCCCCGCCGACCTGAAGCGACTGACCCACGAGGAGATGGTGACCCTCGCGGGGGAGATCAGGGCGTTCCTGGTCGACAAGGTCTCCCGCACCGGCGGCCACCTCGGCCCGAACCTGGGAGCCGTGGAGCTGACGCTGGCAGCGCACCGCGTCTTCGACTCGCCGCACGACCCGATCCTGTTCGACACCGGGCACCAGTCCTACGTGCACAAGATCGTCACCGGGCGGCAGGACTTCGGCGCGCTCCGGCAGAAGGGCGGACTCTCCGGCTACCCCTCGCGGGCCGAGAGCGAGCACGACTTCATCGAGAACAGCCACGCCTCCACCGTGCTGTCCTACGCGGACGGCCTCGCCAAGGCGTTCCAGCTGCGCGACACCCGCAGGCACGTGGTGGCGCTGGTCGGCGACGGCGCGCTCACCGGCGGCATGTGCTGGGAGGCGCTGAACAACATCGCCGGGGACAAGACCCGGCCGGTGGTGATCATCGTCAACGACAACGGCCGCTCGTACTCGCCGACCATCGGCGGTTTCGCCGACCACATGGCGACCCTGCGGCTGCGCCCCGGCTACGAGAAGCTGCTGGAGGACGGCAAGCGCACGCTGCAGAACATGCCCGTCGTCGGCAAGCCGGTGTACGCGGCGCTGCACGCGGCCAAGCGCGGCATCAAGGACGCGCTCAGCCCCCAGGTGATGTTCGAGGACCTCGGCCTGAAGTACTTCGGCCCGGTCAACGGCCACGACATCGTCGCCGTCGAGGCGGCGCTGGAGCGGGCGAAGGCCTTCGGCGGCCCGGTGATCGTGCACGCGGTGACCCGCAAGGGCATGGGCTACGCGCACGCCGAGAACCACGAGGCCGAGCAGATGCACGCCATCGACGTCATCGACCCGGAGACCGGCCTGCCCACCAAGGTGGCCAAGCCGGGCTGGACCTCGGTGTTCTCCGACGAGATCGTCCGGATCGGCGCGGAGCGCGAGGACGTGGTGGCGATCACCGCCGCCATGCTCGGCCCGACCGGCCTGGAGAAGTTCGCGCAAGCCTTCCCGACCCGCTGCTACGACGTGGGCATCGCTGAGCAGCACGCGATGACCTCGGCCGCGGGCCTGGCCATGGGCGGCATGCACCCGGTGTTCGCGGTGTACTCGACCTTCCTCAACCGCGCCTTCGACCAGCTGCTGATGGACGTGGCGCTGCACAAGCAGGGCGTCACCGTGGTGCTCGACCGCGCCGGTGTGACCGGCTCGGACGGCGCCAGCCACAACGGCATGTGGGACCTGTCGATCCTCGGCGTGATCCCCGGCATCCGGATCGCCGTCCCGCGCGACGCGATCAGCCTGCGCGAGCAGCTGCGCGAGGCCGTCGAGGTCAAGGACGCGCCCACCGTGCTGCGCTACCCCAAGGGCGCGGTCATCCAGGAGGTGCCCGCGCTGGAGCGCCACGGCGCCGTCGACGTCCTGCACCGGCCTTCCGCCGACGAGGGCAAGGACGTGCTCCTGGTCGCCGTCGGGGCCTTCGGCCAGCTTGCCGTCGACGCGGCGCGCAGGCTCTCCGACCAGGGCATCGGCGTGACCGTGGTGGACCCGCGCTGGGTGATGCCGGTGCCGCAGGAGCTCATCGAGCTGGCCGGGGAGCACCGCATGGTGGTCACGGTCGAGGACGGCGGCCGGCACGGCGGCGTCGGCTGGGCGCTCGCGGCGACCATGCGCGACGCCGGGCTGGTCATGCCCATGCGGGACCTGGCCATCCCCAACCGGTTCCTGGACCACGCCTCGCGCGACCAGGTCCTCGCCGAGCTGGGTCTCACCGCGCAGGACGTCGCCCGCCAGGTCACCGAGTGGGCATCGGAGTACGACCCGGCGCACACCGAGGTGCCGGAGCAGAAGCTGAAGAAGGCATGAGAAGTCCGCTCGGAGGTTCGAATTCGAACCTCCGAGCGGACCTCCGCCCACCCACCTGTGGCACCGTGGACATGTGCGAATCCTGGTGGTAGAAGACGAACAGCCGCTTGCCGACGCCATCGCGCGCGGACTGCGCCGCGAGGGCATGGCGGTCGACGTCGCCTACGACGGTGAGTCCGGGCACGAGAAGGTCAGCGTCACCCGCTACGACGTCGTCGTGCTCGACCGCGACCTGCCCGGCATGTCCGGCGACGAGCTGTGCCGCGAGATCGTCGGCTCCGACGCGCTGAGCCGCGTGCTCATGCTGACCGCCAGCGGCGCGGTGGAGGACCGGGTCTCCGGGCTGTCCCTGGGCGCCGACGACTACCTCGCCAAGCCCTTCGCCTTCCCCGAGCTGGTCGCGCGCGTCCGCGCGCTCGGCCGCCGCGCCACCCCCGCGACGCCGCCCGTGCTCACCGCAGGGGACCTCGTGCTCGACCCGGCCAAGCGCCGGATCACCCGCTCCGGCAGGCCCGTCGAGCTGACCCGCAAGGAGTTCGGCGTGCTGGAGGTGCTGCTCTCCGCGGGCGGCAAGGTGGTGAGCAGCGAGGAGCTGCTGGAGCGCGTCTGGGACGAGAACGCCGACCCGTTCACCACGACGGTCCGGGTGACGGTGATGACCCTGCGCAAGAAGCTCGGCGAGCCTGGCATCATCGACACCGTCGTCGGCTCCGGTTACCGGGTGCCGGACGCGGCCCAGAGCGCTGGAGCCGTTTAGGGCGTGACTTGACGATGGTCTCACCGCGTCCCGTGCAGGCTGCGGTCACCGTCGTGGTTGAGAGAGGTCATGCGTCGTCGAGGTCCCGGCCTGCGAGTGCGGCTCACGCTGCTCGCCACGGTGCTCGTCGCCGGGGTCAGCGCGCTGCTGCTGTGGCTCGGCTGGATGCTCGTCGGCAACGTCGTCGGCAACGCGCCGAGCCTGCCGCAGGGCTCCACGGTCACCGTCCAGGGCCGGGAGCTGACCCCCGACCAGTTCTCCGCGCTGCTCAGCGAGCGTGCTCGCGAGGAGGTCCTGGACGTCGGTGTGATCGCGTTCCTGTGCGTGGTCGCGGCGACGGCGCTGCTGGTGTGGACGCTCAGCGACCGCGTGCTCCGGCCGTTGCAGGAGGTCACGCACGCGGCGCGGCGGCTGTCCGCCGAGTCCCTCGGCGAGCGCATCGAGCTGACCGGTCCGCGTGATGAGGTCGCCGACCTCGCCGACACCTTCGACGAGATGCTGGACCGCCTCCAGGCGTCCTTCGAGGCGCAGCGGCGCTTCGTCGCCAACGCCTCGCACGAGCTGCGGACCCCGCTGGCCGTCGTGCGCACCGAGCTGGACGTGACGCTGTCCGACCCCGACGCCGACACCGAGGAGCTGCGCCGCATGGCCGGGGTCGTCCGCCAGGCGACCCTGCGCGCGGAGCAGCTGGTGGAGGGCCTGCTGCTGCTCGCCAAGACCGATGGCGGCGGGCTGGCCGTGCGCGAGGCCGTCGACCTCACCGTGCTCGTCACCAGCGCTTGGCACGCCGTCCGCGCCGAGGCTGCTCAGCGCGGCCTCGACGTCACCATGGACACCCGCCCGGAGCTGGTCGTCGGTGACCCCGCGCTGTTGGAACGCGTCGCGGGCAACCTGCTGGAGAACGCGGTGCGGCACAACGTCGACCACGGCTGGATCAAGGTCTCCGTCGGCGAGCACGAGGGCCGCATCCGCCTCGCCGTCGCCTCCTCCGGCCCCGAACTGCCCGCCGCCCAGGTCCCCGAGCTCTTCGAGCCGTTCCGGCGCGGCGGCCGGGCCAGGACCGCCAAGCACGGCGCCGGCCTCGGCCTCTCCATCGTCCGCGCCGTCGTCAACGCCCACGGCGGCGACGTCCAGGCCGACCCCGTCCCCGGCGGCGGCCTCGCCGTCCGCGTCGACCTCCCCACCGCCCCCGCCGCCCTCTCGTTTGAGCCCTGAACGACCCCTTCAGGTACTTGAACGCACCAAACGACCCGTTCAGGTCTCCCGACAACGCACCAAACGACCCGTTCAGGGCTCCCGACAACGCACCAAACGACCCGTTCAGTGCGCTCAACGCACCAAACGGGTCGTTCAGGGCTTCACCACCTCAATGACTCGTTCATGTGGTTGAACGGACTGAACGAGTCATTGAGGTGGTTGGACGTGCTGAACGAGTCATTCAGCAACTTGAACGCACTGAATGAGTCATTCAGGGACAACCCACCACCTGGACAAAGTGTCTGAGCTGGACGTAGTGTCCAGCGCGTGGATGAGCGGGTGGAGCGGTACGGGCCTGCGTGTGCGGCGGTGGCCGCGCTGCTGAGCCCCCACGCCGAAGTGGTGTTGCACGATCCGGCCGAGGACGTGGTGCTCGCGGTGTGGAACCCGTTCTCCGGGCGCGCGGCGGGGGACCCGTCGCTGCTCGGCGAGCTGGACGAGCTGGAGCCCGGCGCGGACGGCGTGCTCGGGCCGTACCCGAAGGTGCTGGCCGACGGGCGGACGCTGACGTCGGTGACCGCGCTCCTGCGTGAGCCCGACGCGGTGATGTGCGTCAACCTCGACCGCGGCCCGTTCGAGCAGGCCGCCGCGTTGCTCTCCGCCTTCGCCGCCCCTGCGAGGCCCCGGCCGGAGCCGTTGTTCGAACACGACTGGTTCGACCGCGTGAACGGAGTCGTGGGCTCAGCGGTGCGACAGCGCGGACCCGTGCAGCGGTGGGGAAAAGCCGAACGCCTCGCGGTTCTGTCCGAATTGGACAGTGCTGGCGTGTTCGCCGTCCGCCGTGCCGCGCCCGAAGTCGCGCGAGCGCTCCAAGTGTCCCGTTCCACCGTGTACGCCCTGCTCGCCGAACTCCGTGGGGAGAAGTCATGACAGCGCTGCCCGCCTTCAAGTTGGAGGCGTTCTTCTCGCGGTGGGAGTTCACCGCCCGCTACCACCTCAGCGCCTCCGACGCGCAGACCACGTCCATGGCCGAGCTGGTCGCGATGGCTGATGACGGGGACCGCGCGGCCTGGGAGAACCTGGACCTGGGCTATACGCAGACCTACGGGGACCCGTTGCTGCGCAAGGCGATCGCCGAGACCTTCGAGCACGCCGACGCGGAGCACGTGATCACCTTCGCCGGAGCGCAGGAGGGCGTGCTGCTCGGCCTCCAAGTGCTCTTGGGGTCAGAGGACCACGCCGTTGTCGTCACGCCGTGCTACCAGTCGGCCGAGACGATCGCGCTGTCGCTGTGCGAGGTCACCGGTGTGGCGCTGCGCCCGGAGAACGACTGGGCGCTCGACCTGGACGAGCTGACCGCCGCGCTCCGCCCGAGCACGCGTGTCGTGTACATCAACTTCCCGAACAACCCCACGGGAAAGCTGCTGTCCCACAAGGACTTCGCTGCCGTCGTGGAGCTGTGCGACTCGCGCGGGATCGTGCTGTTCAGCGACGAGGTCCACAGAGGACTGGAAATCGACCCCGCGCGAACCCTGGCGCAGGCGGCGGATCTGTCACCGAGGGCCATGTCGCTCGGCGTGACGTCGAAGGCGCTCGGCCTGCCGGGACTCCGAGTCGGCTGGATCGTGTGCCGGGACAAGGACGTTCTCGCCCGCCTCGAACGCGCGAAGCACTACACGACGATCTGCACGAGCGCGCCGAGCGAAGTCCTCGCCCGCATCGCGATCAAGGCGCGCGGCCGGCTGCTGACCAGGAACCGCGAGCTGGTCGCGAAGAACCTCCAGATCTTCGGCGACTTCTTCGCGGCCTTCGACGACCTCTTCGAGTGGTCGGCGCCGGAGGGCGGCTGCGTGGCCTTCCCGCGTTACCTTGGCGCGCAGGGGATCGAGGAGTTCTGCGGACGGCTCGTCGAGGAGACCGGCGTGCTGCTCGTGCCGTCGACGATCTTCTCCTCCGAGCTGACCCCGGTGCCGGTCGACCGCTTCCGCGTCGGCGTCGGAAGGTCCGACCCCGAGCCCGCGCTGGCCGCGTTCGCTCAGTGGCTCAAGGGCTCTGCCGGGTTGCTCAGATAAGCCTGGCGCAGCAAGGAGTTCAGCTCATCGTCCACGATGAACTCCACCTCGTCGACCGACGAGATGGGCTGCGTGGCGATGGCCTCGTTGGTGGCGAAGGCGGACTGGAACGACGGCAGGTCCTCCAGCGTCAGCTTCCGCAGCTCCACCGGAACACCCATGCTGCGCAAACCCTTGCACACCAGGTGGATCGACACCCCCGGCAGTGCGGGCGCCGTGGGCAGCACGACGCGCGAGCCGTCGTAGAAGCCGACGTTCCACAACGTTCCCTCGGAGATGTGCCCGGAGCGGTTGACGAACAGCGCGTCGTCGTAGCCCGCGAGCCGCGCCAACCTCCGCTGCAACAACAACCCGAAGGTGCCGACGTGCTTTACCTGCGGCAGATCCCGTTCGTACACAACGGATCTGACGTGCATCGCCGAGTCGGGCCACGGCGCCGCCGGACGAACCGTGACCAGTGTCGTCGGCGCCACGATGTTGTCCAAAGTGGACATCGAGACCTCGGGTGAGAACACGTTCACCCTGACGTTCAACGCTTCCGCGCGCTCGCCCAGCTCCGCGCGGATCGCGGCCTTCACCGCCTCCGCGTCCACGCCCTCGCCGAACACCAGCCGCGCGTCGCGGTCCAGCCGCTCCAGGTGCAGCCCCAGCCCGCGAACCCGGCCACCCTCCGCCCGCATCGACGTGAAGTGGCCGTAGTTGAAGACCGCGATCGTCCGCGCCGCATCCACGCCGTCGAGGATCAGTGCAGCTTGGAGAGGTCGACCGACACGGCGAACGGCGTCGCGACGCCCAAGTTGTCCACGTGCGCCCCGGTCGACTGGTATGTCCTGGTCGTGAGGTCGAGTTGATAGGTGAACACTGTCAGCGCGCTCCGGTGATACTCAACGCGCCAGAAGTGCTCGATCCCCGACGCCGCGTACTCAGCGGGCTTGTCGATCTGGTCGGCGGTCACCGAGCCCGGAGACATGATTTCGACGAGCAACAGGCAGTGCTCAGATCGTAGCACCACGTCGTAAGGCAGGTGGGCGTCGTAGACCACGATGTCGGGGCGTCGGTTGAGCAGTGGAACATCTCGTAGGCGCAGGTCCACGTCGGTGTCCACCGCATAGTTTTCGCCACACGCCTCTTCCAAGAGGTTCGCCAGGCGGCGGGCGATCGTCTGGTGCGGGCGGCGAGGGGCGGGGTTCACGACGATGGCTCCGTCAACGATCTCGATCCGGCGGCAGACCTCCTCAGGAAGTGCCTCGTAGTCGGCAACGGTCAGTCCGTCGGAGTGCTGGACCAACCAGTCGGACAGCGCGGTCATCGAGACCCCCTCTCATGGAGTGCCGCCCAGCGTAGCGGAGCCGCGGTCCGGCGGTAACGCCCCAACCAGCGAAAAGCCCGGTCCGCAAGGGCGAACCGGGCTTTCACGCGGGGGACTGGACAGGCCCTAGTCCGGGACGCTGGCCACGCCGGGGGCGAGGAAGCGCGATCCGGTGACCTTCTCCGAGATGCCGGAGCGGTCCAGGTACGGGGTGATGCCGCCGAGCCAGAACGGCCAGCCGGCGCCGAGGACCATGCACAGGTCGATGTCCTGCGCCTCGGCCACCACGCCCTCGTCGAGCATGATCTTGATTTCCTCGGCGAGCGCCTCCAGCGCGCGCGCCTTGACCTGCTCGCCGGTCAGGGGGCTGTCGCCGAGCTTCCACAGCGCGGCGACCTCGGGGTCCACGCTCTGCTTGCCCTGCGCGTCCCACTGCCACACGGCGGTCTTGCCAGCGGCCACGAACGCCTTCATGTTCTCGCTGACGGTGAAGCGCTCGGGGAACGCCGCGTGCATCGTCTCCGACACGTGCAGCGCCACCGCGGAACCGACCAGCTGCAACAGGATCAGCGGGCTCATCGGCAGGCCGAGCGGCTCGGTGGAGCGGTCGGCCACCTCGAACGGGGTGCCCTCGTCGACGGAGGAGAGCACCTCGCCCATGAAGCGGGTGAGCAGCCGGTTGACCACGAACGACGGCGCGTCCTTGACCAGCACGCAGGACTTCTTCAGCTGCTTGCCGGTGGCGAAGGCCGTGGCGAGCGTGGCGTCGTCGGTCTGGTCGGCGCGCACGATCTCCAGCAGCGGCATCACCGCGACGGGGTTGAAGAAGTGGAAACCGACGACCCGCTCGGGGTGCGCCAGCTTCGAGGCCATCTCGGTGATCGACAGCGAGGAGGTGTTGGTCGCCAGCACGCACTCGGCGGAGACGTGCTCCTCCAGCTCGGCGAACACCTGCTGCTTCACACCGAGGTCCTCGAAGACGGCCTCGATCACGAAGTCGGCGTCAGCGAAGGCGGCCTTGTCCAGCGAGCCGCTGACCAGCGCCTTGAGCCGGTTGGCCTCGTCGGGCGACACGCGGCCCTTGCCGAGCAGCTTGTCGACCTCGCCGTGCACGTAGCCGACGCCCTTGTCCAGGCGCGCCTGGTCGATGTCGGTCAGCACGACGGGCACGTGCAGGCGGCGGGCGAACAGCAGCGCCATCTGCCCGGCCATCAGGCCCGCGCCGACCACGCCGACCTTGGTCACCTTGCGGGCCAAGGATTTGTCCGGCGCGCCGACCGGGCGCTTGGCCCGCTTCTGCACGAGGTTGAACGAGTACAGCCCGGCGCGCAGCTCATCGCTGAGCAGCAGGTCGGCCAGTGCCTCGTCCTCGGCGGCGAAGCCGCGGTCGAGGTCGTTCTCGCGAGCCAGCTCCAGCAGCTCCAGCGCCTTCAGCGGGCCCGGAGCGGCACCACGGGTCTTGCCGTCCACGATCGCCTTGCCGCGCGCCAGCGCGGCGTCCCAGCCCGCGCCGCGGTCGATCTCCGCGCGCTCGGGCGTGACGGCCCCGGAAGCCACGCGGGCCGCCCAGAGCAGCGACCGCTCCAGGTAGTCGGCGGAGTCGAACAGCTCGTCGAAGATGCCGAGGTCCTTGGCCTGCTTCGGCTTGAGCATCCGGTTCTGGTTGAGCGCGTTCTCCAGGATCACCGTCACGGCCTTGTCCGGGCCGATCAGGTTGGGCAGCAGCTGCGTGCCGCCCCACGCCGGGACCAGCCCGAGGAAGCACTCCGGCAGCGAGATCGCCGCCGCGTTGGACGACACGGTCCGGTAGTGGCAGTGCAGCGCGATCTCCAGGCCGCCGCCCATGGCCGCGCCGTTGACGAAGGCGAAGGTCGGCACCGAGGAGTCGCGCAGGCGGCGGAACACCGCGTGCCCGAGCTGCCCGACGCCCAACGCCTGCTCGCGGCCCTCGACCTTGACGACGCCGGTCAGATCCGCGCCGACGGCGAAGACGAAGGGCTTGCCGGTGACCGCGATCGCGGCGGGCGAGCCCGCGAAGGCCACGTCCAGCGCCTCGTTCAGGCTGGCCAGCCCGCCGGGGCCGAACGTGGACGGCTTGGTGTGGTCGAAGCCGTTGTCCAGGGTGATCAGCGCGAGCCTGCCGTCGAGGCCCGGCACGTCGACGAACTTGGTGACCGCCTTCGTCACGACCTCGTTGGGGTCGGCGACCGCCGTGACCCCGGCCGCGGTGACCGTGGTTGCCTCGCTCACTTCGACTCCCCCTGCCAGTGCGGGTTCTCCCAGATGACGGTCCCGCCCATGCCGATGCCGATGCACATGGTGGTGATGCCGTAGCGCACGTCGGGGCGCTCGGCGAAGTGCCGCGAGAGCTGGGTCATCAACCGCACGCCCGAGGACGCCAGCGGGTGGCCGCAGGCGATCGCGCCGCCCCACGGGTTGACCCTGGGGTCGTCGTCGGCGATGCCGAAGTGGTCGAGGAAGGCCAGCACCTGGACCGCGAACGCCTCGTTGACCTCGAACAGGCCGATGTCGGAGATGGACAGCCCGGTGCGCTCCAGCGCCTTCTCCGTGGCCGGGACCGGCCCGACGCCCATGACCTCGGGGTCCACGCCCGCGAAGGCGTAGCCCACCAGGCGCATGCCGACCGGCAGGCCCAGCTCGCGCGCGGTGGCCTCGTCGGCCAGCACGCAGGCGGTCGCGCCGTCGTTGAGCCCGGCCGCGTTGCCCGCGGTCACGCGCCCGTGCGGGCGGAACGGGGTCTTGAGCGCGGCCAGCGTCTCCACGGTGGTGCCGGGGCGCGGCGGCTCGTCAGCGCCCGCCAGGCCCCAGCCCTGCTCGGCGGAGCGGGTGGCGACCGGGACCAGGTCCTCCGCGATCTTGCCCGCCTGGTGCGCCTCGTCGTAGCGCGCCTGCGACAGGGCCGCGTAGCGGTCGGCCCGTGCCTTGTCGATGTGCGGGAAGCGGTCGTGCAGGTTCTCCGCGGTCTGGCCCATGACCAGCGCGGAGGTGTCCACGATCTTGTCGGCCAGGAAGCGCGGGTTCGGGTCGACGCCCTCGCCCATCGGGTGGCGGCCCATGTGCTCGACGCCGCCCGCGATGGCCACGTCGTAGGCGCCGAAGGCGATCCCGCCGGCGACCGAGGTCACCGCGGTCATCGCGCCCGCGCACATCCGGTCGATGGAGTACCCGGGCACCGAGCGCGGCAGCCCGGCGAGCAGCGCGGCGGTCCGGCCCAGCGTCAGGCCCTGGTCGCCGATCTGCGTGGTGGCGGCGATGGCCACCTCGTCGACGCGCTCCGGCGGCAGCTCCGGGTGCCGCCGCAGCAGTTCGCGAATGACCTTGACGACGAGGTCGTCGGCGCGGGTCTCGGCGTACATGCCCTTCGGACCGGCCTTGCCGAACGGCGTGCGCACGCCGTCGACGAAGACCACGTCCCGAACGGCGCGCCCCGCGGTGGCAGGTGCGGCCACGGCGTGCTCCTCACTCGGTGTGGAACTTCGGAGAAACTCTTCAAGAGGACTGCGAGGCCGCATTACCGGCCGGTAACCGCCACTCTAGCGGGCGCTACCGGCCGGTAACCACTGGCGTGCACCTGTCTGCTCGATCACAGCTCAGGAGCTGGCGGGTTCCGCCCGCAACGCGGTCACGAGCAGGCCGGAGGTCAGCCCGATCTGCCAGTTCCGCGCGCCACCCTTGGTCAGCGCCTCCCGCACGGCGTCCTCGGTGGCCTCGGCGGGCGGCTGCCAGCACAGCCTGCGCACCAGTTCCGGCTGGAGCATGTTCTCCACCGGCATCCGCAGCTCCTTGGCGCGCTCGGTCAGCGCGCCGCGCGCGGCCTGCAACCGCGCCGCGGCGGCCGGGTCGCGCTCGGCCCAGCGGTTCGGCGGCGGCGGGCCGTCGTGCGGGGGAGAGGGATCGGGCAGCTCGGTCTTGGGCAGCTCGCGTGCTTCGCGCAGCGCGCCCGCCCAGATGTCCACCTGGCGCCGCTGGGCGCGTCCCCGGAACACGGGCAGCCCCAGCAGCTCCCGCTCGCTCGGCGGGTCGTTCAGGGCCGCTTCCACGATCGCGGCGTCCGGCAGCACCCGGCCCGGGGCGATGTCGCGCTGCCGCGCCAGACCGTCGCGCGCCTGCCACAGCGACCTGGCCGCCGCGTACTGGCGGGGCGAGCGCAGCTTGTGGATGCCGGAGGTGCGGCGCCACGGCTCCGCGCGCGGACCGGGCGGGGGCGCGGTGCGCACCGCCTCGAACTCCTCCAGCGCCCAGTCCAGCTTGTCCTGGGCGATGAGCTCCTTCTCCAGACGATTGCGCAGCTCGACGAGCAGCTCCACGTCCAGCGCCGCGTAGGAGAGCCATTCCTCCGGCAGCGGCCTGCGCGACCAGTCCGCGGCGCCGTGGCCCTTCTCCAAGCGGTAGCCCAGCAGCCGCTCGACCAGTGCGCCCAGCGCGACCCGCTCGAAGCCGCACAGCCGCCCGGCCAGCTCGGTGTCGAAGAGCCCACCGGGGCGCAGGTCCAGCTCGGCGAGGCAGGGCAGGTCCTGCGAGGCGGCGTGCAGCACCCAGTCGGCGCCGTTGATCAGCTCGCCCAGCAGGTCGATGTCCCTGCCCAGCGGGATCGGGTCCACCAGGACCGACCCGGCGCCCTCGCGCCGCAGCTGCACCAGGTAGGCCCGTTGCGAGTAGCGGTAGCCGGAGGCGCGTTCGGTGTCCACGGCGTACGGGCCGTGCCCGGCGGCGAGCTTGGCGACCGCCGCACGCAGCGCGGGCAGCGTTTCGACCACCGGGGGCACCCCCTCCGCCGGCCGGGTCAGCGGCACCGGTTCGGCGGCGGGCGATGCTGGGTCTGAGGAGAGCGCGGGTGAGCCTGAATCCACGCCGTAAGACCTTATGCGCCCGACCGGTCGGTCAGCAGCGGGAGACTCAAAGCTCTGAGGTGTTTCCGGGCAGGAATCATCCACAGATGTCCTTCACCCCGCCGACGGCGACGGTCGCCGGACTCCGCCACGGGTGTGCGGCCCGTGTCAGGAGTACCCGGAAAACCCCAGGTGAAGTGGTGTGGACATGAAGACGAGCGAGACCTCGCACGCACCGCGCGTACGGTACGAGGTCACGCCGTCGTCGACCTGGTACCGGGCACGTGAAGATCGGTGAATCACGTGCCCGGCCAGGCGTGTCTTGCCCTCCCCCTCGCCGAGGGGTTCAGCGGATCACGCCGGCCCGCATGGCCAGCGCAACCATCTGTGCTCTGTCACCGGTGCCCAGCTTGCGCCCTATCCGCGACAGGTGAGACTTCACCGTGAGCGCCGACAGGTTGAGTGCCTCGCCGATCTCCTTGTTCGATCGGCCATCGGCAACCAGCTGCAGAACCTCGACCTCACGCGCGGAGAGTTCCCGCGGCGTGTTGTCCGTACCGGGAACCCGGGTTCCGGCCGCGAGGACCGGAGCCACACTGGGATCGGCATAGACGCCGCCCTCGAGGACCCTGCGCACCCCGTCGGTGACCACCATCGGTGAGGCCGACTTCAGCAGGTAGGCCTGTGCGCCTGCCTGGAAGGCGGCCCGTACCGCGTACGGGTCGTCGGAGGATGCCAGGACCACGATTCGAGGCCAGCCCTGGGCACGGAGTTCCGTGACCAGGTCGATGCCACTCCCGTCCGGGAGCCCGAGGTCGAGGATCGCGAGGTCGCACGGACCCGTGGCGAGCGCGCGCGCCCTCGCCTCGGCCACCGATGCGGCCTCGTGCACCGTGCCGGCTCCCATCTGCATGAGTCGGGCCGCGATGGCCTCCCTCAGCAGTGGGTGGTCATCGACCACCAGCACCGAAAACAGCTCTTCCCGCGGGTGCGGGACCATGTTCGCCGGCATGGTGCCGGCTGGCGTGGTACGAACGGCCTGTCCTAAGCCGACGGCAGCCACGTCACTACCTCCCTGGAGTCGGTCGTGCCCCCCGACCGGCACCGGGACTTTCGACCGATCGGCCGCGCCACCGATCCACCGAAAGTGGTGTCGTCGGAGGCAGCGTAGCCGCCCGAGAGGGTAAGCGGGACGATCAATTGGGTATCTGTCCCGATCGGGGTGTGACTTTGCTGCACTCTGATCACACGATCGGGGGTTCCCGGCGGGGGTGGTTAACGTCTCGCCGCGATCGAGCGAATACAAGGAGTTGTGGTGCTAGCAGGGCAGGCCCGGACCACGTCGCGAGAGCTCCTGCGGGCGGCTCCGGTGCTCGACGGGCACAACGATCTCCCCTGGGCACTGCGCAAGATCGCCCAGGACGACACGATCGCCGCGGCGGCCGTTCTGGACCTCTCGGTGGAGCAGACCGCCACCCACACCGACATCGCGCGGCTGCGCAGGGGCGGCGTCGGCGGGCAGTTCTGGTCGGTCTACGTCCCGTGCGGGTACACAGGTCACAGTGCGGTCACGGCCGTGCTGGAGCAGATCGAACTGGTGCACGACCTCGCCGCCCGCTACCCGGACGACCTCCGCATCGCGCTCACCGCTCACGAGGTGGAGACGGCGATGGCCGACGGGAAGGTTGCATCGCTCCTCGGCGCGGAGGGCGGGCACTGCATCGCGGAGTCCCTCGGGGCGCTGCGCGCGCTGTACCGCCTGGGCGTGCGCTACATGACGCTCACCCACAACGACAACGTCCCGTGGGCCGACTCCGCCACCGACGAGCCCGCCGTGGGCGGACTGAGCGACTTCGGCCGCGACGTGGTCCGCGAGATGAACCGCCTCGGCATGCTGGTCGACCTCTCCCACGTGGCGCCGTCGACCATGCGCGACGCACTGGACACCTCGGTCGCCCCGGTGATCTTCAGCCACTCCTCCTGCCGCGCGGTCGCCGACCACGTGCGCAACGTGCCCGACGACGTGCTGTCCCGGCTCGCGGGCAACGGCGGCGTCTGCATGGTCACCTTCGTGCCGAAGTTCGTCTCCGAGGAGCGCGCCGCCTGGGACGACGCCCTGCGCGACGAGCTGTCGGCGGCCGGGCAGGACCCGTCTGACGACGCGGTCTGGGCGGCCGGTCTGCGCTCGCGCGCCGCTCGAGCGCCTCGGCCCGAGGTCACCATCGACACGATCGTCAAGCACGTCGAGCACGCCCGTGAGGTCGCGGGCATCGACCACATCGGCCTCGGCGGCGACTACGACGGCGTCGGCGAACTCCCCGTTGGCCTTGAGGACGTTTCCGGGTACCCGGCACTGATCGCCGCGCTGCTCGAACGCTCCTGGAGCACGGAGGACTGCGCCAAGCTCACCTCGCGCAATGCCCTCCGCGTCCTCCGCGACGCCGAGCACATCGCCACCAAGCTCTGACCCCTCACGTCTGCCAATGCCGCGTTTGGTCCGTTGAAGTAGCTGAATGACTCGTTCAGCACGCTCAACCACCTGAATGACTCGTTCAGTCCGTTCAACCACATGAACGAGTCATTGAGGTGGTGAAGCCCTGAACGACCCGTTTGGTGCGTTGAGCGCGCTGAACGGGTCGTTTGGTGCGTTGAAGTACCTGAAGGGGTCGTTCAGGGCTTCAGCAGTTGGCCTTGCGTTGGCCGAAGAGGGTGACGCCTGCGGGGGGAAGGCCGGCGGCGCTGGCGAGGAGTTCGCAGAAGGCGAGGCCGTGCGGGGCCAGGCGGGTGTCGACGGCGGTCCACGAGCCGCGCAGTTCGAGGTCGTGGGTGTGGGTGGGGCCGGCGATGTCGCCGAAGCGGGCGGAGGAGGTCTGGGTGACGGTGCCGCCGAGCGCCGTCCACTCCGCGCCGGAGGTCTCGAGGGCGTCGGTCAGCCAGGACCAGCCGACCTCGGGCAGCAGCGGGTCGCCGGCCAGCTCGGTGTCGAGCTCCGCGCGGACCAGCACCACCAGCCGGAGCACTCCGTCCCACGCCTGGGCGCCGTCGGGGTCGTGCAGCAGCACCAGCCTGCCGGTCGCCAGCTCACCGGCGGGGCCGTCCACCTCCGCGCTGAGCGCGTACGCCCAGGGCGCCAGGCGTTGCGGTGCCTTGACCTCGCTGACGTCCATCTCGGGCCGCGGCTGCACCGACCGCAATGCGGCCACCGCCTCCCGGAAAACCTCGGGCTCCGCCGCTATCCCGGTCACGCGATCGACTCTAGGGCGCGAGCGAGCACGACGGCCGTAGGCCACGCCGGGGACCGGGCGTGGGACCATAACGGGGCGATGACAACTCCAAGTGCGGTCTCCGCCCGCCGAGACCTTTCCCAGGCACCACTGCTGGTCGCCGCGCGTGGCGGCGCGCCGGCGCACACGCCCGTCTGGTTCATGCGCCAGGCCGGCCGCTCCCTCCCGGAGTACCGCGAGGTCCGCAAGGGCACCGCGATGCTGGAGGCGTGCATGACGCCGGACCTGGTCTGCGAGATCACCATGCAGCCCATCCGCAGGCACGGCGTGGACGCGGCGATCCTGTTCAGCGACATCGTGGTCCCGCTCGCGGCAGCGGGCATCGGCGTGGAGATCGTCGCCGGGGTCGGCCCGGTCGTCGCCGACCCGGTGCGCACGGTCGCCGACGTCGCGGCGCTGCCGAAGCTCGAGCTCGACCAGGTCGCCCCGGTCGCGGACGCCGTGCGCCTGCTGACCGCCGAGCTGGGCGAGACGCCGCTGATCGGCTTCGCGGGCGCGCCGTTCACGCTGGCCTCCTACCTCATCGAGGGCGGGCCGAGCCGCAACCACGAGCGCACCAAGGCGCTCATGCACTCCGACCCCGACACCTGGCACGCGCTGCTGGGCGCGCTTGCGGACATCGCGGCGACCTTCCTACGCGCGCAGCTGGACGCCGGGGTGGACGCGGTGCAGCTGTTCGACTCGTGGGCGGGCGCGCTGTCGGAGCGGGACTACCGCGAGTTCGTGCTGCCGCACTCCACGCGGGTGCTCGGCGAGCTGGCCGAGGCGGGCGTGCCGCGCGTGCACTTCGGCGTGGGCACGGGTGAACTGCTGCCCGCGATGCGCGAGGCCGGGGCCGACGTGGTCGGCGTCGACTGGCGCATCCCGCTGGACGAGGCGGTCCGCCGCTTGGTCGCCGCAGCGCCGGAGCAGCCCGCTCCGGTCGTCCAGGGCAACCTCGACCCCGCGCTGCTCACCGCTGAGTGGGACGCGCTGGAGCGCGAGGTCCGCCGCATCCACGCCGAGGGCAAGGCGGCGCGCGGGCACATCTTCAACCTGGGCCACGGCGTGCTGCCGGACACCGATCCCACGGTGATCACCCGGGTCGTCGAACTGATCCACTCGCTGTAGGTCGGCGGATGCGCGTCGGGGTTGTCGGAGGCGGCGTCGCGGGGCTGACGGCTGCCTACGAAGTGCGGCGCCAGCTCGGCGACGCGGTGTCGATCACCGTGTTCGAGCAGGCCGACCGCGTCGGCGGCAAGCTGCGCACGGTGGAGCTGGCCGGGCGGCGCGTCGACGTGGGCGCCGAAGCTTTCGTGAGCCGTCGCCCGGAGGCGTTCGACCTGGTCGCGGAGCTGGGGCTGGCTTCGGAGCTGGTGCACCCGGCGACCGGTGTCGCGCCCGCCGTGCACGCCGGTGGCCGGACGGTCGGGCTCCCGCCCAGGACGTTCCTCGGCGTACCGGCCGACCCGGCGAAGCTGTCGTCGGTGCTCTCCGCCGAAGGAGCCGCCTTGGCCGCCGCCGAGGCCGAGCTGCCGCCGGTGGAGTGGGGTGCCGGGGACGCGTCCGTGGGACGGCTGCTGTCCGAGCGGTTCGGGCGCGAGGTCGTCCAGCGGCTGGTCGAGCCCCTGCTCGGCGGGGTCTACGCGGGCCGCGCTGACGATCTTGGAGTGCGGGCGACGATGACGCCGCTGGCCGACGCGCTCGACCGCGGAGCGACCTCGCTGACCGCCGCCGCGAACGCCGCTGTGGGACCTCCGCCCGCGCCCGGGACGACGCGCCCGCCGGTGTTCGGCACGCTGCGCGGTGGACTCGGCGGGCTGACCGACGCCCTCGCCGCGCACGCCGGCGCCGAGATCCTGGACCGCACCACCGTGCGCGCGCTGCACCGCACGCCGACCGGCTGGCGCGTGGAGACCGGCCCCGCGTCTTCGCCGGAGTTCTTCGAGTTCGACGCGGTGGTGGTCGCGGTGCCGAGCCCCGCCGCGCGCAAGCTGTTCGAGCCCATCTCACCCGGAGCCGCGGCGGCCTTCGCGCTGGTCGACGTGGCGTCCATGGCGGTGATCTCGCTCGCGCTGCCGCCGGGCACCGAGCTGCCGCGGACCTCCGGGAACCTGATCGCGCTGGGGGAGCGGCACGCCGACGGCACGCCCTTCACCGCGAAGGCGTTCACCTACTCCAGCCGCAAGTGGTCGCACCTCGCGGGCGATGCGGTGTTGCTGAGGGCCTCGGTCGGCCGCTACGGCGAGGTGGAGACCTTGCAGCGGGAGGACTCCGAGCTGGTCACGGCCGTGCTCGCCGATCTCGCGGAGCTGTCCGGCGTCACGGTGAAGCCCGTCGACGTGGTGGTTCAGCGCTGGGGTGGCGGGCTGCCCCAGTACGGCGTCGGACACCTGGACGCGGTCGCGAAGATCCACGGCGCCGTCGCCGAGCTGCCGGGCTTGGCGGTGGCCGGGGCCGTGCTGGCGGGTGTGGGCGTGCCCGCGTGCGTCCTCACCGGCAGGCAAGCCGCGACCCGGGTGGTGGAGCACCTCCGGGCCGGTGCGACCATGGATGCATGGCGCGCCTGAACTACAACGAGCTGAACGACACGATTCGCTACACGATGTGGTCGGTGTTCTCCTTCCCGGCCGGGCAGCTGTCTGGTCACGAGAAGGCAGCCGAGGAGGCGCAGCACTTCTTCGACGCCCTGGAGGACAAGGGCGACGTGGTGGTGCGCGGCGTCTACGACCTCGCCGGCCTGCGCGCCGACGCGGACTTCATGATCTGGTGGCACGCCGAGGAGATCGAGCCGCTCCAGGCCGCCTACACCGACTTCCGCCGCACCATGGTCGGCCGCGTCGCCAAGCCGGTGTGGAGCAACGTCGCGTTGCACCGCCCCGCGGAGTTCAACAAGAGCCACATCCCGGCCTTCCTCGCCGGTGAGGACCCGCGCCGCTACGTGTGCGTCTACCCGTTCGTCCGCTCCTACGACTGGTACCTGCTGCCGGACGAGGAGCGTCGCAAGATGCTCGCCGACCACGGCAAGGCCGCGCGCGACTACCCGGACGTCCGCGCGAACACCGTCGCGTCCTTCGCGCTCGGCGACTACGAGTGGATCTTGGCGTTCGAGGCGGACGAGCTGCACCGCATCGTCGACCTGATGTGGCACATGCGCGGCACCGAGGCCCGGCGCCACGTGCGCGAGGAGATCCCGTTCTACACCGGCACCCGGACGCCGGTGCAGGAGCTCGTCCGCAACCTGCCCTGACGGTGAAGCGCTCCCCGCTCCAACGTGTGCCCGTCGTGGGGCTGGTCCTCGCCGCCCTGACGGGATGGTGTGCCCGGCGCAGTCACCGCGCTCTGCCGAGAGTGCTGTGGTGGGCGCTGAGCGTGGTGTTCGGCTGGTTCGGCGCGGCGGGGCTCGTCGCGTCCTGGTGGGTGTACGAGGCGTCGGAGCTGCGGCGCTGGCGGTGGCTGTCCGAGCTGCTTCCCTTGCGGCTGCGGCGTTATCTCGTCGTCGCGCCCAGGGACATGGAGTTCGGCCCCGAGCTGCGCGAGGTCACCGGCAGCGCCCACGTCACCGTCGTGCCGCCGGAGTCCGAGCGCGAGTGGACCGTCCACAAAGGACTGGACGCGGTGCTCGTGGTGTTCGCCGCCGACGATCTGCCCGAGCCCGCCGACCGGGAGCGCTTCTTCGAACAGGCCCGCAGGACGCTGCGCGAGGACGGCCGGATCGTGGTGGTGGAGCAGCACCGCGGCCCCGCCACCACCGCCGTCTTCGGCCCCGTCGCGTGGCGGTTGCCCCCGCGCACCGAGTGGGAACGCGCCGCCACCGCCGCCGGCCTGCGCCTCGTCGCCGCGCGCCGCGTGACCCCCTTCGTCACCGGCCTCGCCTTCACCCCGCTCACGCATCCCCGCCGCTGACGCTCCGCTCTCCGCCAATGCCGCGTTTGGTCCGTTGAACGTGCTGAATGACTCGTTCAGTCCGTTGAACCACATGAACGAGTCATTCAGTGCGTTCAACGGACCAAACGCGGCATTGGCGTGGGGGCGGAGAGCTAGGGCTTGAGGTCGGAGAGGGTGGGGAAGGCGGAGATGTC
>NZ_MUMH01000124.1 GCF_002155965.1 Allokutzneria sp. NRRL B-24872
CGCGAGCGGATGGTGGAGGAGCTGGACTACCGCATCGAGGCGGACAACCAGCGGGCCTTCGCCAAGGGCTTCGTCGACGACGAGCACATCGTCGTGCCCAGGGTGGTGGCCAGCGCGCCCAAGGTCATGGTCTCGGAGTGGGTCGAGGGCACACCGCTGGCGGCGACGATCAAGGACGGCACGCGGGAGGAGCGGGACGCGGCGGGCCACCTGCTGTCGCTGTTCCACTTCTCGGCGCCCGAGCGGAGCGGTCTGCTGCACGCCGACCCGCACCCCGGCAACTTCATGACGCTGCCGGACGGCAGGTTGTGCGTGATCGACTTCGGCGCGGTCGCGCGGTTGCCGGAGGGGCTGCCGCACACGCTCGGCGTGCTGACCAGGCTGGCGTTGCAGGGCAGGTCCGAGGACCTGATGCAACTGCTGCGCGCCGAGCGCTTCCTCGGTCAGGACACCGACCTGGACGCGCAGGACGTGCTCAGCTACCTGGCACCGTTCGTCGAGCCGATGGGTGCGGAGCGGTTCCACTTCACCAGGAGCTGGTTGCAGCGCCAGGCGGAGCGGATCAGCAACCTGCGCGGAGCGGACTTCCGCACCGGGCGGTTCCTCAACCTGCCGCCGAGCTACCTGCTGATCCACCGGGTGACGATGGGCTCCATCGGCATCCTGTGCCAGCTGGACGCCGAGGTGCCCGCGCGCGAGATCGTCACGCGCTGGCAGCCCGGTTTCGCCGAAGAGGACTGACTCACCCCGGCAACGGGACGCGTCAGGCCCACCACTCGCTGGGCAGCTTGCTCTCGATGTCGCGCACGTGCGTCCGCGCGCAGGCGGGGCACAACCAGCGGGTGCGGCCGCTGTCCCGATCGCTGACCCAGGCCAGCGCCGCGGTCGGATCGCCGTCGAGGTCGCGGACGGTGCCGCAGCGGTGGCAGGCGACGGGCTCGTTCATGGCTGGAGGCTACGCGAGCGGCCTGCGGCCGAGGTGGACCGTGTTGGCCTGCAACCAGAACAGGTCCTCGCGGTCAACGAGGCTGAGCTGGTCGCCGGGGTCGAGCATGCGGTCGAGCAGCGCGGTGTCCTCGGCGGAGCACCAGCCCTCGGTGGTGTCGCGCAGCCAGCGGACGCGGTCGATCACGGTCGTGCGGTCGGCGTCGCTCAGCGGGGCCGGGCGGTCGAAGAGATAGCTGAAGGCGGTCACGTCGACGAGGCCGACGCCGCGGAGCACGCTGCTCCAGCCCTCGGTCAGCGGGATCGAACCGCTCATCTCAGCGCGCATCGCCTTGAACCACTGGGTGTTCGCCACGTCCAGCCGCTGCTGCAGGCCGGGTTCGCCGACTCCGAGATCGTTGGCGAGGAAGCGCGAGGGCAGGCCACCCTCGGCCAGCGCCAAGCGGCCGCCGGGAGCGAGTGAAGCGGCGAGGTTGCGCACTCCCTGCCGTTCGTCGGGCAGGTGGTGCACGACGTGCGATGCCCAGATGAGGTCGGCGGCGGGCAGTCGCCGGGCCAGCTCGGGGTCGGCGGCGTCACCGTGCACGACGACCACCTCGATCTCGGCGCCCGCCACCGCGCGGACGCTCTCCTCGGCCGCGGCGAGCAGGTCCGGCACCGCGTCGACCAGCACCACGATGGCGCCGGGTTTTCCGGCCGCGCGCAGCGCCTCGGCGAAGGAACTCGCCCAGCCGCCGGAGCCGGAGCCCATGTCGATCACCGTGCGAACGCTGTCGTCGACCAGGCGCGCGGCGACCTCTGCGCGCGCCGTCGCGGTCAGCAGGTCCGCCCTGCGCAGCTCGGTGAGCCGGCTCGGCCAGTCGATGTTGTCGTGCGCGTGCGCGTGGGAGCCCATGGGCTGACCGTACCGACGCGCGCGAGCGGGTTGCCCGACTCGGCCGGGCCGTTGCCCCGCAAGAGGTTGAGCCCGATACGGCCGTCGTTGAAGACAGTTGAGGGGGCTGAACACCGGTGAACCCGATGGTGCGCGGGCACCGTCCTCGCCGACGTTTCCGCGTGGCTGGCGAGCGTGAGGTGGGGAAACGGCGACGGGCGCCGTCCTGGGAGGACGACGCCCGTCATCTCGTGCTCATCGGATCGAAGTGGATCTTGTTGGGGCGGAGGGGTTTCCGCCCCGGCGCGGGATCAGAGCGTGGACCGGTGCCGGTCCGCCCTGCGGTTGGCCACCGACGCCAGCCACTGCCACCGCTGCGCGGCGGACATGCGACGGGCTTGTCGCTCGTGCGCGGCGGAGTGCTCCGCCTCCCGCATTCGTTGACGGGTTAGATGCTCATGGAGAAACATGTTCGAAGCCACCCTTTGGTGAAGATCGTTGCTGGTCATCGCGTCGAAGTAGATGTGGTCGTTCATGCGGCTGCCTCCTGCTTCGCGGTGACGCCCGTGGCGCCGACGGTGGTCTCCTTGCGCGGACGGCCACGGGGCCGCTTGCGTGCGATCACCGCGCCGCGCTCGAAGATCTCCCCACCCCAGACGCCCCAGGGCTCGCGCCGCGCGAGCGCTCCGGCCAGGCACTCGGCCCGGACGGGGCAGTCGACGCAGAGCGTCTTGGCGCGGTCGAGGTCGGACGGGGTGTCGGCGAACCAGAGGTCAGCGTCGCCGACTCGGCAGGGCAGGTTGCTCGCCGCGTCGAAGACGTCGGCGGTTCCGTAGTCGGGAACGGACCCGACCTCGGGGATCGTTCCGCAAGGCGGAACGGTCGCGGTCAACACAGTGTTCTCCTCGGTTGTTCTGTGTTTTCGGGTGTTTCTCGGGGTGTTTCCGGGTGTGGAAATGACGAAGGCCGCGAACCGACTTGCGGTCCGCGGCCTTCGTGAGCCTGTGTCCTGACGGTGTCAGGGACTTCGGTCCACTGGTACGGACGAGCAAGCACGGACGTTCTGCCGAACATCAACGGGCTGGTCTTCACGGGTCACGTGCAGAGCGACGGACGGGGCGGCAACGGGCAGACCGGTGCCCAACGGCTTCAGCGCGACTGGGGCGGTGATGGTCCACGCGCCACCCCTGGACTTCATGCCGCTGCCGATGGGCGCGGACATGCCAATGACCCCGGCGAAGGAGGGGTAGCCCGCGAGCGAGAGGTTCTTGGTGATCTTCACTGCGGCCACCTCCTTTCCGAGGTCATCTGGGCCCGAGCGAACTCGGGCGTTTTCACGTGTGGATGTCGGGAGCCGGGGCTCCCGTCCCTTGCAGGCTATGTCTCGCGTGCCAGGGCGTGCAACCGAATTATTCGAGTTGGTCTTCACTCGCCCGGATGAGTGACGGCGAGCCACCGTCCGAGCCCCCAGCGTGCACGAGATCGAGCACGTCAGAACCATACTTGTCCAACTTCGACGCGCCAATACCCGAGATGCCCACAAGGGCGGCGACCGTCGTCGGGCGCTGCTCGGCGATGGCCATCAGGGTCGCGTCCGTGAACACCACGTAGGCCGGGACCTTGAGCTGCTTCGCGCGGTCGGCGCGCCACACCTTGAGCCTGCCGAGCAGTTGTTCGTCCACATCGGACGGACAGCTCGCGCACCTGCCGAGCTTGACCGCGACGCTGCCGATGAGCGGCCCGGCGCACGTGCGGCACTCCGGTTTCGCGGCGTCCCGGCGCAGCGAGGACGCGCCGGCGACCGTGCCCTTGGCGGGCAGGGCGGCCGGGTGGTCGTCGGGGACGAGCCCGTAGAGGAAGCGGCTGCGACGCCTCGGCCTGCCGCCCCCACCGGCCGAGCGCATCAGCGCCCAGGACAGCCACAGGTGCTCGCGGGCCCGCGTGACGCCGACGTAGAAGAGCCTGCGCTCCTCCTCGATCCCTTCGGAGCCACCCGAACTGTCGGAGAGCACGTGCTGGATCGGCAGGGTGCCCTCGGTGAGACCGACGAGGAACACCGCGTCCCACTCCAGGCCCTTCGCCGCGTGCAGCGAGGCGAGCGTCACGCCCTCCACGGTCGGCGGGTGCTGGGCCTCCGCGCGCAGCACCAGCTCGCCGACGAAGCGCGGCAGGTCGGCGTCCTCGACCGCGGCGGCGAACTCCTCGGCCAACTCGACGAGCGCGAGCAGGGACTCCCACTTCTCCCGCATCGCGCCACCGGTCGGCGGCTCGTCGGTGAGGCCGATGGTGGAGAGCAGCTTGCGCACCACGTCCGGCAGCGTGTTCGCGCCGATCTCCAGCTCTCCGTTGGAGCGCAGCACGTGCATGGCCTGGCGGACCTCCGGGCGGTGGAAGAACCGCTCCCCGCCGCGCACCTGGTACGGGATCTCCGCCTCGGTCAGGGCCTGCTCGTAGACCTCCGACTGCGCGTTGACGCGGTAGAGCACCGCGATCTCGCTCGCGGAGACGCCCGCGTCGAGCAGCTTGCGGATGCGCCGGACGACCGCACGCGCCTCGGCGTTCTCGTCGTCGAACTCGGCGAAGTGCGGTTGCGGGCCGTCGGGGCGCTGGCCGATCAGCTGCAGGCGCGAGCCGGCCGGGCGTCCGCGCGCGGCGCCGATGACCTTGTTGGCCAGCGCCACGACCTGCGGGGTGGAGCGGTAGTCGCGTTCGAGCCGGACCACGACGGCCTCGGGGAAGCGCTTGGAGAAGTCCAGCAGCGGGCGCGGGGACGCTCCCGCGAAGGAGTAGATCGTCTGGTTCGCGTCGCCGACCACGGTGAGGTCGTCGCGGTTGCCCAGCCAGGCGTCGAGCACGCGCTGCTGGAGCGGGGTGACGTCCTGGTACTCGTCGACAACGAAGCAGCGGTAGCGCTCGCGGAACTCCCCGGCGACGTCGTGGTGCTCCTCCAGCACGGCGGCGGTGTGCAGCAGCAGGTCGTCGAAGTCCAGCGACCGCGCGCGTGTCTTCAGGGCCTCGTAGCCCGCGTACACGGCGGTGACCTGCTCAGCCGGGCCCGGGATCTCGCGGCCGATCTTGGCGGTGGCCGTGCCGTAGTCGTCGGGGGTGATCAGCGACGCCTTGGCCCACTCGATCTCGCTGGCGAAGTCGCGCAGGGACTCGCGGTCGGTCGGGGCGCCCGCGCGCTGCGCCGCCTGGCCGACGAGGCGGAGCTTGCCGTCCAGCAGCTCCCACGGCGCGTCGCCGACGACCCTGGGCCAGAAGTAGCGCAGCTGGCGCAACGCGGCGGCGTGGAAGGTCCGCGCCTGCGCGCCTTGGACGCCGAGCGCGCGCAGGCGTGTGCGCATCTCGCCCGCCGCGCGCGCGGTGAAGGTGACCGCGAGGACCTGGCCCGCCGCGACGTGACCGTTGTTGACCAGGTGCGCGATGCGGCGGGTGATCGTCCGCGTCTTGCCGGTGCCCGCGCCCGCGAGGACGCAGACCGGGCCGCGCGGCGCGTGCACCGCTTCCCGCTGCTCGGGATCGAGTCCCTCGCTCAGCCTGTTCGCGTGCTCCGAGTCGCCCACCGCCCCATACTCGCAGAGGCCGCGCGCCGGAGGGACGCGCGGCTCAGCGTGGGTGGATTTTGTTTCACAGGAACACGTTCAGAGCTGGACGTTCGCCCACGCGGCGAGCATGCGGTGGGCGATGGAGCTGGCGCCGGGCAGGCCGAGACCGGGGATGGCCCCGCCCGCCGCGAAGGCCGCGCGGACCTCGTCGCGGTGCACCCACTTGGCGTGCTCGATCTCGCCCTCCGCGAGCACAAGAGGCGCGTCGCGGTCGGCGAGCGCGGAGAAGCCGACCATCAGCGAGCGCGGGAACGGCCAGGGCTGGCTGCCGAGGTAGCGGACGGAGCGGACGGCGACGCCGACCTCTTCGCCGACCTCGCGCTCCACGCACGCCTCCAACGACTCGCCGACCTCGACGAAGCCCGCGAGCACCGAATACCGCTCGGCGGGCCAGACCGGCTGGCGCGCGAGCAGGACGTGCGAATCGCCGTCGTGCACGAGACAGATCACGGCGGGGTCGGTGCGCGGGTACTCCTCGTGCCCGCACCCCGTGCACCGCCGAGCCCAGCCCGCGCGCACGGCCTCCGTCGGAGAACCGCAGCGCGCGCAGAAGTTGCTGAGGTCGTGCCACGCGAGCAGGCCGACGGCGGCGGTCATGAGCCCGGCGTCGGTGTCGCTCAGCAACGCCCCGCACATGCGCAGGTCCTGCCAGTCCTCCGCACCGGGACCGCGAACGGCCCAGTACGCGGTGTCGTCCTGCACGCCGAGGAACACCGCGCCGTCCACGGGCGCCTCGCCGAGGTCGCTGGTGCGGCCGAGGTGCAGCACGTCGTCCACGAGCCGGGCGCGGCCGCGCTCGTCGATCACGACGAGAGCGGCCTCCTTCCACCCCTTGGCGAGCAGTTCGACGTCGTCCCGCGAGGCGTCCGCTCTGTCCACAGTGGACCGCGACAGGGCGGGTAATCCGTCGAGCGCGAAGTCCGTCACGAGAGGACGACACCTCCGAGCCCGCGCAGCGGTGCCTCCAGCGTCGAGGCGTCGCCGACGACCACGCCGGTCCACGCGGTCGGCCGGAAGAACTCGGCTGCGGCCTCGGCGATCTGCTCGGCGGTGACCTTGCGCAGGCGGTCAGGGTGCGCCCACAGCCACTCCGCGCCGAGGCCGACCGACGCCAGCCCCGCGAGGTTGCTGGCGAGCCCGGCCTGCGAGGAGACGCCGATGGACAGCGAGCCGACGAGGTAGCGGCGCACGGTGTCGACCTCGGACTCCGTCGGCGGCACCAGGCACATCCGGCCGAGCTCGTAGCGCGCTTCGAGGACGGCGGGCGCGGTGACCTCGCTCGCGGTGTCCCCGCTGAGGATCAGCGTCGCCTTGCCCGGCGTGAACTCGAACATCGAGTGCACCGAGTACGTGTAGCCCTTGTCCTCGCGGAGGTTCTCGACCACGCGCGAGGAGAAGAACCCGCCGAAGGCGACGTTGGCCATCTGCAGCGCGGGGTAGCGCGGATCGGTGCGCGGAACCGCCTGCGTGCTCAGCCGCAGCTGCGACTGCACGGCGCCCGGACGGTCGACGAGGCGCAGGTCGCCGCCCGCGATGTCCGGCAGCTGCGGCATGTCCACCGCGCTGGCGTCGGACTTCCACCCGGTGAGCTTCTCCGCGATCTGGTCGACGGCCCGGCGCGGATCGACGTCGCCGACGATCACGAGCACGGACCCGCGCGGGAGCACGGCGGTGCGGTGCAGCTCGCGGACGTCCTCGACGGTGACGGCCGCCGCGGCCTCCTCGGTCGGCACCTCCCTGGTGAACGGGTGGTCGCCGTAGCGGTGGCGCTGCAACGCTTCCCGGGCGATCGTGCCGGGCTGCGAGCGCATCAGCGAGATCGAGCTGACCAGTCGCTCGCGCTCGCGGTAGACCTCCTGCTCGGGGTACGCCGCCGCGGTCAGCAGGTCGGCGAGGACGTCCAGCTGGAGGTCAAGGCCCTCGACGAGGCCGTTCCAGGCCAGCGTGAGGTGCTCGGGGTCGACACCGACGCTCAGCGCGGCACCGACCCGGGCCAGGTCGCTGTCCAGCTCGACCATCGTGCGGTTGGCGGTGCCCGCGAGCAGCGTCGCGGACAGCAGCTCGGCCTGCGCGGCGTGCTCGGGCCGCTCCCCCGCGAACGGGACGGTGAGCCGGAACTCGACCATGGGCACGGTGGCGCGGCGCGCGGCGATCACGCGCAAACCGTTGTCCAGCACGGTGTCCACGAGCTCGGGCTCGACGGCGGTGCTCTGCGCGAGGAGGTCCGGCAGGGGGCGCGGACCGGCTTCGGTGCGGCCGATCTCGGCGGCGGTGCGAGTCACTTGGCGCCTCCAGCGGGGGTCAGGGTCAGCACGGCGCGGGAGTCGGGCCGCAGGCCCTTGGCGGCCTTCGCCACGTCGTCCGGGGTCACGGCCGCGAGCAGGCTCGGCAGCTCGCCGATGAGCTCGGCTCGGCCGAACAGCAGCTCGGCCGAGCCGTAGTTCAGCGTCCGCGAGGTCAACCGGTCGTGCGCCCCGTGCAGCGTCGCCGCCCAGCGCGCGGTGATCCTGGCCAGCTCGTCGGCCTCGGGACCGTGCGCGGCCAGCCGCTCCAGCTCCTCGTCGATCGCGCCGAGCACTCGCGCCTGCTCGACCTGGCCGGGGTGGATGGCCACGATCGCGAAGGTGTCCGGGTCGCGCGCGTCCAGCGAGCTGCCGAGCAGGCCGCAGCGCGCGCTGATCTCGATCACCAGCTCGTCGCTGTGCACCAGTCGCTGCACCAGTCGCGCCGAGTCACCGTCGCTGAGCAGCGAGGACAGCACCATGTAGGCCAGGTAGCCGTTCATGTCGGTGCTCGGGTCGGGCAGGCGGTAGCCCACGGTCAGGCCGGGCAGCGTCGCGTGCTGGTCGACCTGCTCGCCGCGCAGCTCGGTGGTCGGCAGCGGCTCGGAGAAGGACGGGCGCGGCGGCACCGGGCGGGCCTTGACGTCGCCGAAGTGCTTGTGCACCAGCTCGATCGTCGGCTTGAGCTCGAACTCGCCGGTCACCGTCAGCACGGCGTTGCCCGGCGCGTAGTAGGTGTCGAAGAAGGACGCGCAGTCGTCCAGGGTCGCCTGCTCCAGCTCGGCGAAGTCGCCGTAACCGTTGTGCGCGTTGGCGAAGGTGGAGTACAGCACCGGCGGCAGGGTGATCCACGGGAACCCGCCGTAGGGCCGGTTCAGCACGTTGAGCCGGATCTCCTCCTTGACCACGTCGACCTGGTTGCGCAGGTTCTCCTCGGTGATCTTCGGAGCGCGCATCCGGTCGGCTTCCAGGAAGAGCATCCGCTCCAGCGCCGCGGACGGCGTGACCTGGTAGTAGTCGGTGTAGTCCTGGTGCGTTGAGCCGTTGAAGGTGCCACCGGAGCCCTGGACGTGCCGGAAGTGCGCGAGCTTCTCCAGGCTCTCGCTGCCCTGGAACATCAGGTGCTCGAAGAGGTGGGCGAACCCTGTGCGCCCCTCCGGCTCCGATCGGAACCCCACGTCGTAGTGCACGCTGACACCGACGACGGGCGCTGACGGGTCCGGAGCCAGGAGCACCCGCAACCCGTTGGGCAGGGTGAACCGGTGAAGCTGGGGTTGGGCCATGGCCGCAAGCCTATGCCCGCACGGCCCCGGCGCCTCAGCCTATGCTTTCCAGTGCGCGCCCCGACCCCGGGACGTGCGTCTTCTGCCGGTCCGGCGTGTGGAGGCCCCGACGATGACAGAGCCAGTCGAGCCGCCCCTCGAGGACCCGACGGCGCACTACCGGAGGCGCGGCAACTCGCCCCTGGTGATCACCCTCGTGGTGGTCGGCCTGCTCGTGGGCACCCTCGGCTTCGCCGGGCTGGCTCGCACGTGGGGCTCGACGCCGGACGTCGGCGACCCCGGGCTGGCCGCCGTCCCGCCCGCGAGTTCGAGCGCGGGTCCCGACGAGAAGCCGGTCGCCCGGCCGAAGTACCGCCTCGCCGACCACCCGCTGCTGGCCGAGGGCCTCGGGCTCGGGCCGACCGACTGCCAGCTGCCCGCGTTCGGGCGCACCGAGGACCAGCTGCACGCCTACTACGCCGCCGGGCTGAAGTGCCTGGAGGCGGCGTGGACGCCGGTGCTCCAGGCGGCCAACCTGCCGACGCAGCAGGCGAAGCTGGACACCTCACCGGACCTGCCGCGCAACCCCTGCGGCGAGCCGCCGAACGAGGACGAGGCGATCGCGATGTACTGCGGCGCCAACTTCACGATCTACATGCCGATCACCCGCTTGCAGCGCAACTACGGTTCCGGCCGCTCCGCCGCGTCGGGGCACCTGGCGACGCTGGCGCACGAGTACGGCCACCACGTGCAGGCCGTCAGCGGCATGCTCTCGGCGGCCAACCGGCAGCAGATCGACGCGGGCGAGTCCACCCCGACCGGCCGCGAGACCTCCCGCCGCATCGAGATGCAGGCGACCTGCTTCGCCGGGATGTTCTTCGCCGCCACCTCGGGCCGCGGCTCGGTGACCAAGTCGCTCGCGGACAGCGGGGTCGCGGACTTCCGCAGGATGGACGACACCTCCGTGCAGGGCAGCACGCACGGCAAGGCCAGCAACCAGGCGGCGTGGGCCAAGCGCGGTCACAAGGACAACCGCACGTCCTCGTGCAACACCTGGACGGCGTCCGCCTCCGAGGTCAGCTAGCGGGCGCCTGGGCCAGCGAGAGGCTGTTGCCGTCGGGGTCGAGCACCTCGACGTGGCGCACGCCGTTGCCGTAGGTCTCCACCGGTTCGTGCTCGATGCCGTTGGCGGCCAAGCGCGCCAGGACGTCGTCGAGATCCGTCACGCCGAGCGTGACCATCGCCTTGCCCAGCCGAGCCGCGCGCACGTCGCGGGCGACCACGACGACCCACGCGTTCTCACCGACCTGCCACAGGTGCTCCTCGCCGATCACCTCGTCGGCCGGGCGCCCGAAGAACACCTCGAACCACATCAGGGCTCGGGCGAGGTCGCTCACCGGCATGATGCTGTAGAGGTCCACGCGGACCACTCCTCTCGGTCGTCTCGGAGGGTGGACCGCCGGGACGAGGAGAACTCATCGCGCGGTGTCGGTGAGCAGGCGCCCGACCTGGTTGGTGAGGCGGGCGATGCCGCCGGGGGCGATGGTGGTCCACGCGGGACCGTTGTAGGTGGCGCGCTGCTCGATCAGGTAGCGGCCGTGGTCGGTGTCCACGAACGCGACCGCGTGCCCGCCGCGCTTGCGCCGGTTGGCGTTGTCGCGCACGGCCGAGGTGAACTGGCCGCCGCCGACCACCCCGCTCAGCATCTCGCCGATCATGGCCGCGTCCGCCTGCCCGATCCGCCGCTCCACCAGGCCCGCCGCCAGGTCCTCACCGTCGGCGCACGCGGCGTCGAAGACCGCGCTGGGCAGGCTCACCGAGCGCCCGGGGCCGCCCCGCAGCGAGGGCACCGCGGTGACGATCGTCCTGGTCAGCGCCTTGCCGAAGATGCTGGTGAGAGTGATCTTGGAGCCGTCGCAGACCGCGAGCACGCCCTCGTCGCCGACGCCCGCCGCCATCACGCGGCGGCCGGGGTCCTGGCGCAGGGAGGCGTGCAGCTCCTGGCGGCCGGTGGCCAGCACGGTCAGCAGCTCGCGCAGCCTCGGCTCGACCTGGGCGGGTCCGCTCGCCGCCCTCCCGGTGAAGTGCGCGAAGGGCTCGGGCAACTGCCCCAGGTTGAGCCCGCGCCAACAGCGGTCGAACTCCTCGGCGGTGAGGGCGACGAGCGCCCTCGCCCGCGCGGGTCGGTGCGGCATGGGGCTCCCCTCCACGGCGGGCGGAAATAATTTTCCCGCTCCGACGCGAGCTCACCCGCCCCGGTTCCCACCGTGATGAGGAGGAGATCAGGTGGTGATCAGGCGGGCTGTTCGGTGGCCGTTCGCCGCCTGCCGTACCCGGCGAGCAGCAGCGCGTAGATCGCTCCCGCCACCCCGGCGACCGTGCACAGCACCGCGCGCAGCCGCTGGCCGAGCCCGCTTCCCGCCTGCCCGGTACCGACCACCTGCACGACCAGGTTCTCCGTGACGGCGGGCAGCTTCTGCGGCACCTCGACCTGGAGCTGCTCGCCCTCGCGGCTGCCGCACGCGTCGAGCTTGGCGCGCATCGGCAGCCCGTCCACGCGGATCTCGATCCCGTCCCGCGCGTCGCTGCCGCAGGCGACCGGCGCGACGACGGTGGCCGGCACCCGCCGGGTCGGCGCGAGATCGCCCGACGACGAGCCCGTGACCAGCGGAAGCCCCCACACGACGAGGGCGGCGCCGAGTCCGACAAGGCCGACGACGAGCAGGATCAGTCCCCAGCGGACCGGGGCAGGGCGAGCGACCACACCGAGGATGGTCCCAGACCCGCCTCGGCTAGTCCTCTCCAGCCGGGGTCACCTTGCGGACGTAGAGCAACCGGTCGCCGGATTCGATGGCGTCGGCCTCGGGCGCGTCGACCCGGTAGAGCCGGCCGCCACGCACCACGCCGAGCACGATGTCGGAGAGGTGCCTCGGCGATCCGCCGATCTCGGCGGCCTCGACCTCGCGCTCGGAGATGGCCAGCCCGGCGTCCGGGGTGAGCAGGTCCTCGAACATCTCCACCACCGACGGCGTGGAGGTGGCCATGCCGAGCAGCCTGCCCGCGGTCTCGCTGGAGACCACGACCGAGTCGGCGCCGGACTGGCGCAGCAGGTGGACGTTCTCCGCCTCCCGCACCGCCGCCACGATCTGGGCCTTCGGGGCCAGCTCGCGGGCGGTCAGCGTGACCAGCACGGCGGTGTCGTCGCGGTTGGCCGCGACCACGATGGCCTTGGCCCTGGACGCGCCGGCCAGCCGGAGCACGTCGGAGCGCGTTCCGGAGCCGTGCACGGTGACCAGGCCCTGGGCGGAGGCGGCCTCCAGCGACTCGTGGTCGGTGTCGACGACGACGATCTGCGTGCTCTCGGTCCCCTCCCCGAGCAGCGCGGTGACCGCGGAGCGGCCCTTGGTGCCGTACCCGATGACGACCGTGTGGTCGCGCACCTTGGACCTCCAACTTTGGATCTTGAGAGCCTGCCTGGAGCGGTCGGTGAGCACCTCGAGGGTGGTACCGACCAGGACGATCAGGAACAGCACGCGCAGCGGGGTGATCACCAGGACGTTGATCAACCGGGCCGACGGGGAGGCCGGGGTGATGTCGCCGTAGCCGGTGGTCGACAGCGACACGGTCGCGTAGTAGATCGAGTCGAGCAGCGAGAGCCCGTCCTCGTTGACGTCGCGGTAGCCCTCGCGGTCGAAGTAGACGATCAGCACCGTCGCGATCAGCGCCAGCGAGGCGCCGATGACCCTGCGCACGATGGCGCGGATCGGGCTCATCGTGTGCGTCGGGATCTTCAGCACGCCGACCAGGGCGTGCCCCGGCTTGACGTCGAGGTCGTCGGTCGTGCGACGAAGGCGGATCATGCCGCGCTCCCGTGGTCGAGAAGGTCGATCCCCGCCGGGTTCCGGCGCGGACCGCCCAGGAGACCCGCCAGCCGCACGGCGTTGTGCAGCAGCAGCGAGGTGCTGAGCTGTTCATCCTGCTGGGTGACGTCGGCGGGGTCGGAGGCGGCCCCGCCCAGCACCGGGAGGCCGCTGAGGGCGGGCACGCCCAGCTCGGCGAGCAGCGTGGGCTCGGCGGCGCTCGGCGCGGGGGCGAGCATCAGCATCACCTGGCAGTCCAGCTCCGCCCGGTGCGCATCGACCAGGCGCTCCAGGTGCTCGGAGCCGACCGCGCCCGCGCCCTCGGCGAGCAGCACGACCGTGGCGGCCGGGCGGGTTCTGCCGGTGGCGGCGAGGTGCCCGGCCACGGCCAGCCGCACGGACGTGAGCAGCCCCTTGGCGACCGCGCCCCTGGCGATCAGCGCGCCGTCGCGCAGGGCGGGTTCGAACGGCGGGTGGCTCCAGCCCTGCACGTCGCGGATGGGCGCGACGTCGTGGTGGCCGTAGACGAAGACCGTGGGGCCGTCGCCGCGCCAGACGGCGTGCACGGCGGGTCGGGCGTAGCCGTCGTCCCAGATGCGGGCTTCCGGCCAGCCGTCGCGGCGCAGCGCGGTCGCGAGCCAGCGCGCTGAGCGCAGCAGGTCGTCGCCGTGGGCGGGATCGGCACTGATGGAGGGGATGGTCAGCCAGTCACGCAGGTCCGCGAGGTAGGACTCGGCACGGGCCGAGACCTCCTGTGCTTCGGCGGAACCCGCGCCCAGATGGTGCGAGTCGGTCACGGAGCGGGAGGTTAGGGCATGTGAGCGGCCCACGGGCTGTGATTCCCCGCGCGTCGTGCGCACCACGGGAGTTACCGTTCAGTAATGGCAGCTGACAAGCAGACCTCGGCCGTGGTGCTCGCGGCCTTCCTCGGCGGCATGGGCGCGCTGCACTTCGTGAAGCCGGAGCCCTTCGACGCGATCGTGCCGAGCCGGTTGCCCGGCTCGGCACGACTGTGGACCCACCTCTCCGGCGTCGCCGAGCTGGGGTGCGCGGCGGCCGTGGCCCTTCCGCGCACCCGCAGGTTCGGCGGGCTGCTGAGCGCGGGCCTGTTCGCGGCGGTTTTCCCGGCCAACGTCAAGATGGCTTACGACTACCGGGACAAGCCCGCCAAGCAGCGGCTGATCGCCTACGCGCGATTGCCCTTCCAGGTGCCCCTGGTGTTGTGGGCGTTGAGCGTGCGGAAACGCGCCCTCGGGAAATGACTCAGTAGTAGAGGACGTCCCAGTGCGGCGGGTTCGCCTCACGGGTGTAGATGTTCCCGGCGGCCGAGCGGTACTGCTCGACACCGAACGTGGGCGTGCGCTTGGTGAAGCTGCGCCGGATGTAGCCCTCGATGCAGTCGTTGCGCCGGAAGTCGACCTTGTAGCCGTTCCAGTGCGAGTACGTGCCGCCGCCGTGGCCGGTCTCGGTGCCGCCGGTGAGGTGCAGCGCGCACCCGCTGGAGCGCTTGAGCACGATGACCTGGTCGATCGTGCCGGAGAAGATCTGGTCGAACGACGTGCAGTTGGGGTTGTTGCGGTCCGAGCAGTTGCCGCTGGAGCCCCAGGTGATGCCCGCCGCGCGCAGCCGCGAGGTCGCGGTGGCGTGGCTGATCTTGGTGCCGCTCCGCGCGCTCGGCGGGGCGTCGTCGCCGAGCCGGACGGCCTCGGGCGTGGCCAGTTCGCTGGCCCCGTGCGGCACGGATGCCGAGGCCTGCGGGAGGAGGGTCAGGGTGGCGCTCGCCGCGAGGACGAGCGCGCCCAAGACGCGCCTGGACATGGTTCTCCTTCAAGAAGTGCGTGCAGGGGGTGAGGGAGGGGAACCAGGCGCGGCTCACCAGTAGAGAACGTCCCAGTGGTTGCTCTCGTTGGTGTAGATGTTGCCGCTGGGCGCCTTGTACTGCTCGATGCCGAAGGTCGGCGGCACGACCTTGGTGAAGGTGCGGCGGATGTAGCCCTCGACGCAGGTGTTGCGCCGGAAATCGATCTTGTAGCCGTTCCAGTGCGAGTAGCCCGCGTGCGAGCCGTGCGCGTCCTCGGTGCCACCGGTGGCCACGAGCGCGCAGCCGCTGGCCCGACGCAGCGTGATGATGCCGTCGATGGTCCCGGAGTTGATCTGCTCGAAGGACGTGCAGTTCGGGTTGAGGCGGTTCGAGCAGTTGCCGCTGGACCAGATGCCGATCCCGGCGGCGGTCAGCCTGGCGGCCGCGGTGGCGTGGCTGAGCTTGACGCCGCTGCGGTCCTGGGCGGGCGGGGTGAAGCCAGCGAGGCGCTGGGCCTCGGGAACGCCGGCCTCGGTGCCCGGCAGGGCGGAGGCGAGCGCGGAGGGCCCGGGCAGCAGGGTGGCGGCGACGGCCGCGATCCCGAGCGTGGTGATGATCGAGCGCAGGTTCATCGACCTGACTCCTTCACGTGTCGACGCCCCGGCCTGCGGTGCAGGGGGTGCAGGGGGGCGCTGGTCACCCGATGGGGCGACACGCGGTGGAGAGTCGACAGGGTTACTAAAATTTCGGTGAATGCGCGCCAAAATCCGCAGGTAGTCCGGGGTAAGGCGCCAAATGCCAATTGCACTTGCTCCGCCACGGCCTCCACAAGGCGATGCTCCTGGGCCTACGATGCCCCGGTGCCGCCTCTCGAACACGCCGCGACCGCACTCGGCTGGCACGGCGTGGTCGTCCCAGACGTGTCAGTGCTGGGACAACAGGTCTCCGCCGTCGTCCGGATCAGGAGCGACGTGCACGAGTGGCGCGCGCGCAACGGCTGGCCACCGGAGTCGGACCCCTCGTGGTTCCGCTCCTGGTTCGAGCCGAGCTTCCACGACCAGGTCCCGGTGCCCGCGGTGGAGCTGCTCGGCGTGCTGGTGTTCGAGTCCTCGGTGGACCGGGCGCTGACCTCCTGCGGCACGCTGATGACCCTCGCGCCGTGCGCGGTGGTGCTGCCCTCGCCGCAGCCCGAGGACCCCTGGCGGATGATCGAGCTCGACTACTACGGCATCGGCGTGGTCACCGCGGACGGCACGGGCGCGACCGCTCTGGTGCCGCCGGAGGACCGCTCCGGGGAGTTCGGCCCGTCGCTGTTCGGCCGCTGGCTGCTGGAAGTCCTCTACGAGCGCACGCTGGAGCTGGCGCACCAGCCGTCCCCGCGCTGACGCCCCAGGTCCTCCAACCGCGTCCCCAGCCGCCCCAGCAGGGCGCGCAGGGTGATCAGCTCCTCCTCGGCGAGGCACGAGCGCACCTCGGCGTCGGCCTCCGCGACCTCGGCGCGCAGCGTGGTGAGCAGCGCGCGGCCCTTGCGGGTCAACGACAACCGCACGCACCGCCGGTTGTTCTCCGGCACGATCCGCTCGACCAGCCCGGTCGCGACCAGCTTGTTGATCTGCCTGGTCAGCGTGGGCGCCTCGATCTCCAACCTGGCGGCCAGCTCGGAGTTGCCGCGCGCGCCCGTGCCGAGTTCCTGGAGCGCGAGGAAGCCCGCGAAGGTCAGCCCGCGCGCGGCGAGCAGGCGGTCGAGGTGGCAGCGGATGGCCCTCGCGACGACTGTCAGCTCTCTGCCGACACAGGACCACGCGCCGTTCTCCGGGTCGAGCAGGACAGCAGGCTCGCGGCTGGCGGAAGAGGCGGGCACGGCGCCAGATTAGCCGGGTCGCGGCACCGAGCGGAGCAGCCCGCGCAGCCCCTCCGCGTCCAGCAGGTCGGTGGGGCGCAGCGTGTGGTCGTGGCGGACGTAGTGGAACGCGGCGCGGACGCGCTCCAGCGGCACCTCGCGCAGGCTCGCCCACGCCAGCCGGTACGCGGCCAGCTGCACGGTCACGGCGGGCAGGTGCTCGGAGTCGGGCACCGCGCCGGTCTTCCAGTCCACCACCGTCCAGCCGCCGTCCTTGTCGGCGAAGACCGCGTCCATCCGGCCGCGCACCGCGATGCCGTCGACCTCGGTCTCGAACGGCACCTCGACCTCCTCGGGCGTGCGGTCGGCCCACTCGCTGGCCAGGAACGAGCGCTGCAAGTCCTCCAGGTCCGCGTCGGGCACCGCGGTCTCGTCGGCCGCGCCGGGCAGCTCGTCGAGGTCCAGCAGCCGCGTCGCGCCGAAGCGCCGCTCCAGCCACGCGTGGAAGGCGGTGCCTCGGCGCGCGGTCGGGTTCGGCGGGAACGGCAGCGGACGGCGGAGCCGCCTGGCGAGCGCAGCCGGGTCTGCGGCCAGCTCGACCAGCTGGCTCACCGAGAGCTGTGACGGCAGGACGACCTGTTCGCGCCTGGTCGCCGCTGACGCGCGCTCTTCCAGCAGGACGTCCACGTCGCGCGCCCAGCCCTCGGGGTCGTCCTCCTCGTCCACCTCGGGCGGCGGCTCCTGGAGGGCGGCGCGCACCATGTCCGCGCCTCGCTGCACCGCGGCGCGTCTGCGAGACAGGGGATCGTGCGGCCACTTCGCGCTCTTCGTGGCCTGGGCCAACGGGTTTCCCTCGTCGAGCACGGGCTCCGGCGCCCAGTGCTGCACCGATCCGATCTCCGGCGATTCGACCATCGCGGCGTGGATCTCGGTGAGGAAGTCCGACGGCCCGCGCGGCTTCTCCCCCGTCTCGCCCCACCAGTGCCCGGACACCAGCAGCGCGTGCTCGGCGCGGGTCAGCGCGACGTAGAGCAGCCGTCGCTCCTCGATCAGCCTGCGCTCCTCGAAGTCCTCTTCGTGGATCTTGAGCGCGGTCTCGATCTCCTTGCGGTTGGCGCAGCTCTCCAGCGACAGCGTCGGCAGGTCCTGCGAGTCGCCGCGCAGCTCGGCGGGCAGCTGCTGCGGAGTGCGCAGCCAGCTGGACGACTTCTTCTTGCCTGGGAACACATCCCGGCCGAGGTGCGGCACCGCGACGATCTCCCACTCCAGCCCCTTGGCGGAGTGCACGGTCAGGATCTGCACGCGGTCCTCGGCGACCTCGACCTCACCCGGCTCCAACCCGTCCTCGGCCCGCTCCGCCGCGCTGAGGAAGTCCAGCAGCGACGGCAGCGTGGCGGACGGGCTCGCCGAGGCGAAGTCCGCGACGACGTCGGCGAAGGCGTCGAGCTGGGCGCGGCCGATCTTGTTGGGCCGGGCCAGGGTTTCGATGTCCAGCAACAGGTTCCGCTCGACGTCGGCCACCAGCTCCGGCAGCGGTTGGTCCATCCTGCGGCGGAGCGCGGCCAGCTCGCGGCCGAGCTTGCGAACTCGTTTGAAGCCCTCCTCGGAGTACGCCTCGGCGTCTCCGGGGTCGTCCACCGCGTCGACCAGACCGGCCAGTTCGGCGTGCTCGCCGGGCAGCGCGTCGGCGATGGCGTCGGTCCCGGTCGGCTTCGCGTCGGCCCCACCGGCGAGGAACTTCGCGCGATCCCACAGCGCCGCGATGTCAGAAACGCCCATGCGCCAACGAGATCCGGTCAGCAGCCGCATCGCCGCCGTGCCCGCGAGCGGGTCGACCAGCACGCGCAGGGCGCTCACCAGGTCGCGCACCTCGGGCTCGTCGAGCAGTCCGCCGAGGCCGACGACCTCGACCGGGAGCCCCCGATCCCGCAGTGCCGTCGCGATCTCGGCCATGTCCGATCTCCGCCGCACGAGCACCGCCGCGGTCGGCGACTCCCCCGTGGCGTCCACTCTGGACTCCCAGTAAGCGGAGATCGTGTCCGCCATCCAGTCCAGTTCCTGCTGCACATCTGGCAGCAGCGCCACGCGCACGTCGCCCGGTCCGGCGTTGTCCTTGGCGCGCAGGGGTTCCACGTCGAGCCCGGCCGTGCGCAGCGGCTCGGACACCGCGTTGGCCAGCGCCAGGACCTGCGGTGGGTTGCGGAAGCTCGTGAGCAGGCCGTAGCGCCGCGCGGGCTCAAGTCGATCTTCGCCGTAGCGCGGGAAGTCGGTCGCGAAACGCGGCAGGTTCGCCGCGCTCGCGCCGCGCCAGCCGTAGATCGCCTGAGCCGGATCACCCACTGCCGTAACGGGAACCGGCGTGCGGTGGCCACCGCCGAACAGCGCGCGGAGCAACACGCGCTGCGCGTGCCCGGTGTCCTGGTACTCGTCCAGCAGCACCGCGCCGTAGCGCTCGCGCTCGCCGGTCACGACCTCCGGATGCTCTTCCGCGAGGCGCGCGGCCATCGCCATCTGGTCCGCGAAGTCCATCGTCGCCTCGCGCCGCTTCCTCGCCGCGTACTCCTCGACGAGGGGCAGCAGTGCGATCCGCAGCCTTTGTGCGGCAAGGACTTTCTGCATGTCCTGGCTCAGCTCGTTGCGCTGGCGAGGCCCCTTCGGCGCGCTCTCGACGGCCCGGCAGAACGCCTCCGCGTGCGTGCGCAGGCGTTCCGGGCTGACGAGGTGTTCGCCGAGTTCACCCGCGAGCGCGAGCAGGTATCCGGTCACCGTGGACGGCACCTTGTCGGTGTTGATGTCCTCGGTCCACGATGAGACAACGCGATGCGCGAGCTGCCAGGAAGCCGTCTCGCGCAGCAGTCGCGCGCCGGGCTCGACCGGCAGGCGCAGCCCGTGCTCGCCGACGAGCCGCCCCGCATAGGCGTGGTAGGTGAGCACCGTGGGTTCGCCGGTCAGCACCGCGTTTCTGCGTTCACCACTGGGGTCCAGGTCTTCGAGCAGCCCAGAACCCGCCAGCCGCCGCAACCTCAGCCGCACGCGATCGGCGAGCTGACGAGCTGCCTTGCGGGTGAACGTCAAGCCCAGCACGCGATCCGGCGTCACGAGGCCGTTGGCGACGAGCCAGACGACTCGCGCCGCCATCGTCTCGGTCTTGCCCGCGCCCGCGCCCGCGATCACCAAGGCGGGCTCGGTGGTAGCGGCGATCACCTCGGCCTGTTCGGGTGTCGGGGGGTGCAGGCCGAGGGCTTCCGCGATGCGGGCCGGGCTGGCGGTCACTCCGTGACCTGTCGACCCGAAGGCTGAATCGGGCAGCAAGTCCTTGCGGGACAACGAGAGCAGTCCGCGTTTTCGGTCACCGTGTACTCCGGCCCGACGCAGGACGCCGCGGCCGCGTGCACCACATCGGTCCACGCCTTGACGGCCTGCTCGTCCAGCGGCGGCTGCACGCGCTCAGCGGCTCCGGTCTTCTTGTCGTCCTTGGACACGAACAGCAGGCGCGCGCCGCCGGGCTCCGTGCCCAGCCCGAGCTTGGTGAACGCGCCGAGCGCCACCGCGAGCTGGTAGACCGCGAGCTGCGGGTGCTCTTCCGCGTCGGCCTTGCTGACCGGATTGCGGCCGGTCTTGACGTCCACCACGACCGCGCGGCCGTCCTTGTCCACGTCGAGCCGGTCGACGCGACCGCGCACCTTCAGCCACGGACCGCCCGCTTTCGGTTGCATCGTCACCGAAAGCTCGTTCTCCACCGCGACCTGGGTGAGCTCCGCACGGCTGCTCGACAACCACGTCATGAAGGCGGTCAGCATGCCTTCGACACGCGTCCGCTCCTTGCGCGAGAACCACGGCGCTCCGGCGTCCACCGTCGCCCACGCCTGGTCGAGCGTCTTGCGCAGCGTGTCGTTGTCGGCCCCTTCAGCAGCGGCCTGCACCAACGCGTGCACCAGCGAGCCGGTGATCGAGGCCAGCTCGGCGGAGTCCTGCCCGCCGTGGCGCTCCACCATCCAGCGCATCGGGCAGCGCGTCAGAACGTCCACTGTGGACGGAGAAACCGAGACGGTGTCACTCTCTGTCCACAGTGGAGCGTCCGTGGAGGTTTCCGGGAGCCCGTACCAGTTGTCCGGGTGCGCTCCGGGAACTCCGGCCTGCGCGAGCTTCGCCAGCTGCGCGGCGGCGCGGGCCTTCTTGTCCGGCTCAGCGTCCTTGTCGCACACCACCGAGCGCAGTTCACCGACGAGCTCGGCGAGCACGAGCCCGCGTTCCGGCTTCGCGATCGGGCGCGGCGCTTCCTCGGTGCCGAACTGGTCGAAGCCGTCCAATTCGTCGAGGAACCGCGAAGGCTGCTCGTCCTCGCCGCGAACGGCGCTGACCAAGAGCTTCTTCTTCGCCCGGCTGGCCGCGACGAGCAGCAGCCTGCGCTCCTCGGCCAGGATCGGCGCGGTGGCGGAGAGCTTGTCCGACGGCTCCAGCCCGGCGAGCTGGTCGATGAGCTTTTCCACGCCCAGCAACGATCCGCGCAGCCTCAGGTCCGGCCAAGCGCCTTCCTGCACGCCGGGCACCGCGACGACCGTCCACTCGCGACCGACTGCGGCGTGCGCGGTGAGCACCGCGACCGACTCGCCCTTCGGCGCTGCGGCGGCCAGCGTGTCACCCGCGATCTGTTGCGCGGTCAGGTAATCCGCGAATCCGGCGACGTCCTGGCCGGGCAGCCGATCGGTGTAGCGAGCCGCCGCGTCGAACAGCGCGACGATCGCGTCCAGGTCTCGATCCGCTTGCGCACCGGTCGGTCCCGGACGCGCGGCCTGCCTGGTCCAGCGGATCTCAAGGCCGCTCGCCTGCCACACCTGCCACAGCACGTGCTCGACGCTGGCGTGCTTCGCGATCGCCTCCCTGGCGATCTGGATCAGCCCCGAGACCTTGCGCGCGGGCGCCGCCGCCAGATCTTCGAGCCCCGCGAGCTGATCCGGCTCCTGAAGGACGTCGACCAGCAGGTCACCGCTCGGCCGATCACTGCCCGCGGCGAGTTCAAGCCGCCGGAGTCCACGCCGCAACCGCCGCAGCGCCAACGGGTCCGCGCCGCCGAGCGGGCTCGACAGCAACGCCGCCGCCACCTCGGGGTTCAGTTCCTCCGGCCGCGCCGCGCAGCGCAACAACGTCAGCAGCGGCCACACCGCGCTCTGTTGCGGCAACGGCAACTCGTCCAGGTCGACGTTCACCGGAACGCCCGCCGCGAGCAACGCCCTCCGCAGCACCGGGAGCACCAGGCTCGTCGACCGCGCCACCACCGCCATCTCCGACCACGGCACCTCGTCGATGAGGTGCGCGCGGCGCAGCTGATCGGCCACCCAGGACGCCTCCTGCGCGCCCGATGCGAACAACTTCACCGCGACCTCGCCGGGCTCTTGGTCCTCCGGTCCGGTCAAAGTCCTTGCCGCGCCTGGCAAACGAGCCATCAGCCGACGAACGGCCTCGCGCACGGCGGGGCTCATCCGGTGATCCGTCGAGAGCGTGACCGTGCGCCCAGGAGCATCGCGCAACAGTTGCGGATCGGCTCCACGGAAGGAGAACACCGCCTGGTCCGGGTCTCCGGCGAGCACGAACTCCCCCGCCGAGTCGCCGATCACGCGGATCAGCTCGAACTGTTGCGGGTCAAGGTGTTGCGCGTCGTCCACGAGCAATAGCCGCACCCTGGCGCGCTCGCGCTCCAGCAGCTCCGGCTCCAAGTGCAGGACTCCCAGCGCCGAGCCCACCAGCTCCGCCGCGTCGAGCGCGGGCGCCGTCGCCTGCGGCGCCTCCGAGCCGACCGAGCCGCGCAGCAGCTGCACCTGCTCGTACTGCGCGCCGAACGTGCCCGCCGCGACCCATTCCGGCCGACCGTGTTCCCTGCCCAGCTCGACCAGGTCCTCCGGTCCTAACCCGCGCTCCGCCGCGCGCAGCAACAGGTCTCGCAGCTCAGCCGCGAAGCCGGGCACCGCGATCGCGGGCCGCAACCGGTCCGGCCAGTAGTCCGCGTCGTCCTCGATGTCACCCGCGAGCAGTTCGCGCACCACGACGTCCTGCTCCGGCCCCGACAGCAGGCGCGGCGGCGGCAGCTCGAAGGTCGTCGAGTGCAGACGCAACACCGCGAAGGCGTAGGAATGAACCGTGCGCACGAGCGGCTCACGAATCGTGCGCAAGGGACTGTCAACGCGCGCTTCGCTGATCAGCGAGGTGATGTGCGCCCGCATCGCCGTCGCCGCTTTCCGGTTCGTGCACAGGACCAGCACGTTCTCCGGATCGAGGCCCCGGTTGAGGATGCGGTCGGCGGCCACCTCGGCCAGCAGCGTGGTCTTGCCCGTGCCTGGTCCGCCGAGCACCCGCACCGCTGCGCCAGGGTTGTCGAGCACGCGCCGACCCGCGACGTCCCACTCGGGACGCCGCCTGATCCGGTCCGACCCGCGTACCAGGGTCGGCGCGTGAACTGCGGGCACGCTCCGATGCAATCACGCTGCCCTGACGACGCCCAGCACCGGGTGCCCGTGTCGCCCTACGAAGGGATGGTTGACAGCCCCAGTGGTCTAGTCCACCGTGGAGAGCGCTTACCGCTCGCTCGGTTCGCCGCCTCGACGCGAGTCCCCCCTGCACTGGAGGACCCATGAGGTTTCTGCGGCGAACCACGCTCTGCGCGCTCAGCGCCATCGCCGTCATCGGCACCGCTACCCCCGCTACTGCGGCTGCGGTCAACCCCGTCACCGCATCGCCCTACCTGTACAGCTGGGGCAGGACGATCAACGCCGTCGACGTGATGCGCCAGACCGGCGTGAAGTCCTTCACCCTGGCCTTCGTGCTCTCCGACGGCGGCTGCAACCCGAAGTGGGACGGCACCCAGGAGCTGTCGTCGAAGTCCGCGCTGATCAACCAGATCCGCGGCGCCGGCGGCGAGGTCGTCCCGTCCTTCGGCGGCTGGTCCGGCAACAAGCTCGGCGACCGCTGCGGCAGCGCCAGCGCGCTGGCCGGGGCCTACCAGAAGGTGATCGACGCGTTCCGCCTCAGCGCGATCGACATCGACATCGAGAACACCGAGTTCCACAACCCCGCTTCGCAGGACAAGGTGCTCGGCGCGCTGAAGATCGTGAAGGACCGCAACCCCGGCGTGCAGACCGTGATCACCATGGGCACGGCCAAGAACGGCCCCGACGCCGACGGCCAGCGCCTCATCCGCCGCGCCCGCGAGCTCGGCGCCAACGTCGACGTGTGGACCCTGATGCCGTTCAACTTCGGCGGCGGCAACATGGTCACCGACACCATCAGCGCCGTCGACAACCTGCGCTCGCGGCTGAGCAGCACCTTCGGCTACTCCACGGCCGATGCCTACGGCCGCAGCGGCATCTCGTCCATGAACGGCAAGACCGATCAGAACGAGACCGTCACCGCGGCCAACTACACCGCGATGCGCGACTACGCTCGCCGGAACCACTTGGGGCGCTTCACGTTCTGGGCCCTCAACCGCGACTTCGGCAACTGCGGAGCGGCGGGCTCCAACTGCTCCGGCATCAACCAGGGCACCTACGAGTTCACCCGCATCACCGCCGGCTACACGGGCTGATCCGCGTTGTCGGTGCCCTGCGCGACAATCGGGGCGTGGACGAACAGATGCACGAGCGCGTGCGGGACGTGATCCGCTCCATCCCGGTCGGCCAGGTCGCGACCTACGGTGACGTGGCGGCGGTGGCGAAGGCCCCGTCGCCGCGCGTCGTCGGCCGCATCCTCGCCGAGGACGGGCACGACCTGCCGTGGCAGCGCGTCCTGCGGGCGAACGGCACCCCCGCCCCGCACCTCGCCGACGAGCAGCTCCAACTCCTCCGCGCCGAGGGCGTCGCGATCCTGGACGGCAAGATCGACTTCGCCGCCCACCGCTGGGAGGAGTCGCCCACCGCCGACGCGAAGGCGGAGGACGACCCCCAACCCGGCCTCTTCTAACCCGGGTCCCTCCTCCTCGCGTTTTGGCAACTCGTTGTGATTTGAGAGCGCTCCCCATCACAACAAGTTGCCAAAAGGTTCAGATGGCGGCGCCGAGGGCTGCGGCGAGCTTGAGTTCGACGGCGGCCTCGGAGTGCCGGGACAGCCGCGTCAGCGTGCGGCCGAGCAGCAGGCGCGCGTAGCCGTCGGACGGGTCCAGCCGCACCAGCTCACGCGCCACGGTCTCGGCGCGGCCGAGCGAGGCGGACTGGAAGTGCGCCAACGCCAGCTCCTCCAGCACCGCGCGGTTGGTCGGCTCCTCAGCCGCGGCGCGAGCGAGGAAGCGCGCGGCTCCGCTCGGGTCCCCGGCCTCGCGGAACATCCGCCCGCGCTCGAACAGCTCCATGCTCATCCGTACACCTCCTCGTCGGTCGGACCCCGGTGGGCGATGCGCTCCGCCGGGATGGTCCCGAGGCGGCCCGCCTGGTAGTCCTCCATCGCTTCGATGATCTCCGCGCGGGTGTTCATCACGAACGGCCCGTAGCGCGCGACCGGCTCGTTGATCGGACGTCCGCCCAGCACGAGCACGTCCCAGTCGGTGTGCGCCCGCATCGTCAGGGCCGCGCCCGCGTTGAACACGCCGAGCTGCCCCTCCTCCAACGGCCGCCCCTCAACACCGATGGCGCCACGCCCGTTGAGCACGTAGACCATCGCGTTGAACTCGCGCGGCCACGACAGGTCGAGCTGAGCGCCCGCGCTGACCGTGGCGTGCAGGTAGGTGATCGGCGTCCACGTCACGCCGGGGCCGTCGTGCCCGTCGAGCGAGCCGGCGATCACCCGGACCAGCGCTCCACCGTCCACACTGGACAGAAGCGTGACGTCCCCGCCGCCGATGTCCTGGTAGCGCGGAGCCGTCATCTTCATGGCACGCGGCAGGTTCACCCACAGCTGCACGCCGTGGAAGAGCCCGCCCTGCGTCACGATCTCCTGCGGCGGCAGCTCGTTGTGCAGAATGCCGCTCCCTGCGGTCATCCACTGCGTGCCGCCGTCCTTGATCACGCCGCCGCCACCGATCGAGTCGGTGTGCTCCATCGCGCCGTCGATCATGTAGGTGACCGTCTCGAAGCCGCGGTGCGGGTGCCACGGGGCGCCCTTGGCCTCGCCCGGCGCGTACTCCACCGCGCCGAGGTGGTCCAGCAGCAGGAACGGGTCGGCCAGGCTCAGGTCGACGCCGGGGAACGGGCGGCGCACGGCGAAGCCCTCGCCTTCGAGGAAGCGCTGCGCCTGCACGACGCGCTTCACGCCGCGCCAGTCGGTCTCCGCACGGGGCAGCTCCGGCAGGCGGGGCAGGGTCAGGGTGTTCGCGGTGACGGCGGGCATGGTGGGCCTCCTCGGTCGACGGCCGTGCACACCCTACAAGCTCGTTGAACTCTCAACTATTCCTCGGAGCTCACGCGGCCATGCCCAGCTCCACCGTTCCGTCGACCACGCGCACCGGGTAGACCGGAATGCGCAGCTCAGGGTCCTCGACGCACTCGCCGGTCTCCAGGTCGAACGCCCGCTCGCGCGCCGGGGAGATCACCACCAGCCGCCCGCGCCGGTCGCCGATGATGCCCCGCGAGAGCACCGGAGCCCCGGTCGCCGGGTCGAGGTTGCCGACCGCGCGCACGAAGCCCTCGAAGGTGCGGAACACCGCAGCCTGCTCACCGTCGGGCAGCGCGGTCACCGAACCGCGGTCGGGCCACAGCGCGTCGTAACCACAGATCTGAATCCACGAGAGCGGCTGCATCTGCTCACCTCCGAAAGCGCGTTGGAGGCATCCTGAGTCACCCGGATGTCGCAACGTTCACCCGGAGATGACAGCCGTGTTAACCCACTACAGGGCTTCGAGCACCAGCTGGGCGGCGCGGTCCAAGCCGGTCAGCGTCTGCGTGGAGGAGCGCGGGTGCAGCGCGTGCATCGCGAGCCGGTAGAGCAGCGCGCGCAACAGCATCTGCGGCCACTCGGGCAGGTGCGCCCAGCGCTTGGTCAGCCCGATGTCCGCGCCGCCCCAGGCCAGCGCGTCCACCGCGATCACCGCGGCAGCCCACTCCGGCGGGCGCCAGTACGGCGTGAAGTCCATGATCCCGGGCGGCGCGTTGCCCGCGAAGAGCACGTTGCCGAACAGGTCCCCGTGCACCAGCTGCGAGCGCAGCCGCGTCGGCCTGCGGGAATTGACCAGCACGGTGAACATCCGCCCGCCGAGGTCCGGCACGAGACGGGCGTCCGCCTCACCCCAGGCCATCCGGTCGGCGATCGCGCTGATGTCCTTGCGCGCGTCCAGGAAATCGGGCCTGCGCAGCTCCACCGTTGCCGCGTGCAGGCGCAGCGACACCGAGATCACCTCGTCGTGCCGCGACTCCGGCTGCCCGGCGATGTGCCTGGTCGCCGACCACCCCGCGACCACCCACCTGCCGTCGGTGGAGCGCAGCGGCCGGGCCAGCCGGAGCTGGTCGACCTCGAGGGAGTCGAGCGTCTGCGCGGCCCATGCCGCCTCGGACGGGTCGAAGACCGGTTTGAGCACGACGTCGCCGCACAACCACGCCGGGCCGCCCGCGTAGGGCTCGGGCAGCGCGGTACGTGCACCGAACGCCGCTCGCACGTGTTGGGGTGGCGGCTCCGGCGGTGGGTTCACGACAGGGCACGCTACAGCGCCCCACTGACAGAACCTGGGACCGGCACGGCCGAGGAAGGGGCGCTTTTGGCTTAACCAGCGCCCCTTCGGCCACAACTAGTACGTCGGCAGGCTCGGATCGATGTCGCGCGCCCAGCCCAGAACGCCGCCGCCGACGTGCACTGCGTCGCCGAAACCAGCGCGGTGCAGCGCGGCAAGCGCCTCCGCCGAGCGCGCGCCGGACTTGCAGTGCAGCACGATCGGCTTGTCCTGCGGCAGTTCGCCGAAGGCCTCGCCGGAGAGGATGCGGTCCTTCGGGATCAGCACCGAGCCGGGGATCTTGACGATCTCGTACTCGTGCGGCTCGCGGACGTCGACCAGCACGAAGTCCTCGTTGCGGTCGAACTTCTCCTTGAGCTCGCGCGGGGTGATCGTGCGCCCGGCCGCCGCGCTCTGCGCCGCGTCGGAGACCACGCCGCAGAACGCCTCGTAGTCGATCAGCTCGGTGACCGGCTCGCCGTTGGGGTCCTTGCGGATCTTGATCGTCCGGTAGGACATCTCCAGCGCGTCGAAGACCATCAGCCTGCCCAGCAGCGTCTCGCCGATGCCGGTGATCACCTTGATCGCCTCGGTGACCATGATCGAGCCGATGGAGGCGCACAGCACGCCGAGCACGCCGCCCTCGGCGCAGGAGGGGACCATCCCGGGCGGCGGGGCCTCCGGGTAGAGGTCGCGGTACTGCACGCCCTCGACGCCGCCGGGCGGATCGGCCCAGTAGACGCTGGCCTGGCCCTCGAAGCGGAAGATCGAGCCCCAGACGTAGGGCTTGCCGAGCAGCACGCAGGCGTCGTTGACGAGGTAGCGGGTGGCGAAGTTGTCCGTGCCGTCCAGGATCAGGTCGTAGTCGCGGAAGACGTCCAGGACGTTGTCCGCCTCCAGCCGCACCTGGTGCAGGTTCACCTTGACGAACGGGTTGACCTCGGCGATCGAGTCGCGCGCGGACTCCGCCTTGGGCCGCCCGAGGTCGGACTGGCCGTGGATGATCTGCCGGTGCAGGTTCGACTCGTCGACCGTGTCGAACTCGACGATGCCGAGCGTGCCGACTCCCGCAGCGGCGAGGTAGAGCAGCGCCGGGCTTCCGAGCCCACCGGCACCGACCACCAGCACCTTCGCGTTCTTCAGCCGCTTCTGACCGTCGACCCCGACCTCGGGGATGATCAGGTGGCGGCTGTAGCGGGCGACCTCTTCGTTGGTCAGTCCCGCTGCGGGCTCCACCAGCGGTGGCAGCGTCGACATGGGTGTTCCTCCTCGCCACGTGGGCACCGAAATCGTCCCTGTGCTCGTCAACGCCCGTCTTACACGCGTTCTTCCACGTGGACCAGACGTCCCAACCCCTGGGAGGCCGTCAGGGGTTGGGCCAGGGGTTGGGCTTGCACGTCTTGCCGTCGGCCTTGACCGCGTTCTTGTTGTTGCTGTCCGCCTGGTTCAGCAGGGCGACGTAGTTGTTGGCGACGCCGAAGGACTGCTGCATCATCACCGGCGCCGCTCCGCCCTCGTCCGAACAACCCTTGTGCTGGTTGCGGAACACGTGCCCGACCTCGTGGTTGATCGCGTACGTGCGGTAGAGCCCGAGGTCGGGTCCGTAGGCGATGGCCCCGCGCACCCACCGCGCGAGGTTGATGTAGACCCGGTCCTGAGTGGTGTTCCAGCAGGACGCCTCGTACTGGATCGTGTAGTTGCACACGTCGGGCCTGCGCGTGGTCCCCGGCGTGGTGAGGCTGATCCGGAAGTCCGGCGCCGGGGTGGTGCTGTCGACCCGCTGCAGGCGCACGCCACCGATCTTGCTGCCGATCCAGCTCTTCGGGCTGGACAGGATGCCGTCGACCACCCTGGCGAAGGCGTCCTCGCCCTGCACCTGCGAGGCGTCGATGCCGTTCTCGATCTCGATCGTGTAGCGGTAGAGCTTGCCGGTGGTGCCCACCACGTCGGTGGAGCCGCGCACGACGGAGAAGGTGTTCGGCCCGGACTCGGTGTACTTGCCACCGGTCTTGGGCAGCTCAGCGCTGGGGATGTTCACGTCGATCTTGCCGGGCGGGGCCTCGGCGACGACGGGTTCCAGCTGCTCGGGCGGCTCCTCGCTGGAGCTGCTCTGCTGACCGCCGCCCGCCTGCTGCTGCTCGGGGGGCGCGGCGCCGAAGTCGACGAAGGCGAGCACGGTCAGCACGACCAGCACCGGCAGCGCGTAGACCCGCCATCCGTAGGTGGCGATGGCACCGGCGACGCCGGTCTTCTTCTTCGGCTTCTCCCGGCGTTCGCGCTCGTCACCGCGCTTGTCCTGGCGCGGCTTCCAGGACGCGACGAGCGGTTCGGACTGGTTGCGGCGCTCACGCCGGACGCGCTGCGGCTGCTGGACCTTTTCCGGGCGAATCGGACGAGCGGAGCCCCCGTTGCCGTGCGTTCCGCGTTGTCCGTGCTCCGTTCGGGTCACGGCCCCAGATTGCCACAGCCTCCGTGAGGCCCGCGCGCACGACCCACGTTGATCACCATTCGTGCGCGTCGACCGCTTCGAGCATGCCCAGGAACGCCTTGGCGACCGTCCTCGGCCGCTCCATCTGCGCGACGTGCCCCGTCCTCGGCAGCACGAGCAGCCGCCCGCGCGGGAGCAGCCGCGCGGTCCGGGGCGCCTTGCGCACGCTGACCAGGCGGTCCTCCGTGCCCCACACCACCAGCGCGGGCTTGTCGACCCTGGGCAGCACGGTGCGCCAGACCGAGCGGTGCGGCGGCGCCAGCCAGGACCTGATCAGCCCGTACGCCGTGCGGTCCAGCGCGTCGTTGGCCCAGTGCTGGCCGGCCCGGACGTGGTACTCCTCCTCGGCCAACGCCCAACGACCCTCGGGGATCTCCTCCGTGCTGGCCATCACCAGCTTGGCGAGCCGTTCCGTGCGCATCCGCGCGGTGATCACGCCGACCTGGCGGCGCATCCTCGGCCCGATCACCGGCAGGCTCATCAGCAGGTAGCGCGGGTCGGAGACGCGGCGGGGGTCGGGGCGCAGGTCCGGCATGGCGGGTGAGACGAGGGTCAGCGTGCGCACCAGGTCCGGCCGCAGCGCCGCGATGCGCAGCGCGATCGCCCCGCCGAGGGAGTTGCCGAACAGGTGGACCGGCCCCAGCTCCAACCCGGCGAGGAACTTGATGACCATCGGGACCACGACGGTGATGTCGTAGTCGTGGTCCGGTCCCGGCTCGGACAGCCCGAAGCCGGGCAGGTCGATCGAGATCCCGGGGAACCTGCTGCTCAGCACGGCCGCGAGATCCGTCCAGTTGGTCGAGGAACCACCGAGGCCGTGGATGTAGAAGGCGGTCGGCGCCTCCTGCGGTCCCGGGGTCTCGCGCACGTGCAACCGCACCCCACCCGAGGTGACGAGCCTGCCCGGCCACCACTCGCGGGACAGATCAACCTCGGGCAGCTCAGCCCTGGACAGCGGGATTCTGGTCAGCGGTTGGCGCTCGGCGGTCCGGCTCATGCACCAAGGATGCCGCGCGGCGATGACATCTGACTACCAGCGAGTAAGGTCATGAAGACCGTGCGGGCGGCGAAACCCCGGCGGCACGGCAAGAGCACGGCTGGAGGCGGTATGACGGAGACGGCGCAGGGCAACGAGCAGGTAGCGCGTGGGGTTCGGCTGCCACGCACGGCCCGCCGGGCGCAGTTGCTCACGGCGGCGCAGGACGTGTTCGTGGCCAACGGCTACCACGCCGCGGCGATGGACGAGATCGCCGAACGCGCCGGTGTCAGCAAGCCCGTGCTCTACCAGCACTTCCCGGGGAAGCTGGAGCTCTACCTGGCGCTGCTGGAGACGCACACCGACGAGCTGGTCCGCCGCGTGCGCGAGGCCATCGAGTCCACCACGGACAACAAGCTTCGGGTGCAGGCCGCCGTCGCGGCCTACTTCGACTTCGTCGACGGGGAGGGCCAGGCGTTCCGGCTGGTCTTCGAGTCCGACCTGCGGCGCGAGCCCGCGGTGCAGGACGCCGTCGACCGGGCGACGACCACCTGCGTGGACACCATCGTCGGCGCGGTCACGGCCGACGCGGGGCTGGACGAGGACCGGGCGCGGCTGCTGGCGGTGGGTCTGGTCGGGCTGAGCCAGGTGACGGCGCGGTTCTGGCTGGACGCCAACCGCGTGGTGCCGAAGCAGGAGGCGATCGCGCTGATCGCGACCCTGGCGTGGAAGGGCATCGGCGGCGGTTACCCGATGCACCAGCAGGGCTGAGAGCACGGAGAAGGGGCGGACCCGGCCGGGTCCGCCCCTTCTTCTTTCTCGGTTCTAGCCGACGGGCAGCGCGGTCCGCACCATCCCGGCCAGGAGCCGCGCGGCCTCGTGACTGCGCTCCACCGGCACCATGTGCCCGGCACCCGGGTAGATCACCAGCTGCGCGCGCGGCAACTGCTCGGCGATCACCCGCGAGTGCTTCGGCGGGGTGAGCCGGTCCCGACCGCCGGTCAGCACGACCACCGGCACCGAGCTGAGCGCGCTCAGCGCCTTCGTCCGGTTGTGCGCCAGCACATCGCTGAGGAACCCGTGCAGGGTCAGCGGGTGCGACCCGGCGATGATCTCCGAGGTCTCGCGCAGGTGCGCGCGCTCGTAGCCGACGCCGAACAGCAGCCACCTCAGGTACGGCCGCAGCAGGGTGGGCGGGCCGATCTTGCGCGCGCCGCGCCGCTCCAGCAGCCGCCCGTGCACGAGCTGCGCCTTCACCATCGCCCGCGCCAGCGGGGCGGGCAGGCCGGGCGCGTCCCTGCCGAGCTCGCCGCTGGAGGTGTTGACGAACTCCACGCCCGCCACCCGCGCCGTGAACAGCTCGGGGTGCCGCTCGGCCAGCGCCATGATCGTCATCCCGCCGATGGAGTGCCCGGCGAGCACCACCGGCCCGCTCGGAACGACCTCGGTCAGCACTTCCGCGAGGTCGTCGGCCAGCTGCGCGATCGTCGTGCTGCCGGTGACCGGCGCCGCGGAGTCGCCGTGCCCGCGGTGGTCGTAGCGCAGCACTCGGACGGGGCCGCCGACCTCCTTGGGCAGCAGCTCCGCGACGCGCGTCCACGTCCGCCTGCTCAGCGTCCACGCGTGCAGCAGCAACACCGTGACCGGCGCGTCCGGCGCTCCGGTCTCCTCGATGACCAGGCGCGTGCCGTCGCTGGTGGTGAAGGTCAGCATCCGGCCCTCCGCTACTTCTCGTGCTTGTCGATGAAGAACGACTTGCGCCACAAGCGCATCCCCGGCGACCCCAGCAGCCCGACCTCGTCGACGAAGGGCACCAGGCGCTCGGCGGACCACTTCATGGTCTCGCGGAAGTGCGGATTCGTCAGCGCGGCCTTGCGGCCGACCTTCGGGTCGATCCCGACCGAGCGGTAGACCTCGGGATTGATCAGCGTGCGGGAGACGTAGTAGGCCATCGCGCCCGCCTGGTAGCGGTGCACGGCCAGTTCCGCTTTGGACAGGCCCTCCATGCCGCGCACGATCTCCTCGCGGGCGTAGCGGACGTGCCGCGCCTCCTCCAGCACGTGGATGCGGTTGATCATCCGGACCAGCGGCTGCACGGACTCGTCGGCCATGGACTCGCGCTGGATGCGGTCGAGGATCTCCTCGGCGATCAGGATGCCCGCGAACATCGACGGACCCCAGCCGATGGTCTTCAGCACGCGGCCGAGGAAGTGCGGGGTGCGCTGCGGCCCGTAGGCCGGGCAGCCCAGCCGCTCGACGGCCCTGGCGAACATGATCGAGTGGCGGCACTCGTCGGCGATCTCGGTCAGCGCGTACTGAACGTGCCTGCTGGTGGGGTCCATGCTGTAGGTGTGCCTGATCAGCAGCTGCATCAGGATCATCTCGAACCAGATGCCGTTGCTGGCGACGCTGGCCACCTCGTGCTTGGACAGCTCGATCCGCTGCTCCTCGGAGAGCTGGTCCCATAACTGGGTTCCGTAGAGCGACACGCGGTTCGGCGGGGCGTAGTAGGCGCCCTCGACCAGCGGCGCCTCCCAGTCGATGTCGAGGTTGGGGTCGTAGGAGTTCTTCGCCGAGGAGTTCAGCAGCCGCTCGGCCGTCTTCTCCCGGTCCGCGACCTGTAGTGCACGGCTCATCGCTTGGTCACCTTCTCCCGATCGGTCCGGATCATTCGCTGTGCCAGCTCGACGGAGTCGTACTCCCCGCGCCGCAGGTCCCGGCCGTGCCGCGCCAGCACGACGCGGTCGACCAGCGCGGGCAGCGCCCTCGCGAGCCTGGTGGCGGCACCGCCGAAACGCGTGGTGCCGACGTCTCTCGGCGGCTTGCGGGCCTCCAGCACCCGCACCGCCGTGGTGATCACGTCTTCGAGCCGTTCCGCGGGCACCTTGCCCTCCAGAACGGTTCCCGCGGCCTGGCTCTCGCGGTGGATCGGCGTGCGCACGTAACCCGGGTAGACCGTGGTCACGCCCACCGCTGAGCCGTATTCGATGCGCACCGAGTCCGCGTAGGCGGCCAGCGCGCGCTTGGACACCGCGTAGGCGCTGGAGAACGGCGCGGTGACGTAGGCAAGGCCCGACGCCGTGAAGACCAGGCGCGGCCGGTACCCCTCGGACCGGCTCTCCAGCAGCGCGGGCAGGGCCGCCGCCGTGACCCGCCAGGCTCCGAGCAGGTTCACCTCGAAGGTCCGCCGCACCTTCTCGCCGGGCGGGTCGCCGCTGTCGACCGGCAGCCCGATGCCCGCGTAGTGCACCACCGCGTCCAGCCCGCCGAGCCGTTCCACGGCGTGGGCGACGGCCAGTTCGGTGGCGTCGTCGTCGGTGAGATCGCAGCTCAGCACGCCTTCGGCGGCGTTGACGTCCAGGCCGAGCACGTCGGCGCCGCGGGCGCGCAGCGCTGCCGCCGTCGCGCTGCCGAATGCCCCGGCCGCCCCGGTGACCAGCACCCGGCGCCCGGTGAGAGGGGAGGGAGCAACCGCCATGCCGCGAACTCCTTCGGAAGGTGTAACCACAAGTAACAGCTACTACTGGTAACGTCCCCGGTATGGCCGGATCTGTCAAGGGCAAACGCGGAGAACCCGACGCCAGGCGGGAGCGCTGGAAGGAGCACCGCAGCGCGCGCAGGGCGGAGTTCGTCGAGGCCACCATCAGCGCGCTGCGCGAGCACGGCCCCGACGTGGGCATGGACGAGATCGCCGCGGCCGCCGGGGTCACCAAACCCGTGCTGTACCGGCACTTCTCCGACAAGGCCGACCTCTACCTGGCCGTCGGCCAGCGCGCGACGGAGATGCTGACCGAGCGCCTGGTGCCCGCGCTGGAGGAACTGGGGTCGATCAACGACGTCATCCACCGCGCCATCGACGCGTACCTCAGCACCATCGAGGAGCAGCCCGAGCTCTACCGCTTCATGATCCGCCGCGGCTTCGCGGACCGGCCGCTCGACCAGGACCCGGCCACCGCGACCGAGGACATGATCGCGACGAAGCTGGCCCGGCTGCTCGGCGTGTACATGCGCCTGCTGCAACTGGACTCCGGCGCGGCCGAGCCGTACGCGTTCGCCGTGGTCGGAGCCGTGGAGAAGGCCGGGGAGTGGTGGCTGGAGCGGCAGTCGATGAGCCGGGAGAACCTGCGGGACTACCTGGCCCAGATCGTCTGGCACGCCATCGACGGCGCCGCGCGGGCCGGCGGGGTCCAGCTGGACCCCGACCTGCCGTTGGACGAACTGCTGCCCAAAGAGGCGGCGCAGTTGACCGTGATCAGGGGCGAGGCAGGAGGAACCGGTGGCTGAGGCGAGCGCGACGACGACAACGGCTCACGAGGAGCACGACGAGCACGACCACGACGAGGACGGCTACGCCGGACCCGCGACCTTGATCACCAAGGACGGCGAGGCCGAGGTCGAGGTGCGCCTGTCCGGCCACTTCGAACCCATCGACGGCCGCTACCACTGGTACGGCAGGTTGGCCGCGAGCGACGAGGTCACCGAGGCCGCCGAGAAGCACCGCCGCTCCGTCGTGCTCCGCACCCCGCACGGCGAGGCCGAGGGCGCCCTGTCCGACCAGGACCCCTGGGGCCGCTTCCGCATCACCGGTCTGGGCCGCCCGCCCTTCGAGGTCCTGGAAACCCTCCCCGACGAAGACTGACCACCCCGGCGCCGAACGTCCCAATGTCTTTTACAAAGAGACACATGTCCTTATATATGAGACATTGAGACACGACCCGCCGGAGGACACCCGTGCTGTTCCACCTGCCCACCCTCGACGACCGCGATCGGCGGGTGATCGAGGAGATCGACCGCTTCCGCGTCGACATGCGCTTCAGCCTGCGCGATCCAAAGCGGTGGGACGGCCAGCTGCGCCGCAACCTGCTCGCGAAGGCGATCCAAGGCAGCAACAGCATCGAGGGCTACGACATCAGCGACGACGACGCGGTGGCGGCGGTCGACGAGGAGGAGCCCCTCACCGCGAGCGAGGCGACCTGGGCCGAGATCCAGGGCTACCGCTCAGCGATGAGCTACGTGCTCCAACTGGCCGACGATCCGGACTTCGCGCTGGACCAGTCGCTGCTCAAGAGCCTGCAGTACATGATGCTGGGGCACGACCTCAGCAAGAGCCCCGGCCGCTACCGCCAGAAGTCGATCTTCGTCGTGGACGAGGCCCGCGACGTCGTCGTCTACGAGGGGCCCGACCACACCCAGGTCCCGGGATTGATGTCCGAACTCATCGCCTCACTGGACCGCGACGACTCCACTCCTGGCTACGTCCGCGCGGCGCTCGCGCACCTCAACCTGGTCATGATCCACCCGTTCCGGGACGGCAACGGCCGCATGGCGCGCTGTCTGCACACCCTGATCCTGGCTCGCGACAAGATCGTCGCTCCGCAGTTCAGCAGCATCGAGGAGTTCCTCGGGCACAACACGCCCGCCTACTACGCCGTTCTCGCCGAGGTCGGCGGCGGCTCGTGGAACCCGGGCAACGACACGACGCCCTGGGTCAAGTTCATCCTCAAGGCCCACCACATCCAGGCGCAGACGGTGGTCAACCGGCTGCACGAGGCCGCCGCGCTGTGGTCCGAGCTCGACGAGATCGCCGTGCGCGGTGGGCTGCCAGAGCGGTGCGTCCCCGCGCTGTTCGACGCGGTCACCGGCCTGCGCCTGCGGCGTTCCGGCTACATGAAGCTGGCCAGCGTCGAAGACCGGACGGCGACACGAGACCTCCAGGCCATGGTCGACGCCGACCTCCTCGTCGCCAGGGGTGAACGGCGCGCCCGGACCTACTCCGCTGCTGAGGGACTGCGCCTGCTCAGGAGCCAGGTCCGAGCCACGAGACGACGGGTGATCGACCCGTATGGGAACTGAGCGCTCCGGCGAACCGGGGCGCTCACGTCACTTCAGCTGGCCCGCCTTGAGCCGCTCCGAGGGCCAGGACGGCGCCGTCGGCTTGCCGAGCTGGCTCGTCTGCGGCAGCGGGAGCTTGCCGTCCCACAGGTACTCCACCCGCCGCGCGGACCCCTCGGCCCCGGTCGGATCTTCCTCCGGGTCGTACGACAGCTGCTCGGAGTACGCGGGCAGCAGGCTCTTCGGGTCGAGGTAGAACACCATCTCGGTCGTGCCGCCGGTGTTTCCCGCGGGGAAGTAGGGGTGGTCGTCGAAGGACAGCTTCGTCTGCTGGAACGCCCAGATGAAGACCTGCGACCCTGCCGGTCCTCGCGAGGTGGCGATCACCTTGAACGCCACCGGGAAGCGGATGTACTGCTTGCCCTCGCGGGAGACCATGGCGGGCTTGCCCGGGGCGAGGAAGCCATCCGACTCGTGCAGGTACGCCAGGAACGCCTGCGCCTGTGTCTCGTTCATCCCACCGGGGATCAGGCCGTTGCCGACCTTGCCGAGCATCTCGACACCCTTGATGGGGTCGCACGGCCCGGCCTCGGCGATGGCGCCGTCGTAGCGGACCCGGCGCTTGGCACCCTCGACGCAGGCGTTGGTGTCGTCGAAGAAGTTCAACTTGCGCTGCTTGTAGTCGAAACCACCCTCGACGATCTTGCCTTCGTAGGGCTGGCCCGCCAGGTACGGGCGCATCGGGGTGTGGATGATCGAGTCGATCCGGGTGTGCAGCACCGGCTGGGTCAGCTGCGCCATGATCGTGTCGTCGAGCAGCTTCTTCGGGTCAGCCTTGGCGACGTCGGCCTCGGTCAGCTCCTTGCTTCCCTTGCCCCCCTTGTCCCCGCCGGTCTGCGCGGCGCCGGGCTTCTCCGCTCCACCGCCGCCGAACAGCGCCCAGCCGCCGACGCCAAGACCGGCCACGAGCACGACCACCAACGACACGACGAGCGCCGTCCGCCCCCGCCGCTTCGGGCGCTGCGGCTGCTGCGGCGGGTGCTGCTGGGGCGGGTACGGGTGCTGCTGCGGGTACGGGTGGGGCGGTTGGGGCTGGTAGGGCCCCTGCGGGCTGTGCTGTCCGTGCCATCCAGGACCAGGAGGTGCGGTCATGAGCCGGATTCTCACATCGGCACCACTCGAACGGCCGATGCTTCAGCACTGCGTGAAGGAGCTGGCTACTTCACCTGGCCCGGGCCGATCCGCTCAGCGGGCCAGGACAGACCCGTCACCTTGCCCGGCTGGTTCGGGCTCGGTGCGGGGAGCTTGCCGTCCCACAGGTACTCCACCCGCCGGACCTGCCCCTTCGCCCCGGTCGGGACCGCCTGCGGGTCGTAGATCAGCATCTCCGAGTACGCGGGCAGCAATGACTGCGGGTCCAGGTAGAACACGCCCTCGACCTGGTCCTCGCTCTTGCCCGCCGCGGAGTAGGGGTGCTGGTCGAAGGGGAGCTTCGTCTGCTGGAAGGCCCAGATGAAGTGCTGCGTCCCCCGCGCGCATGGTGGAGGTCGGCGCCGAGCGGAACACGACCGGCAAGCGGACGTACCGCTTGCCCTCCCGGGAGACCGTGGTGGGCTTGCCGGGGCCGAGGAAGCTCTGCGGCTCTTTCAGGGAGTCGACGAAGGCCTGCGCCTGTTCACGGGTCAGCCCGCTGGGGAGCAGCCCGTTGCCGACCTTGCTCTGCCAGTCCAGCCCCTTCACCGTGGTGCACGACCCGGCGTCGACGGTGCTGCCGTCCGAGCGGAGCTGGCGCTTGGCGCCGTCGACGCAGAGGTCGCGGTCATCGAGGTAGTTCATCTTGCGCTGCTTGTAGTCGAAGCCGCCCTCGATGACGTCGCCCTCGTACTCCTGCCCCGCCAGGTACTGCGCGACCTCGCCGAACCAGATCTTGTCCATCCTGGTGTGCTGCACGGGTTGGACCAGGAACGCCATGAACGAGTCGGTGAGCAGCGTCCTCGGGTCGGCCGTGGCGATGTCGGCCTCGGTCAGCCCCTTGGCCTCCGCCTTGCCGCCGCCCGGCGCCGCGTCCGGCTTCGCACCACCGCCCAACAGGGCCCACCCGCCGACGCCGAGACCAGCCAGGAGCACGACCACCAGCGACACGATCAGGGCCATGCGTCGCGATCGAGGTCGCGGCTGCTGCGGCGGATTCTCACACCGGCACCGCCTGGACGGCCTGCGCTTCACCACTGCATGAAGAAGGCCCGCCACCCCGGGTCGGGACGACGGGCCTTCGACGAGCGAGGACCTACTGGACAGCGAAGCCGACGCGGCGCACGTCGGCCGCACCGATCTCGATGTAGGACACCTTGTTCGCCGGGATGATGAAGCGCTTGCCCTTGTCGTCGGTCAGGGAGAGCACCCCGCCTTCCCTGCGAAGCGAGTCGGCGACCAGCTCCTCGACCTCGTCCTGAGACAACGCGCTTGAGACGACCAGCTCACGCGGGCTGTACTCGACGCCGATCTTGACCTCCACGCCGACCTCCGTGCTGAAAAGTCCGAATAAGAGACGGTTCCCAGGCTAGTCCAGGGTGTGCGTGCTCCACCGTGCCACCACCCCGCTTGCGCTGTGGGCGGAATCGGGAATCAGCCGAGACCGAGCACCTGCATGCGCTGGCCGTGGTTGTTCTGCAGCCTGCGGATCAGCGTGCCGATGCCGGAGAGGTCACCGGTGCCCCTGATGATCAGCTCGGCGAGGCCGTCGCGCTCGGCCGCGACGTGCTGCGCCTGGGTGACCGCCTCGCCGAGCAGGCGGCGACCCCACAGGGCGAGCCGGTCGCGGACCTTGCGGTCGGCCTCGCACGCCGCGAGGACCTCGCGCTCGGCGAAGGCGGAGTGGCCGGTGTCGGCCAGCACGTCCAGCACCAGCTGCTTGGCCGCCGGGTCCAGCCACTCGGCGATCTCGCGGTAGAAGTCCGCGGCCAGCCCGTCGCCAACGTAGGCCTTGACCAGCGACTCCAGCCAGGAGCGCGGGGCGGTGGACGCGTGGAAGGCGTCCAGCGGGGCCTGGAACGGCGCCATGACCTCCTCGACGCGCAGGCCGCGCTGGGCGAGGAACTGCTCGAGCTGCCAGTAGTGGCCCATCTCCGCACCCGCCATCCCGGCCAGCGCGGCGCGCCCGGCCAGTGTCGGGGCGCTGCGCGCGTCCTCGGCCATCCGGTCGAAGGCCGAGAGCTCGCCGTAGGCCAGCACGCCGATCAGGTCGACGACACCGGCTTCCAGGGGCTCGGTGTCCGATTTCTGCAGGTCCGCCTCGGTCATGGGAAGGAGCGTATCGGGCAGCGCGGATCACACCCGGATGGCTGAGCACCCGTGACCGGAGCGTGAGACACGTCCTAACGGTGTGCGTACAGCGCTGGTCGTCTGGCATTTCCCGGGTAGACTCCCGACCCAGACGCACGACGACTGCCTGAACGAAGCCGCCGGTGATGAGCGCATCGCCCGCTCGCCAGGCCGCGTCGGCGACAAGGTGGCGGAGGAACCGCCACCGCGACAGGGCGCGCGTATCGCCTCGTCAAGCCCTCCCGCGCGGGAGGTCCACCCCAGTGGACGCCACGCCGCGGTTGAGCGCCGCTCCATGGCATGCGCGCAAGGCACGAGAGAGGCGATCACTCTGACCGTCAGCAGCGACACCAAGACCGGCACCACCGAGAACGACGAGTCCGTCGAGGCCATCGTGGCCGAGGAACTCGCCGAGGCGCACCCGCTCCGGGCAGCGGCGACCGTGGTCGATGACGCCCCGACCTTCGCCGAGCTCGGCGTGCACGACAAGATCGTCAAGGCGCTCGGCGAGGCCGGTATCGAGCGGACCTTCGCCATCCAGAAGCTGACGCTGCCGCTGGCCCTGGCCGGCGAGGACGTCATCGGCCAGGCGCGCACCGGCACCGGCAAGACCCTGGGCTTCGGCGTTCCCGCGCTGCAGCGCCTGGAGCTGCCGGGCGACGGCACCCCGCAGGTGCTCGTGGTCGTGCCGACCCGCGAGCTGTGCCTGCAGGTCACCGCCGACCTCAAGGACGCGGGCAAGTACCTCAAGGCGCGCGTGCTGCCCGTCTACGGCGGCCGCCCGTACGAGCCGCAGATCGCCGCCCTGCGCAAGGGCGTCGACGTGGTCATCGGCACCCCCGGCCGCCTGCTGGACCTCGCCGAGCAGCGCCACCTGGTGCTGGGCAAGGTCCGCACCCTGGTGCTGGACGAGGCCGACGAGATGCTCGACCTCGGCTTCCTCCCGGACATCGAGCGCGTGCTGCGGATGGTCCCGGACAAGCGCCAGACCATGCTCTTCTCGGCGACCATGCCGGGCCCGATCATCACGCTGGCCAGGACCTTCCTCACCCAGCCCACGCACATCCGGGCCGAGGAGGTGGACGCGAGCGCCGTGCACGAGCGCACCTCGCAGTTCGTCTACCGCGCGCACTCCCTCGACAAGGTCGAGGTCGTCTCCCGGGTGCTGCAGGCCGAGGGCCGCTCGCTCACGATGATCTTCACCAGGACCAAGCGCACCGCGCAGAAGCTCGCCGACGACCTCGCCGAGCGCGGGTTCGCGGTGGCCCCCGTGCACGGTGACCTCGGTCAGGGCGCCAGGGAGCAGGCGCTGCGCGCGTTCCGCTCCGGCAAGGTCGACGTGCTCGTGTGCACCGACGTCGCCGCGCGTGGCATCGACGTCGAGGGCGTCACGCACGTGGTCAACTACCAGTGCCCCGAGGACGAGAAGACCTACGTCCACCGGATCGGCCGCACCGGGCGGGCCGGGCGCACCGGCGTCGCGGTCACCCTGGTCGACTGGGACGAGGAGCCGCGCTGGAAGTCCATCAGCGAGGCGCTGGAGCTGGGCAAGCCGGAGCCGGTGGAGACCTACTCCACCTCCGACCACCTGTTCACCGACCTGGGCATCCCGACCGGCGTCACCGGCAGGCTGCCGCTCGGCCAGCGCACCCGTGAGGGCCTGGACGCCGAGGAGCTGGACGAGGAGCCGCGTCGCGGCCGGGGTGCCAAGCGGGGCGGCGAGCGGGGCGGCGAGGCGAAGGCCAAGCCGAAGCGCGACCGCGTCCGCAAGCGCACCAGGGGCGGCAGCTCCGGTGACGGCGAGGCGGAGGGCGGCGACGCCAAGGCGTGCACCGCAGAGACCCCGGCCGCCACCGCGGAGACCGGTGACGAGACCCGTCCCACCACCCCGCGCAGGCGCAGGCGCCGGACCAGGGGCGCGAGTGCCGGTGCCGAGGGCGGCCAGGCCACCGACGGGGGCCAGGAGCCGGCCCCGGCACGCGCCCAGGAAGATGGGGACAGCAGCGCGACCGAGCGCCCGGCCCGGCGCCGGCGCAGCAGGCGTCGCGCGGGCGTGGACACCACTGGCGAGCAGGCCGTGGCGGCGAGCGGCGAGGAGTGATGCGGGTGACGGGCTCTGGGCAGCACGGCGAGCAGGACCAGCCGACCAGCCACGATCCGGAGCCCGTCCGCCCCGTCCCCACGGACGCTCCCCCTTCGGAAACGCCCACCTCAGCCGCGTCGAGCGCGGCTCGGCCGGACGCACCTCCTAGCACGACGCGTCCAGCTGCCGCCCCTTCGTCGGGCACGACTCCGGCGATGCCTTCCGGTACGGCACCCCAGGACGCGCCCGGCAGTGCGACTCCGCCCGGTGCGACACCCGCTGGCGATGCTCCCGCTGACGCGGACACGCCCCCGATGGGCATGGCGGTCGCGAACGCCGCGCGGGCGACAGCAGCCGTGCCCTCGGACCCGTGGCACGACCACCAGGCCGTGGCCGTCGCCACCGAGCCGGTCGTCGAGCAGCGCCCACGCGTTCCCTCGCGCTCCTTCCACCGCAGGGCCGACTACGTGGTTGCCGCGCTGATCGCGGTCGCCGTGCTGATCGGCGCCTTCATCGTGCAGCGCACCGGCGACGCGGCCGCGACCGTCTCGCGGACCAGCCCGCAGCCGATGAACCAGCTCCCCCAGCCCACCGCGCTGCCGCCGTCCTTCGCCGAGGCTTGGCGGGCGCCGAGCTCCGCGACCTTCGCCCCGGTGGTGGCTGGACCCGCGGTGGTGACCGGCGAGGGCGGCGAGATGGCCGGGCGCGACCCGCTGACCGGCGAGAAGAAGTGGTCCTACACGCGCGATCTGCCGCTGTGCACGGTCGGCATGTCGTGGGGCCAGGTGTTCGCGGTCTACACCAAGCCCGGCTGGGTCGGCGGCAACGGCCCGCAGCAGGGCAACTGCAGCGAGATCACCGGCGTGGACGCGGCGACCGGCAAGCGGGTGCTCGCCCGCAACGGCAACGCCCCGAGCGGCACCCGGCTGCTCAGCGACGGCACGCACCTGGTGATGACCGGGAAGCGGCTGATCGAGGTCGTGCGCTTCGACCTGGTCAAGACGGTGGAGTACGGCAAGGTCGAGGCCGAGATCCAGCCGAACAAGCAGCCGAGGACGAACTGCGAGTTCGGCTCGATCGCGCTGGGCGGCAACCGGCTCGGCGTGATCGAGCGCTGCCCCGACGACCTCGGCGACCGGTTGACGGTGCAGAAGCCCAACCCCAAGGACTGGGACGGCCCCGAGGTCGCCTTCAGCACCGTGCTCAACGGGCGGGGCACTCGCCTGGTCTCGATCACCGAGGACCGCGCGGTGGTCGCCCTGCCCAATCCCCCGCGCCTGGTCACCTACGACGTCAACGGCAGCCAGACCGACGAGCAGCCGCTGTCGATCCCGGACTCCGACCTGGCGGGCGATCCGCCGGGGCAGGTGCCGCAGGTGGTCGAGGGCAGCTCGAACTCGTACTGGTTCACCGGCTCCAAGCTGGTCGCGCTGTCCACTAAGGAGCTTCGTCCACAGTGGACGGTCGACGGCGTCGTCGGCTCTCCGACGCTGTTCTCCGGCAGGCTCGTGGTCCCGGTGCGGGACGGGCTGCTGGTGCTGGACGCCGTGAGCGGCGCGCGGATCGGGTCGGTCCCGGTGCGCCGCGACGAGCCCGGCCCGGTCGCGCTGGCGACGGCCGGCCCGGTGATCCTCGAACAGCGCGCGGGGACTCTCGTCGCGTTGCGGTGATTCCCAAGCCGGTCTGGGAGAGAATCACGGGGTGACCGTGCCGTTCCCGTCTCCGCTCACCCCGCACCGCGGGGCCAGGGTCGAGCTGCCCAGCCGCTACGGCCCGATCGCCGCGCTCAGGGCGAAGCCCGATCCCGAAGCGGATCTGGGCGCCGTCGCCCTGCTCGTGCCCGGCTACCCGGGGTCCAAGGAGGACTTCGCGCCGATGCTGGACCCGATCTCCGACGCGGGCTTCGACGTCGTCGCGATCGACCTGCCCGGGCTGAACGAGTCCGGCGGCCCCGAGGACGAGGCGGCCTACCGCCCCGGCGCGCTCGGCGAGGTGGTCTGCGAGCTGGTCAACGACCTCGGTGCCGGCGGGAGCACGCCGGTGCTGCTGCTCGGGCACTCCTTCGGCGGGCTGGTGACGCGGGCCGCGGTGCTCGCGGGCGCGCGCGTCGCCGGGCTCACGCTGCTGTGCTCCGGGCCGAGCGAGCTGCCGGACGGCGACCGCAGGCAGGCGATCATCGAGGGCGAGCCGATCCTGCGCACCAAGGGCATGGCCGCGGCGCAGGAGCTGCGCGAGGCCCGCGACGCGCGCAGGCCGGGCTGGGCGCACGTGCCGCAGCGGCTCAAGGAGTTCTACCGGCGCCGCTTCCTCGCGTCGAAGCCCGCCGGGCTGCTCGGCATGGCCGACGGACTGCGCCACGAGCCCGACCTGGTGCCGAAGCTCGGCGTCGTGCTCCAGTCGAGCGGAACGCCCAGCCTGGTCATCTGCGGCGAGGGCGACGACGTGTGGCCGGTGAGCGCGCAACGCGACATGGCCGAACGCCTCGACGCCGACTTCGCGGTGCTCGCGGGCGCCGGGCACTCCCCCAACGTGGAGAACCCCGAAGCCCTCCTCGCCACGCTCCTGCCCACCTGGCGCGCCTGGCTCACCGAGAAGGGCTAGGACCACCACCAGAACCAGAGGGTGGCGCCCGCGATCACGTAGACGCCGAACACCATGGCGAGGCCGACCCGGCCGGGCTCGTGGTCGGAGCGCTGCTGGAGCACGATCATCACGGCCGCGACCACCAGGTGACCGATCACCTCGGCGATGCCCGGTCCCGGCATCCCGGTCACGCCCGCGTAGATCTGGGCGAGCACCATCCCGAACGCCAGCACCAGCATCCCGGCGGCGAGCGAGCCCGCCATCCCGCTGACCAGGCGGCGGACCAACGAGTTGCGGCGGCCGATGGCGGGGCTCACGGCGCCAGCGTCGCCCACGGCTCCACCTCCGGTGCGGCGTCCTGGCCCTCCGGGCAGTGCCTGCGGAAGTCGCACCACGTGCACTGCCTGCCGGTCATCGGCGGGAACAGCACGTCCTGGTCGCCGCCCGCCGTGAGGGTGTCGGTGGCGAGCGCGAGGTCCTCGGCGGCCTCCTCCGCGCGGCTGAGGTGCCTGCCGAGCGACTCCTCGGTGTGCTCCCAGACCGCGACCTCGCCGGAGGGCAGGTGGTGCAGTTCGACCCTGCGGCAGGGGCGGCGCAGCGTGCGGCGCGCGGCGATGGCGTAGAGCGCGAGCGCCTGCGAGCCGCGAGCGTCGTCGACGCCCAGCGCGTGCCTTCCGGTCTTGTAGTCGACGATCACCAGCTCGCCGTCGCGCAGGTCGATGCGGTCGACCCGGCCTTCGGCGACGATCTTCTCCGTTGGCGTGGACACCCAGCGCTCCAGGCCGATCGGCTCCAGCTCCTTCGGCAGCCCGCGCACGTAGTCAGCGACCCACTGCTTGGCGCGGTCGCGGTAGACCTCGGCCTGCTCCGCGTCGCGGAAGCCGTCGCTCTTCCAGCACCTGCGCACCAGGTCAGCGGCCTGCTCCTCGCTGCGGCGCTCCTGTGGCAGGTCGAAGTAGCCCTTCAACGCGTTGTGCACCACCGCGCCCAGAGTGCTGCTCGCCGACGGCCCGCCGCGCTTGGGCGCGGGCCGGTCGAGGTAGGCCATCCGGTACCGGCGAGGGCAGTCGCTCCAGGTCGCCAGCTTGGCCGGCGTCACCTTCACCAGCCTGCGCGGCATCCCTCCGAGATCAAGACCCAGCTGCCCGTCCACCCGTCCCACGGTACTCAGGACAGCTGTCGCTCCCACACCGGGCAGGAACCGGGCTTGGCGCGCGCCACCAGCGCCTCGAACTGCCCGGGGTCGGTGGTCTCCTGGCCGAGCCGGATCGTCTTGTTCGTCCCGTGGTAGTCGCTGGAGCCGGTCATCACCAGGTCCAGCCGCCCGGCCAGCTCGCGCAGCTCGGCGCGCGTCGGCTCGTCGTGGTTGGGGTGGTCGACCTCCACACCGGAGAGCCCGAGCGCGGCGAGGTCGGCGATGACCTCCGGCGTGATGACGGGCCCCCGCGCCCTGGCGAAGGGGTGCGCGATCACCGTCACCCCACCGGCGTCGGCGATCATCGCGATGGCCCGCTCGACCGGGGTGTCCGTGCGCGGCAGCAGGTAGGAGCCGCCGCTGCCCAGGAACCGGTCGAAGGCCTCGTCGACCGAGCCGACCACGCCCGCTCGCATCAGCGCCTGAGCGAGGTGGGGCCGCCCGGCGGGCGAGTCCGGGGGCAGCGCGGCCATCAGCTCGTCCGGATCGACCGGGAAGCCGTCAGCGGCCATCCGCGCGGCCATGCGGTGCAGCCGCACCCGGCGCTCCGCCCGCAGCCGCGCCTGCTCGGCGACCAGCGGTTCGGACGCGGGATCGAACAGGTAGGCGAGCAGGTGCACGGTGACGGTCCCGCCGAGGCCGTCCGGGGACTCGCAGGACAGCTCGGCGCCGGGCAGCATCCGCATCCCGGGCGGCAGCGCCGACACCGCCTCGGACCAGCCCGAGGTGGTGTCGTGGTCGGTCACCGCGATGACGTCGAGCCCGGCCAGCTCGGCGGCGCTGATCAGCCCGGCGGGCGAGTCGGTGCCGTCGGAGGCCGTGGAGTGGGTATGCAAGTCGATCCGCACCCCAGGAGTCTGCTCCACGTCCCCGGAAAACACAGAACCCCCCGGCCAGGCGCCTGCCTGGCGGAGGGCTCCACGGCTGACCACCAACCCCGTGCGGTCAGCCGTTGTCGTGCGCGTCCAGAGGGGATCAGCCTGTCGCGCGCTTGCTCAACGCGGCCTTCTTCTTGGCCTGCATCATCGAGAACCGCTCGGCCTGGGCCTTCTTGTCGCCGAAGACCAGCTCGGAGATGGCGTCGTAGACGTCCTCCGGGCAGGGCAGGTACTCGATCCGGTTGAGCGCCTGGATCTGACCCGCGGACTCGACGACGATCGTGCCGTAACCCCACATGCGACCGCTGAGGCTGCGCTCGTAGGTGAGGTCGGTGACCTTGCCGATCGGCATCATCGCCACCTTGGTGGTGAAGACGCCGTTGGTGAGCATGAAGCGCTTGTCGGTGACGACGATGCGCTCGACCCACCACTCGATGACGAAGTAGGCGAAGCGAAGAAGGACGAACAGGGCGGCGTACCAGAGGATGTTCTGGATGAGCCACTGACCCGCTGGGAGCAGGTACGAGATCATCACGGCGCCGGCGAGCAGCGCGATGGTCTCGAAGATGTCCCACAGCAGGGTGGCCCAGTGCCGGCGCACCCTGATGATCCGTCGCTCGGTCTCGAGCAGGTACTCGTCGGGATCGCGAGGTGCGAACACGGTCTCACCGCCCTGTCGGTGTCATCAGACGAACAACGACCTGACGAACGTGATGATCGCCTGAGCCGCGTCCCGCAGTCTGCCCAGGATCCCGTTCACAGCGCCCGCAGCCTGATCCGGTGCGGTGAACACGAGGAACAGGACCAGCGCAATGCCGGCAAAGGTGAGGATCTTCTTGATGTTCACGTTGTCCAACCCCGTCCGCTAACGGCCTTGTTGGCGCCTGCGGAACCGTTGTACCGCACTCCGCCGCGCTTCGGCAGATTTGTACCGCACTTGGCTGAGTGCGAGTGCCAACTGCCTCGCCAAGACTACTGTCCGTGTTCGCGCCTGGCGATCGCGAATCTTCGATCCGGGACGTCGGGGGAATCACAGTCGACACCGATGGTCGACTCCGGCCGATCCGCCGTTCGAACGACCCCGGTCGGGGCAGGTGGAGTCCGACCAGGACGGCGCTCCGGCCGCTGCCGAAATGCTCCTGAAAGCGCCGGGGCTGGTCGTGACCGTCGGCGACTTGATCGGTTCTGTCGTCCGGTCGGCTGAACTCGGGGAGTACGAGATCTACGACCGCACCCGTCGGCCGGACCGCGGAAGCACCGGAGCGCGGGACGACGCGGCCGAGAAGGCGCGGATCGATGGTGTGATCTTTGCCGCACACGATCAGGCCGGAGTGCTCACCGAGGGCCGTGCTGGGGCGTTCGGCGGCTGCGGCACAGTGCCCCAAATCACCAAGAATCGCCCGGCACGGTGACTTCAGGCACTAGAGCCACTCGACCCACTGCCCGTGCATGCCGCTCCTGGCCACCGGACGCACCTCTGACCTGCCCTTTTCCCAGCGGACGATGCTGACGACGTTGTGCGCCGGACCGTCAAGCACCAGGTCCTCACGCTCCGGAAGCAGCAGGTTCAGGCAAGCGCCAAAGGGCTCCTGCGCCACCCACCAGAGCGTCCGGGACTCCGACAGCGCCCGGACCGCCTCGACGTAGTCCGCCCGCCGCACCTCGTCCACGTACGCCAGCAGGTTGCTGTTGAAGACCACCAGCGGCAGGTCCGCGGGCACGCGCGCCGCGGCCGCGTACAGGTCGTCGACGGCGTCCCCGGCGACCAGCACGGGCGGATCGGCCCTGACCTCCTCGGCGGCCAGCCGCAGGAAGCTGAGCCTGCGCGGCTGGTCCGGCCACACGCACGCCTCCAGCCAGCTCAGCTGCTCCTCGTCGGCGACGTCGACCGGGGTGAGGTCGAGCCCGACCTTCGCGTCGAAGGCGGGCGCCTTGGCCCTGCCCCTGCCCTGCTCCCGGCGGACCGCGGTGTCCAGCACCAGCCGCGCCTTCTTGCGGCCGGAGTTCACGTCGGTGCCGTCCGGGAGGCGGTGGCGGTAGCCGTAGCGGTCCATGCCCAGCAGCAGCCCCGCGCTCGCGCCGACCTCCAGCAGGCCGAGCGGGGCCTTGCCGACCTGGGCCGCGATGAGCGAGAGCACCGGGTAGAGGACAGCGGCGCGCCGGACCTCGTTGGTCTGGGTGGTCCGCGAGGAGATCAGCTCGCGCATCTTGTCCGCGCGGCCGAGCACGAAGTCCCGGAACTCCGGCCACGCCGCCTCGTCGACGCCGTCGTGGCCGCCGACCGAGGGGTAGTAGCGGGTCAGCGGGTGCCACGGCTCGGCGAACAGCGCGCGCTGGGCGGCGGCGAAGAACAGCGTGGGCACGGCGAAGTTGGCCGACGTCGCGGTCAGCAGATCAGCGACCTCGGCGTCCTCGGCGACACCGAGCGCGAACCGCTCGTACAGCGGGGAGTTGCCTGCGGCCTCCTGCTCGGCGAACCGGTGGAACCGCTGGCGGACGGTGTCGAGCTGGGAGGTCATCGCGTGCTCCTACGAGAGCTTCGGCTCGGGGCGACCGGGCTGCTCGCCACCGCGCGCGAGCCCGTAGGACTTCTTCGGCACCATGACCTTGCGGCGGAACACGCAGACGACGGTGCCGTCCTGCTTGTAGCCGCGGGTCTCCACGTAGACAACCCCACGGTCGTCCTTGGACTTCGAGGGGGTCTTGTCGAGCACCTCGGTCTCGCCGTAGATCGTGTCGCCGTGGAAGGTCGGCTTCACGTGCTTGAGCGACTCGACCTCCAGGTTGGCGATGGCCTTGCCGGAGACGTCGGGCACGGACATGCCCAGCAGCAGCGAGTAGATGTAGTTGCCGACAACGACGTTCTTGCCGAAGTCGGTGGTCTCCCCCGCGTAGTGCGCGTCCATGTGCAGCGGGTGGTGGTTCATCGTGAGCAGGCAGAACAGGTGGTCGTCGTACTCGGTGACCGTCTTGCCCGGCCAGTGCTTGTAGACAGCTCCGACCTCGAACTCCTCGAAGTAGCGCCCGAACTGCACAGCGACCTCCCGGGTGTGTTGGATCATGGTGCCCGCGAGGGACAGTCTCACCCCCGGACGGGTACCCTCGACAACTGGTCTGTGAGCGACTCCACCGTTCACCGGCTCCCGGCATAAGGAGGTGGGACGCTGATGAGTGCAGACAGCACGCCTCCCAGTACCGGCTCGCGTCCCCGCCGCCGGACCGCCATCCTCGGATAGGTCCGTCCGCACCAGGACTGGCCGGGACGCGCACCCCAGAGTCGGAAACCGCCCGCTGATCGGGTTTTCCGGCATCTCGTAACGCATTTCGCCGCGCGAACTCTCGGGAGCCCGTCATGCCTGGTTTGCCCACGCTCGGCCGCAAGGGCGGCCGCACAACTCGAAACGGTCGAGGGATGACTCCGATTCCGGTCCCGCTTTCGGCCTACGTGGTCGACTGCGGCGTGTACGTCGACGGCAAGCGCCTCCCCGGGCGGTGGACGCACCTCGCCGCGATCGAGGAGGTGCGCCAGCGGCAGAACGGCTTCGTCTGGATCGGCCTGCACGAACCGGACGAGGAGCAGATCCAGAGCATCGCCGACACCTTCGGCCTGCACGAACTCGCCGTCGAGGACGCGGTGCACGCGCACCAGCGGCCGAAGCTCGAGCGCTACGACGACATGCTGTTCATGGTGCTCAAGACGGTGCGCTACGTGGCGCACGAGTCGCCGGAGACGGCCAACGAGATCGTCGAGAGCGGCGAGATCATGGTCTTCGTCGGCCGCGACTACGTGATCACCGTGCGGCACGGCAAGCACGCGGGGCTGGCGACGCTGCGGCACCTGCTGGAGGAGGACCCGGAGAAGCTCGCGCTCGGGCCCGCCGCCGTGCTCTACCAGATCGCCGACCACGTGGTCGACCGCTACCTCGAGGTGACCAGCGCGGTCGAGGACGACATCGACCAGATGGAGGTCGCCGTCTTCGACCCGCGCAGCGACGTCGACCCCGAGCAGATCTACCTGATGAAGCGCGAGGTCATGGAGCTGCGCAGGGCGGTCGGCCCGCTGGCCACCCCGCTGCGCAGGCTCGCGGAGGGCTACATCCCGCTGGTGCCGGAGCAGGTCCGCTCCTACTTCCGCGACGTCGACGACCACCTCACGACCGTGCACGACCGCGTCGTGGCCTTCGACGAGCTGCTGACCACGCTGATCGACGCGGTGCTCGCCAAGATCACGCTCCGGCAGAACAACGACATGCGCAAGATCTCCGCGTGGGTCGCGATCATCTCGGTGCCGACCATGGTCGCCGGGATCTACGGCATGAACTTCGAGTTCATGCCGGAACTGAAGTGGGCCTTCGGGTACCCGATGGTCCTGTGCGTCATCGTCATCGCCTGCGTCGTGGTGTACCGGATCTTCCGGCGCAACCGCTGGCTCTAGTGCTGTTGGGAGGTTCCCCATGCTCCGGATGCTGCGCAGCCTGCGCGCCTGGATCTTGGTCGTGGCAGTCGCCTGGATCGCCACCATCACCGTGCTGATCATGAGCAAACCCGAGGACGGGGCTCCTTCGGCCGACGTCCTGGCCACGCAGATCGCCGACGCGCTGCGTGCCCAGGACGCCGACCGCCTTGCCCAGCTCGTGTCCTTGGACGAGGGCGGTGACGAGGTCGCGCGGGTGACCGTCGCCAACTTCGGCACCGTGGACACGCAGCTGATCACCTCGCACCTGGAACGGCTCAACGGCGTCCAGGTGGTCGTGGACTACGTGCGCCCCAACGGTGAACGCGGCGCGCTGCGGCTGTCAGCCGTGGTCAGCTCCGGGCGGTGGAAGGTCACCCCCGTCGCCACGCCCTGAACGCTCTGGTGAGCACGGCCGCCGCGCCGTGCACCCCGCCGAGCGCGACGGGGAACCAGGCGAACGAGCCCACCCGTGCTTCCAGTGGAATCCCGTTGTCCCGCAAGCATTTCAACGCCCACAGCGAGTACGGCGCCACCACCAGCGGGGCGGTGACGAGCCCCGGCGTGTAGCGGCGCAGCAGCGCGGACTGGGCGAGGTGGGTCAGCGAGTGCAGGCCGAAGCCGGTCAGCACCGTCTGGAACAACGGCGACCGCCCACCCGTCCGCGCTCCCGACGCGGCGGCGGTCGCCACCACCACCCCCATCAGCCCGATCGCCGTGCTGACGTGCGCCTGGTCCACCTCGGGCAGCCAGGTTCCGTTGTCGCGGGAGAACTCCGCCATCGTCAGCAGCTCTTCGGCGTCGTGCACGAGCCAGGCCGCGAGCAGACCCCAGGCCACCACTTTTACGTTACGTGACGTCACGTAATTTACGATAGCCGCGAGGAAGGGAGGCGTCCATGCCCCGTGGCCGACCGCGCAGCTCAGCGGCCCAGGACGCGATCATCTCCGCGACGTTGTCGGTGCTCGTGGAGTCGGGCTTCGCCGGCCTGACCATCGAGGCCGTCGCGAGCAGGGCGGGCGTTGGCAGGCCCACGATCTACCGCCGCTGGGCGAGCCGGGAGGACCTCGTGGTGGACGCACTCGCCACGACCGTCCCCGTAGCGTCCACAGTGGACACAGGAGATCTGTTGGCGGACATAGCTTCCACGGTCCGCATCGCGATCAACGGCCTCGGCGGCTCAGAGCTGGGCGGAGCGGTCGTCGGGGTTCTCGCCGCATCGGCCGGAAACCCGCCGCTGGCCGCCGCCTTGGCCGAGCGCTACCTCGGTCCACGCCTCGGCGTCGTGTCAGAACTGATCGCGCGCGGCATGGCGGCGGGGGTGCTGCGAACGGACCTGAGCCCGGAGGTGATCCGCGACCTGCTGCTCGGACCGCTGGTGTACCACTGGCTGGTGACCGGCGCCCCGATGCCGGAATCCGACACCGAGGCCCTGTTCACCGCCGTCCTGACCACGCTCCGCGCCTGAGCGGAGTCACCTCGGCGACGCCACAGGGAGTCCTGCCGCGCGCGCGTGCTCGGCAAGCCGCTTGTCGTAGGTGATGAACTCGGTCAACGGCTGGGCGAGTTCGATGGCGGTTGCCAAGTGGAGGGCGTCGAGCGAGCGCAGGTGCTGACCGGGCAGACGTCTGGCCTCAGCGACGATCACGCCCAGCGGGAATCGGATGAAACCCGCCAGGATCTGATCAGCGAGCATGTGCTGATCCTCATCCGCCTCAAGTCTGATCAACGCGCGATGGATCTCAACCTCGCTCAGCTCCGAGGTCGCAAGAGGCTCGGTGAACACCTGCAGGTGTTCGGCCAGTGCTACCGACCCATCCTCCACGAGTACAAGTTTGATCAACGCGCACGCGTCGAGATAGATCACCTGTCGCCGCTCTCCTCACGGTCGGCCAGGATCGCCGCTGAACCCGACAGTCCCGTCGACGTGGCCCGTGCGGGCAACGAGCGCAGCAGAGCGCGGAGCCGAGTCTGCCCCTCGCGCCAGTCCTGCCGCACGTGGCCAGCCGCAGCCAACTCGTCGAGCCAGACCTCATCAGGATCAGGGGGGCTGATGATGCCGATCAGCTTCCCGTTCCTGGTGATCCCAATGCGTTTACCAGCCTCCACCAGCTTCAACACGCTGGTCGTCTCGTGGGTGAGCCGACTCACGGTCACCCGCTCCGGTGGTGGGTTCGGCGTCGCCATCGGTCCCCCATCCCTTCGGTTCCACCTATCTTACCCCGGCATTCCACAGTCTCCGCGAGATAGTGGAATGCCGGGTGGCCGATGGTGGAACGACCTGGGATCAGAAGGGCCACTCCCAGCCACCGCTGGTGTCCAAGCCCGTAGGCCGGAACGTGATCACACCGGAGGTGCTCCGGGTGTCCAGCACCAGCTTGCCGACGTACTTCGATCCCGCTGCGAGATCTCCCACGGGTAGTTGCTCGGAGTCCTTGAGGCACGAGTACGTGGCTGCGGTGGCCACGTTGGCCTCCGTGAGCCCGTCCTGCCCAACGACCGCGAACGAGTGCGGGTTGAACATGCCGCCCATCGCAGGCTCCATGTCCGCACTGGTCTGAATCGTCCAGCTCAACACGACCAGGTGCCCGTTCTCGCTGCGGCTGGCGTACTTCGCCGAGCACTTCGCGTCGACCTGGATCGCGTCGAGCGTGAACTTGACCTGGGAGGAGTCGATCGAGCCCGTTCCGCCGAATCCCGCGATCTCGCCGATCTTCTTCTGGATGAGACCCCGAGCAGATCGGGGCTTCGTCGTCGTGGTGGGCAGCGCCGTGGACGCGGGCGGCGCCGTGGTGCCCACCGCTGCCCCGGGCGCTGCCTGCGGCGGAGCAGCAGACTCCGCACAACCGCTCAGGAGGCTCGCAGTGGCAACGCACGCCACAAGGGCGATTTGAATCCTGGTCATCGCTCGGCCGCCTCTGAGTCGCCGAGCAGACTGGCCGCGCTGGAACGCCCGGTCAGGCGGAGTGCGCGTGCTCGCGTGCCGGGGTCTCGGCGTGGCCGGCGAACAGGCCGATGACAGCGCCCATCACCGCACGGAGGAGGAAGCTCGCCGTGCGCGGAGTGGTGGTCGTGGTCCCGTTGGGGGTCATCGCTGTGTGCCTTGTCTGCTCGTTCGTGGGTGCCGATGCGATCATCGGCCTACCCGGTTCTCGCGGCGCCAAACCCGGTCGTTAACAGCTCGAACGCGGCTTCATCCGGTCAGGCGTGAATCTGATTGTGCTGGTAACGAAGCCGGTTCCGCGAACGAATTTCCCTGCCAAGTCCACTGTGGACAATGATCTTCAGTCCTCCGTGGGGTGTGTCACGAGTCTCCAGCTGACCGAGCTGACGCCCGGGCGCAGGCTCAGCGCGCTGACCGCGCGCTCCAGCTTCCCGCCGCCCACGCCCCTGCCGAGCACCCGCGCGGTCACCTCGACGCGGTCGGACGCGAGGTCCGCGCTGGTCAGGGCGCGCAGGTGGAAGCCGCCTTCGGCGATGGAGCTGACGACGAGCGCGCGGACGTGGGCCTCGTCGGCGTCGCGGCAGACGGCGCGCAGGTCGTAGTCGGTCTCAGCGACGGCGGGGTCGCTGGCGCGCCCGTCGACGAGTCGGCCGAGGGGGCGCAGGCCCACGTTGGCGATGACGATCACCACGGCTCCGGCCGCGGCGACGCCGTAGTGACCTCCGCCGCACATCAGGCCGACCCCGGCGGTGCCCCAGATGGTGGCGGCGGTGTTGATGCCGCGCAGGTTGCCGCCGTCGCGGATGATCACCCCGGCGCCGAGGAAGCCGACCCCGGAGACGATGTAGGAAGCGATCCGGGTCGTGCTGCCGCCGTCCGGGGTGAGCACGCTGAACAGCTCGAACAGCGCGGCGCCCACGCAGACGAGCGCGTTGGTGCGCAGTCCGGCCGTGCGCGCCCGCCACTGCCGCTCAAGCCCGACGAGCGCGCCGAACACCGCCGCGCACAGCAGGCGCAGCCCGATCTCCCACCAGGTCATGGGGTACTCCTCACAGCATTGCGCGGATCTCCGCGCAGAAAGAATTGCCGCAGCCAGCACTCAATGTCTGGCGCGGTGATGGCGTTCTTCTCATTCGGCGCACCGGGGCCACCACATGGCCTGCCAGCAGCGCGAACGCGTCAAAGAAAAGGGCGTTTGGTCAGCCCTGGCGCTTACTGGGGGGATCGCACGGATTCAGACTCACGGCGATCACCTCCCCAGCGCGCAGCACACATTCGAACGCACGAAAGGCTACTCCCGCGCTTCGCGGAAAAGGAACCCCTCAGATCCAGTGACGCTCGTCCCAGGTGAACGGGTCGCCGTGGCCGACGCCCGTGCCCAGGTGCAGCGAGATCCCCGCTGGCCACAGCCTCAGCAGCAGGTCGAAGTGGTACGGGTCGGCCGGGTCGTTGGCTCGGCGCGGCTCGAAGACCAGCAGCGCGAGCGGCGCGTCCTTAGTCGCCTTCGCCGCCGCGGCAGCGACCACGGCCCTGCCGCGAGCGCGTTCCCTCGGCGGCGCGTACTGCCACACCACCGAGTGCCACACGACCGTGACCACACCGGTGACGTCCTTGGCGAGCTGGGTGCGCAACCACTCCGAGCCCTCGGCGCGGTGCACCGGCACGGGGTCGGCCGTGGCGAGGTCGATCGCGCCCTGCAGGCGCTGGTAGCGGTCCACCTGGTCCGGCCACACGAAGGAGGACAGGTGCCTGCGGCCGTCCTCGGTCGTCGCGTCGACCGGGTTCATGTCGCAGGCGGCGCGGTCGGCCACCGTGAGCGGGACGGCGAGGTCCGCGCGCGGGCGCCCGCTCCAGGAGAGGTCGAGCTGCACGGGGCTCTCGTCGTCACCGAAGCTCGTGCCGTCGTCGAGGCGGTAGCCGAAGCGGTGCGGGCGCAGGTTCAGCCCACCGCTCGCGCCGATCTCCAGCAGCCGCACGGGGAACGGTGTGTCCAGGCCCGCGTGCTCGGCGGCGCGCTCCGCCGCGACCAGCAGGCCGCCGTAGAGGGCCGCGCTGCGTGCGGGCTCGTTGGTCTGCACGGCGTTCGCGCGGATCATCGCGCGCAGCATGTCGGCGTGCTCGTCCAGCACCGGCTCGGCGTCGGCCCAGAGGCGGTCGCTCTCCAGGTGCCCACCGACCGTGGGGTAGTGCTTGGCGAGGCCGGGGGCCTTGCCCTCAAGGACGAGCCGGTGAACGGAACCGGCGAACCGAAGACCGGGGACGGTGCCACCGCGGTCCAGTTCACTGCCCGCCATCACCTTCCGGGTCACGCCGCCGGCAGCGAGGTCGTCTGCCGCCGCGCGCAACAGGGTGGCGTTGAGCGGGCTGTGGGACTGGCAACCGCGGGCCGCATCTCGAAACAGCTCCACGAGCACCTTCGGAACGGTAGTCCGACGATGGGGTGAAAGCACGCCCCGGTTCCCCGATTCACTCGGCTGCGAGCAAGCTTTACCAGGCGTTCACGCACCGTCGACCCGCGACAACGTTGGCCCGGCGAAACCCAGGCGCCACAAGGGCGTTTGCCGTCACGTTCGGGCCAGGCGCGGTGGTGAACCGCGCCCCGCCCGGACACGAGCCGTAGTTGGTGCTCAGAACCTGGGTACGGCGACGGCGTTGTAGGTGACGGTCGGGCCGGGCTCGGTGCCGAAGCGCGCGTTCGGCAGGTAGAGGCGGTCACCGAAGGCGGCGACGGTGGTGGGGACGTCGAAGCGCGGATCGGTGATCTTCTTGTGCAGAGCGCCCTTCGTGCCCGCGTGGTCCAGACGCAACGCGGTCAAGGTGTTGAGGCGGTTCTGCACCACGTACAGAACGTGCCCCTGCCGCAGCATGCCGTCGCCGTTGGTCAGCACGACATCGCCGAGGTCGACGGCGGCGGCCTTGCCGGAGCGCGGGTCGACGCGGAAGAGCTTGCCGGAGCCGCTGTTGACCACGAGCAGGCTCCTGCCGTCGGGCGCGGTCTCGATGCCGTTGGCGTTCAAGCCCTCCGACTGCACCCACTCACCGCCGAGCGGGACGCTCTCGGCCTTCGCGGGCAGTTGACCGCCACGGCCGAGGGGGAGCTTGTAGAGCAAGGGCTTCCGCGAGTCGGTGAAGTACGCGGCGTCCCCGGTCAGCACGACGTCGTTCACGAACGCGCCGCCGAGGGCGTAGCTCGCGAGGACCTTGCCGGAGCGCGAGTCGATCACGCGCGCGTCGCCCTCGGCGCCACCGGAGACGAACAGCCGACCGCGCTTGTCGATCTTGAGACCGACGGCGGGGGTGCCGGTGGCGGGGCTGACCTCCGAGCCGCGACCCGTGCGGAGGTCGATCCTGCGCACCGAGCCGTCCCTGAGTGAGCCGAAGTACGCCGTCGCGCCGCTGATCGCGATGCCCTCGGGCTGGAAGTGGTTGGGGAGCTGGAGCGTCGTCGGGAAGGCGGGGGCCCGCTCGGCCTGCGCGGGAACCGCTAGCACCGCGGCAAGGCCGATGGCGGCGACCCCGGCCGCGAACGCGCGTCGACTCGTCATTTCTTCACGTTAAGGATCGCCGTGTGAGATGTGAGTTGCGTCAAGGCGGAGTGCTCCGTTCGGCCCTAGGCTCTGCGGCGTGGTCAAGGTGCTCGCGGTGGCGGACGAGGTCGTTGAACAGCTCTGGACCTCCTACATCCAGCAGATCAAGGTCGATCTGATCCTCGCGGCGGGGGACCTGCCCTACGACTACCTGGAACACCTGAGCAACGCGTTGGACCGGCCGTGCGTCTTCGTGCCCGGTAACCATGACCCCGACCTGACCGGATACACCAACGTGCGAGGTTTGTGGACGAAGAGCGGCATCCCGACCAGGTGGCCGGGTCCGGCCGGTGGCGTGAACGCCGACGGCAGGGTGGTGGACGCGGCGGGGCTGCGGATCGCGGGCATCGGCGGATCGATCCGCTACAACCGCGGGCCGAACCAGTGGACGGAGCGCCAGCAGGCGCGCCGGGTCCGCAGGATGGCCCGGCTCGCGAACTGGCGGCAGCTGCGCGACGGGCGCGGTGTCGACGTCCTGCTCACCCACAGCCCGCCCAAGGACTGCGGCGACCGGGAGGACCCGCCGCACCGGGGCTTCGCCTGCCTGCACGACGCCGTGCGGCGGCTGGGCCCGCCGCTCATGCTCCACGGCCACATCCACCCGCACGGCGAGCCGACACCAGATCGTCAACTGGCGTCAACACGGGTGGTCAACGTCGTCGGATATCACGTCATGGAGATCCCTTCGCGCGGACAGGAGGCAGGAGATGCGCGGTGACACCGGATTCCCGCGGGCCGACGCGGAGAACGACTTCATCAGGGCGCGCCGCCGCCAGGTCATGTCGCGGCTGGCGAAGTGGATGCGCCGGGAGCCCGACGACGTCAACATCATGCTCCCCTACGCCGAGGTCATCGCCGCGCTCGGCCAGGAGGGCGAACGGCGGCTCGGGCTCCAGGTGATCCAGGTCGAGTCGATCGTCGGCAGCGTGGACCGCACCCGCGACTTCGACCGGCGCTTCCGGCCCACCTCCGGCCGCACCCGCGAGCGGTGGGAACGGCTGGCGCTGGCGCAGCGGCGCGGCGAGTCGATCCCGCCGATCGACGTCTACCGCGTCGGCGAGCTGCACTTCGTCAAGGACGGCCACCACCGGGTGTCGGTGGCGCACGCGCTCGGCCTGCGCACGATCGAGGCGCACGTGACCGAGGTGCGCACGAAGATCGGCGCGTACGACATCCGCTACCAGCACGACCTGCTGATCAAGAACGACCGCAGGCTGTTCCTGGAACGCGTTCCGCTGCCCGGCGAGGCGCGCGCCGCGGTGCTGATGAGCGACCCGTGGGAGTACACCGAACTGGGCGAGACCGTGGAGGCGTGGGGCTTCCGGCTGATGCAGGACGAGGGCAAGTTCCTCGACCGGCTCACCGTCGCGAAGCGGTGGTACGAGGAGGAGTTCGTGCCCGTGGTGCGGATGCTCCAGCAGGCGGACCTGGTCGGCGACCGGACCGAGGCCGAGGCGTACATGCACATCGCTGGCGAGCGCTTCCGGCTGATCAGGACGCACCGCTGGGACGACGAGGTGATCGACGCGGTGCGCCAGAGCAAGAAGCGCCGCTAGGTTGACCGGCATGCCCGCTGCCCGTGTGCTCCCGCTGCTGGTCCTGCTCGTCGCCGGGTGCGGTTCCGCCGCGCCCGCTCCCCCGCCCCCGGGTGAGGCTCGCGTGGACACCTGCGCGGTCTTCGGCGAGGCGGACCTGAAGGCGCTGGAGCTCTCCCAGGGCCAGCGCATGCCCAACAAGCCGACGGGCTGCATGCTCGGCTCGCCGCGCGGGTTCCGGGTGTTCGTGATCAACGAGGAGAGGGTGACGATCGCCGACGCGGAGAAGCGGACGCAGATCTCCTTCTCCCGCAACAAGGTCAACGGCCGGTCGGGGTTCCTGGCGGTCGGCGAGGAGTCCTCCTGCACGCAGGGCGTGGAGTTCGGCGCGGGCTCGCTGCACGTGCTGGCGAACGTGACGGGCGCCCAGGCGCCGATCGACGCATGCGACCTCGCGCGCAGGGTGATGGACGTCGTGGAGCCGAAACTCCCGCGCTAGCAAGGAGAACGACGAAGGCCGCATCCCCGCAGGAGCGGGAATGCGGCCTTTCGACTGCGGTGGAGCGAGGGGCCTAGTCCGTGTAGGTCAGGGCCCTGCCGCTCTCCTGGTCGAAGAGCTGGATCTTGTCGAGATCCATCCAGACGTCCAGACCGGAGCCCTCCTTGGCCTTGGACGCCGCCGCGAGGCGGGCCACGGCCTGTCCGGCACCCAGGTCCGAGACGCCCACGTCCGCCGCCAGCTCGTCCAGCTGCGCCGAGCTCGCGCGCTTGCCGGAGATCGAGAAGTAGGCGAACTTGTCCGAGCCCATGGACTCGAGCACGTCCACCTGCGTGGTGAACGTCGCGCCGCGCGAACGGGCGGCGGAGTCGACCAGGGAGGCGTCCTCGAAGTGCTCGGGACGCAGACCCATGATCACGTCGCGCGTCGTGCGACGACCGCGCTCGACCATCCTGCGGACCTTGTCGCTGAGCGGGAAGGAGCCCAGCGCCGTGGACAGCGCGCCGTTCTCCAGCGTCGCCGGGATGAAGTTCATCGCCGGCGAGCCGATGAAGCCCGCCACGAACAGGTTCGCCGGGTTCTCGTAGAGGAACTGCGGAGAACCCACCTGCTGCACCGCGCCACCGCGCATGACCACGACGCGGTCGCCGAGGGTCATCGCCTCGGTCTGGTCGTGGGTCACGTAGACGGTGGTGGTGCCCAGGTTCTTCTGCAGCCTGGAGACCTCGGTGCGCATCTGCACGCGCAGCTTGGCGTCCAGGTTGGACAGCGGCTCGTCCATGAGGAACGCCTTGGGGCTGCGCACGATCGCGCGGCCCATGGCGACGCGCTGCCGCTGACCACCGGAGAGGTTCGACGGCTTGCGGTCGAGGTGCTGCCCGAGATCCAGGATCTTGGCGGCCTCGTTGACCTTCGCGTCGACGGTCTTGTTGTCCACCTTGGCCAACCGCAGCGGGAACGCCATGTTCTCGCGCACGGTCATGTGCGGGTAGAGCGCGTAGGACTGGAACACCATCGCGATGTCCCGGTCCTTGGGCGCGCGCTCGTTGACCCGCTCGCCGCCGATGCGCAGCTCACCGGAGGTGATGTCCTCCAGGCCAGCCAGCATGTTCAGCGTGGTGGACTTGCCGCAGCCCGAGGGCCCGACCAGGATGATGAACTCGCCGTCGGCGATTTCGAGGTTCACTTCCTGGACGGCCAAAGCGCCGTCCGGGTACTTCTTCGTCACCTTGTCCAGGACGATGTCGGCCACGACTCACCTACCCCTTGACCGCGCCGGACGTCAGACCGGCGACGATTCGGCGCTGGAAGAACAGCACGAAAAGAATGATCGGAATGGTGATCACCACGGCCGCGGCCGAGGTGGTCCCCGTTGGGTCTTCGAACTGGCTGCTACCCGTGAAGAAGGCCAGCGCGGCCGGAACGGTCCTGGACGCCTCGGTCGAGGTGAGCGAGATCGCGAACAGGAAGTCGTTCCAGCAGAAGATGAACACCAGGATGGCCGTGGTGAACACGCCCGGTGCGGCGAGCGGGGCGATGACCTTCTGGAAGGCCTGGCCCGGCGTCGCGCCGTCCATCTTGGCCGCCTTCTCCAGCTCCCACGGGATCTCCTTGAAGAACGCCGAGAGCGTGTAGATCGCCAGCGGCAGGGAGAAGGTGATGTAGGGCAGGATCAGGCCCGGCCAGGTGTCGAAGATGCCCAGTGAGCGCTCGATGTTGAACAGCGGCGACACCAGTGACACCTGGGGGAACATCGCGATCAGCAGCGAGACTCCGACGAGCGCCTGCTTGCCGGGGAAGTCCAGCCTGGCGATCGCGTACGCCGCCATGGTCCCGAACACGACCGCGATCAAGGTGGCGATGATCGCGATGCCGATCGAGTTGAACAGCGGCCGGATGAACTCCGTGGTGGAGAAGATCGCGGCGTAGTTGTCCAGCGTCCACTCGGTGGGGAAGAACCCGCCCTCGCTGATGGCCTTCTTCGACTTGAAGGACAGCGAGACGATCCACAACACCGGGAACAACGCGTAGACGACGACAACGACGTTGACCAGGCCCCAGCGGACCTTCTTCCCCGTCGTATCGGCACCTCCGATGCCGGCCATCAGCGCTTACCTCCGTTGTCACTGCCCGGCGCGGCGGTGCCGAACACCTTGATGAAGACGAACGCGATGATCGCCACCGCGACGAAGATCAGCACCGACATGGTCGAGCCGATACCCAGGTTCAACCCCTTGATGAGGTTGTTGTAGGTCAGCATCGACACCGATCCCGTGCCCTGCGATCCCGCGGTCAGCACGAAGATGTTGTCGAAGATCCGGAAGGCGTCGAGCGTGCGGAACAGCAGCGCGACCAGGATCGCCGGCTTCATCATCGGCACCATGATCTTGGTGAACCGCTGCCAGCCGCTGGCGCCGTCCATCGCGGCGGCCTTGAGCATGTCGTCCGGCACCAGCGCCAGGCCCGCCATCAGCAGCAGGGCCATGAACGGCGTGGTCTTCCAGATCTCGGCCCCGGCGATGATGCCGAGCGCGGTCGTCTTGTCCGTCAGCGGCGCCTCACCGAAGAGCGTGGCGAGGTAGCCGGAGTCCGGGGTGAAGGCGTACTTCCAGGAGAACGCCGCGACCACGGTGACGATGCCGTACGGGATCAGCGCGGAGGTCCGCACCAGCCCGCGGCCGACCAGCGTGCGGTGCATGACCAGCGCCAGCGCCATGCCGAGCACCAGCTCGATCACCACGGTGACCGCGGTCAGCAGCACGGTGATGCCGAAGGCGTCCCACCAGTACGGGCTGCTGAGCACCGCGGCGTAGTTCTCGAAGCCGATGAACTCCTGCTTGTCCGGGAACTTCAGGTCGTAGCGCTGAAGGGACAACCAGAACGAGTAGATGATCGGCCACGCGGTGACCGCGATCATGATGAACGCGGCGGGCGCGCAGAGCAGCAGGCCGAGGCGACGCTCCGCCTTCTTGCCCTCGCTCAGCACGGGCTTCGCCTTGACGGCGTGGGTGCTCACGGCATGACCCCCTTGGAGTCAATGGCGGCCTGGAGTTCCTTGCGCAGCCGCTCCGCCGTCTTCTGCGGATCGATGTCCTTGGGCGGCGAGAGGATGGTCGACAACACCGTGGAGACGTTCTGCCAGGCGGCGGTCAGCGGGCGGTTGGCCGCGTCGCGCAGTTCCTCGCGGATGGTCTCCTTCATCGGGTACTGCTCGGTCATCTCCGGGCGGTCGTAGACCGACTCGATGGTCGGCGCGACACCCGAGTTGATCGCGGAGTAGAGCTGGTTCGCCGGGTTGCGCAGGCACAGCACGGCCTCGAAGGCCAGGTCGGCCTTTGTCGAGTAGGTGCTCACGCCGTAGTTCGCGCCACCGATGGTGACCCGGCTCGGCTTGCCCTTGTCGATGCCCGGGTAGCGCGCCCACTTGAAGTTCTTGGCGAGCTCCGGCTTCTCCTTCTGCATCGACGCGAACACGTACGGCCAGTTCAGCTGGAAAGCCGAGTTGCCCGCCTGGAACTCCTTGCGGACCTCGTCCTCCTGCGAGCTGGTCAGCGAGGCGCTGGCGATGCCGGAGGTGGCGAAGTCCTTGAGGGTGGACAGCGCGCGGATGGCGCCCTCGTCGACGACGGCGGTGAGGCCGTCCTCGGAGATGATCTTGCCGCCTGCGGAGGCGACCATCGTGTTGTACTGCACGACGAGGCCCTCGTACTGCGCACCGGTCATCACGGCCGTGTACGGCTTGTTGGCCGCCTTGAGCGCCTTGGCCTGCTCGATCATCTCGGCCCAGGTCTCGGGGGCCTTGGTGACGACGTCGTCGCGGTACCACAGCAGCTGCACGTTGGTGTTCTTCGTGGCCGCGTAGGTCCGGTTCTTGTAGCGCGTGGACTCCAGCGGACCCGCGAGGACGCCGCGCTCGGCCTCCTCCTTGTAGGTCCCGGTCCACTCCCTGATCCAGCCGGCCTCGGCGAACTCCGCGAGCCACGGGCTGTCGAGATAGAGGATGTCCATCTCGTCGTCACCGGCCGCGAGCCTGCGCACCATCTGCTCGCGCTGGCCGTCGGCGCCGCGCGGGAGCTTGTTGTAGACGATGTTGAACTTGCCGTTCGCGCTGGCGTTGCAGCTCTCGATGACCTTCTCGAAGTTCTCTTCGGGAGCCGCGTACAGGTTGAGGGTGTTGCCCCCAGTACCGCCGGAGCCGCAGGCCGCGAGCAGCGGAGCGGTCACCAGTGCGACTCCGAGGAGCGCTGATGCTCGACTCCGCGAACGGGTCTTGGTTGACGTGGTGGATCGATAGCGGGCACTGCGACCCGGGCCGTCCATGTAACCCAGCCTCCTTCCTCTGAAAAGCACGAAGGACTACGAGGCTGTGGACACTCCAGCGGCGGCACGAAACCTCGACGACGAGGACTGGCGGACACACCAGGACACCTCGTCGTGCCCTTCGACACGAGCGTGAGCAACCGCACACGCCCGCAGGCTGGTGACAGAACCTAGGGCGAGAGTTCCGACTCCCGCAACCGGGTGACGGCAACGATTCAGATAAGCCCGGAGCGGAAAGGATTCAGAATCCGTTCTTGCCCGGTCACGGTGGGTACGCGCCCGTACATCAACATCAACTCAGCAGAATGTGAAACACCGGCCGGGTCGCCATTCACCTTCGAAGGGCAACCAGCCGGTCAAGCCCTTATCAAGTCTCCTGGCCCGGGGCCTTCATGGCGAGCTTCGCCAGGGCGTCGCGTCCCTTCTCCGCATTGCGAGGCTGGCACAGCACGTCATATCGCCCAGCGACCAACTGGCTCGCCGAGACGAAGTCCCGGCGACCACGCGTAGCCGCGTAGCCGAACGCGTTGAAGATCATGAAGAAGATCACACCTGTGGCCAACGCCACAAGAATCGGGCCCAACTGGAACCCGGTCGAGTTGAACAGGCTGAGCAGGATGCCGACGAAGAGACCGAACCAGGCGCCGGAGGCCGCGCCGGTGGCCAGCACCCTGCCCCAGGTCAGCCTGCCGGTGACGCGCTCGACCAGCATCAGGTCGACGCCGACGATCGTCACCTCCTGCACCGGGAAGGACTCGTCCGCGAGGTGGTCGACCGCCCGCTGCGCCTCCTCGTAGGTGGCGTAGGACCCGATCGGCCACCCCGAGGGAGGCGTCGGAAGACCCTGCGCGCCGCCGGCGGGCCTGCCGGAAAAAGGACTCGTCACCGTTGTCACCTCCGCGAGCTGGACTGGATCACTGAAGTGGAACCGGGTAGATCAATAGTGACCCCGATCATCCTCGCCCGCGTGCCGGGCCGGGACACGCGCCCCCCGAACGGCCCACCTCGCCCCGCCGGGCGGCGGATCAGCCCCGGGAGCGGTACTCGCGGAGCAGGCCCCTGCTGATGATCGTCTTCTGGATCTCCGAGGTGCCCTCGCCGATGAGCAGGAACGGCGCCTCGCGCATCAGCCGCTCGATCTCGTACTCCTTGGAGTAGCCGTAGCCGCCGTGGATGCGGAAGGCCTCCTGGGTGACCTCGGCGCAGTACTCCGAGGCGATCAGCTTGGCCATGCCCGCCTCGACGTCGTTGCGCTGGCCGGAGTCCTTCAGCCGCGCGGCGTTGACCATCATCAGGTGCGCGGCCTCGACCTTCGTCGCCATCTCGGCGAGCTTGAACGCGATCGCCTGGTGCTGCGCGATCGGCTTGCCGAAGGTGGTGCGCTGCTGGGCGTACTCCACGGCCAGCTCGAAGGCGCGGATCGCGATGCCACACGCCCGCGCGGCCACGTTGACCCTGCCGACCTCGACGCCGTCCATCATGTGCGCGAAGCCCTTGCCGCGCTCCCCGCCGAGGATCGCCTCCGCGCCGACCCGGAAGCCGTCGAAGACCATCTCCGTGGTGTCGACGCCCTTGTAGCCCATCTTCTCGATCTTGCCGGGGATGGTGAGGCCGGGGAGGACCTCGCCGAAGCCTGTCGGCTTCTCGACCAGGAAGGTCGTGAGGTTCTGGTGCGGCTTCTCGGCACCCTCGTCGGTGCGGACCAGCGTCGCGACCAGCGTGGAGCTACCGCCGTTGGTGAGCCACATCTTCTGGCCGTCGATGACGTATCCGTCGCCGTCCTGCCGCGCCTTCGTGCGGATCGCTGCGACGTCAGAGCCCAGCTCGGGCTCGGACATGGAGAACGCGCCTCGCACCTCGCCGGTGGCCATCCGAGGCAGGAAGTGCTGCTTCTGCGCGTCCGTCGCGTGTTGCTTGATCATGTGCGCCACGATGAAGTGCGTGTTGATCACGCCGGAGACGCTCATCCAGCCGCGCGCGATCTCCTCGACCACCAGCGCGTAGGTCAGCAGCGACTCGCCGAGCCCGCCGTGCTCCTCGGGGATGGTGAGGCCGAAGAGCCCCATCTCCTTCATGCCCTCGACGATGTCCGAGGGATAGGTGTCACCGTGCTCCAGCGCCTGCGCGTGCGGGATGATCTCCTTGTCCACGAAGCTGCGGACGGTGGCCAGGATCTCCTGCTGGACATCGGTGAGACCGGCGGTCTGGGCGAGCCGAGCCATGGCGAGGTCCCCTTTCTGCGACGCTGGCGAGCGGGGTTACCGGCGAGTATTGCGCGTCCACATGGGGTTCGCGGTGTGAGAAGGTCCTCAACGGCGCTCTTGATCGGTACCGGTCGCGATCGGGTGCCGGTCCCACCTCCAGGTCTGGAACCCGCCGATGAGCTTCTTCACGGTGAATCCGAGTTCGGCCAGCTTCAGCGCGCCCTTGTCGGCGCCGTTGCACCCCGGCCCCCAGCAGTAGGTCACCAGTACGTCGCCACGCGGCAGCTCGCGCGTCGTCTCGGCGGTGATCTCCTTGGCGGGCAAGGAAATCGCGCCAGGAATGTGGCCGGCGGCGTAGTGCTCGGGCGAGCGCACGTCGAGCACAAGGAAGCCGCCCGCGCCGTCCTCCAGGTCCGCGCGCAGGTCGGCGGGATCGGTCTCGACCGAGAGCAGGCGGCGGAAGTGCGCGGCGGCAGCGGCGGGCTCGGCGGGGTTCGCGGCAACTCGTGTCATGGCAAGAACGTTATGCCGAAGAAACCGCGTTGAGCAGGGCTTATCCACGGCACTTAGACGCTCTGGAAGCGAAATACCCGCTAGTTTGGGCAGATGAGCGGTGAATCCACGTTCGACCTGGATGCGGTGGACTGGCGAATCCTCGCGGAGCTGCAGGAGGACGCGCGGGTGAGCTACGCGGAACTGGGCCGCCGCGTGGGCCTGGGCGCCACGGCCGCGACCGAGCGCGTGCGGCGGCTGGTCGACAGCGGCGTGATCAAGGGCTTCCGCGCGGAGGTCGACCTCGAACGCGTCGGGTACGGGGTGCTGGCCGTGGTGCGGCTGCGCTACCCCTCCGGCAACTACCGCAAGCTGCACGCGGAGCTGGAGCGCGCCACGGAGATCCTCCAATGCCACCACGTCACCGGCGAGGACTGCTTCGTGCTCTTCGTCGCGGCGCGAGACATGCGGCACCTGGAGCGGCTGGCGGGCCGGATCGCGGCGCTGGGGTCGATCACCACTTCGGTCGTCTACTCCTCGCCACTGCCGTCTCGGGTGATTACCGCACCGACCGGCTGACTTTGTGGCTAGGTTGTGCTGCCGTGACAGAACCGACGGCGGTGGCGCCCGCTGGCGAAGAGCCGAAGAAGCGCCGCTCACCGGTCAACAAGCCGAACTTCGACTCGTGGACAACGGGGAAGAAGGCGCTCACGGTCATCGCGCTGATCCCGGTCTTCGCGGTGGTGGCCTTCTTCGCCCAGATCCTCGAAGTCCTCTACTACCTGGTGATGGGCGTCTACTACCTCGTCACCAGCCCGTACTGGATCTGCCGGGCGATCTACCGGGCCAGCAGCAGCGAGGACACACCGCGCCGCCAGGAGGCGCGCCAGTCCATCCGCGCCTTCTTCAAGGTGTCCGGCTGCCTGCTGCTGTTCGTCGCGGTATTCGGCGGCGGCGTCTTCCTGCTGGTGACACTGATCAACATGAGCGACAACTGACCCATTGCGGAAAACGGGCACGGCCGGGTTCCGGCCGTGCCCGACCCGATCAGGGGCAGGTCTTCCAGTGGAAGTGGTAGGTCGTCTTAATGCTGCCGTCGGTCGAGTCCATCGCGATGAAACTCGTCTCGGTGGCCGCCGACGTCCCCTTGCTCACCCGGAGTTCGGTGTTGATGTTGACATTGCGCTTCTCACCGCAGGGCGCGTAGACGAGCGAGGCGATGTCCACCTTGTCCGTGGTCTGCCAGTTGTCGTCCAGCGGACCGGAGAAATTGTGCTTCGCCACTACGGTTGGTGACATTCCCTGGAAGTAGTAGTTCGCCTGCTCGATCGCGGTCGCGCCGCGCGCGAGGTTGGCGAAGCCGCGGTAGTCGGACTGCGCGATCGCGTACGTGAAGCCCTGAGGCACGTGCACCTTCAGGTTGAGCTGGCAGTTCTTCCTGGCCTCCGTCGGGCTGATACCCGGCCCGACCTGCGCCATGTACTGGCTGTAGGTCACGGTGAACGCGGTGTTGTCGGGTGACACCGCGATGGCGGCGGTACCGGCGGGACAGCCGGAACCGTTCACCGTTGCCACTTCGATGACAATTTTGTCCGGAGGCGGCGTGATATCCGCCTGAGCCACTGCAGGGATGGAAATCAAAGCCAGGGACATTCCAGCAACGGCTAACTTCCTCAACATGGATACACCCTCCGCTAAGCAGGGATTGTCGTCACCAGCTAGGCAGCCACGGTATCGGAATCAACCTTTTCGCGTACCCCTGAACGGGCGACCCGAACCAAGGCGTGATCGAACATGACCGCAACGGAGTACAGGCTATACCCAACGAAATTGACGCTATACCCTACTATTTGACTTCGCAATCAATTCAACGTTGGGAATCCAGCCGGAATGCAACCGATTGTAGGCCGCGGGGTTGGTCTTTTGGCGTGAACGGTCTTGCCAGAACGGCAAAAGGCACCGGTGGCTCGTGGCCACCGGTGCCCTGGGGAGCGGATCTTCCGGTTCAGTGCTCTTCCGGCTCGGCGATCAACCGGACCACGCGCAGCTTGAACTCGTAGCTCAGCATCGCCTTGCGGTAGAGCACCACGTAGGTGTCCTCACCGACCAGGAAGACGTTGCGCTTGCTCGCCGCGCGAGCGGAGCTCTTGAACTCGAAGGCCTGTTTCCGCGCCTCTGCCCTTGCCTGGTCAGCGGTGTCGAACCCGCCCGCGAGCACCTTGGTCGTGTACCCGTGCTCGTGCGGGGTCTCGACGAGGACGAACCACGGACGCTCGTGCGTCAGCTCCGGGTGTTCCTCGGGCTCCTGCGACTCGCTCATGCCACCGAACGCTATCGCGTCCCCGCCTCGCCCAGCAGTGCCGGATCGACTCATTCGGTGGGCGGCGTCCAGCGGTCGGTGCGCGCCATCCCCGCCGCCCTGCCCTTGGCCGAGACCACCAGCGCCATCTTGCGCGAGGCCTCGTCGATCATCTCGTCGCCGAGCATGGCCGCGCCGCGCTTGCCCCCGGCCTCGGAGGTGAACCAGTCGTAGGCGTCGAGGATGTTCTCGGCGTGGTCGTAGTCCTGCTGGCGCGGGCTGAACAGCTCGTTGCAGGCGTCGATCTGGCCGGGGTGCAGCACCCACTTGCCGTCGTAGCCCAGCGCCGCCGAGCGCCCGGTGACCCTGCGGAAGCCGTCCAGGTCGCGGATCTGGAGGTAGGGCCCGTCGATCGCCTGCACGTCGGTGGCGCGCGCGGCCATCAGGATGCGCATGAGGATGTAGTGGTAGGCATCGCCCACGTCGTAGCCGGTCGGCTGCTCGCCGACGACCAGCGACTTCATGTTGATCGAGGCCATGAAGTCGGCCGGGCCGAAGATGATCGTCTCGATGCGGGGCGAGGCCGTGGCGATCGCGTCGACCTCGACGAGGCCCTTGGCGTTCTCGATCTGCGCCTCGATGCCGATCCTGCCGACCTCGTAGCCCATGGTCTTCTCGATCTGGGTCAGCGTGAGGTCCAGCCACGCCACCTGGTCGGCCGTCTGCACCTTCGGCAGCATGATGCAGTCCAGGTTCGCGCCCGCGCCCTCCACGACCTCCACGACGTCGCGGTAGGTCCACTCGGTGGTCAGGTCGTTGACCCGGACGACGCGGGTCTTGCCCTCCCAGCCGCCCTCGTTGAGCGCGGCCACGATCGTCTTGCGCGCGCCGGGCTTGGCCAGCGGGGCGCACGCGTCCTCCAGGTCCAGGAAGACCTGGTCGGCGGGCAGGCCACGGGCCTTGTCGATCATCTTCTGGCTCGAACCGGGGACGGCGAGACAGGAGCGGCGGGGGCGTCGACGATCAGCCACTTCGGGACCTCCTTGTACCGACGAGTAACACGCGTGATGCTGGCACGCCCGGTGCGGCTCGACCACACCGCTGAGGCGCCTTTCACAGCCGTGGGATGCTGCCGGAATGGATATCACCCGGCTGCTGGACGCCGCGCTGCGCAAGGCCGCCGCGGTCTGGGTCCGCCCGGAGGGCCACCCCCCGCGCCTGGTCTGGGCGCTCTGGCGGGACGGCGCCGTCTGGCTCGCCACCGGCCCGGCCGAGCAGGAGGTCCCCGGTTTGGCGGGCGCCACTTCGGCCGTGCTCACCGTCCGCTCCCCCAGCACCCACTCGCACCTCGTCGACGTGCCCGTGACCGTCGAGGAGGTCGAGCCTGACGAGGCCGTCGCCGCCGCGCTCGCCACCACCCGCCTCAACCGCCCGTCGCTCTCCGCCCCACCCGCGTGGACGCGCGTGCACCGCCTCGCCCCAACTCCCTGAATGACTCATTCAGGTGGTTGAACGGACTGAACGAGTCATTGAGGTGGCTCCACGGACTGAACGAGTCATTCAGGTGGTTGGCGCGCGCTGAACGACCCGTTCAGGGATCGTCAAGACGCACCGAACGGCCCGTTCAGCGCCCTCAACGCACTGAACGGGCCGTTCGGGGAGTTGAGCGCACCAAACGACCCGTTCAGGGCTTCCTGACGCACTGAACGGGTCGTTCAGGGCTTTACGGGGGTGACGACCGGGCGGCGGGGGTCAGGGGATGGCGATGGTGCCTGAGGCGACGGGGGCGACGCCGCCTCGGACGGTGGCGCGGGTGACGGTGTAGTCGGAAACGGTCACGGTGCAGTCCAAAGTGGACGGTCGGCCGATCTCGGCGCCCTGGCTGACGACGTAGCGGGTGTCGCCGTCGCCGATGAGGCCGCGGTCGGCCAGCCACACGCCGAGGCCGAGCGCGGCGGAGCCGGTGGCGGGGTCCTCGCGCACGCCGAGCTTCGGCGCGAACATCCGCGCGTGCGCGGCGTTGAGCTCGCTGTCGAAGGAGACCACGACGAGCCCGTGCGGCACTCCGGCGCGCTTGGCAGCGGCCTCCTCGACCACCGCGCGGGACACGGCGTCGGGGCTCACCAGCAGATACGCGAAGTCGATGCCGCAGCCGGCGATCCCAGGCGCCCCAGCACTGTCCACATCGGACGGATCGAGGCCTGCGGCGGCCGCGAGGGACTCGGCGTCGAGGTCGGGGCCGAGGTGAGCGGGGCCGCCGGTCAGCGTGGCCCCGGCCTGGTCGACGGAGACGGGGAGCAGACCGGCTCCGCACTCCTGGACGGCCTCGCCGAGCCCGATCACGCCGTCGCGCGCGAGCACCCACGCGGTGCCGACGCTCGGGTGCCCGGCGAAGGGCAGCTCGGTGGAGGCGGTGAAGATCCGCAGCCGGTAGTCGGCGCCGTCCTGGGTCGGACGCATCGGGAAGGCGGTCTCGGAGAGGTTGAACTCGCGCGCGATCCGTTGCAGCTGAGCGGTGTCCAGCTCATCGGCCCCGTGCACCACCGCAAGCGGGTTGCCGGCGTAGGGACGGTCGGTGAAGACGTCGACAACGTCGTAGCGCAGGCGCGCGTCACCAGGCTCGATCATGGTCCGGACACTAGTGTTGCCGGTGTGGCAGGCACTAGCAGGGTCTTCGCCGCCCAGCTCGCCGGACTGCCGGTGTTCGGGCCGGACGGGGAGTCGGTCGGCAAGGTGCGGGACGTGGTCGCCGGGCTCCGGCTGGACCGGCTGCCGCCCCGCGTGCTCGGCATGGTGGTGGAGCTGATCACCCGCCGCCGCATCTTCGTCCCGATGCTCAGGGTGACCTCCCTGGAGGCCAACGCGGTGACGCTGGCGACCGGAATGGTGAACCTGCGGCACTTCCACCAACGGCCCAACGAGGTGATGGTGCTCGGCGAGCTGTTGGACGCGCGCGTGAGCGTGACCTCGAACGACAGCCCGGCCGTCGTGGTGGACGCGGGAATGGAGCAGACGCGCACCCGGGACTGGCTGATCACCAAGCTCGCCGTGCGCGAGCGCACCGGCAGGCTCAGCCGCAGGGGACCGTTGCAGGTGCTGCCGTGGGAGGCCGTGAGCGGCCTGGGGCTCGCCGAGATCAGCGCGCAGCCGCAGGGCGCTCAGCAGCTGCTGGCGCTCTTCGACACCATGCGCGCGGTCGACGTGGCCAGCGCGCTGCACGACCTGCCGGTGAAGCGGCGCTACGAGGTCGCCGACGCGATGGACGACGAACGCCTCGCCGACGTGCTGGAGGAGCTGCCGGAGGAGGACCAGAAGGACCTGCTCACGCACCTCAACGAGGACCGCGCGGCGGACGTGCTGGAGGCGATGAACCCCGACGACGCCGCCGACCTGCTGGCCGAGCTGCCCGACTTCGACAAGGACCGCCTGCTGTCGCTGATGGAGCCGGAGGAGTCCGCCCCGGTGCGCAGGCTGCTCGCCTACTCCCACGACACGGCGGGCGGTCTGATGACCCCGGAGCCGGTGGTGCTGACGCCGGACGCCACCGTGGCCGAGGCGCTGGCCAGGGTCCGCAACCCCGACCTCACGCCCGCGCTGGCCAGCATGGTCTTCGTGGCGCGCCCACCGCAGGCCACGCCGACCGGCCGCTACCTCGGCTGCGTGCACATCCAGCGGCTGCTGCGCGAAGCCCCGTTCGACCTCGTCGCGGGCATGGTCGACCACCACCTGGGTTCCTTGTCCCCCAACGCTTCCCTCGGCGAGGTCACCCGCTACTTCGCCGCGTACAACCTCGTCGTCGCGCCCGTGGTGGACGATCAGGAGCACCTGCTCGGCGCGGTCAGCGTCGACGACGTGCTCGACCACCTGCTGCCGGACGACTGGCGGGAGAGCGGTCTCCCCGAGACCGCGCTCATCCCCGAGAGCTGACGACCTGAGAGCTGAAGGAGCGAGGCCCATGCCCGAGCTGCACCCGCGCCGCCGCCTCGACCAGCCGCGCCAACCGCGCAGGCTGTCCTTCGACGTGGACCCCGAGGCGTTCGGCCGGTTCTCCGAGCGGATCGCGCGGTTCCTCGGCACCGGCACGTTCCTGTTCTGGCAGACCGTTCTCGTGATCGTGTGGATCACCGTGAACCTGCTCGCGGTGTCGCTGCAGTGGGACCCGTACCCGTTCATCCTGCTCAACCTGGCGTTCTCCACGCAGGCGGCCTACGCGGCGCCGCTGATCCTGCTGGCGCAGAACCGGCAGGACGACCGGGACCGGGTCTCGCTGGAGGAGGACCGGGCGCGGGCGGAGCGCACCAAGGCCGACACGGAGTACCTGGCGCGGGAGCTGGCTGCGCTGCGGCTGGCGGTCGGCGAATCGGTCACGCGGGACTTCCTGCGCTCCGAGCTGGACCGGCTGCGCGGGGATCTGATCGAGGGGAAGTCCAAGCGGGGCAAGCGCTCTCACGCGGGCGACGATGCGGCGCGATGGGACGGCGAGCCAGCGGAGACGCGCTAGGCCTGAGCCCGTTTCGCTTGCGTCACAGGCAGTTCGCCGTCGGCGAGGCGGTCGCAGGTGAGCCCGAGCGCGTCGAGCTCCTTGTTGTCCAGCAGGGCCACGAAGTGCCGCGCGATCCCGCGCATGTGCGTCGCGGCGGCGGAGCGCAACCGGTCCATTCCGCGCTCGGTGAGCACGGCCACGACGCCGCGACCGTCGCTGTCCGCGCGCTCCCTGCTGACCAGCCCGGCGCGTTCGAGGCGGTCCACCAGCCTGGTCACACCCGACCTGGACAACAGGACCAGCTCAGCGAGTTCGGTCATCCTGAGCTTGTGCTCAGGCGCGCCGGCCAGCTGCACGAGAACGTCGTAGGCCGCCAGGGAGAGCCGCTGCTCCGCGATGAGCTCGGTCTCCAGCCACCGCGTCACGCGGGCGTGCGCCCGCAGGAACGAGCGCCAGGCGGTCAGTTCCCCACTGGTCGGTAATCGAGCAGTACCCGAATCTGACACGAATCCATGTTACGGAGCGCGTCCTTCCGGTTGCTCAACGCCCCCGTGCCGCAGGGCACACAGCCGGTGAGCAACGGGTAGCTCGACCGGCCGTAGCATGGGCCGAGCGGGGGTAAGCCGCTCCAGCAAGCCAATCGGTACCGGAAGGTCGGTGTCCGCACTCGTGACCACCATCGACATCGAGGCCGTTCGCGCAGCAGCGGGACGCGTCCAGGACCCGGAGATCCGCAAGCCGTTCGCGGAACTGGGCATGATCAAGGACGTCTCCGTCGTCGCCGACGGGGCGGTGTCGGTCGTGGTGTGGCTGACCGTCGCCGGCTGCCCGCTGCGCGACAAGATCACCAAGGACGTCACCGCCGAGGTGTCGAAGGTCCCCGGCGTCCAGGAGGTCCGCGTGACCCTGGACGTGATGGGCGACCAGCAGCGCACCGAACTGCGACAGCGGCTGCGCGGCGACGCCAAGGAGCCGGTGATCCCCTTCGCCCAGCCGGGTTCGCTGACGCGGGTCTACTGCGTCGCCTCCGGCAAGGGCGGGGTCGGCAAGTCCAGCGTGACGGTGAACCTGGCCGCCGCGCTCGCCCAGCGGGGGCTGTCGGTCGGTGTCGTCGACGCGGACATCTACGGGCACTCGGTGCCCAGGATGCTCGGCGCGGACGGCAAGCCCACCCAGGTGGAGCAGATGATCATGCCGCCGCAGGCGCACGGCGTGAAGGTCATCTCCATCGGCATGTTCACCCCGGGCAACACCCCGGTGGTCTGGCGCGGGCCGATGCTGCACCGCGCGCTGCAGCAGTTCCTCGCCGACGTGTTCTGGGGCGACCTCGACGTGCTGCTGCTCGACCTGCCGCCCGGCACCGGTGACGTGGCGATCTCGGTGGCGCAGCTGATCCCCAACGCGGAGATCCTCGTCGTGACCACCCCGCAGCAGGCCGCCGCCGAGGTGGCCGAGCGCGCGGGCGCGATCGCGCTGCAGACCCGCCAGCGCGTCGTCGGCGTCGTGGAGAACATGTCCTGGCTGGAGATGCCCGACGGCACCCGCATGGACATCTTCGGCACCGGCGGCGGTCAGACCGTCGCGGACTCGCTCAGCCGCGCCGTCGGCTCCGACGTCCCGCTGCTCGGCCAGGTCCCCCTCGACACCCGCCTGCGTGAAGCCGGTGACGCGGGCGTTCCCCTGGTCATCTCCGACCCGGAGGCTCCCGCCGCGCAGGTCCTGCACGACATCGCCAAGCGCCTGGGCACCCGCGCGCGCGGCCTCGCCGGTCGCATGCTCTCCGTCACCCCCGCCGGCCGCTAGCCCCAGCGGGGTTTCCGCGTTACGGCCTCGTCAGGTGGCGTCGGGGTCGTAGGGCGGGCGCTCGCCGTAGGACAGGGGGCGCTGTTGGGGAGATGAGGGGGACGACGACGGGGAGGTGGAGTCAGCGGGGGCGGCGTAGCCGTTGCCGTTGCTCCGGTAGGAGTTGTCGTCGTCCTCGAAGAAGTTGCGCACGGCCTGCCGGGGGTTGAGGTTGTTGCGCAGGTCGCGCAGGTCCTCGATCGGCTTGCGGAACTCGTCGAAGTCCGTGCCCATCTCCGACTTCAGCTGCTGACGGGCGCCGGTGGCGTAGTCGCGGAGCTTGCGCATGTTGCGGGCCAACCAGCTCGCCGCCTCGGGCAGCCGCTCCGGCCCGAGGATGAACAGGGCCGCGACCACCAGGACCAGGATCTCCAGCCAGCCGATGCTCTCGAACAACCCCGCACCTCCCACGTCAGCTCGTCACGGTCAGCCTAGTTGGCCACCGGGGCGGGGTCAGCCGCCGCTCAGTCCGACTTCAGCGTCACGGTCAGCGTCAGCTGGCGGCCCTGGCGCACGATCTGCACCGGCACCGCCTCGTCGATCTTGCGCTGCCGCACCGCGACCACCAGGTCGTCGGCGTTGGCGATGGCGCGCTCGCCGACCTTGGTGATCACGTCGCCCTCCTGGATGCCCGCCGCGGCTGCGGCCCCGCCCTGGCGCACGTTCTGCACCTGGGCGCCGCTGGAGGTGTCGGCGGTGACGGACTTGGCGTCAACGCCCATGTCGGCGTGCTTCACCGAGCCGGTCCGGATCAGCGCCTGGGCGATCTGCGTGGCCTCGTCCATCGGGATGGCGAAGCCGAGGCCGATCGAGCCCTTGGAGGTGCTGTAGATCGCGGTGTTGATGCCGATCAGCGCGCCGCGCGCGTCGATCAGCGCGCCGCCGGAGTTGCCGGGGTTGATCGCGGCGTCGGTCTGGATCGCGTTGATCACCAGGTCGGTGTCCAGCCGGATCGCCCGGTTCTTCGCGCTGACGATGCCGGTGGTGACGGTGCCGGCGAGCCCGTGCGGGGCGCCGACGGCGATCACCGCGTCGCCGACCTGGAGGTCGCCGGAGCGGCCCACCTGGGCGACGGTCGGGTTGCGCACCTCGACCTTGATCACCGCGAGGTCGGTCTTCGGGTCGGCGCCGACGATCCTGGCCGGGACGCGGCTGCCGTCGGAGAAGATCGCCTCGACCTTCGCGGCCGGGGCGTTCACCGCCATGTCCACGACGTGGTTGTTGGTCAGCACGTAGCCCTGGCCGTCGATCACCACGCCGGAGCCGGTGCCGCCCTTGTCGCCGAGCACGACCTCGATCGAGACCACCGAGGGCAGCACCCGCTTGGCCACGTCGGAGACCGAGCCGGGCGGGCGCTCCACCGCGGGGGACACCGGGGAGAGCGTGACGCCGGAGCTGGTCAGCACGGAGCCGTCCTCGGCGGTGAGCCGCCCGACGACACCGCCGATCGCGGCGATCAGCAGCACGATCCCGGCCAGCGCGAGCGTGCCCGTGGTGGACAGCCTGCGGCCGAAGAGCAGTTCGCGGGCGGAGAGCCGGGCGCCCTGCGGGAGCGCGACGGTCGGCTCGGGTTTCTCCTCGGTGGAGACGGCGGGCGGGCCGAGCGCGGCTCCGGCACTGGGATCGCGCCAGCCGCCGCCGTTGTCCGACCACAGCGCCTGCTCGGGATCGGTCGCGGGCGGGACCCCGCCGACGTCGCCGGGCGGGCGCTGGAGCAGTTCCCCGGTGCCGGGCGGGCGGCCGAACGCCTTGGTCAGCGCCTCCGGCGGCGGGGCGACGAGCGGGAAGGAGCCGTTGCGCTCCCGGTCCGCCCTGGGGGCGAACGCGCTGCGCACCCCGGCCGGACGCCCGAAAGCGGCAGCCTGCGTCGGGTCGACGGGCGGCTGCTCCACCGGACGTGGACCGAGGCGGTTGTGCCCTCGGGCGTTCGGCGGCTGCTGGCGGTGGTTGGGCTGCTGGCTCATCGTTCCCCGGGCGTGCGGCGCGGTCCTGACAGGGCTGAAGCTCCCCTAGCGTGCCTGGTGCGCGGTGAAGTCCGCGTAGCGGGGTGTGCTTGGCGAGGCGGCTAGCGGCCGAGCACGCCGCTGAAGGACGCGGCGGCGCCCGGCGCGAGGGTGTTGAGCGAGAACAGCGGGCCCGGCGCGGGGTCCGGGGTCTCCGCGGCGCGGGCGCCCGGTTGCGGCGGGGTCGTCCACTGGTTGTCCACGAGATCGCTGACGGCCGGGCTCACCAGGGCGAGTACGCCGAGGACCAGGCCGGACACCACGGCTCCGGTGCCCTGGCGGCGACGGCCGAGCACCGAGGAACCCTGGCCGAGCATCGGCGAGGAGCCCAGCATCGGGGACGAGCCCAAGGCGGGTGATCCCCCCAGTCCGGCGGGCGGCTCGCCCGCGCGGACCCGGGCGGGCCGGAGCACGGCGACGAGCTGGCCGTCCTCGGTGACCGCGAGCTCGTCGGGCCCCTGCGGGAGCTCGACCTGCTGCGGGATGGAACGCAGGCTGTCCAGCAGCCCGGAGGGCAGTCCCGGCATGACCGCCGTGCGCACGGCGGCGCGGGCCTGGCGCTGCGCGGCGGCCTCCGCGGCACAGCAGGAGCACCGCGCGAGGTGCGCGGAGGCCCTGTCGTGCGCGAGCGCCGAGAGCTCACCGTCGACGAACGCGACCAGCGCGTCCGGAGCCAGGTGCTGCTCGGCGAAAGCCCAAGCGCGCAGATCGCTCATCACGAGACCTCCGGGGTCATGCGAAGTCCTCCTGAGCCCGACGGCGTTCCAGCGCCGCCTTCAGCGCCTGCCGTCCGCGGTGGATGCGGGAGCGGACGGTGCCCAGCTTCACGCCGAGCGTCGCGCCGATCTCCTCGTAGGACAGGCCTTCCACGTCACACAGTACGACCGCCGCGCGGAACTCCGGCGGAAGCTCGTCGAGCGCCGCCTGCAGGTCCGGGCTGAGGTGGGTGTCGGAGTAGACCTGCTCCGGCGACGGGTCGTTGCCCGCGAGCCGGTCGGTGTCCTCGGGAAGGCCCTCCATCCGCAGCCGGGTGCGGCGGCGCGCCATGTCGAGGAAGAGGTTGGTGGTGATCCGGTGCAGCCAGCCCTCGAACGTCCCCGGCTTGTACGAGGCGAGCGAGCGGAAGACCCGGATGAACGTCTCCTGGGTGAGGTCCTCGGCGTCGTGCTGGTTGCCGGTGAGGCGGTAGGCCAGCCGGTAGACGCGGTCCGCATGCTCCCGGACCACGTCGTCCCACGACGGCGGCGTCCAGTTGGCCGCGTCGGGAATCACGACCGACGACCCGCTTGCGGGGTCGGGCGTGGACGCTGTCACACCGGCGGTCGTCGCCGGGGTCAAAGGCTGCGTTCGCATCGGACGGGAAGGCACCTCCATGGCGGGCTGTCTGCCCTACTCGTGAACGTTGAGGAGACCCGCTGTGTTCCCGTGCGTGACCGGTGCCATGCCCGCGAGTGTGAGTTCTCTTCGCTCATCTACACGACCTACGGTGCCCCACTCTGGTGTGGCGACGTTGAGAGTCGGCTGAGAGCAGCCTGAGAATGCCGCCGTCCCCCCTCTGGTGACGTTCGTCAACGGCGGGCGGGCTGCGGCGCTAACCTGCTCCGCGTGGCAGCCGACACCCCGTCCCTTTTCGCGCCGGCGGTTCGCGAGTACGTGGAGGACTACCTCGTGGAGGACGAGGTGCTGAGCCTCGCCCGGCAGCGGGGCGCGCAGCTGGGCTGCGTGCCGATCGCGCCGACCGGGGGCGCCGCGCTGAGCTTCCTCGCGGCGGCGTTGCAGGCCAAGGCCGTCGTCGAGGTCGGGACGGGCGCGGGCACCAGCGGGATCTGGCTGCTGCGCGGCATGGTCGCCGACGGCGTGCTCACCTCGATCGACCTCCAGCCGGAGCACCAGCGCGCCGCGCGCCAGGCGTTCGCGGCGGCGGGTTTCCCCACCGGGCGGACCCGGCTCATCCACGGCGAGGCGCTGGACGTGCTGCCCAGGCTCACCGACGGCGGCTACGACCTGGTGTTCGTGGACGGCCTGAAGCCGGAGTACCCGAAGTACCTCGAGGAGGGCGTCCGGCTGCTGCGCCCCGGCGGGGTGATCGTCTTCGACAACGCGCTGTGGAGCGGTCGCGTCGCCGACCCCGACGAGCAGGACCTGGCCACCACCGCGCTGCGCGAGGTCGCCCGCCTGGCCCGCGAGGACGAGCGCCTGGTCCCGGTGCTGCTCCCCGTCGGAGACGGGCTCCTGGCCGCGGCCAAGCGCTGACGACCCGGCCCTAGTCGGCGCGGACGCCCTTGCCGAGGACCACGACGCCGCTGCCGCTGACGGTGTAGCGCTCGCGGTCGGTGGTGAGGTCGACGCCGATCTGGGCTCCGTCGGGCACGACCACGTTCTTGTCGAGGATCGCCCTGCGCACGACCGCGCCCTTGCCGATGTGCACGCCGGGCAGCAGCACGCTGCCGTCCACCTGCGCTCCGGCCTCGATCATCACGCCAGCGCCCACCACGGAGTTGGTGACCTGCGCGCCGGAGATGATCGTGCCGGGGCCGACGATGGAGTCCTGCGCGGTGCCGCCCTGCACGAACTTGGCCGGAGCCAGCGGCGGCGTCGCGGTGCGGATCGGCCACGCCTGGTTGTAGAGGTTGAACACCGGGTGCACGGACACGAGGTCCATGTGCGAGTCGTAGTAGGCGTCGATGGTCCCGACGTCGCGCCAGTAGCCGCGGTCGCGCTCGGTCTCCCCGGGCACCACGTTGTCGGCGAAGTCGTAGACGGCCGCGCGCCCGGCCGAGACCAGCGCGGGGATGATGTCGCCGCCCATGTCGTGGTCGGAGTCGGGGTTGGCCGCGTCCGCCCGCAGCGCTTCGAGCAGCGCGTCGGTGCTGAAGACGTAGTTGCCCATCGAGGCGAAGGTGACCTCGGGGTCGTCCGGCGTCCCCGGCGGGTCGGCGGGCTTCTCCAGGAAGCGGGTGATCTGGCCGCTGGCGTCGGAGTCGATGCAGCCGAAGGCCTTCGCCTCGGCGCGCGGCACGCGGATGCCCGCGACGGTCACGCCCGCGTCGGTGGCGATGTGTTGTTCCAGCATCTGGGACGGGTCCATGCGGTACACGTGGTCGGCACCGAAGACGACGATGTAGTCCGGCTTCTCGTCGTAGACCAGGTTCAGCGACTGGTAGATCGCGTCGGCGCTGCCGGTGTACCAGCGCGGCCCGAGCCGCTGCTGCGCCGGGACCGGGGTGATGTACTGCCCGAGCACGCTGGAGAGCCGCCACGTCGTGGAGATGTGCCGGTCGAGCGAGTGCGACTTGTACTGCGTCAACACGCATATCTGCGTCAGACCCGCGTTGACCAGGTTCGACAGCACGAAGTCGATGAGCCGGTAGTTGCCCCCGAAGGGGACCGCAGGCTTGGCCCGGTCGGCGGTCAGCGGCCACAGCCGCTTCCCTTCGCCACCGGCCAGCACGATCCCGAGGACGTGAGGCTGCCCCTTCACAGTCGGTGACCCTATCCGGGCAGATCACCGAATGGCCACCGCATCGGGGCACGGCTTTGTCGGGTGTCGCGCCACGTTCACCCGGCTGCCGCAGAGCGGCTAGCGTTTGTCAGCGTGCGCATCGGTCTGCTGACCCGCGAGTACCCGCCGGAGGTCTACGGCGGGGCAGGGGTACACGTCGGTTTCCTGGTCCCTCGGCTGCGCGAGCTCATCGACGTGGACGTGCACTGCTTCGGCGGCGCTCGCGCCGACGCGCACGCCCACGCGAGCGCCGCAGGTCTGGAGAGAGCGAACGCGGCGTTGCAGACGCTGTCGGTCGATCTGTCGATGGTGGCCGCGGTTGAAGGCGTGGACCTGGTGCACTCGCACACCTGGTACGCCAACATGGCCGGGCAGATCGCCAAGGTGCTGCACGGCATCCCGCACGTGGTGACCGCGCACTCGCTCGAACCGAGGCGGCCGTGGAAGGCCGAACAGCTCGGTGGCGGCTACCAGCTCTCCTCGTGGGTGGAGCGGACCGCGTACGAGTCGGCCGACGCGATCATCGCGGTCAGCGCGGGCATGCGCGCGGACGTGCTCGACTGCTACCCCGCGCTGGACCCCGCCCGCGTGCACGTGGTGCGCAACGGCATCGACACGCAGGCCTACCACCCGGTCACCGAGCACGACGCGCTGCGCGCCTACGGCGTCGACCCCGACCGGCCGACCGTGGTCTTCGTCGGCCGGATCACCCGGCAGAAGGGCGTCGGCCACCTCATCGCCGCCGCGCACCGCATCGACAAGGACGCGCAGATCGTGCTCTGCGCGGGTGCTCCGGACACCCCGGAGATCGCCGAGGAGACCGCGAAGGCCGTCTCCGAGCTGGCCGCCGCGCGCCCGGGTGTGTTCTGGATCCAGAAGATGCTCCAGCCCGCCGAGGTGCGGCAGTTCCTCTCGCACGCGACGGTCTTCGTCTGCCCCTCGGTCTACGAGCCGCTGGGCATCGTGAACCTGGAGGCGATGGCCTGCGGGACGGCCGTGGTCGCCTCGGACGTCGGCGGCATCCCGGAGGTCGTCGACCACGGCCGCACCGGTCTGCTCGCGCACTACGACGAGCACGACGTGGAGACCTTCCGCACACAGCTCGCGGACTCGGTGAACGAGTTGCTGGGTGATCCGGAGCGCGCGGCGGCCATGGGAGCGGCCGGCCGGGACCGCGCTGTGCAGGAGTTTTCCTGGGCGAGCGTGGCGGAGCAGACGGTAGCCGTGTACCAGGCCGCGAGCAGCGGCGGCAAATAGAGATCAGGAACTCTGCCGCGGTGCAACCCGAAGGGCCTCTCACGCGCATCTAGGTAGTCAGCAATTTCTTCACACTGGCTACCGGAGATCTCCTTGGTGTCGCGTTCTCGTAAGGGCCAGGCGGTGCTGGTGCTGCTGTTGGCACTGGTCGGGGGCTGCGGTCTCCCCCAGGAGCCGGCACCCGAGCCGGTGCCGAGCCCGCCTGTCCCGAAGCCGAGCGGTCCGATCGAGGTGACCCTCCAGGGCCACCGGCTGCCGAACGCGGACGCGCTGCTGCGCGCGGGCGAGGAGGCGGTGGCGACGGCGATCGAGCAGCAGCGGGTCGCGCGCTCCGGCGACGGCACGGTGCAGTGCTGGTTCGCGCGCGCCGAGGCCGAGGAGGGCGAGTACTACGTGCCCGTCGAGCCGAAGCTGTGGTGCGGGCCGATCCAGGTCCCCGGTACCGGGCCCGCGCCGGACTGGATACCGATCCCGGTGCTGACCAAGGGCGACCGCGTCGAGCTGGAGGCGCCGAAGGTGCCCGCGCCCGGTCAGGCGACGACCCCGGCGACGGAGATCGTGCGGCCGGACGGCGCCTCCCGCAAACCCAACGCGCAGAACGAGCGCAACGCCGGGCCCGGCTACCTGGCCGTGCTGCCGGACGACGGCAAGCGCAGCAACGTCGAGCTCGGCCTCAACGACGCGACGGGCATCCACCTGCGCGACGACTTCGCCGCGGTCGAGGGCAAGGGCTGGGGCATGCCGGGCAGCTTTCCGTTGCCCGACAACGCAGGCGTGCTGAACCCGGAGCGCGGGCAGCGGCTGTGGGTGCTGCGGCTGCACGTGAACCGCAAGCAGCTCGACGAGGAGCTGCTGTCCGGCTCGTGGGTCAGCGGCGCGGCTCCGGTACCGGGCATCGCGCTCGACCTGCCCGGCGGCTGGCGCGATCTGCCGAAGGCGCAGCTGCCGGACTCCGGAGCGATCTTCGTCCTGTTCACCGTGCCCGAGCAGGGCGGTGGCGCCCCGCCGAAGCTGGTGCTCAACACCAACGTGCAGTCGCTGCTGGAGCAGGCCGTCGAGCTGCCGGAGGGCAAGCCCGTCTACGAGCTGCCCGCCGTGCTGCGCAGGAAGGTCGGCTCGCTGAAGTCCCCGGCCACCACGCAGGCCCTGTCCTTCAAGGCCGGTGGCAGCACCGGGACGGCGACCCTCACCGTCAGCGGGCTCCGGCTCGGCTGGCAGCGCCCGGTGCGGCAGCCGGAGTCGGGCAAGCTCGGCCTGATCTCGCCCGCTGGCAACGACAAGGCGCTGCTGGAGGTCCAGCTCCGGGTGAACGGCGACGGCCTGCCAGAGGACCTCGCCGGATACCTCACGGCGGACCGCATCGCGCTGAAGCTGCCCGGCGGTGGCAAGGCGAAGATCGCGGGCAAGCGCTACGACGGCGACCTGTTCCCCTCAGCTGTCGTCTACGAGGTGCCCGCGGACATCACCGGCGCGCAGCTGACCATCGACGCCGGGTCGGTCACGCTGCCGTCGCGGGGGCGACTGGAGCTGGCTCCGACGGCACCCGCGATCGACCTGCGCCTCGAACCCTGAACACCACCAAGCCCGCGAGCACCAGCCACCCGCAGTTGACCAGGGCCACCGGCGTCCAGCCACCTGCGCCGTAGGCCCAGCCCGCGACCGAGGCCCCCGTGCTGCTGCCGAGGTAGTAGGCCAGCAGGTACACACCCGATGCCTGCGCTCGCGCGCCTGGAGCGGCACGCGCACCGATCCAGCTGCTCGCGACGGCGTGCGCGGCGAAGAAGCCCGCGGACAGCAGCGCGATGCCCGGCAGCACGAAGAAGAGGTTGTCCGGCACCGTCATCACCATGCCGACGACCGCGATCCCCAGTGCCACGAGCACGACCGGCGGCTTGCCGATCCGGTCGGCGACGCGACCGGCGATCGCCGAAGCGACTCCGCCGCACAGGTAGCCGAGGAAGACCATCGCGGCGACACCGGGCGCGAGCCGAAAAGGATCATCGATCAGCCGGAAGGAGATCACGTTGTAGACCGCGACGATCGACGCCATTCCCAGGAATGCCACCGCATAAGGCCCGTAGAGCCCGGAATCCCTGGTAGCTCCGCGCAATCCGGCCAGCAGGGAACTCCGTTGCGGCTGAGCGCGGGACGCGGGCATCAACAAAGCCATTGCCACCGCGCACAATCCGGCCAGCACCGCGACCGCGAATAGCCCGAATCGCCAGTCGACCACGTCGCCCAGCACTCCGGCGAGCAACCGGCCGGACATGCCGCCCGTGGTGTTCCCCGCGACGTAGAGACCCATCACCGCGCCCAAGCCCGCGAGGCCGATTTCCTCCGCCATGTACGCCATCGCGACTCCGGGCAGCCCCGCGATCGCGACGCCCTGCACGACGCGCAGCGCGATGAGGGTGCCGAAGTTCGGGGCGAGCGGCAGCACGGAACCGATCAGCACGGCGGCGATCACCGAGCCGAGCATCATCGGCTTGCGCCCGACCACCTCGGACAACGCGGCCATCGGCAGCACGGCCAGCGCCAGGCTCAGCGTCGCCGCGCTCACCACGGCGGAGACCTCGCCGGGGCCGAGCCGGAACTCCTCGGCGAGCAGCGGCAGCACCGGCTGCGGCGCGTAGAGCACCGCGAAGGTCGCCAGACCAGCCGCGAGAACGGCCATTCCGATGCGTCGATTCCTGTGCTGAGCCACGGTCAAACACGCTGGCAGGCAAGCTTTGATACGTCCAATGTCGATTTCGGCGGTAACTTATCCATTTGTGGATGATCGCGTCGAACGGCTGGTCAGCGAACTCGCGCCTCGGCTGAGACTGCTCCGCGCGCTCGCCGAAGAACAACACGTCACCCACGTCGCCGAACGCCTCGGAGTGCCACAGCCGACCGTCAGCCGATGGCTGGCCGAGCTGAGCCGAGCACTGGGCGCGCCCGTCGTCGTGCGCTCCGGCCGAGGCGTCCAGCTGACCCGCGCGGGCCGGATGCTCGCCGAAGCCGCCACCCAGTCGCTCGGCGCCCTCGAACCCGGCTGCCGCCGCGCGTCGGAGGAGGCGGACCCGAAGGGCGGGCACGTGGCTTTCGGTTTCCTCCGAACGATGTCGCCGTGGGTGCCCGCGCTGCTGCGCGAGTTCAAGCTCCGCCGCCCGACCGTCCGCTTCACCCTGATCCAGAGCGCGCACCCGACCGTCCTGGAGAAGCTGCGCGAGGGCGCGATCGACCTCGCGCTGACCGCGCCACTGCCGCTGGACGAGCACGACCTGGAGAGCCATCCCTGGGTGGAGCAGGAACTCGTGCTCACCGTCCCCGCCGACCACCGCCTCGTGTCCCGGCGCCGCGTCCGCCTGCGCGAGGTCTCCGACGAGCCGTTCGTGACCACCAAGCCCGGCTACGGCCTGCGCCAGATCACCGACAAGGTCTGCGCCGCAGCGGGTTTCACGCCCCAGCTCGCCTTCGAGGGCGACGACGTGGACACCGTGCGCGGCATGGTCAGCGCGAGCCTCGGCGTCGCCGTCCTCCCCCGCGCCGACCCGCCCGCCCGCGGTGTCGTGGAGCTGGCCATCACGCCGCGCCCCACCCGCACCGTCGGCCTGGTCTGGGTCGCCGGCCGCCCAATCCCCTTTG
>NZ_MUMH01000125.1 GCF_002155965.1 Allokutzneria sp. NRRL B-24872
CCGCGGGGTTGGGGGAGCGCGGGGGAACCCTCGGCGGCCCTCGCCCGTTGCCTGGGGAGACCGGTGCGCCCGGATCGCCCCGCGCCGTGCTTCGGAGCGGGAGCGGGCTCGGGCGGTACGCTGGTCGGACGACGGTCGCCGGACGAAAGCCGGANNCACCTCCCGCGCCCTGGAACAGCTCAACAACGGCAACGTCAAGAGCGCGATCCTCCAGGACAAGGAACAGCGGCTCAAACTCGATCTGAACAACCCGGTCGACGGCAACAAGACCCGGCTGATCACGCAGTTCCCCTCGGGGGGCTCCGGTCAGCTGGTCCAGACGCTGATCAACGCCAAGAACATGTCCGGCGGCTGGAAGACCGAGGTCACCCAGGAGTCGCTGCTGGTAACGGCGCTGCTCTACCTGATACCGGTCGGCCTCGTCCTCGTCCTGCTGATGTGGATGATGAACAACTCGCAGGGCGGTGGCAGCCGGGTCTTGAACTTCGGCAAGTCCAAGGCCAAGCAGTTGTCCAAGGACATGCCGAAGACCACCTTCGCCGACGTGGCCGGTGCCAACGAGGCGGTGGAGGAGCTCTACGAGATCAAGGACTTCCTCCAGAACCCCGGCCGCTACCAGGCGCTCGGCGCCAAGATCCCCAAGGGCGTGCTGCTCTACGGGCCGCCGGGAACCGGTAAGACGCTGCTCGCCAGGGCCGTCGCCGGTGAGGCCGGGGTGCCGTTCTACTCGATCTCCGGCTCGGACTTCGTCGAGATGTTCGTCGGCGTCGGCGCCTCCCGGGTGCGCGACCTGTTCGAGCAGGCCAAGCAGAACGCCCCGTGCATCATCTTCGTCGACGAGATCGACGCGGTCGGCCGCCACCGCGGCGCCGGCCTCGGCGGTGGGCACGACGAGCGCGAGCAGACCCTCAACCAGCTGCTGGTCGAGATGGACGGCTTCGACTCGCGCGGCGGCATCATCCTGATCGCGGCGACCAACCGGCCGGACATCCTGGACCCGGCGCTGCTGCGCCCGGGCCGCTTCGACCGGCAGATCCCCGTCGCCGCGCCCGACCTCGCCGGCCGCAAGGCGATCCTGCGGGTGCACTCCAAGAGCAAGCCGCTCGACCCGGACGCGGACCTGGACTCGCTGGCCAAGCGCACCGTAGGCTTCTCGGGCGCTGACCTGGCCAACGTGCTCAACGAGGCCGCGCTGCTCACCGCGCGGCACAACGGCCAGCTCATCACGGCCGAGGCCCTCGAGGAGTCGGTGGACCGCGTCGTCGGCGGTCCGGCCCGCAAGAGCCGGATGATCTCCGAGAAGGAGAAGAAGGTCGCGGCCTACCACGAGGCGGGCCACGCGCTCGCGGCGTGGGCCATGCCCGACCTGGAGCCGGTCTACAAGGTCACGATCATGCCGCGCGGTCGCACCGGCGGGCACGCGCTGGTGGTGCCCGAGGACGACAAGGAGCTGATGACCCGCTCCGAGATGATCGCGAGGCTGGTGTTCGCGATGGGCGGGCGCTCGGCGGAGGAGCTGATCTTCCACGAGCCCACCACCGGCGCCTCCAGCGACATCGAGCAGGCCACCAAGATCGCCCGCGCGATGGTCACCGAGTACGGCATGAGCGCCAAGCTCGGCGCCGTGAAGTACGGGACCAACCAGGGCGAGCCGTTCCTCGGCAGGCAGATGGGCCACCAGCCGGACTACTCGCTGGAGGTCGCGCACGAGATCGACGAGGAGGTGCGCAAGCTCATCGAGGTCGCGCACACCGAGGCCTGGGAGATCCTGTCCCAGTACCGCGAGGTCCTCGACTCGCTCGTGGTCGAACTGCTCGACAAGGAGACGTTGCAGCGCAAGGACCTGGAGCGCGTCTTCGCCACGGTGGAGAAGCGGCCGAGGATCACCGCGTTCAACGACTTCGGCGGGCGCACGCCCTCGGACAAGCCGCCCATCAAGACCAAGGGCGAGTTGGCCATCGAGCGCGGCGAGCCGTGGCCCCCGGTCGTCGAGGAGCCCGAGCCCACCCCGGTCGGCACCGCCCCCGGCGGCAACGACCTGCCCGGCGGTCCGCCGCACGGCAGCGGGGAGACGCCCGGCCCCAACGGCAGCGGTCCGCAGCAGCCGCACCCGCCCGCGTGGCAGGCGCAGCAGGACGCCGAGCAGGTCGCTCCCGCCCAGCCGCACGCGCCGGGACCGCCCTACTACGGGGCACCTCCCGGCTGGACCCCGGCGACCGCCCCCGGCGGCCCGGCGGCGACGTGGAGCGGGCAGCAGCAGCCGCCGAGCACCGAGCGCCCGACCGAGCAGCAGCAGCAGCAGCCGGAGGCGCAGAAAGAGGTGCAGCGCTCGATCGACGCCGACTCCCAGGACGGCAAGCGCTGAACGGCAACGACACCGACGGCACACGCGGCCTCGGCGGGCACCAGGTCTTCGACCGGGAGCGCGCCGAGGCCGCTGTCCGCGAACTGCTCGCCGCGGTGGGGGAGGACCCCACCCGCGAGGGGCTGAGGGACACCCCGGCCCGGGTCGCGCGGGCCTACGAGGAACTGTTCGCCGGGCTGCGCGCGAACCCGGACGAGGTGCTCGACAAGACCTTCGACGAGAGCCACGAGGAGCTCGTCCTGGTCACCGACATCCCGATGTACTCCACCTGCGAGCACCACCTGCTGCCCTTCCACGGCGTGGCCCACGTCGGCTACATCCCGAACGCGCGGGGCCAGGTGACCGGGCTGTCCAAGCTCGCGCGGCTGGTCGACCTCTACGCGCGGCGCCCGCAGGTGCAGGAGCGGCTGACCTCGCAGGTGGCCGACGCGCTCGTGCGCAAGCTCAACCCCCGCGGGGTGATCGTGGTGATGCAGGCGGAACATCTCTGCATGGGCATGAGGGGCATCAAGAAGGCCGGTGCGCTGACCACGACCTCCGCCGTGCGCGGGCTGATGCGGGACTCCGCGTCGACCAGGGCCGAGGCCATCGCGCTGATCAAGGCCCGGTGATGGTCCACTCCGCTCTGCCCAGCACCGGCCGGTGCGCCGTGATGGGCATCCTCAACGTCACGCCCGACTCGTTCTCCGACGGCGGGCGCTACCTCGACCACGACGACGCCGTCGCGCACGGCATCGAGATGTTCCACCGCGGCGCCGACCTGATCGACGTCGGCGGCGAGTCCACCCGGCCCGGCGCGCAGCGCGTCGCCCCCGCCGTCGAGGCCGCCCGCGTGGTCCCGGTGATCCGCGACCTCACCTCGCACGGCGTGCGGACCAGCGTGGACACCATGCGCGGCGAGGTCGCCGTCGCGGCGCTGGAGGCCGGTGCCACCGTGGTCAACGACGTCTCGGGCGGCTTGGCCGACGAGCGGATGGCGCACGTGGTGGCCGATGCTGGCTGCCCGTGGATCTTGATGCACTGGCGCGGTCACAGCACCGAGATGGACCTGCTCGCCAGTTACACCGACGTCGTCTCCGACGTGGCCGCCGAACTCACCGCGCGCGTCGAGGTGGCCGTCGCCGCCGGGGTCGCCGAGGACGCGATCGTGCTCGACCCCGGGCTCGGGTTCGCGAAGAGCCGCAGGCAGGACTGGGAACTGCTGCGCAGGCTGGACGAACTGGTGAAGCTGGGCTTCCCGCTGCTCGTCGGGGCTTCGCGCAAGCGGTTCCTCGGCGCGCTGCTCGCCGACGCTGACGGGGCGCCGCGCCCACCCGACGGCAGGGAGTTCGCCACCGCCGCGATCACCGCGCTGGCGGCCTCTTCCGGCGCGTGGGGCGTGCGGGTGCACGATGTTGCTGGGTCGTTGGACGCGGTGGCGGTGGCGACCGCGTGGGCGCGAGGCTGGGAGGACCGATGACGGACCGGATCACGCTGACGGGGCTGCGGGTGCGCGGCCACCACGGCGTCTTCGACCACGAGAAGCGCGACGGCCAGGACTTCGTCGTCGACATCACCGTCTGGATCGACCTCGACCGCGCCGCCGAGACCGACGACCTCCGGCACACGCTGCACTACGGCGTCCTCGCCGAGCGCGCCGCGGAGATCGTCGGCGGCAAGCCCTGCGACCTCATCGAGACCGTCGCCGGCCGCGTCGCCGACGACGTGATGATGGACGAGCGCGCGCACGCCACCGAGGTGACGATCCACAAGCCCAACGCGCCGATCCCGTTGGAGTTCACCGATGTCGCCGTGACCGTTCGGCGTTCTCGGCGGAAGGGACGCGCGTCCGAGTGAGCAGGGCTGTGCTGTCGTTGGGCTCGAACATGGGGGACCGCTTGGCGTTCCTCCAGGCCGCCGTCGACGGTTTCCGGCCCGAGCTGGTCGCCGTGTCGTCGGTCTACGAAACGGCTCCGTGGGGCGGGGTCGAGCAGGAGGACTTCCTCAACGCGGTGCTCGTCGTCGAGGCCGAGGACGCCGACGAGTGGTACTGGCTGCGCCGCGGTCAGGACCTGGAGGAGCAGGCCGGGCGGGAACGCCTCGTGCGGTGGGGCCCTCGGGTGCTCGATGTGGACGTGGTCGCCGTCGACGACATCGCCTCCGACCACCCCGAACTCCTGCTGCCGCACCCCGGGACACCGGATCGCGCCACCGTGCTGCTGCCGTGGCTCGACGTCGAGCCCGACGCGGTGCTGCCCGGCCACGGCCCCGTGCGCGACCTCCTCGCCCGCCTCTCCACCAACGGCGTCCAACGCCGCGACGACCTCGCCCTCACCTAGCCCTCACCAGCTAAAATGGGCCCGTGCACCCCACCGCCCCGCTCCTCTCATCGCGCGTGGCCGAGGTCTAGACCCTCCCGTTTCGTACTCCTAGCGGGAATTGGGAGCGCTCTCTTTCCCGGGTTGAGTACGAAACGGGTTTTGTCGAGCTCGACCATGAGGACGACGGTGCGGGTCGGGGCGATGGGGCGGTGCATGACGTTCTTGGGCACCGTGAAGGCTTGGCCGGGGCCCAGTTCGGCGTCCGGGCGGCCCTCGACCTCGATGATCAGCCGTCCTTCGACGACGTAGAAGAACTCGTCCTCGTTGTCGTGCTTGTGCCAGTGGAACTCGCCTTCGAGCACGCCGAGGCGGACGACGGAGTCGTTGACGGCGCACAGGGTCTGGTTGTGCCACTGCTCGGTGACGGCGGCGGCGACCTGGCCGACGTCGATGCGCTCCAGGTGGGCGAAGCGCGCTTCGGTGGTGATCGAGTACTCGGTCACGGGGTGCTCCCCGCTTCGGCGATGCGTTCGAACCGTGGCCGGGTGATCGCGACGTAGTCGTTGGCAGACAAGGCGATCGAGCGGTCCAGGCGGGCGGCGTTGAAGTACAGCTCGTCCTGCTCGACCAGTGCGGGATCGACGATGAGTTCGAGGTCGGGGTGCCAGGTGAAGGGCAGGATGGTGCCGCTGGCGCTGCCCGCGAGGGCCTCGGCGACGTCCTGCGGGGCGAACGCGGCGTAGCTGCCGCCGAGCAGGTGCTTGAGCCCGGCCAGGTCGACCCTGCGATCGCCGGGCACCACGGCGAGCACGTGGCGCCTGGCCCTCTTACCGATCTTGACCATCACGACGACGCACTTGGCGGCCTGGGCGAGCGCGTTCCCGCGAAGTTCGCTGACGAGGTCGGTGCGGCCCTCGGGCGCGTGGTCGAGGACGCGGTAGTTGGCGCCCTCGGCGTCGAGGAGGTCGATGAGCTTGTCGTACATCACAGGTCCTTCATGGCTTCGCGGACTTCCTCGATGCGCTCCTCGTTGCGCCGGTAGAAGACCCACTGCTTGATCCGCGTGCCGACGATGAGGTCGGCGGCGGCCAGGACCTTGAGGTGCTCGCCCGCGCTCGGCTGGCTCATGCCGAGCTTCTCGGCGATGTAGAGCGCGCACACGCCGTCGCGTTCGAGGTCCCCGTCCACCTGGGGCGGGAAGTGCCGCGTCGGATCCTTGAGCCAGTCCAGGATCTGCATCCGCCGCTCGTTGGCCAGCGCCTTCAACACGTCGATCGTTGTCACTTAGGCAGTTTGCTTATTAGCTAATTGGCTTGTCAAGGGTGCAGGGGTCAGGATGGGGAGTGTGAGATTCACCAGGCCACGGGATCTGGCGGTCGCGGCGGTGCTGGCGGCGTTGGTGGCCCATCTGCTGCTGGTCGTCGGGTACAACTCGCTGCCCCGCCTGCCCGCCTTCATCGGGCTGACCTTCCTGGTGCTCGGCGGCGTCGAGGTGTGGTTCGGCCTCAGCCTCCGCGCGCGCATCCAGCGCAAGCCGGGAACGGCGCCGGTCGACGCGCTGGTCGCGGCCCGCGCCGTGGCGCTGGCGAAGGCGTCCTCGCTGGCAGGAGCCATCATGGTGGGCGTGTGGGGCGCCGTGCTGCTCTACGTGGCGCCGCGCTTCGCCGATCTTGAAGCGGCGGCGGGCGACACCCTCGCCGCGACCGTCGGACTGGTCAGCTCGGCGGCGTTGGCCGGGGGTGCGCTCTGGCTGGAGCACTGCTGCCGGACCCCCGAGGAACCGGACGATCCGGACAAGATCACCAGGCATCGGCGCTGAGCAGAAAATCTGATGTGGATCACAACGTGCCTGCACCGAGACGGGAATGAGCCCGCCGATGAGGTCTCGGTCGGATAACCGCCAGGTACCGTAGAGCCCATGACCGGCCGCAGCGACTCGCCCGAGCGCAGCACAGGCCGTGGCATGGGCCTGGCGTTGGTCGTCGCAGTGCTGTCCTTCGCCGTGGTCGCCGCGGCCGTGTTGGTGTTCAGCGACTCCTCGCGTTGGCTGCGCCTCGCCGTGGTCGCCGCGCTCTGGGCGGCCCTGCTCGCCGCCTTCGCCGCCGCCCGCTACCGCAACCAGGCCGTGGAGCGCGAAGAGCGCGAGGACGAGCTGCAGCGGGTCTACGAGCTGGAGCTGGAGCGCGAGTGCGCCGCCCGCCGCGAGTACGAGCTGGAGGTCGAGGCCGAGACCCGGCGCCAGCTGGAGGACGACTCCCGCAGCGAGCTGGACGACCTCCGCAGTGAGCTGCGCACGCTGCGCGAGAACCTGGAGGCGCTGCTCGGCGGCGAGGTCCTGGTGGAGCGGGTGGCGCTGCGCGCTGAGGCGACGCGGATGCGCGCGCTGGACCAGGCCCGCCTGGTGGCCATCGCCGACAGCCGCGAGAGCCGCATCATCACGACCACCGAGGAGCACCGCCGCAAGCTCGCGCCCGCCCAGGCGCAGGTGCGGCAGCAGCCGGTCCGCGCGGACGCCGCGCACACGCAGGTGATGGCCAAGGACAGCGCGCGCCGCGTCGAGTCCGGTCGCCCGCAGCCCGTGCGCAACGAGCCGTCCCGCCCGCAGCGCCCGCAGCCCGCTCAGCGCCCCGAGCCGACGCGGTCCATGCCGCAACGGCGCGACCACCAGATGCAGCCCGCCGCGGCCATGCCCGAGGTCGTCGACGCCTGGCCCGTCACCCGCCCGCAGAAGCCCGCCGCCGCGACGACCGTGGTGCCGCCGGTGACCGCCGTGGAGACCACCGAGGTCCACGAGCGCACGCCCGCTCAGCCGCCGCAGCGCCCGCGTGACTCGGGCCGCATGGCCGCACCCGCTCAGCCGCCGCAGGGTCCGCGTGACTCCGGGCGCATGGCCGCGCCCGCTCAGCAGCCGCCGCAGGGTCCACGTGACTCGGGCCGCATGGCCGCGCCAACCCCGACACCAGCGCCCGCTCCAGCTCCTCAGGCAGCAGCTCCGGCGACACCCACGCCAGCACCGGCTCCGGCGCCCGCTCCGACGCCGTCCGCACGGCCGCAGCGCCCGGAGCCCCAGGTGGTCAGCCGCCCGCCGGTGCGCGAGCCTCAGGTCGTCAACCGCGCGCCCGAACGCGCCCCGGAGCCGGAGACCAAGCCGGAACCGCGCCCCGAGCCCGAGGTCCGTCGCGCTGAGCCCGAGGCGCACAAGACCGATGTCGTGCGCCGGTCCGAGCCGCCGCGCCGCCCGGAGCCCGAGGTGCACGCCGAGCCCGAGGCGTCGGCGCTGTCCTCGTTGTCGGAGTCGTTCTCCCCACCCGAGCCCGAGCCGGAGCCCGCACCCGTGCCGGAGCCGGAGCCGTACGTCGAGCCCGTGCGCTCCTCCGGTCGCAGGCACCGGGGCGACGCCGAGCCGAGCTGGATGGACAAGCTCGCCGCGACCAAGCGCGAAGCCCTCACACCGCCTTCGGCCCCGGCACCGGCGCCGCCGCCTCCGCCGAAGGTCGACGTGAACGCGGAGTGGGCCACGCAGGACGACCCGCCTCCGCGCCGCGACACCTCGTCGTCCACTGGACGTCGTCGTCGTCCCGAGGGTGTCGCCCCGTCCTGGGACTCCACCGGCGCGTGGAACCCGGAACTGTCCGACGCCGAGCCCGCCAAGCCTGCGCCCGCCTCCGGCCACCACGGCTCAGGAACTGGGCTCTCCGTCAGCGACCTGCTCGCCGCCAACGGCGTGAACGACACCCCGCGCCGACGCCGCCGCCGGGCCGACGACTAGTCACTTGTCGATGTCGCCCACGACCAGGGCAAAGGAACCGAGGACGGCGGGGAGATCGGCCACTTCGGTTCCTGGGAGAAGCGACGCCAGGGCTTGGACGTTGTTGAACGACGGGGTGCGCAGCTTCAGCCGCCACGGGGTCTTCTCGCCGCGTGAGGCCAGGTAGACGCCGCTGACGCCGAGCGGGGCTTCGAGCCAGGTGTAGACCGAGCCCTCGGGGGCCTTGACGGCCTTGGGCAGCCGCACGTTCACCGGGCCGCCGGGCAGGCGGTCCAGGCATTCGCGGGCCAAGCGGATGGACTGCGCGATCTCACCGGCCATGCACTCGACGCGGGCCAGGGCGTCGCCGGTGGTGCCGAGCACGGGCTCGACGGTGAGTTCCCCGTAGGCGCAGCTCGGGTCGTCGCGGCGGAGGTCGATGTCCACCCCGCTCGCCCGCGCGGCCGGGCCGGTGACGCCGAGTTCGAGGACGTCGTCGCCGGAGAGCACGCCGATTCCCGTGTGGCGAGCGCGAAAACCGGCTTCGTCCACAGTGGACTGACGGATGGCCGCCAGGTCCACAGTGGACAGTGCGGTGGCGACGCGGGCGGTCCAGCCTGCGGGCACGTCCTCGCGCAGGCCGCCGATTCTCGTTGCCATGAAGTGGATTCGCCCGCCGGTCGCCTCCTCCATGACCGACTGGACGGCGTGCATGCCCTGCTGCGCGGCGGTGGTGCCCGCCGTCGACGAGCCGTCCGGAGTGCGGGTGAGCGGGGCCAGGAACGCGAGGTGCGCGAGCATCCGGTTCAGCTCGCACAACAGGGTGCGCAGCCACAAAGCCCTTGGGGGAACGTCCATCCCGGTCATCCGCTCCACGGCGAGCGCGAGCGTGACCTCGTTGCAGAACGCGGCGAGCCAGTCGTGCCGGTTGGCCAGCGCGAGGGCCTGGCGGTAGTCGCGCACCTCGAAGAGCTTCTCCGCGCCCCGGTGCAGGTGGCCGACCAGGGGCTCCGCCTCGGTCACGACCGTGCCCTCCAAGCGCAGCCGCAGCCGGTACGCGCCGTGCGCCGCCGGGTGCAGCGGGCCGAGGTCGATCACGCGGTCGACTCCGAGGTAAGCCGCGCCCGCGCCGACCCCGATCGTTTCCTGCCTGCTCACGGGCCAATGCTTCCATGCAGCAGCCAGTGGAATCCGCCTAGCCCCATCGGGTCGGTCAGCTCGGCGATCCGGCCAGCTCGGGCGGCTTCCTCCAGCCAGCGCAGCGGATCTGTCGCGGCGAGCCCGGACGCGGGCGCGGCGGCGGAGACGCCGAGGGCGGCGAGCGCGGTGGCCTGCGAGGTGATCACTCCGCCCCCGGCCGCGGCGGCGCACGAGTCCATGGCGACGTGCGCGGTCAGGTCGCGACTGCCGTCCGGGACCGGCAGAACTTGGCGCCCGCCCAGGTAGCCGGTCAGCGTGCCGAAGCGGGGCCGCCGCGCTCGGAGGTGCCCGTAGTCGACTGCCAGCGCCGCGCCCGCGCGCACCCGCCCGACCGCGTCAGCCCACGCGACGTCCCTGGGCAGGCCGACCTCGGCTCGCTCCACGAACGGCCACCACCGGTGCAGCCACTCCAACGCGGGACCCGTGACGGGCGGCCCGACGGACTCGGCGCCGTGGTCGTCGACGTGCACGGCGCGGATCTGTCCACTGTGGACTTCAACGATCTGGCACGGGATCGAGTCCAGCCACTCGTGGCCGACGAGCAAGCCCACGACCTGCTCGGGGAGGTCGCGGCGCACGCGCACCCCGGCGGGAACGGCGGGCGGGTCGAACTCCACGGCGGTCACGCACAGGCGCCGCCGCAGCGCGGGCGGGGCGAGGTCGTGCACGGCGGCGGACAGCTCGCCGCCGCCCGCGCCGACGTCGACGAAGTCCAGCGAAGCGGGGCGGCCGAGCGCGAAGTCCACCCGGGAGAGCAGTTCGAGCAGCGCCTGCGCGAGTTCGGGCCCGACCAGCGGCGAGGTCCTGAAGTGCGCGGACGGGCGCTCGCCCCGGGCGAAGAAGCCGCCGGGGGAGTACAGCGCCGCCTGCCACGCCTGCCGCCAGTCCCGCACGGAACGGGCACCCTACCGAGCCCGGCGGGTGCGACCGGCACGTCCGTTCCGAGCGGTATGGGGCGAAACCGTAGGCTCACGCATCGTGACCACGGATGAGCTCCCGGCCCGGCCGGCTCAGCAACGCCGACAGCAGCGCGCCGTCATCGGCTCGGTGATCGGCCTGATCCTCCTCGGCACGTGCGGCCTCGTCCTGCTCGGGATGGCCACCTCGCGCGTCGGCCTGCTGGCCGTGCTGATCGGGGCGGGCACAGCGCTGGTGCCGGTCGGTTTCGTCGTCGGCGCCTTCCTGTGGATCGACCGGTGGGAACCCGAACCGACCCGGCTGCTGCTCGCCGCGTTCCTCTGGGGAGCCTGCGGCGCCACGATCAGCGCGCTGCTCATCAACGACAGCGCCCGCGCGGTCGGCGATCTGCTGCTCGGCCCGTCCGGCGGCGACTTCCTCAGCTCGGTGGTCTCGGCGCCGCTGGTGGAGGAGACGGCCAAGGCGCTGTTCCCGCTCGCGCTGGTGCTGCGGCGCAGGCACGAGTTCGACGGCGTGGTGGACGGCATCGTCTACGCGGGCGTCACCGCAGCCGGGTTCGCCTTCACCGAGAACATCTTCTACTTCGGTCAGGGCTTCGCCCAGGCCGGTTTCGGCAACGCCACCAGCGGTGTGGTCGCCGTGTTCATCCTGCGCGGAGTGCTCTCGCCCTTCGCCCACCCGCTGTTCACCGCGATGACCGGCATCGGGCTCGGCCTCGCGGCCAGCAGCTCGCGCGGTGCCGTTCGGGTTCTGGCGCCACTGCTGGGTTTCCTGCTCGCCATCGGCCTGCACGTGCTGTGGAACGCGGCGGCGACGCTCGGCGGCGGGCTGGACTTCCTCGACGTCTACTTCCTGATCATGGTGCCGATCTTCGCCGGGATGATCTGGCTGGTGGTCTGGCAGCGCCGCCGCGAGCAGCGGATCGTGGTCGACCAGCTGCCCGCGATGGCCGAGGCGGGCTGGATCGCGCCGAGCGAGGTGGCGCTGCTGGCCAGCATGGCGGGCAGGCGCTGGTGGCTCGGCCGGGTCCGGCACCGCGCGGGCGAGGAGGCCGCGCGCGCCGTCGCGGGCTACCAGACGGCGGTCACCGAACTCGCGTTCGTGCGCCACCGCATGCACAACGGCACCTGCGGCGGTAACTCCGACCAGCGGCACGCGGAGCTGCTGGCCACGCTGCACGAGGCACGGGCCGCCGCGGTGAACGCTCCCGGCGCGCTGGGGACAGCGAACAACCGCCCGCCGCGTCGCCGACCCGGACGCCCGCAGAGCACCAGGTGAAGCTGGTCACCAGGGTCGGCGCGGGCCCCCTCCTGGCGGTTAGTCTCGCGCCGCTGTCCGGTACCCGCGGAGGACGTGGGCCTGGAACACCACGAGGAGCAGGACGATGATGTCGGAGCGCCCCGCGCGGCTCGCTGTCGGAGTGATCTCCGCAGGGCGGGTCGGATCGGTGCTCGGCGCCGCCCTCGCCAGGGCAGGCCACATCGTCAACGGCGTCTGCGCGGTGTCCAGCGCTTCCCTCGCCCGCGCCGAGCAGCTGCTGCCCGGAGTCCCGGTGCTCGCGCCCGACGAGGTCGCCCGCAAGGCCGACCTGGTGCTGCTCGCGGTGCCGGACGACGAGCTCGGCGGCCTGGTGCGCGGCCTGGTCGCGACGAACTCCTTGCGAGCAGGGCAGATCGTCGTGCACACGGCGGGCGCGCACGGCGTTGAGGTGCTGCGGCCCGCGACCGAGATCGGCGTGCTGCCGCTGGCCCTGCACCCGGTGATGACCTTCACCGGCCGCGAGGAGGACCTCCAGCGCATGGCCGCCTGCTGCGTCGGGGTCACCGCCGCTGACGAGGACGAGGTCGCCTGGCACGTGGCCGAAGCCCTGGTCGTGGAGATGGGCGCGGAGCCGGTGCGCGTGCCCGAATCGGCCCGCAAGCTCTACCACGCCGCGATCGCGCACGGCGCAAACCACCTGATGACCCTGGTCGCGGAGTGCGCGGACCTGTTGCGGGACGCGGGAATCGGGCCGGCCGAGCGGGTGCTCGCGCCGATCCTGTCCGCCTCGCTGGACAACGCGCTCCGGCTGGGCGACCGCTCGCTCACCGGCCCCGTCGCCCGAGGTGACGCCGGGACCGTGCGCTCCCACGTCACCGTGCTCCGCAGCTCCGCGCCGGAGGCGCTGCCCGCCTACCTGGCGCTTGCCCGGCGCACCGCCGACCGGGCGCAGCGCTCCGGCCTGCTGCGACCCGACGCCGCCGACGCCGTCCGCTCCGAACTCTCCGAGGACCCGCGATGACCACCAGCACGCCGAAGTTCACCCGCGACGAGCTCACGGTGCACACCGATCCCACCGAGCTGGGCAAGGTGACCAGGGCGCTGCGCGGCGTCGGCAGGAAGATCGCGCTGGTGCCCACGATGGGCGCGCTGCACGACGGCCACCTGGAGCTGATCAGGATGGCGCGGCGGCTGCCGAACGCCGTGACCGTCGTGTCCATCTTCGTGAACCCGTTGCAGTTCGGGCCGAACGAGGACCTGGCCAAGTACCCGCGCACGCTGGAGGACGACCTGGCCAAGTGCCGGGAGGCCGGGGTGGAGCTGGTGCTCGCGCCGTCGGCCGAGGCGATCTACGGCGACTCCCCGCAGGTCACGGTGCACCCGGGGCCGCTGGGCGATGAGCTGGAGGGCGCGGTCCGGCCGGGTCACTTCGCGGGCGTGCTCACCGTGGTGGCGAAGCTGTTCAACATCGTGCGCCCGGACCACTCCTTCTTCGGTGAGAAGGACTACCAGCAGCTCGTGCTGATCAAGCGCATGGCGCGCGAGCTGAACTTCGAGACCTCCGTCGTGGGCGTGCCGATCGTCCGCGACCGCGAGGACCACCTGGCGCTGTCCTCCCGCAACCGCTTCCTCTCCGAGGCGGAGCGGGCCAGCGCGCTGGCGCTGCCCAAGGCGCTGTCCGCGGGCACCGACGCCGCGATCGAGGGAGCCGAGCAGGGGGTGGCGGCGGCGCGGGCGGTGCTCGACGCCCACCCCGAGGTGGTCGTTGACTACCTGGAGCTGCGCGGCAAGGACCTCGGCCCGGCTCCCGCCACCGGCGAGGCGAGGCTGCTCGTCGCCGCCAGGGTCGGCGGGACCAGACTCATCGACAACACCCCCGTGCTGCTCGGCGTGCCCGAGGGCGGGGGGACTCCGGAACTCCACGGGTGAGAGGGGTAGCCCCATGTTCCGCACGATGCTCAAATCGAAGATCCACCGCGCCACGGTGACCCAGGCCGACCTGGACTACGTCGGCTCGGTCACGGTGGACGAGGACCTGATGGACGCCGCGGACCTGCTGCCGGGCGAACAGGTGGCGATCGTCGACGTGACCAACGGCGCTCGGCTGGAGACCTACGTGATCCCCGGTGAACGGGGCAGCGGGGTGCTCGGCATCAACGGCGCCGCCGCCCACCTGGTGCACCCGGGCGACCTGGTCATCCTGATCGCCTACGGACTGATGGACGACGTCGAGTCGCGCGCCCACCAGCCGAAGGTGATCTTCGTGGACGCGGCGAACTCCATCGTCGAGCTGGGCACTGACCCGGCCTTCGCGCCCGAGGGCTCCGGCCTGACCAGCGGTGCGGAGACCGAGCCCGAGGCCGAGGGCCCCGCCGCCGAGACGGTGGACGCCGCCCGGCTGGACAAGCTCATCCAGGCAGAGGACTGAGAGGCGGTTCCCCGTGCTGCTCGCCGTTGACGTCGGCAACACCAACATCGTGCTCGGCCTGTACGCGGGCGACGGCGCGGACACCACGCTGCTGCGCGACTGGCGGATGCGCACCGACGCCAGGATGACCGCGGACGAGCTGGCGCTGACCACGCGCGGGCTGCTCGGCGAGCACGCCGACAAGATCACCGGCGTCTCGGCGCTGTCCACCGTGCCGTCGGTGCTGCGCGAGCTGAGGGTGATGCTCGGGCGCTACTGGGGCGAGGTGCCCCGCGTGATCGTCCAGCCCGGCGTGCGCACGGGTGTGCCGCTGCTGGTGGACAACCCCAAGGAGGTCGGGGCCGACCGCGTGATCAACACGCTGGCCGCGCACCACCTCTTCGACACCGCCTGCGTCGTGGTGGACTTCGGCACCTCGACCAACATCGACGTGATCTCCGCGAAGGGCGAGTTCCTCGGCGGGGCCTTCGCGCCCGGCATCGAGATCTCCGTGGACGCCCTCGCCGCGCGCGCCGCCCAGCTGCGCAAGGTGGAGCTGGTCCGGCCGCGCTCGGTGATCGGCAAGAACACCGTGGAGTGCTTGCAGTCCGGCATCCTCTACGGCTTCGCCAGCCAGGTGGACGGCCTGGTGAAGCGGATCGTCGCGGAGCTGGAGGCCACCGACTCCGGCCCGGTCACGGTGATCGCCACCGGCGGGCTCGCGCCGTTGGTGCTGGCGGAGTCCTCGACCATCCAGCACCACGTCTCCGACCTGACGCTGCTCGGCCTGAAGCTGGTCTACGAGCGCAACGCCAAGTAGCTAGAGCTTGCGGACCCGGATCGCGGTCGTGACCAGCGGCAGTTCGAACTCGCCCTCGGCGGTCTCGGGGGTCGCGTCGAGGTAGGCGCGCACCTCGGCGAGGGTTTCCGCGCGCTCGGCCTCGTCCTTGAGCAACGTCACCGAGTGGGTGGCGATGGTCTCGGTGAGCGTGGCCGCGGTCCTGCGGTGCGAGTGCTCGAAGCTCCGCTGGCCGAACGCGGTGAACACGTCGTTCTCCGGGAACAGCTCGGAGCGGTCGTGCTGGTGCTCGGTGTAGCGGACCTTGGTGCCGGTGATGTCGGCGAGCCCGGCCACCCACGGCACGCGGTCGTCGTCGTGGTTCCACAACGCCGCGAGCACGCCGCCGGGCTTGAGCACCCGCGCGATCTCCGGCAGCGCAAGCTCCGGGGTGAACCAGTGGAAGGCCTGCCCGACCAGGACCGCGTCCACCCGCTCGTCGGGCAGCGGGATGTCCTCGGCGGTGCCCTTCAGCGCGGCCAAGCCGGCGAGTCGGTTCAGCAGCTGCTCGCGCATGGCGTCGTCCGGCTCCACGGCGATCACCGCGACCGGCTCCTCCAGCAGGGCCTCGCTCAGCCGACCCGTTCCCGCGGCCAGGTCGAGCACGCGGACCTGCTCGCGGTCGCGCACCGGCTCCAGCGCCCAGCGCACCGCTTCGGCCGGGTAGCCGGGCCGGTGTTCGGCGTACTGGGCGGCGCGCGCTCCGAAGGACAGGGCGCGGCGGGCCTTCGTTGCGGAGTCCTCCATCGGCAGACCGTATCCCGTTCGCCTCGCTGACAGGGGGTTCCGTACCCTTTTCCACCGTGAACTCAAAGCCCCAGCAGCAGCCTGCGACCAGCGAAGACGACCTGCCAGAGCAGATGCGGGTGCGCCGGGAAAAGCGGGAGCGCCTGCTGGAGGCAGGCGTCGACCCGTACCCCGTCGTGCTCGACCGCACGCACAGCCTCGCCGAGATCCGCGCGGCCTACCCGGACCTCGAACCGGACACCTCGACCGGCCTGGTCGTCGGGGTCACCGGCCGCGTGATGTTCGTGCGCAACACCGGCAAGCTCTGCTTCGCGACGCTGCGCGAGGGCGACGGCGTCGAGCTCCAGGCGATGCTCAGCCTCGACCGGGTCGGCGCCGACGCGCTGGCCGCGTGGAAGAGCGACGTCGACCTCGGCGACCACGTGTTCGTCCGCGGTGAGGTGGCCACCTCGCGGCGCGGCGAATTGTCGGTGATGGTCACGGAATGGCAAATGGCGGCGAAGACGCTGCGCCCGCTTCCGGTCGCGCACAAGGAGCTCTCCGAGGAGACCCGGGTGCGCCAGCGTTACGTCGACCTCATCTTGCGCCCGCAGGCCAGGGATACCGTTCGCTTGCGCTCCGGAGTGATGCGATCACTGCGCGAGTCCTTCAACGAGCGCGGATTCCTCGAGGTCGAAACGCCGATGTTGCAGACGCTGCACGGCGGCGCCTCCGCTAGGCCATTCGTCACGCACTCCAATGCCATGGACACCGATCTCTACCTTCGAATCGCGCCCGAGCTGTACCTGAAGAGGTGCGTCGTCGGCGGTATCGAGAAGGTCTTCGAGATCAACCGCAACTTTCGGAACGAGGGCATGGACTCCTCGCACTCGCCGGAGTTCGCGATGCTGGAGGCATACGAGGCCTACGGTTCCTACGACACCATCGGCGTGCTGACCAGGGAGTTGGTCCAAGAAGCGGCGCAGGCCGTATTCGGCACGCAGGTGGCCACGTTGGCCGATGGCACTGAGTACGACCTCTCCGGCGAGTGGACGACAATTACGATGTACGGCTCCCTGTCCGAGGCCCTCGGCGAGGAGATCACTCCGGCCACCTCGGTGGAGCTGCTGCGCAAGCACGCGGAATCGCGCGGTATCTCCACCGACCCCGCGCTCGGCCACGGAAAGCTGGTCGAAGAGCTGTGGGAGCACCTGGTCGGAGACCACCTGCACCTGCCGACCTTTGTGCGTGACTTCCCAACCGAGACCGCGCCGCTGACCCGCCAGCACCGCAGCGTCGCGGGGGTGACCGAGAAGTGGGACCTCTACGTGCGCGGCTTCGAGCTGGCCACCGGGTACTCCGAGCTGGTCGACCCCGTCGTGCAGCGGCAGCGCTTCGAGGACCAGGCCCGCCTCGCGGCGGCCGGTGACGTCGAGGCCATGCGCCTGGATGAGGACTTCTTGCGAGCGCTCGAGTACGGAATGCCACCGAGTGGCGGCATGGGAATGGGCATGGATCGCCTGTTGATGGCCCTGACCGGCCTCGGTATCCGCGAGACGATCCTCTTCCCACTTGTCCGACCTGAATGACGTTCACCACTTTGAGACCGAGCGGCGTCTGCTCTTTTGAACAGAGCTGCGCTAATGTCGCGATCAGTCTCGTTGCCGAGCTGGCGACTGGGGAACGCATCCGGACCGCACACGTCGCCGGATTTCAGGGAAGGAAGACGCATGGCTGAGAAGGTCATCCGGACCTTGGTGGACGACCTCGATGGTTCCGAGGCCGAGGAGACCGTCGAGTTCGCAATCGACGGGGTGTCCTACGAGATCGACCTTTCCGGGGGTAACGCCGGAAAGCTGCGTGACTCGCTCGCCGACTTCATCGCGAGCTCGCGCAAGGTCGGCGGCAAGCGTCGTTCCGCCGGTGGTCGTTCCGGCGCGCGTCCCGGCCGCCCGGCCGCCGCTGACCGCGAGCAGAACCAGGCAATTCGCGAGTGGGCGCGCAAGCGCGGCATGAAGGTCTCCGACCGCGGTCGTATCCCGGCCGACGTGCTGGAGTCCTACCACAACGAAAACTGAGCCAACAGGTTCAGAAGTGCAAAAGAGGACCCCTTCAGCAGCCCCGAACTGCTGAAGGGGTCCTCGCGTTTCGCCAGATCTCGAATCAGCTCTTCGCCGGGTCGACCCCGAATGCCTTGGCCAGGTCGTCCAGGACCGCGTGCGCGCCCTGCAGGCTCACCGAGGCGATCCAGGTGCCGTCCTGGACATCGGTGACCTTGCCCTTGAGCTGCTTCCACAGCGGGTTGGCCAGGTACTTCTCCTTGGCCTTCGCCGAGTCCCCCTTGGCGTCGGGGAAGGCCGAGACGAAGATCGCGTCGGCGTCGGCGTCCAGGATGCGCTCCTCGGCCACGTTCACCGAGATGTCCTTGGCCTTGGAGTCGTCCTGCGAGGCCGGCCGGGCCAGGCCCGCGTCCTTGAGCACGATGCCGACGAAGCTGTTCGGCGTGTAGAGCCGGGTCGGGCCGTTCACGAAGCGCACCACGGAGATCGTCGGGTTCTTGCCCGCCTTGGCGCGGATCGACTCACCCAGCTTGCGGGCGCGCTCCTCGTAGCCCTTGATCTTCTTGTCGGCCAAGTCCTCCTTGCCGAGCGCGGTGCCCAGGAGGCGGATGTTGTCCTTCCAGGTCAGCCCGGTGGTCTGGCTGAACACCGCCGGCTTGCGCGCGGAGAGCTGGCCGTAGAGCTGCTCGTGGCGCACCTTCGCCGAGACGATCAGGTCCGGGTTCAGCGCCAGGGTCTCCTCGACCTTGGGCTGCTCCAGCGATCCGACGGCCTTGGCGTTGCGGCCGTACACCTCAGCTTCGGCCTTGAGGTAGTCCGGGAACTTGTCGCCGGTCAGCGGGAACAGCGTGAACGCGACGACCTCGGTCTCCAGCGCGAAGGCCGCGTCCACGTAGCTGCTGTCCAGCGCGGCGATCTTCTTCGGCGCGGCGGCGATGGTCGTCTCGCCCATCGCGTGCTTGACGGTCCTCGGGAAGCCCGCGCCCGCCTGGCCCGAGGCCGGTGGTGGCGAACTCGGTGCGGCCCCGCCGCAGCCCGCGACCACAGCGGCCACGGTCAGGGCGGCCACTCCGGCGAACGCCCGCCTGGCCAACAGCGCCCTTGTCCTCAACGTCTCCTCCAAGAGTCGTAAGTCCCTTTCACGAATGAGGATAGGGTGCCCTAACTTCTGATGGCGTTCCCCGGGCGCTCCGCAACCACCTCGGAACCGGCGCGTGACCGCCCCCGGGCAGCGGCTCGGGGGCGGTCCACGCGCGGGTCAGCGCTTCTGTCAGCTCTTCGCCGGGTCCACGCCGAAGGACTTGGCGAGGTCGTCCAGGATGATGTGCGCGCCCTGCAGGCTCACCGCGGTCACCCAGGTCAGGTCGTTGACCGCGACCACCTTGGACGCGAGCGGGCGCCACAGCGGATTGGTCTCGAAGCGCTGCTTCGTGCTGGCCGACTGGCCCTTCTCGTCGGGGTAGGTCGCCACGAAGATCTTGTCGGCGTCGGCGTCGCCGATGCGCTCCTCGCTGATCTCGGCGGCGAAGGACTCGGCGGCCTGCGGGGCCGGCCGGGCGAGGCCAGCGTCCTTCATCACGATCCCGGAGAAGCTGGCCTGCTGGTAGAGCCGGGTCGGGCCGTCGACGAAGCGCACGATGGAGATCGTCGGGTTCTTGCCCTCCTTGGCCCTGATCGCGTCGCCGATGCGGCGGGCCCGGTCCTCGTAGGCCTTGATCTTCTTCTCGGCCAGCTCCTCCTTGCCGAGGGCCTTGGCCACCAGGCGGATGTTCTGCTTCCAGGTCGGGCCGGTGGTGTCGCTGAACACCGTCGGCACCTTGGCGCTGAGCTGGCCGTAGATCGCCTCGTGGCGCACCTTGGCCGAGACGATCAGGTCCGGCTTCTGGTTCAGCAGCAGCTCGATCTTGGGCTCGGCCAGCGTGCCGACCGCCTTGGCGCCCGCGCTCAGCCGCTTGCCCTCCTCGCCCAGGTAGTCGGGCACGCGGTCGCCGATCGAGCGGTAACTGGTGAAGGCCACGACCTCGGTCTCCAGCGCGATCACCGCGTCCACGAAGCTCGCGTCCAGCGCGGCGACCCGCTTGGGCGCGGCCTGGATCGCGGTCTCGCCCATGGCGTGCTTGACGGTCCTGGGGAAACCGGCTGCGGGGGCGGCGGAGCCACCGCCCTGCGGGGTGGCGGGGGAGGGGCCGCAGGCGGCAACCGCGGCGGCCACGGCGATGATCGCCAGACTCCGTCTCGCCAACAACGCTCTGGACAAGGTTCCTCCACGGTTCGGTTAGGCTTGCCTGACTATGGCAAGGTCGGCCTTACCTTGACGGGCGAACGGACCAGAGGGAAGGAGATGTTCGTTGGAACGCAGTGTGACCGTGGCGACGCCACCTGGGTCACAACGCTCCCCCCGGACGGGTGTCACCTCCGCAGGCAACGCTGACGCCACCGTTCGCCGCCGCAGGCGCAGGCTGGTCGGCCTGATCGTGCTCCTGCTGGTCCTGACCGCCGCCGTCCTCGCCAGCATCGCCATCGGCTCCAAGCCCATCGCGCTCCCCGAGGTCTGGCACGCGCTGACCTCGCCGACCGGCACCGAGGACGACATCGTCATCGGCTCGCTGCGCCTGCCGAGGACCATGCTCGGCCTGGCCGTGGGCATCGCGCTCGGCGTCGCGGGCGCGCTGATGCAGGGCCACACGCGCAACCCGCTCGCCGACCCCGGCCTGCTCGGGGTGAACCAGGGCGCGGCCTTCGCCATCGTCCTGTCGATCTTCATGCTGCGCACCGACGACATCTACACGCTGGTCTGGTTCGGCTTCGCCGGAGCGCTGGTCGCCACGGTCGCGGTCTTCGCGCTCGGCTCGGTCGGCAGGGGTGGGCCGACGCCGGTCACCCTCGCGCTGGCCGGAGCCGCGATCAGCGCCCTGCTCTACGCGCTGACCTCGGCGTTGGTGCTGCTGGACGCGCAGAGCCTGGAAGCGTTCCGGTTCTGGCGCTCGGGCTCGCTCGCTGGCCGAGACCCCGACATCGTGCTCCAGGTGCTGCCGTTCCTGATCGCCGGCCTGGTGCTCGCGCTGATCAACTCGCCGGGGCTGAACGCGCTGTCGCTCGGCGAGGACGTGGCCCGCTCGCTCGGCCAGAGCGTGCTGCTGACCAGGGTCATCGGCATCGCCGCCGTCACGCTGCTGACCGGAGCCGCGGTGTCCGCGTGCGGGCCGATCGGCTTCGTCGGCCTGGTCGTGCCGCACATGGCCAGGGCGATCACCGGCCCCGACTACCGCTGGCTGCTGCCCTACTCGGGGCTGCTCGGCGCGATCATGCTGCTGGTCGCGGACGTGGTGGGGCGCGTCGTCGCCCGGCCGGGTGAGCTCCAGGTCGGCATCATGCTCGCGCTGATCGGCGCCCCGTTCTTCTTGATCCTGGTCCGGCGGAGAAGGTTGGTGCGGCTGTGAGCGCGCAGTTGGGACGGGAGACCTCGATCCCCGGCCGCCCCGCGCTGCGCGTCGGGCCCGCCTCGTGGGTGCTCCGGTTGCGGCCGGTGCTCGTGCCGCTGATCGCGTTCGGGCTGCTCGTGCTGGCCATGGCGGTCAACCTCGGTCGCGGTGACTTCCCGATCAGCGTCGGCGACGTGCTCGCGGTGCTGCTCGGCGGCGGAGACGACACGCACGCCTACATCGTGCTCGAACTGCGGCTGCCGAGGGCGCTGACCGGGGCGCTCGTCGGCGCCGCGCTCGCGCTCGCCGGGGCGATCACCCAGTCCATCGCGCGCAACCCGCTGGCCAGTCCGGACATCCTCGGGGTGACCGCGGGCGCCGGGGTCGGCGCGGTCGCGGTGATCATGCTCGGCGGCAGTGCCGGTGGGATCAGCGGCGGTCTCGCCGAACTCGGCCTGCCCGCCGCAGCGCTCGGTGGTGGCCTGGTCGCGGCGCTGTTCGTGTTCGCGATCTCCTGGCAGCGCGGGATCGACGGCTACCGGTTGGTGCTGGTCGGGCTGGGCATCACCGCCGTGCTCGTGGCGATCAAGTTCTACCTGCTGACGCTGTCCGAGGTCGCGGACGCGGGCCGGGCGATGGTGTGGATCACCGGCAGCCTCAACGGCCGAGGGTGGGAGCACGTCACCCCCGTCGCACTCGCGCTGCTCGTGCTGGTGCCGCTCGCCCTGTTCACGGCTCGCCCGCTCGGCGGCCTCCAGTTCGGTGACGACACCGCGCGCGGCCTGGGCATCCGGGTCAACGGCTCGCGGGCCGCGCTGATCCTGATCGCGGTCGGCCTCGCCGCGACCGCGACCGCTTCGGCGGGGCCGGTGGAGTTCGTCGCGCTGGCCACCCCGCAGATCGCCATGCGGATGGCCGGAACACCTCAGCCGCCGCTGGTCGGCTCCATGGTGCTCGGCGCGGCCCTCACGGTGATCGCCGACGTCATCGCGCGCACCGCCTTCGGCGTCGTCGAGCTGCCCGTGGGCATCGTGACCGCCGTGATCGGCGCGCCCTACCTCATGTACCTGCTGGTTCGTCGTTATCGAGAGGTCCGGACATGACTGCTACCGCTCAGGTGCGGCTGCGCGCCGAGGGACTCAGCCTCGGCTACGGCGAGAACCGCGTGGTCGAAGGCCTGGACCTGGACGTCATCGACGGCACCATCACCGCCGTCATCGGCCCCAACGGCTGCGGCAAGTCGACCCTGCTGCGCGCGCTCGGCCGCCTGCTCTCCCCGCAGGAGGGCCACGTGCTGCTGGACGGCAAGCGCATCGACAAGACGCCGACCAGGGAGGTCGCCAAGATCGTCGGAGTGCTGCCGCAGACCCCGGTGGCCCCCGACGGCCTCACCGTCGGCGACCTCGTCGCGCGCGGTCGGCACCCGCACCAGGCCTGGTACCGGCAGTGGTCCTCCGACGACGAGGGCGCGGTCTCCGAGGCGCTGCGGATGACCGGGATGCTGGAGTTCTCCGAGCGGACGCTCGACCAGCTCTCCGGCGGTCAGCGGCAGCGCGCGTGGATCTCCATGGCGCTGGCCCAGGGCACCGACCTGCTCCTGCTCGACGAGCCCACCACCTACCTCGACCTCGCGCACCAGGTCGACGTGCTCGACCTCGTGCAGCAGCTGCACGACCAGGCCGGGCGCACCGTGATCATGGTGCTGCACGACCTGAACCTGGCCGCGCGCTACTCCGACCGCCTGATCGCCATGCGGGACGGCAAGATCGTCGCGCAGGGCGACCCCAAGGACGTGCTGACCGAACAGCTGCTCAGCGACGTCTTCGACCTCGACGCGCGCGTGGTCCCCGACCCCGTCGCCGGCACTCCGCTCGTCGTCCCCATCGGCAGCCGCCACCGCGTCCGGATCGACTCCACCGCCCTCGCCGACGACTCCATGTAGCCGTCTCGCCGAACTAGACTCCCGGCGTGTCTGGCCCGACGTTGGTGATCGAGTTGGCGGAGCCGTTGTCCCCAACTGCGCTGCGGGAGTTCCGCGCGTTGATGGTGGGGCTCTCCTCCCACTTCACCGAAGAGCGACCAGGGTTCTTCGACGTCAATGTGCCCGCAGATCGACTGGGCGTCGAGGACAGGCGGGGGGAGGACTGTCGCCGGCCTTTCCTGGTCTACTTGACGGGGCCGGGTGTCGACGAGGACCTCTTCGAGGCTGAGCACGCGGACGAGCCGGAGGCAGAGGCCGTTCTCGGCTTCAAGCCGACGCATGCCGTCAATGTCAGCGCGGGCTGCAGCAGCGAGATCGACCACGTGGCCACGGCCCTGTTGACCGCCGCTGTCATGGACGTCATCGGGGGTGTGGCCAACGCCGAGTTGCTGGACGGACAGGTGTCGGTGGTCGCTGGCCTTCCGGGGGTGTTGGGGATCGTGAACGACGACAGGTTCGCGCTGGGAACGGCGGAGTTCCTTCGGGCTTGGATCGGGCACCCCGCCTTCCGCCTGCTCAAGTAGTTCGTCAGCCCTGAATGACTCATTCAGGTACTTGAGGGTCCTCAATGAGTCATTCAGGGCTTAAGCGGAGTGCGGGGGTGGTGTGCGCGGGTCAGCGGCCGCGTTCGAGGACGCGGGCGGAGCGCTCGTCCTCGGTGATGCGGGGGCACGTGGTGCACGCGCGCTGCTCCGGCAGGGCGAAGTGGAAGCAGCAGCTCTCGCGGCGGCGGGTCCACAGCACGTGGCCGTCCTCGCCGGTGACCGTGCGCAGCGTGGACGCTGAGGTCAGCGGGGCCTCGGCGGCGGGCAGGAAGAGCGCGGAGTCGGCGACGCCGGCGCCCTCGTCGCCGCAGGCGCGCCCGGCGAGCCAGCCGGAGCTGTCCAGGGCGTCGGTGGCGGCGGCCCACAGCATCCGCTTGCCGAAGCGCGTTCCGGGGCCGAAGGCCGTGACGAACTTGGCGGCGTGCGCGGTGTAGCGGGCACGGAACATCGCGGCCAGCGCGCGCTCGTCGGCGACCGTGGTGGCCTCGGGGCGGTGCGACTCGGGGTCCTCCGGCAGGCAGCAGAAGTCGTCGCTGAGCAGGGCGACGGCGTTCGGGTGCGGCCGGTCGCCGGAGAGCCGGAAGGCGATGTCGGCGGGGCGCAGCGACGGGACCCGACGAGAAGCGTGGAACAGCAGACCGCCGAGGAAGCCGGGGACCTGGAGGTACCAGGACATGATGTAGCCGGAGGTCGTGCGCTCGGGGATCTCGGTGTCGTGGCGCTCGCTCAGCCAGTCGGCGAGCCGCTTGCGCCAGCGGTCGAACATCCCGGGATCGCCGAGCAGGTCAGCGCAGCTGATCCACTCTTCCGAAGAATCCGCGGGGAGCCCGTGGCGGACCTGCGTGGTCGCCAGGTGGCCGACCCGGTCCAGCGTCGTGGCCAGCACGCCGCGCTCGCCGACGGTCTCCAGCGGGCTCAGGCCCGCGGTCACGGTCACCGGCGCGCCCGGAGGGCGGTGCTGGTGGTGCGTGGCACGGCGGCTCCCGGGCATCCTCGGCGGGTATCGATTCGGCAACCTCAGTCAGGCTTGCCTAACCTTACATATAGGCGCTCGGCGTTGCTCCGCAAGGGTGGTCCGCTTAACACACCGGTGAACGGATCGTTGTTCGCGCTGAGCGGACAGCACCGTGTTGGCGGAATCCCAGTACGTCAGAGCACGTTGAGCGTGATGTCGGGAGGGGGCGACCTCTCACCCGGAGTCGTGCCACCAACCCGGTGCGACGGACCAGCCGACTACAGTGGTCATACGGTGCCGGTCCCAAAGTGCGGCAGGGAGTGCGAATGTTCGAAAGATTCACCGACCGCGCAAGGCGGGTGGTCGTCCTGGCCCAAGAAGAGGCCAGGATGCTGAACCACAACTACATCGGCACCGAGCACATCCTCTTGGGCTTGATCCACGAGGGTGAGGGTGTCGCCGCCAAGGCGTTGGAGTCGCTGGGTATCGCGCTCGAAGGGGTACGCCAGCAGGTCGAGGAGATCATCGGCCAGGGACAACAGGCCCCGAGTGGGCACATCCCCTTCACGCCTCGGGCGAAGAAGGTGCTCGAACTGTCGCTGCGCGAGGCGCTGCAGCTCGGCCACAACTACATCGGCACCGAGCACATCCTGCTCGGGCTGATCCGTGAGGGCGAGGGCGTCGCGGCGCAGGTGCTGGTCAAGCTTGGTGCTGACCTGAACCGGGTCCGCCAGCAGGTGCTTCAGCTGCTGTCGGGTTACCAGGGCAAGGAGCCCGCCGAGTCCGGCGGTGGCCGCGGTGAGGGCACTCCGTCCTCCTCGCTGGTCCTCGACCAGTTCGGCAGGAACCTGACCTCCTCCGCCCGCGAGGGCAAGCTCGACCCGGTCATCGGGCGCGAGAAGGAGATCGAGCGGGTCATGCAGGTGCTGTCCCGCCGCACCAAGAACAACCCCGTGCTGATCGGTGAGCCCGGCGTCGGCAAGACCGCCGTCGTGGAGGGCCTCGCTCAGCGCATCGTGAAGGGCGAGGTGCCCGAGACGCTGAAGGACAAGCAGCTCTACACGCTTGACCTCGGCTCCCTCGTCGCCGGCTCGCGCTACCGCGGTGACTTCGAGGAGCGCCTGAAGAAGGTGCTCAAGGAGATCAAGACCCGCGGCGACATCATCCTGTTCATCGACGAGATCCACACCCTTGTCGGCGCCGGCGCCGCCGAGGGCGCGATCGACGCGGCGAGCATCCTCAAGCCGATGCTGGCCCGCGGCGAGCTGCAGACGATCGGTGCGACCACCCTCGACGAGTACCGCAAGTACGTCGAGAAGGACCCCGCGCTGGAGCGACGCTTCCAGCCGATCCAGGTGGGCGAGCCCTCGCTGGAGCACACGATCGAGATCCTCAAGGGCCTGCGGGACCGGTACGAGGCGCACCACCGCGTCTCGATCACCGACTCGGCGCTGGTGGCCGCCGCCACCCTGGCCGACCGCTACATCAACGACCGCTACCTGCCGGACAAGGCGATCGACCTGATCGACGAGGCCGGCGCCCGGATGCGGATCAGGCGGATGACGGCCCCGCCGGACCTGCGCGAGTTCGACGAGAAGATCGCCGACGTGCGCAGGGAGAAGGAGTCCGCGATCGACGCGCAGGACTTCGAGCGGGCCGCCAAGCTCCGCGACTCCGAGAAGCAGCTGCTCGGCCAGAAGTCGGAGCGGGAGAAGCAGTGGAAGGCCGGTGACCTGGACGTCGTCGCGGAGGTCGACGACGAGCAGATCGCCGAGGTGCTGGCCAACTGGACCGGCATCCCCGTCTTCAAGCTCACCGAGGAGGAGACCTCGCGTCTGCTCCGCATGGAGGACGAGCTGCACAAGCGGATCATCGGCCAGCACGAGGCGGTCAAGTCCGTCTCGCAGGCGATCCGCCGCACCCGCGCCGGTCTGAAGGACCCGAAGCGGCCGTCGGGCTCGTTCATCTTCGCCGGCCCCTCGGGTGTCGGTAAGACCGAGCTGTCCAAGTCGCTGGCGAACTTCCTCTTCGGCGACGACGACGCGCTCATCCAGATCGACATGGGTGAGTTCCACGACCGCTACACCGCTTCGCGGCTCTTCGGTGCCCCTCCCGGCTACGTCGGGTACGAGGAGGGCGGCCAGCTCACCGAGAAGGTGCGCCGCAAGCCGTTCTCCGTCGTGCTCTTCGACGAGATCGAGAAGGCGCACCAGGAGGTGTACAACACGCTGCTCCAGGTGCTGGAGGACGGCCGCCTGACCGACGGTCAGGGCCGCACGGTGGACTTCAAGAACACCGTGATCATCTTCACCTCGAACCTGGGCACGCAGGACATCTCCAAGGCCGTCGGCCTCGGCTTCGCCAACAGCAACGCTCAGGGCTCCAACTACGAGCGGATGAAGCAGAAGGTCAACGACGAGCTGAAGAAGCATTTCCGCCCGGAGTTCCTGAACCGGATCGACGACATCATCGTCTTCCACCAGCTGACCCAGGACGAGATCATCCAGATGGTCGACCTCATGGTCGCCAGGGTCGAGACCCAGCTGCGGAACAAGGACATGTCGCTGGAGCTGACCCCGCTGGCCAAGCAGTTGCTGGCCAAGCGCGGGTTCGACCCCGTGCTCGGTGCCCGGCCGCTGCGCCGGACCATCCAGCGCGAGATCGAGGACCAGCTGTCGGAGAAGATCCTGTTCGGCGAGCTGTCCGCCGGCCAGGTCATCCTCGGCGACGTCGAGGGCTGGGACGGCGAGGGCTCCGACGACCAGGCCCGGTTCGTCTTCCGCGGTGAGACCCGCGGTGGCGTGACCGTGCCGGACGCGCCGCCGGTCGAGGTGGCCGCCACCGAGGGCGACGCGGAGTAGTACCGGGTACTGGGTAACAACATCGACAACCGGTGGGGCGGGTGCGGCTATCGCACCCGCCCCACCGGCGTTTTCGGGCACTCTGGAGGGGTGCACCCGCAGACCACGTACCCGGCTTACTCGGTCGAGCGACCGGTGGAGCAGGCGCGCGGCGCTCGCGGCGGCGCCGCCGTCGGGTTCCTGCTGTGGCTGCTGGCGGCGCCGTACTTCGTGCTCTGCCTCGCCCGTCTGCTCGGCCTGGACAGCAGCCACTGGATTCTTGTCGCGGCGGTGTCGCTGACGCCCTACGCGCTGCCGGTCGGCGCCGTGCTGACCGCGGTCCTGCTCCTCACGCGGCGGTGGATCGTCGGGCTGGTCTCGCTGTTGCTGACCATCCTGCTGGTCACTGTGGTCGCTCCGCGCACCGCTGCTGCCGCGCGCCCCAACGGCTCGGGGGCGGCGCTGCGGGTGCTCAGCGTGAACATCTCGATGGACCACGGGGACGCCGCCGCGGTCGTGCGACTGGTGCGGGAGCGCGCGGTGGACCTGCTCAGCATCCAGGAGCTGACACCGGGCGCGGAGCGTGCGCTCGACGCGGCCGGGCTCGCGGACGTGTTGCCGCACAGGGTGTTCAAGCCGCAGCCGGGTGCGGTCGGCGGTGGCCTGGCGTCACGGTTCCCGGTGCGCGAGCGCGTGGTCACCAAGCCCACCACGGCCGAGCACCCCGCCGCGCTCATCGACCTGCCGACCAGGCAGGACGTGGAGTTCGTGTCGGTGCACCCCTGGTACCCGGTCGGCCCGAAGGGCGCGGAGCCGTGGCTGCGGGACCTCGCGGGACTGCCGGGCCCAGACGGCACGCGGACGCCGAGAATCCTGGCCGGGGACTTCAACGCCTCGCTGGACCACTCGGCCTTCCGGGGCGTGCTCAACCAGGGCTACCTCGACGCGGCGGAACAGGTCGGGGCGGGGCTCACCCCGACCTGGCCCACCGACAAGCGGTTCGTGCCCGCCTTCGTCGCGCTCGACCACGTCCTGGTCGACGCGCAGAACTTCGTGGTCGAGTCCTTCGGCACGGCGGTGGTGCCCGGAACGGATCACCACGCCGTCCTCGCCGAGGTCAAGCTCGTGCGGGGCTGAGCCCGATCAGGAGCAGCCGAAGCTCTTGGACTTCAGCGAGTCGGCAACGGCCGAGCCCTCCGGCAGCACCGCACCCTGGAAGCAGGTGTTCTTGACGGTGCTGAACGGCAGCTTGACGGTGCGGCTCTGGCCCGAGCGCACCGGCATGTAGGTGTTGTCGAACTTGTAGTTGCTGCCCTGGCGGTAACCGAGCTTCACCCAGACCTCGCTGCCACCGGTCTTGGAGTAGGTGATCTCGATGTTGCTGCCCTTCTTCTGCGCGCAGACCTTGCCGTTGCTGTGCGTCTGGCAGTTCTCGGAGGCAGCGAGGGCGGTGCCCGGGGCCAGGAGGGCCGCACCGGCGATGACGGCCGCCAGGCCCAGAACCGTTGCCTGCTTGCGCATGGAGTCTCCTACGTCGCTGAGCGCCCTTTGTGGGTCACTAACTGGTAACGACGGTATTTGGAAAACATGGCGCTTGCCCAATAGAGGGTTTGGGACTTCAGTCGCCCTGGTCGAGCGCGTCATTTCGTGCGGGGCCGGAATGCGAAGGCGGCGGTGGTGCAATCTTCGTGAAGTGGGCAACGGTGCCTGGCGGACGCCGGTAAGTGCCTCTGAGCAGGACGTTCGGGTCATGCTTCGCCGTGCGACGAATTCACGTTCATCAGGTAATTAACGGACTTCGAGTGGTGGGGGCCACGGTGGAGTCCGCGCTCGGGTCGCCACCGTGGCCGCTTGCTCACCCGGTGTGCATCAGGTGCGGATGTGGTCCGTCTTCAGGCCGTGATCGATGTTCGTCCCCGCGGAGGCGACGATTCCCTGGAGAAAGGTGCCCGACTTCTTCTTGAGGTTCATGGTCTTGGTGACCGTCTGGCCGACCGCGACGGTGGCGGTCGGACCGGTGACGTAGACGCTGCCGTAGCGGTAGCCGAAGGTCGTGCTCGCCGTGCTGCCGCCCGTCTTCTGGTACCGCACGTCGACGGTGGTGGCGTTCACCCTGGCGCACACGGTGCCGTTGGTGTGCTTGATGCAGCCGGTGAAGCCCGCTGCGGCGGATGCGGTTGCCGGGGCCACCAGAGCGATGGCCGCGATGGCCGTCGTCAGTCCCAGGACCGTCGCCTGCTTGCGCATGAGTTCTCCCTGCTCGGTGTTGCTTTGCGAGCCGGACGCTAAGCACCAGGTCGTTGTGGCACAACGAAAAGCCGTGATGAACGAATCGAGGCTGGGAGAGTTGAGATCGTGCTGTGCGCGCCTCCCCGCCGTGCTACAGGAGCGCGTCGAGTTCGCTGAGCGCGGCCAGCGCGGGCATGGGCAGCGAGACGCCGCGACCGTGCCGCACCTCGGGCTCGCGGGGATTGATCCGGATCAGCGACTGCGACGCAGCACTCGCCAGTTCCGCGTACCGGCGCACGGTGGGGACGGCCTGGCCCGCGCCGATCTCCACGACGACGAGCCGCTGCCCGCGCAGTCCCCTTCGCCAGGCGTTGAGCGCGTCGAGCTGGGCCTGCCCGCGGTCGGGGACCCACGTGGTGTCGCCGAACATGAGGATGTTGGGGCGCTCCAGGTCACCGCAGTCCGGGCACTCCGGCAGCGGCCGCACCGCGCGCATGGTCTCCGCGTCGACGGGTACCGAGACGCCGTCGGCGGAGCTGATGCGCCGCGAGCACGGGAAGACGCACTGGAGGTGGTGGATCGAGCCGTGGCACTCCGCGATCTGGTCCTCGGCGAAGCCCGCGCGCTGGAACTGACCGTCCACATTGGACGTGAAGACGCGGACGCCGCCGGGCAGCGCCGAACCCCAGCGGCGCAGCAGCTCGAAGCCCGCGTGCGGAACGGTGTCGCGGTAGAGCGCCGTGCGGTGCCCGTAGAAGCCCCACGCCAGCTCGGGATCGGCGGCGAAGTGCACCGGGTCGGCCAGCTCCTCGAAGCTCATGCCGAGCCGGGCGTAGGGCGGGTACGCGCGCCAGAAGCCCTCGCCGCCCCGGAAGTCGGGCAGGCCGCTGTCCACACCCATCCCCGCCCCCGCGCAGACCAGCAGCGCTTCGGCGTCGGCGAGCAGGGCAGCGGCGCGCTCCAGTGCTTCAGTCACTGGCGGGCTTGGAGCCCAGGACGACCTCGAACTCCAGCAGGCTGGACCCGGACGCGACGGGCTTGGCGCGCTCGCCCGCGTGCGCCTCCTTGGCGGAGCCGCCCATCCAGTTGCGGAAGTCCTCGTCGGTCTCCCAGTGCGTCACCACGAAGTAGCGGGTCTCGCCGGACACCGGGCGCAGCAGCTCGAAGCCCAGGAAGCCGGGGGAGCTGTCCACCGCGCCGAGCCGGGCGGCGAAGCGCTTCTCCAGTTCGGGACCCGCGCCCTCGGGAACCTCGATCGCGTTGATCTTCACAACGGCCATGGGGCCCAGCGTAGCCACATCGCGTGGTAGACCTCGACGTGTGGAACGTCGCGATGTGGTCGACTTCGGCGGTTCCGGGCAGCCGATCCTGGTGCTGCACGGCCTGATGGGCCGGGCGCGCACGTGGTGGCCGGTGGCGCAGTGGCTCAAGCGCTACGGCCGCGTGCACGGCCTCGACCAGCGCGGTCACGGACTGAGCCCGCACCGGGGGTTCCAGACGATCTGCACCGAAGACCCGCTTGCGGGGTCGAGCATCTGCACCGAAGACCCGCTTGCGGGGTCGAGCATCTGCACCGAGGACTTCGTCGACGACGCGGCCGAGCTGCTGGCTGAGCTGGGGCCCGCGGTGGTGATCGGGCATTCGATGGGTGGGCTGCACGCGTGGGAGCTGGCCGCGCGCCGCCCCGACCTCGTCCGCGCGGTCGTGGTGGAGGACATGGCCCCTGACCAGCGCGGAAAGACCGTCGATGCGTGGCGCGACCACTTCGACTCGTGGCCGGTGCCCTTCGAATCGCTCGACCACGTGCGCTCGTTCTTCGGCGGCCCGGTCGGCGACTACTTCACCGAGTGCGTGACCGAGCGCGAGGACGGCTACCACTTCATGGCCGACCTGGAAGACCTCTACGTGATCGCCGCGGAATGGGGGCGGCGGGCGTACTGGGACTCCGTCGAGAACGTGCGTTGCCCGCTGCTGGCGATCGAGGCCGAGCACACCGCCATGCCGCCCGGACAGATCCGCGAGCTGGCCGATCGTGCTCCGGACGCGCGTTATGTGCGCGTGGAGGGCGCGGGGCACGTGGTCCACCGCGACCGCCCGGACACGTATCGCGGGGCGGTCGAAGCCTTCCTCTGCGAAGTGCTCGACCGCTAGAGCAGCACGTCCACCGCGCCGGTGCGCGTGTCCACGATCCCGATCTCGGCGACGTCGGCGCGAACGGGCTCGACCGGGTGCAGCGCGGTGAAGCCGGTGACGATCTCCGCGTCCGAACACCCTTGCGCCAGAACGCAATGCGGCAACCACGAGCCCGGAAGGTAGTACGCGGAGGGGTTCTTCACCTTGCCCGCCAACACATCGTGCACGGCGGAGTGCACCGCGAGCAGTTCGCCGTCCACCACCGCGCCGAGCATCAGCACGTTCTCCGTCGAGGTGAACGTGCCGAGCGTGCGCAGCCACAACGACGGCATGGCAAGCATTTCCAGCTCGGCGCGCAGTTCGTCGCGCGTCTTCTGCGGGATCGCGCTGGCTGCCGCGAGCGTGAGCTGAGGTCGCTTGTCCGTGGGAGCCGCAACGCCCGCCTTCGCGAGCTTGCGCCACAGGCCCCGCACGGCGACCTCGGCCTCGCCGTCGAAGAACACCCGCAGCACGTCAGCCATGGTCGCCGCCATCGCCCGGCAGCGCGAACAGCCCCTTGGCGGTCTGCTCGACCAAGCCGTCCACCAGCAGCGAGTCCAGGCAGCGATCCCGTTGCCCCGCTTCGGCCCACGCGGCGTCGAGCTGCGCGCGGGTGACCGGGCCGGGCGCGTCGCGGAGCACGTCCAGCAGGCGCCCGCGCACCTGGCGATCGGTGCCCGCGAACTTCTGCACCACCTTCGCCGGGCCCGCGTACGCCGGACGGCCCGCTTCCTGCCAGGCGCAGGTGTCGTAGACCGGGCAGTCCGCGCAGCGCGGAGTGCGGGCCACGCACACGATCGCGCCGAGCTCCATCAGCGCGGCCGAGTAGCGTGCGGCGAAGCTGGCTTCCTTGGGCAGCAACGCATCCACGTCCGCGAGGTCGCGCTTGGTCGACGGCGGACCGGCGTCACCCGCACCGTGCACCGCGCGCGCCACGACGCGGCGGACGTTGGTGTCCACCACCGGGCAGCGCTGGCCGTAAGCGAAGGCCGCGACGGCGCGCGCGGTGTACTCGCCGATGCCGGGCAACGACAAGAGAGTGTCCACATTGGACGGAACGATGTCCCCGTGCTCCGCCGCGATCGCGGTCGCCGCCGCGTGCAGCCGCAGCGCCCGGCGCGGGTAGCCGAGCTTGCCCCACGCGCGGACCACGTCGCCCTGGCTCGCCGCGGCCAGCGCGGAGGGCTTGGGCCAGCGCTCCATCCACTCCAGCCAGATCGGCTGCACCCGGTTCACCGGGGTCTGCTGCAACATGATCTCGCTGACCAGCACGCCCCAGGCGTCGCAGTCTGGGCGCCGCCACGGCAGGTCGCGCGCCACCCGGTCGAACCAGTCGACCAGCACCTCTGGTTCCAGTCTCACGCTCATCGCGCCGAGATCCTGCCAGCCATGGTCGCGCACCTGGCGGACAGGGAGGTCCTCACGCTGGAACGCCAGGCGCGGTGGTGACCGGGGAAGCGGTCAGCACGGGTAGATGTAGTAGGCGTACGTGGCCTTCTGCCGCCCATCCAGGAAAGTCCTGCCCGGAGCGACGCATCCGTCGCTCGTCGTCCCGTTCTGGTAAATGGTTCTGATCGCCACGTCCGTTGCGCCGCAATGGGTGTAGAAAGACCGGCCGAACCTGTCCTCCCAGTATCCGCAGATTTCGTTGGCGCTCTGGGACGCGGCATTCGTCGTTGATGAGGGTGCTGCTCCTGCGGCCGCTGCGGTGGGAACTCCCGTGAGGGCGGCGAACGCGATGGCCAATGCAAAACGACGGTTCCTGCTCATGACTCGCTCCCGGTGCGATGATGTGTTCGAGGGTGATGCGATGCGCTCGGGAGGGAAATCTATAGATTTCTTTGATATGACAGCAAGGTATTCATCTATCTTTGAATCGCTGCTCCATTCGCTGGAGTGTGAATCGCGTTCGCCGCATCGGGAACGGAAAAGCGCGGCCACGTGACCGCGCTCCGTCGTTTCTACTGCCTGTCGGGCGAGACATGACCGAGAAGCCGGTCAGCACAGTCTGCCAGCGTAGTAGGCGAACGTAACCTTCTTCCCGCCGTCCAGGAAAGTCTCACCCGGCGGGACGCATCTCTCTCCCTTGTCCCCGTCGTAGTAATCAATCTTGATCACCACTTTGGTGCCGCCACAATGGGTGTAGAAAGACCGGCCGAAGCCGTCCGACCAGTAGCCGCAGTTTTCGCCAGCGATCTGGGAGGCGGCACTCGCGGTTGACGAGGGCGCCGCTCCCGCGGCCGTCGCGGTGGGCGCTGCCGCAAGGACGGCGAACGCGATGGCCAGTCCAAAACGACGGTTTCTGCTCATGAATCACTCCCGGTGCGATATCTTTTTGAGGGTGATGTAATCCACTCGCGAGGGGAGCTTATAGATTTCTTCGGTGCGGCGGCAGAGTGTTCATCCCACCTTGAATCTGCGCCATCTTTCGGTGTAATGCGAATCGAATTCGTCGCACTGAGAGCGAAAGAGCGCGGCCAGATGGCCGCGCTCCGCTGTGTTCTCGGAAGTGGGGGCTGCTAGACGACCTCGTCCAGCAGGCCGGTCGCGACGTCGTAGACGAAGCCGCGGACGTTGTCGGGGCTGGGCAGGAAAGCACTGCGCCGTACGCGCTCCACGGACACCTTCACGCTGTCCTTGACCTCGCGGAAGGCCTCGACCGCCCACGTCGGCCGCAGCCCGGTGTCCTCCTCGACCATGGTCTTGAAGTCGTCGTCGGTGATCTGCGACAGGCCGCAGTTGGTGTGCTGCATGACTATCACCTCGCGCGTGCCGAGCAGGCGCTGGCTGATGGTCAGCGAGCGGATCACGTCCTCGGTCACGATGCCGCCCGCGTTGCGCAGGATGTGCGCCTCGCCGTGCTTGAGCCCGAAGACGTCGAACACCTTGATGCGGGCGTCCATGCACGTGACGATCGTCAGCGCGAGGCTGGGCACCGGCGTCTGGATCTCCGGGTGCCCGAGGTCCTTGCCCTGGGCGTGCCTGGCCAGCAGTTCGTTGATCGCGGTCACGGCGCCGCCTCCTGGTCGGTCGGGTGCACGGCAGCCGCGGCGCTGCGGCTGTGGTCACGACCATGAGAACCCGAGGTGAACTGCACTGACAACCGTTCCTGGTCGAATATCACGCGGCTGCGACACACCCGTACGGGTTACAGTGACGTCCACCACTCTCCGCAATCACGGGGTTACGGTCAGGCCGTGTTGCAGCCGGTGGGTCCCCTCCCCGAGTCGGTGTACTGGCGCCGACGCGCGGTGGCTATTGCGGTCGGCGTGGGCGTGCTCCTCGCCGGCGTCTGGGGTGTGACCGCGATGGCGGGCGGTGGCGAAGATCCCGCCGTGCGCCCCGCGGCCAACCAGAGCGCGGAAGCGGCGAAACCCCCGCCCCCCGCCACGTCCTCGCCCGAGCAGTCGCCGAACCCCTCGGTGTCCGGCTCCGCGACGCCGACCTCGGGACCGCCGCCGCCGAGCACGGAACCAGCGCCCCC
>NZ_MUMH01000126.1 GCF_002155965.1 Allokutzneria sp. NRRL B-24872
CCCCAGGTGGGCGGCGGGCAGGCGGGGGCGGTTGGGCGGCCCTCCTCGGGCCCGCCCGGCGATTCGTGTAATTCACATGAAACTTCGCTAAATACCTGACGGTAATTCTCGTTTGTCGTAGCCCAAGTGGCTGACAACCGGTGTCCGGTTCCTGTACTAAATAGCCTCGTGAACACCTGGGGATGGTTGAGCGAGGCGGCAAGTCCCTTGAACGTGTGACGCCTTCCGAAAGGGCGTCCCACCTGCGTCGGAGCGGCTGAGACAGCCGGACCACCCGCCACTGGGGGCGGGGGAGCTGGGGGAATTGTGGTTCAGGAAGTTCGGATTCGGCTGTTCAAGTTCAGCCCTGTCTTCGAGTTCGGTCTCGGTAAGCTGCTGGGTTCTGTCCCGGGCTTCCAGGTGATCGTCGATCGCGGTATCAGCAGGCCGGGTCACGTCGACGTCGTCTCCGCGACGAGCGCCGACGTCGGCACGGTCGTGCGCCTGTCCTCGCGGGCGCGCGTGCTGGTGCTGACCGATTCGCCGGACACCGAGCAGGCGCAGCGCTACTTCCTCGCGGGGGCGCTCGGCTGCGTGCACGCCTCAGCGCCGCTGCGCACGGTGGTGGAGGCCGTGCAACGGGTCGCGCGAGGTCAACGGTTCCTCGCGACGGACTTCGGTCTGCCCGCACCTGCGGGGCCCGCGGGCAACGAGGAACTGTCGCCGAGGGAGACCGAGGTGCTCTCGCACATCGCCAACGGCCGGACGCACGACCAGATCGCCAGGACGATGGGGATCAGCAGGCACACCGTGGACACCTACGTGAAGCGGGTGCGCAAGAAGCTCAGCCTCGGCAACAAGGCGGAGCTGACCCGTGCGGCGATCTCCTCGCAGCTGGCGCTGAGCCGGGCGAACTGACGTGAGCGCGGAAAAGCCCTCGGCCTCGGCAGGGGGCTTTTCCGTCATGTCCACAATGGACTGTTCGGAGTGCGCGCGAGTATATGGCTTCACCCATTGTCCTGTCAGTACACAAATGTGCGCCATGGGGCCATGAGGGTGAAGTAGGGCAGTGGCGCCACTCGTTCAGCCTGATGGCCTCTTTGTCGTTCACCGGACGCGTGCCAATGTGTGTCGGCGATCGTTCCGCCGACCGGGAGTGGCTGCGCTGATGTCTCGTGTTCCGACCGACGTTTCCTTCGGGTAGGCCGGAAGTGACGCGATCCCGAAAAGGATTCGTTCCGGATTACGATTTCACCTCGCGCTGGTTCCAGCACGCCGGCGCGCGGCAGCACTACCTCGACGAGGGCAGCGGTCCGCCGGTGCTCATGCTGCACGGCAACCCGAGCTGGAGCTTCTACTGGCGCAGGCTGGTCCGCGAGCTGCGCGCCGACCACCGCTGCGTCGTCCCCGACCACGTCGGCATGGGCCTGTCCGACAGCCCGGCCGAGTCCGACTACGAGTACACGATGAGCTCGCGGGTGGACGACCTCTGCGCGCTCACCGACGAGCTGGTCGCCACCGGCGGCGCCCCGGCGACGGGGTGGACGCTGATCGCCCACGACTGGGGCGGGCCGATCGGGATGGCCTGGGCCGCGCGGTACCCGGAGCGGGTGTCGCGCCTGGTCATGCTGAACACGGCGGCCTTCCCCAACCCCTTCGCGCGGTTCCCGCTGAGCCTGCGGCTGCCGCTGTGGGCGATCAAGAACACCAGGCTCGCCGAGCACCTGTTCCTGCGGCACAACGTCTTCGCGCGGGGCGCGGCGCTGCTCGGCGCGACCAGCGGGATGCCCCGCGACGTGCGCGCCGGGTACCTGCACCCCTACGGCAGCGCGCGGGAGCGGTTGGCGATCCTGCGCTTCGTCCAGGACATCCCGCTGCGACCCGGCGACCGGGCGTGGCTGGAGCTGCTCGCCGCCGAGGCCGGTGCGGCGCGGTTGGCCGATCGCCCGGCGTTCATCGGCTGGGGCGGCCGCGACCCCGTTTTCCGTTCGGCATTCCTCGACGAATGGCGAAGACGTTTCCCGCGCGCGGTGTTCCGGGTCTACCCGAAAGCCGGCCACTACGTTCTGGAGGATCGGGCACCCGAACTCCTGAAGGACATTCGCGAGTTTCTCTCCGTTTCCTGAACGGCGGCGGATCGGTATTCCCCTACTCCGGGAGCGAGTGCTGTGGGTGAAACGCGTCTGGCATGCGCCGGAATGGGCTACGCGATCGGGGCTTGCGGATCTGTCACCGAGCTTGAACGCGCCCTGTACGCGGGGAATCCGGTGCAGCCCGGCCGCAGCTGGCCCGTCGAGCGCGTCCTGGCGGAGGCGCTGCGCGACGCGGCGGTTTCCGAGCGGGACGAGCGCGTGATCACCGTGCACGTCACCGACGGCCTGCCGAATGCGCTCGCCCGCGCCGCCGAGGAGCTGGCCGAGGCCGACGTGGTGCTGATCTGCCAAGAGCGCGACGGCGGCGCGGTCGCCGTGGCGCTGACCAAGCCCGGCAGGCCAGCGCCCAAGGTCTACGCGACCCTGGAAGTTCCCGAAACCGCTGCTCAGGCCTGCTTGACGGACGTCGTCAAACACGCGCTGAGGCTGTACTTCCGCTATCAGGAGAGCGGTGGCGCGAGCGTCCCGTGGCTGCGCGAGGCCGACGGCGGCCCGCTGCGGAGCACCGTGGGCGGCCTGAGCCTCACCGGTGCCACCACGCGCGACCAGACCGCCGCGCTGGACTGGCACCACGCCACCGACGTGGTGCTCCTGCCCGTGTGCGGCAGGGACACCGACGACCTCATGAGGGTGATCGCCGAGACCAAGGAGGCGGTCGAAGCGGGCGCCGACCTCGCCGAACTGGTCGCCGACGACCGCGACGCCCCGCTGCGAGCGGTGTTCTGCGCGCCGCCCGGCTCGATCGTCCGCGAGCTGGACCGCGCCCTTGCCTCGCTGCCCCGCGCGCACGCCGACGGCAAGGACTGGGCCAGCCCGAGCGGCAGCTTCTGCGCCGCACGGCCGATCGGCGCGGACGGTCGCGTCGCACTGGTCTACCCGGGCCTGTTCACGCTGTACCCCGGGCTGAGCCGCGAGCTGATGCGGCTGTTCCCGGTGGTGCACGCCGACCTGGAAGCCATCGCCTTCGCCACGGGCAAGGTCGGCTACCGGGACCTGACGCAGCGCCTCATGGGCACCGAGGACGAGGCGGAGCTGGAGCGCGAGCTGGTCAACGACCTGGGCGCCTTGTGCTCGATCGGCGTCGCCTTCACCGCCGCGCACACCCGGCTGCTGCGCGTGCTGCTCGGCCGCCGGGACTTCGGCGCGCTCGGCTACAGCCTCGGCGAGGTCAGCATGGTCGTGGCCGCCCAGACCGATCTGCGTGACCTGTGGGCCGTCGAGGGGGCGGCGACGACACCACTGCTCGGCGACGGCATCGCCGCGTCGGAGCGCATCGTCCGGCGGAAGTGGGAGATCCCGGACTCCGGCACCGGCCCGGTGTGGGGCTCCCGCGTGGTGGTCGGCGACCCGGCGAAGGTGCTCGCGGCGGTGCGCGGCCGGGACCGCGTCTTCCTGAGCCACGTCAACACCCCCGGCGAGGTCGTGCTGACCGGCGATCCCGCCGCGTGCGCCGCGGTGGCCACCGAACTGGGGCTGCCGAGCGTTCCGTCAGCGCACAGCCACATCTTCCACACGCCGCTGATGGAACGGGATTACTTCCAGGGCGCCTTCGGCCGTCCGGTCGAGCTCGACCCCGACGTCGAGCTGTTCAGCGCCCACGAGAACCGGCCGCTGCCCAGGGGATCGGGCGACGTCGGCGGCCAGATCGAGACGATGCTCAGCCGCCGCGTCGACTTCGCGAAGGTCGTGCGCGCGGCGTACGTGCAGGGCTACCGCTACTTCCTGGAGGTCGGCCCCGGCGGTGTGTGCACCCGCTGGATCGGCGACGTCCTCGCGGGCCGCGCGCACGTCGCGGTCCCGCTCGAACGGCGCGGCGCGCCCGCCGTGAACACCGTCGCCGGACTGCTCGCGCGGTTGGCCAGCAACGGCGTCGCGCTCGACCTCACCCCGTTCTTGCCCGTGCAGAAGGAGATGACGTGACAACAGTCGATCGTGCGGAAGTGTTGACCTACGTCCGCGAGCGGATCGCCGAACACCTGAACGTGGACGTCGCCGAGGTGCCGGAGGACGCGCCGGTCTACGCGCTGCCGGAGATCGACTCGCTGAAGGCGATGCGCGCGGTGACCGAGGTGGAGAAGCACTTCGGCGTCACGGCACCGGTCGGCGAGATCATCGTGACGCGGACGGTCGGCGAGGTCGCGGACGTGCTCTGCGCGACGATCGAGGAGAGCCGCGCGTGAGCCGCTCCAGGATCAGCCAGATCGCCGTGCACCTGCCGGAGTCCGGGCGCACCACCGAGGAGGTGGAGGCCCGCATCGCGGAGCTGAACCCGGGCTTCGAGCCGCCGGAGGGGCTGATCGAGCGCTTCACCGGGGTGCGCTTCCGGCACATCGCGCCCGAGGACACCGAAGCCTCCGACCTCGCGGTCGCGGCGATCGAGAAGCTCTTCGCCGCGTGGGGCCACGGCATCGACGACGTGGACCTGCTGATCTTCGCGGCGGCCAGCATGGACGTGATCGAGCCCGCGACCGCGCACATCATCTCCGACAAGCTCGGCGGCTCGTGCCCGGTCTTCGACATCAGCAACGCGTGCAGCAGCGTGTTCAACGCGATCGAGGTCGCGGACGCGCTGATCAGGACCGGCCAGTACCAGCGGGTGCTGATCGCCTGCGGTGAACGGGTCTCGCCGGGAGCGCGCTACCGCGGCATCGCCACGATGGACGACTACGTGCACGCCGGGGCCTCGCACACCGTCTCCGACGCGGGCGCGGCGCTGCTGGTGGAGGCCAGCGACGAGCCCGGCGTCATCGGCCACCGCTCGATCGCCAACTCCAGCGCCTGGTCGGCCACGGTGGTGCCGCTGGTGCACGACAAGGAGACCGAGACCGCGCGCGTGGAGTACCTGGGCGTGAAGACCCTGGACCTGATGAAGGGGCTGGACCAGGCCGACATCACGCCGCTGCTCGACGCCGTCGCGGGCTTCGGCCTGAAGATGGACGACTTCGCGGTGGTGTGCATCCACCAGGCCGTGCTCGCCTACGTCGAGGTGTTCTGCGAGCGCGCCGGGATTCCGCAGGAGCGCACCATCGTGACGTTGGCCGACCACGGCAACGTGGCCGCGGCGACGCTCCCGCTGCAACTGGTGAAGGCCGTGGAGAGCGGTCGGCTGAACCCCGGTGACAAGGTGCTGCTCATCGGCCTGGCCAGCGGGCTCAGCCTCGGCGTGATGGCGATGCGATGGTGAGCCGGCACGCGCACGACTTCCTCGCCGCCTTCGAGGACACCGTGCGGCACCGCCCGGAGACCACCGCGCTGTGGTGGCCCTCGGGCAGCGGCGCGTACTCGATGATGAGCTACGCCGACCTGGGCGCGCTCGGCGAGGAGTACACGCGGGCGCTGTGGAACGCGGGGCTGCGCAAGGGAATGCGGGCCTGTGTGCTCGTTCCGCCCGGCCCCGAGCTGGGCGCGTTGTTCTTCGCGCTGGTGCGGATCGGCGTGGTGCCGGTGCTCATCGATCCGGGCATCGCGAAGACGGCGTTGCGCGCGTGCGTCGCCGAAGCCGCGCCGGAGGCCTTCATCGGGGTCCCGCTCGCCCACGCGGCGCGCGTCGTGCTGGGTTGGGGACGATCCAGCGTGCGCATCGCGATCACCGTGGGGCGCAGGTGGTTCTGGGGCGGTCTGACGCTGAAGTCCCTGTGCGCCCGGCAGGGGGAGCAGCCGCCGGAGTTCGTCGCCGACCCAGAGGCGCTTGCGGGCATCGCGTTCACGTCCGGCTCCACCGGGCCGCCGAAGGGCGTGGAGTTCCGGGGCCGCCACCTCGGCGCACAGATGCGGCTCGCCGGGCAGGTGTTCCCGATCCCCGACGGCATGGTCGGTATGTCGACGTTCCCGCCGTTCGCGCTGGCCGGGCCCGCGTTGGGGCTGAGCATGGTGGTGCCGGACATGGACCCCGTGCGCCCGGCGGAGATCGATCCGGCGACGCTGATCGCGGAGATCGACCGGTTCGGCGTGCGGGGCATGTTCGGCTCGCCCGCGCTGCTGGACCGGCTCTCGCGGTACTGCGTGGACAACGACATCGTGCTCTCGACGGTGTCCGTGGTGACCTCGGCGGGCGCTTCGCTGGACCCGCGCATCGCCGAGCGGATGCGGAAGTGCTTGCCGCCCAACGCACTGCTGTACTCCGGCTACGGGGCGACGGAGTGCTTGCCGGTCAGCGCGATCGAGAGCCGGGAACTGCTCGGAGAGGCCCGCGTCGCGAGCGAGAACGGCGCGGGCACCTGTGTCGGAACTCCCTTGCCCGACAACGAGGTGCGCATCATCGGCGTGGATGACGGGCCGATCGCGGAGTGGAGCGACGACCTCCTCGTGGAGCCCGGGGAGATCGGCGAGATCACCGTGGCCGGGCCGAGCGTCAGCGAGCGCTACCACAACCGCCCCGACGCGACCGCGCTGCACAAGATCCGCGACGGCGATCGCGTGGTGCACCGCGTCGGTGACCTCGGCCGGCTCGACGAGCAGGGCCGCTTGTGGTTCTGCGGGAGGAAGTCGCAGCGGGTCAGGGCCGCGCGCGGCGACCTCAACACCGAGCAGGTCGAGCCGATCGCCAACACCGTGCGCGGGGTCAGGCGCAGCGCGCTGGTCGGCGTCGGCCCGGTCGGGGAGCAGCGGCCCGTGGTGTGCGTGGAGACCGAGCGCGGGCTCAAGCAGGCCGACCGCGACCGCATCGCCGATGAGGTGCTGGCGCTGGTCGGCGATCGCGGCATCGAGACGGTGCTGTTCCACCCGAGGTTCCCGGTGGACGTGCGGCACAACGCGAAGATCGGCCGGGAGCGGCTGGCCCGGTGGGCGTCGAGGAGAGCGCGATGAAGATCCTGGTGACCGGCGGTGGAGGGTTCCTCGGCAAGGCGGTGTGCGCGCGACTGCTCGCGGCCGGGCACGAGGTCACGTCCTTCTCCCGCAAGCGCCACGAGGATCTCGACATCGACCAGCTCCAAGGCGATCTGCGTGACTACCCGGCGGTCAGCTCGGCCGTCGCCGGAAGGGACGCGATCGTCCACTGTGGAGCGAAAGCCGGTCAGTGGGGTGTCACGCACGAGTTCTACGGCATCAACGTGCTCGGCACGGACAACGTGATCAAGGCCTGCCGCGAGCACGGGGTGCGGCGCCTGGTGCACACCTCCAGCCCGAGCGTCGTGCACGACGGGCAGGACCTGGACGGCGTGGACGAGAGCGCCCCGTACGCGAAGCACTTCACCGGCAACTACCCCAGGACCAAGGCCGAGGCGGAGAAGCGCGTGCTGGCCGCGAACTCCCCGGAGCTGGCCACGGTCGCGCTGCGCCCGCACCTCATCTGGGGGCCGGGCGACCCGCACTTCGTGCCCAGGATCATCGGCAGGGCCAAGGCCGGGCGGATGCGGCTGATCGGCCCGCCCGGCAAGCGGATCGACACCCTCTACATCGACAACGCCGCCGAGGCGCACCTGCTCGCGGTGCAGCGGCTGGAGCCCGGGTCACCGATCGCGGGCCGCGCCTACTTCCTCACCCAGGACGACCCGCACACCGCCGACGAGACGCTGAACGCGCTGCTCGCCGCCGCCGGGCTGCCCCCGGAGACCCGCCGCGTGCCGTTCGCGCTGGCCAAGGTCGCCGCCGCCGTGGTGGAGGGCGCCTACCGGCTGGCCTCCGCGCGCTCCGAGCCGCCGCTGACCCGGATGGTGGTCGAGCACGGCGGCACCGCGCACTGGTTCGACATCTCCGCCGCCCGCCGCGATCTCGGCTACCACCCGAAGGTCAGCACCGAGGAGGGCCTGCGCCGCCTGTCCGAGTACCTCGCCAGCCAGGAGCACGCATGATCGATCTCATCCACCGGGTGCGCGAGCCGCTGCACGTCGCCCGAACACCGGACGGCGCGATCACCGTTGGCCAGGGCGAAACGGTCGGAGTGCTGCCTGCGCTCTACCCGGAGTGGCTGGGCGACCGCAGCTTCAGCGAAGCGCACAGCGTCCGTTTCCCCTATGTGGCGGGGGAGATGGCCAACGGCATCGCGACCACGCGCATGGTGGTCGCGATGGCCCGCGCCGACATGCTCGGCTTCTTCGGCGCCGGTGGACTTGCACCGTCCACAGTGGAGTCAGCGGTCGACGAGCTGTGCCGCGAGCTGGCCGGGCGGGAGAACTGGGGCGTCAACCTGATCCACTCGCCGACCGAGCCCGGGATCGAGGAGGCCGTCGCCGATCTCCTGCTCCGCCGAGGCGTTCCCCGGATCTCCGCGTCCGCCTTCATGACGCTGACCCCGGCAGTCGTGCGGTGCGCCGTGTCGGGCCTGCGCCGCGAGACCAACGGCTGGATCACCCGCCGCACCGCCGTCTTCGCCAAGCTCTCCCGCCCCGAGCTGGCCGAGCAGTTCCTCTCCCCAGCCCCCGAACCACTGCTGCGCGCGCTGGTGGAGCGCGGCCAGATCACGCCCGAGGAAGCTGAGCTCGCCCGCCACGTCCCGGTCGCCGAGGACGTCACGGTGGAGGCCGACAGCGGCGGCCACACCGACAACCGCCCGCTCTCCGCGCTGCTCCCCACGATCCTGGCCGTCCGCGACGAGCTGTGCGCGCGCCACGGCTACCACCGACCCGTCCGCGTCGGCGCGGCAGGCGGACTCGGCACGCCAGCGGCGGTCGCGGCGGCCTTCGCGCTCGGTGCCGCGTACGTGCTGACCGGCTCGGTGAACCAGGTCGCCGCCGAGGCAGGTGTCTCCGACGACGCGAAGAAACTGTTGGCGCAGGCCGACATCACCGACGTGGCGATGGCTCCGGCCGCCGACATGTTCGAGCTGGGCGTGAAGCTCCAGGTCCTCAAGCGCGGCACCATGTTCGCGGCGCGGGCGAACCGGCTCTACCAGGTCTACCGCGATCACGACGGCGTCGAATCGATCCCGCAGCCGCTGCTGGACCGCCTGGAGAAGGAGGTCCTGGGCGCCCCCGTCGCGGACATCTGGGTGCAGACCAAGCAGTTCTGGGCCGACCGCGACCCCGGCGAGCTGGAGAAGGCCGACCGCGATCCGAAGCACCGCATGGCGCTGATCTTCCGGTGGTACCTGGGCGGTTCGAGCCGCTGGGCGATCACCGGCGACCCCGCGCGGCGCAGCGACTACCAGCTGTGGTGCGGGCCCGCGATGGGTGCGTTCAACCGCTGGGTCGCGGGCAGCTTCCTCGCCGAGCCCGGCAACCGCTCGGTGGTGCCGATCGCGCTCAACCTGCTGGAGGGCGCCGCCGTGATCACCCGCGCGCACCAGGTCCGCACGTACGGCGTCGCCGTTCCCGCCGAGGCGTTCGCCTTCCGCCCCCGCCCGCTGAGTTGAGGGAGTGAGCATGTTCGAGGACTTCGCGCCCACCGTGCCGATCGCCGTGGTGGGCCTCGGCGCGCTGCTTCCCGGCTCCGACAGCACAGCGGGCTTCTGGCGAACCGTGGTCGACGGCCGCGACCTGATGACCGAGATCCCGACCGACCGCTGGCTGGTCGAGGACTACTTCGACGCCGACCCGCTCGCCGCGGACAAGACCTACGCCAAGCGCGGCGCGTTCCTGACCCCGACGGAGTTCGACCCGCTGAACTTCGGAGTGCTGCCGAAGAACCTCGAACAGACCGACGCCGCCCAGCTGATGTCCCTCATGGTCGCCGAACGCGTGCTGGCCGAGGTCGCGGGCGGTGATCCGTCCACTTTGGACCGCGAGCGGACCGGCGTCGTGCTCGGCGCCTCCGCGCTCAACCTCGTCGGAGCCCTTGCGCAGCGGCTGTCCGCGCCGGCGCTCACCCGGGTGCTCCGCGCGCAGGGCCTGCCCGAGGACGCGGTGCGCGAGACCGTCGAGCGCTTCCTCGGCCTGAACCCCGACTGGGGCGAGGCCAGCTTCCCCGGCCTGCTGACCAACGTGATCTCCGGCCGGATCGCCAACCGCTTCGACCTGCACGGCATGAACCACACCACCGACGCCGCGTGCGCCAGCTCCTTCGCCGCGCTCAACACCGCGATCGAGGAACTGGCCTCCGGCCGCGCCGACCTGATGCTCGCCGGGGGAGTGGACACCGCCAACGAGGCGTTCATGTTCATCTGCTTCTCCAAGACCCCCGCGCTGTCCCCGACCGGCGACTGCCGCCCGTTCTCCGACAAGGCCGACGGCACCATGCTCGGTGAGGGCGTGGTGATGTTCGCGCTCAAGCGCCTCGTCGACGCCGAGCGCGACGGCGACAAGGTCTACGCGGTGATCCGCGGCGTCGGCACCGCGTCCGACGGTGGCGGCACCGCGATCTACGCACCCGTGCCCGAAGGCCAGGCCCTCGCGCTGCGCAGGGCCTACGAGCGCGCGGGCTACGCACCGTCCACTGTGGAGCTGGTGGAGGCGCACGGCACGGGCACCAAGGCCGGAGACGCCGCGGAGTTCGCCGGGCTGCGCTCGGTGTTCGGCCCGGAACGCGAGGACTCCCAGTGGTGCGCCCTCGGCTCGGTCAAGTCGCAGATCGGCCACACGAAGTGCGCGGCGGGCGCGGCCGGGCTGCTCAAGGCGGTCCTCGCGCTGCACCACCGCGTGCTCCCGCCGACGATCAAGGTCGACGCGCCCAACCCCGCACTGGAGATCGAGAGCAGTCCCTTCTACCTCAACACCGAGGCCCGCCCGTGGGTGCGCGCCGCCGACCACCCCCGGCGCGCGTCGGTGTCCAGCTTCGGCTTCGGCGGCAGCAACTTCCACGTCACGGTGGAGGAGTACGTGCCGACCGGCTCCGGCTGGGCCGAACGCGCGCCGCGCTCCAGGACCGCCGCGACCGAACTCTGGCTCTTCAGCGCCGAGACCCGCTCCGCGCTGGCCGCCGACACGGCGATGTCCGCGCAGGAGAGCCAGCAGCGCTTCGACCCCAAGGCCCCTTTCCGCCTGGCCGTGGTCGCCGCCTCCCGAGCCGATCTTGAAGCGAAGATCGCCCAAGCCGCGTCGTTGGGGGAGCGGTCCTTCACCGCTCCCGGGCTGGCCTACGCCTGCGGCCCGGCCGAACTCGGCGGCGTCGCGTTCCTGTTCCCCGGCCAGGGCTCGCAGTACGTCGGCATGGGCGCCGATCTCGCGATGCAGCTACCCGTTGTGCAACGTGCCTGGGACCGTTACGGCACAAGGGAGTTCGACGGCACTCCACTGCACCGTGTCGTGTTCCCGCAGCCCGTTTTCTCTGAGGCCGATCGTGCGGAGCAGCAGGCGCGGATCACCGCGACCGAGTGGGCTCAGCCCGCCCTCGCCGCGCACAGCCTCGCGCTGCTCGACGTCGTGCGAGCCCTCGGCCTGCGCCCGGACTGCGTCGCCGGGCACAGCTTCGGCGAGCTGACCGCGCTGCACGCCGCCGGAATCCTCTCCGCCGACGCCCTCCTGTCCAGCGCCCGGCGACGCGGCGAGCTGATGCGAGACGCCGCGCGCACTTCGGCCGGAGCGATGCTTGCCGTGACCGCCACCCACGATGTCGTCGCGGCGGCCACCGCCGGGCTCGACGGCGTGTGGATCGCCAACCACAACGCGCCCGAGCAGATCGTCCTGTCCGGCACCACAGCCGGGATCGCCGCCGCCGAAGCCGCTCTCCAGGGCGTGACCACCCGCCGACTCGACGCGGCGACCGCGTTCCACAGCCCGGTGGTCGCCGACGCGGCAGCCCCGTTCGCCTCGTTTCTGTCCACTGTGGACATCAGCTCGGCGACCGTGCCCGTGTACGGGAACACCGACGGCGGCACCTATCCGTCCGAAGTGGACGATGTGCGCCACCGCCTCGCCGGGCACCTCGCCGCCCCCGTGCTGTTCCAGGCCCAGATCGAGGCGATGTACGAGGCGGGCGTGCGGACCTTCGTCGAGATCGGCGCGGGCAGCACGCTCACCGGCCTCGTCGACCGCGTCCTCGGGGACCGCTCACATCTCGCCGTCTGCCTGGACCGCCCCCGCCGCGACGGGATGAGCACCGTGCACGAAGCCCTCGGCCGCCTCGCGGTCGCCGGGGCCGAACTCGACTTCGCCGTGCTCTGGGAGGAGTACGGCCCGGTACCGCAGCCCCAGCGGAAGGACGGCGCACGGATGACGGTGAAGATCGACGGTGGGGTCTACGACCGCACCTACCCGCCCAAGAACGGCACCCTCACCCCAGCGCCTGCTCCGGTCGCATCAGCGGTCCCGGCCCCAGCAGCCCTCACCGCGGCTTCAGCCCTGGTCCAAGCCCCTGCCGTAGCCGCCGCCCCGACTTCCGTCCCTGCCGCCGTCATGCCCCCAGCCCCCGGCCACGGCCCGGCCCCGCTGGTCAACGGCCACGCCCCGACCGTCGCCCACTTCCCGACGCAGAACGGCCACGCCCCGACCGCCACGAACGGGCACGCGCCGATGGTCTTCCCGCCCCGCGCGGGCGGCGACCCGATGATGTCCCTCCTGGAGGAGACGCAACGCCAGGCCGCTCTCGCCCACGCCGACTACCAACGCCAGACGGCCGAGGCGCACGCGGACTACCAGCGTCGCGTCACCGAGAGCCACCTCGCCTACCTCCGCATGTCCGAGATGTCCCTGTCCACCCTGCTCGGCTCACCCCCACCCATCGCGGCGCAGCCCACACCGGTGGCGCGGCCCGCGCCGATCGCCTTCCAACCAGAACCGCAGCCCGCGCCGGCCGTGCTGGCACCGCCCCCAGTCAGCACCCCGCCACCCGTCGAAGCACCCGCACTGTCCGAAGTGGACATTGACGCGAAGATCCTCGAAGTCGTGGCGGAGCGCACCGGCTACCCGGTGGAGATCCTCAACCTGGACATGGAGCTGGAGTCCGATCTGGGCATCGACTCCATCAAGCGCGTGGAGATCCTGTCCGCCTTCCGCGACCAGACCGGCGACCTCCCCGACAGCGACATCGCCGAGTTCGCCGCCGCCCGCACGCTGCGCGAGGTCGCCGAGAAGGTCCGCAACCTCGGTGGCGCCCCGACGCCAGCCCCAACACCCAAACCCCAGGTCAAGGTCATCGGCGAGCTGATCCGCAGCGTGCCGACGGCCGTCCCCGCCGCTCCGGCCGGACTCGCGGTCGCGGGTCTGCACGCAGGCCCGATCGCCGTCACCGACGACGGCACCGGCTTGGCCGAAGCCCTCGTCGCCGAGCTGCGCGCGCACGGCTGCACCGCCGAGATCGACGCCGAGAACGCCACCGGCCTGATCATCCTCAACCTGGCCGACGTGGCGCCTGAACAAGCCGTACCGCACCTGACCAGCGCGATCATGACGGCTTCGGCGATCGCTGACCGCTGCGAGCTGCTCGTCACCGTCCAGGACACCGGCGGTGACTTCAGCGGCGCGCAAGGCGAGCGCGCGTGGACGGCCGGGCTCTCCGGCCTCGCCCGCACGGCCGCCCGCGAGTGGCCCGAAGCCGCCGTCAAGGCACTCGACCTCGAACGCGGCGACCGGACACCCCAAGACCTGGCCAAGGTCATCGCGCGCGAACTCCTCGAAGGCGGCCCGGACCTGGACGTCGGCCTCAGAGCGGACGGAACGCGCAACGCGCTCCACGTGCGCCCACAGCCCCTGAAGACCAACGAAACCGCGACGATCACCAAGGAGTCGGTGATCGTCGCGACGGGCGGAGCGCGCGGAGTCACCGCCGCCTCGCTCATCGAGCTGGCCAAGCGCCACCAACCCCGGATCGTCCTGCTCGGCCGAACCACGCTGAAGGTCGAGCCCGGTGGCCTGACCGCGCACACCGACGAGCCGTCACTGGTCCGCGCGCTGGCCGCCGCGGGCCAGGCCGACCCCGCCGCGCTCTCCGCGCAGGCCAAGGACATCCTCGCCGGACGGGAGGTCCACCAGACGATCACCGCACTGGAGAACGCGGGCTCCAAGGTCCGCTACACGGCCGTCGACGTGCGTGACGAGACCGCGCTGACCGACGTCCTCACGCAGGTCCGAGCCGACTGGGGGCCGATCACCGGCATCGTGCACGGCGCCGGAGTGCTCGCCGACAAGCACTTGGCGGACAAGGACGCCGCGCAGGTCGAACGCGTGCTGAGCACCAAGATCGACGCGCTCCGCACGCTGCTGCGCTCCACTGTGGACGATCCGGTGCAGGTGCTGTTCCTGTTCTCCTCGGTGGCCGGTCTCTTCGGCAACGCGGGCCAGGCCGACTACGCCGTCGCCAACGAGGTGCTGGACCAGGTGGCCGCCGCTGAGCTGGCGCGCGGGCCAGGACGCGCGGTCCGCTCGGTCGACTGGGGACCGTGGCACGGCGGCATGGTCACGCCGCAGCTCGCGGAGCTGTTCACCGGCAACGGGGTCCCGCTGATCCCCGTCGAGGCCGGAGCCGCCGCGTTCGCCGACGAACTCCTGCGCCCGAGCGCGCCGAGCAGGGTGTGCCTCGCCCAGCAGGACGGTGAAGCCCCCTCCCCGCCGACCGCCCCGACGGAGGTCGTGGTCAACGAGCGCCGCAATCCCTACCTCGTTGACCACACGATCAACGGCACCACCGTTCTGCCTGTGGTGATGGCGGTCGAGTGGTTCACCAGAGCCGCCGCGCACCCGGTCACGCTGCGGAACTTCCGAGTGCTGCGCAAGATCGCCGTGGCGGACTACCAGGGAGACGGCAGCAGGTTGACCGTCCGGAACAACGGCGGAGACGTCGAGCTCTGCGACGGCGTCCCGCACATGAGGGCGACGCTGGCCGCGAGCACGGCTGCGCGCGACTGGCCGGAGCTGGCGGACACAACGTCGCCGTTCGTCCCCGACCTCTACGACGGTTACGCGCTGTTCCACGGGCCGCAGTTCCAGTCGCTGCGCAAGCTGACCTGCGTCAACGAGTCCGGCGCCAGCGCGGAGATCGTCGGAGCCACCGAGCTGGAGTGGCCGGACGAGGCGTGGCGCACCGACGTGCCCGCGCTCGACGGGATGCTCCAGCTGGCGTGCGTGTGGGCAGGTGTCAAGCTGCGGAGCGCATCGCTGCCCATGGCCATCGGCGAGGTCCGCACCTACGGCTCGGGGCCGCTGGGCACCGGGCGGTGCGTGGTGCACGCCGGGGGAGTCGGGTCCGCGCACACGACCTGCGACGTGGTGCTCACCGACTCCAGCGGAGCGGTGCGCGCCGAGTTCATCGGTGTCGAGCTGGTGCGGCGACCGAGTTGACGGTCTTCGAGCCGATCGCAGTGGTCGGGCGCGCGTGCCAGTTCCCCGGCGCGCCCGACCCGGACACTTTGTGGCGCAACGTCCTTGAGCGCAGGAACTGCCTCACGCCGGTGCCGCCGGGCCGATGGCGGGTCGAGGGCGACGGTGTCCACAGTGGAGGGTTCGTCGAGGCCAGCGGTTCGACGGAGCCGCTGTACGACTGGGTCCTGCACGGCACCGAACGGGCGCTGAAGGAGGCCGGGGCGAGGCCGGAGGAGAGCGGCCTCGTCCTGGGCGTCCTCCCGTACCCGCACGAGGCGGCGGCGAAGTTCGCCGAGCGGGTGTGGCGCGGCGAAGCCCCGGGCGACGCGCGCGACTGGTTCGCCTCCGGCTTCCCCGCCCGCCACACGGCGACGTCGCTGGACCTCGGCGCGGGCGCGTTCGCCCTGGACGCGGCCTGCGCCTCGGCGCTCTACGCCATCAAGCACGCGTGCGATCGGCTGCACGACCGAACCGCGCGCGTGATGATCGCGGGCGCCGTCAACCGAGCTGACAACCTGTTCCTGCACAGGGGGTTTCGAGCGCTCTCCGCCGCGAGCCCGACAGGTCGCAGCCGCCCGTTCCACCGCGATGCGGACGGCTTGGTGCCCGGCGAGGGCGCTGGCTTCATCGCCCTCATGCGCCTCGCCGACGCGATCGCCGACGACGTCCCGGTGCTCGGCGTGATCCGTGGCGTCGGCCTGTCCAACGACGGCCGGGCCGGAGGCGTTCTCGCGCCGTCCCAACCCGGCCAGGAACGAGCGCTCCGCCAGGCGTACGAGCTGGCCGGGCTCGACCCCGCCACAGTGTCCTATGTGGAGTGTCATGCCACCGGAACACCCGTCGGCGACGCCGTGGAAGCACGGGCGATGGCATCGATCTTCGCGGACGCGCCGGACGTGGTGATCGGCTCGGTCAAGGCCGCGATCGGGCACACCCTCGCCGCGTCCGGCATGGCGGGCATCCTCAAGGTCCTCGGCGCGTTCGAAGCCGGAGTCCTTCCCGCGCAACCAGAATCCGTCGACCCGATCGACGCGCTGGCCGGAACCCCGCTCCGGGTGGCGGAGAGCGCCGAGGAGTGGCGCGGTCCTCGGCGTGCCGGTGTCAGCTCCTTCGGCTTCGGCGGCGCGAACGCCCACGTGGTCCTTGAGGCATGGCACGAGGGCGCTGGAGTCCCTGAGCCGCCCCCACCCGCACAGATCGCGGTCGTCGGGATGGGCGCCCGCGTCGGCAACGGCGAGAGCCTGCAAGCCTTCCGCCGAGCCTTGGCGGAGGGCAACCCCGGCCAGCTGTCCACAGTGGACGTGGACCTGGACGGCCTCTGCTTCCCGCCGACCGACCTCCGCATGGCCGAGCCCCGCCAGCTCCTCGCCCTCGCCGCCGCCCGCGAAGCCGCCAACGGCGTCGAGCTGCCCGAACGCACTTCGGTGCTCATCGGCATCGGCGACTCGGCCGCAGCCGCACGCTACGGCGCGAGCTGGCGCGGCGGCCACGACGAACAGCTCCTCGGAGCCGGAGTCGTCGGCACGATGCCGCACATCACCGCGCACCGGATCAACACGCAGCTCAACCTGACCGGTCCAGGGCTCGCGGTGTGCGCCGACGAGGAGTCCGGCCTCGTCGCACTGGAACTCGCCGCGCGCGCTCTCCGCCACCGCGAGGCCGACGCGGTCGTCGTCGGGGCGGTCGACGTGACCACCGACGCCGTCCAACGCGCAGCGCTTCGCACCGAACGCCCAGGTGACGCGGCCATCGTGCTCGTGCTCAAACGACTCGACGACGCACAGCGCGACGGCGACCAGATCATGGCTGTGCTGGGCGAAGAACCTCCGCGCGCGCAGATCGACCACCTCGTCGGCTACACCCACGCGGCCAGCGGCCTGCTCTCCGTCGCGGCAGCCATCCTGCTCGCCGAGCCCCGCCTGCGGATCTTCTCCGGGCGCGACCGCGCCGAGGTGATCACCGCGGCGCTCGCCGGTCGCGAGTCCGACGCGGGCCCCGCGCGCCTCGCGGTCCACGGCGACGTGCTCGACCAAGCCGTGCAGTGGCTCCAGCACAGATCGATCCGGCCCAGGGGAGCGTCCTATCGGAACACTCCGATCGTCGGCGAGACCGCGTTCGTCTTCACCAACGGCTCCGCCGCCGAGCCGCACGCCGACGTCCTCGACCAGATCCTCGCCGCCGGGCAGCTGAGCGCGCGGCACGTGAAGACCAGCCGCCGGCTTCTCGGCACCCCTGACGCCGTGATCGGCTACTCCTCCGGCGAGAGCGCCGCGCTCACCGCGATGGGCGTCTGGACCAACGCGGCCGAACACGCCGAAGAAGCCCGGCGCAGCGGCCTGTTCGACAAGGAGATCGGCGGCGAGTACCGCACCATCCGGCGAGCCTGGGCCGCCCTGGGCGTCGAGGGCGAGAGCTGGGCGAGCTACGCCGTGCCCGTGACCGCCTCGGACGCGCGCGCCGCGCTCGCCGGGGAGACCGCCGTGCACCTCATGGCGATCAACGCCCCCGACCTCTGCGTGATCGGCGGCGAGGCCCTGAGCTGCGCGAAGTGGCTCGCGCGGCACGGCATCAGCGGGGTCCGGCTCGACTACGACATGGCCGCCCACGCGCCCGAACTCGCCGAGATCGCCGCGCGCTGGTGGGAGCTGCACCACCGCCCGACGACGCCCATCCCCGGCGTCCGCTTCTACAGCTGCGCCAGCGGTGAGCCCTACGACCTCACCGCCGACTCGGCCGCCGCCGCGCTCACCCACCAGGTCCTCGGCACGATCGACTTCGTGCGCGTGATCGAACGCGCCTGGTCAGACGGTGTGCGGATCTTCGTCGAGCACGGGCCGCGCGCCCTCTGCACCTCGTGGATCACCCGCACCCTCGGCGAGCGGGACCACCTCGCCGTCGCCGTGGACACCCCGCTTCCCGAGGTCATCGCGGACCTCGCCGCGGCGGGCATCCCCCTGAACACCCAGGCCGAAAGGGCGAACATCATGCGGCTCCCGGTAGCGACCCAGACCCAGGTGATGCCGCCCGCTCCGCCCCTGCCGTCGGTGGCCCACCAAGCCAGGCCCGCGACCGTGATGGACCTCGTCACCGCCGCCCACCGCGCCGCGCTCGCCGGTCAAGCCGAGTCCTACCACCAGTTCCTCGCCTCGCACGCCGAAGCCGATCAAGCCTTCCTCCGCACGCTCAGCGCCGTCTTCACCCGCCCGGCGCCAGTCGGGTTCCCCGGCCCGAAGTTCACCCGTGAGCAGCTGGAACACCTCGCCCACGGCAAGGTCTCCGAGCTGTTCGGGCCGCTCTTCGCCGCGCAGGACCACAAGCACCGGCAAACCCGCATGCCCAAGGCACCCATGCTGCTCGCCGACCGCGTCCTGGGCATCGACGGCGAACCCGGCGCGTTGGTGCACGGCCGCGCGACCGGCACCATCTGGACCGAGACCGACGTCACCGACGACTCCTGGTACCTCGACGACTGCGGCCGGATGCCCGCCGGCCTGATGATCGAAGCCGGACAGGCCGACCTGCTGCTGATCAGCTGGCTCGGCGCGGATCTCGTTGGTGGTGACCGGGTCTACCGGCTGCTCGGCTGCGAGCTCACCCTGCACGGAGCACCACCCGCGCCCGGGGACACCCTGCGCTACGAGATCCACGTGGACGGCGACGCCCGCGTGTTCTCCTTCCACTACGACTGCCACGTCAACGGCGAGCTCCGCATGTCCGTCCGAAATGGACAGGCGGGCTTCTTCACCGACGAAGAACTCCTGGCCAGCGAAGGCGTGCAGTGGAACCCCGGCCCCACCGTCGGCACCACACCAACCGCCCGCACCACGTCGTCCTTCACCGAAGAGCAGATCACCGCGTTCACCGAAGGCCGCCCCGCCGACTGCTTCGGCCTGGACTGGGAGATCACCCGCGCCCACGTCCGCTCCCCGCGAACCGGCTCCGGCCGCATGCGCCTGTTCGACGAGGTCACCGAGTTCGACCCGCACCGCGGCCACCTCCGCGCCACCGCGCGCGTCACCCCGGACAGCTGGTTCTTCGACGGCCACTTCCACAACGACCCCTGCACGCCCGGCACGCTGATGTTCGAGGGAGCCGTCCAGGCCGCCTCCTTCCACCTCGCCGCGTGCGGGCACTCCATCGACCGCGACGGCTGGCGCTTCGAGGTCCAGGGCCAGGCCCGGCTCCGCTGCCGCCGCCAGGTCACCCCCGCCGACGCCGAACTCGTCTACGAGGTCTTCGTCTCCGCCATCGACGAGTTCTCCGTCACGGCCGACGTCCTGTGCACTGTGGACGGTGTGAAAGCCTTCCACGCAGCGGGTTTGACCGTCGCCCTCGTCCCCGACTGGCCCTTCGACCACTGGCGCCGCCTCGGCCCGCCGCGCGTGCAGAAGGCCGGGGAGACCGTCCCGCTGCGCCTGCTCGGCGGTGCCGTGGGCGAACCCGACCAGTACGGCGGGCTCCAGATGGTGCTGGCCTCGTCCTGGGGCCGCCAGCGCGAGGTGTTCGGCGAGGCCCGCGAGCGCTTCGACGGCGCCCTCCGCATGCCCCGCCTGCCCGGCCCGCCCTACCTCTTCGTCAGCCGCTTCGTCGGTGGCGACGCCCTGCCCGGCGGCGAACGCGTCGGCGACACCCTCGTCGCCGAGTACGAGGTGCCCGCCGACGCCTGGTACTTCGACGCCGGCCCCCGGCCCGTGATGCCCTCCGCCGCGCTCATCGAGGTCGCCCTCCAGGTCTGCGGCTGCCTGTCGTCGATGACCACCAACGTCTCCGAGGCGCGGGAAAGCCTCTACTACCGCAACCTCGACGGCGAGGGCACCGTGCTCAGCGCGATCACGCCGCGCACGAAGGTGCTGCGCACCACCGCTGAGCTGCGCTCCGTCTCCCGCCTGGGCAACATGATCATCAACAGCTTCGTGGTGGACGTGCTCGCCGACGGAGTGCCCGCCTACCGCGCCACCGCCGTCTTCGGCTTCTTCCCCAAGCGCGCGCTCGACGAGCAGGTAGGCCTCCCCGGCGGCCCGCCGGAGGACCTGCCGCCCGGCCGTTCCCTCGACCTCGGCCCCCTCGCCGACACCCCGCCCATGCTCCTCATGCTCGACCGCGTCACCGGCCACTGGCCCGACGGCGGGAAGGCCCGGCTCGGCAGGCTCCGCGCGGAGAAGGACGTCGACGCCGGGGAGTGGTACTTCAAAGCCCACTTCTTCCAGGACCCCGTGCAGCCCGGATCGCTCGGCATCGAGGCCCTCTGCCAGGCACTCCGGCTCCACCTGCGCGCACAGGGCCTGAGTTCCCCCGGCCACGACCCCGTGCTCGTCGGCCACGCCATGAAGTGGACCTATCGGGGCCAGGTCGTCCCCAGGACCGGCACCATGACCGTGGAGGTCGAGATCCTCTCCGTCGAGGCCGACCACGTCGTCGCCGAGGGCTGGCTGTGGTTCGACGGCCGCCGCCTCTACCACCTGAACCAGTTCGCCATGAGCACCAAGACGACCACCACCACGACCTCCGCCGCGACGCCGCCCACCGCCACGTCCTCCAACGCCACGTCGTCCACCGCGGCAACGTCCAACGCCGCGAGCTCTACCGCGGCGATGACCAACGCGGAGCGCCCGAACACCGGGCTGGACATCTCCATGCCGTCCAACGCCACCATGACCAACACGGCGATTTCCATCGCTGAGCGTCCGAACACCGGACTGGGGACTACCACGTCCGACGCCACCACGTCCGACGCCGAGCGCCCCACCACCGGACTGGGCATCACGACGACGACCAACACCGAAGCCCCGAACACCGGGCTGGCCACCATGAGCACCGAGGTCCGCCTCGACCCGGCCGACCACCCGTGGATGGCCGACCACTGCCCGGGCTGGGCCACCCCCGCCATGCCGATGATGTCCATTGTGGACACTCTCGCCGACGCCGCGGCCCGCCGCACCAGCCTCGACGTGCGCGCTGTCCGCGACGTGCAACTCCGCCGCTGGCTGCCCACCGACCACCCGCTCCGCCTGCGCACCGATCTCTCCGTGGACGGGGACACGGCGCAGGTCACGCTCCTGACATGGCGCGATGCCGCGACCGCCCAGCTGTCCAGGTTCGAGGAGGTCGCCAGCGGAACCGTCCACCTCGGCCCGTACCCGACCGCGCGCCCCGAACCGTTCGCGCAGCTCACCGACGCGGTGGAGGAGGTCGACCCGTACACGAGCGGCGAGATGTTCCACGGCCCCGCGTTCCAGTACGTCACGTCCCTGCGCGTCTCCGACACCGGCAGCACGAGCGTGCTCGACGTCCACCGCGGCTCCGTGCCGCGCGGCCGCCTGCACCAGGGCCTGCTCGACGGCATGGTGCACGGAGTTCCGGTGCACCACCTCCAACGCTGGTCTCCTGACATCGCGCCAGGTCGCGTCGGGGTTCCGCACCGCCTCGTCGCGCTCGACCTCTACGAGCCGCTGCCCGGGACAGGCACGGCGATCTCGGAGGTCCGTTTCGCTGGCCTGGCAGAGGGCAACCCAGTACTACCGACCTTTGACATGCAACTGGTGGTGAGCGGCCGAGTGGTCGCCCAGTCGCGGCTCGTCTACGTGATGATCCCGCTGGACCTGGGCGCCGCCCTGCCACTGGCGCAGCGCCGAGATTTCCTCCGCGATCGTGTGTACGTGCCAGGAGCGACGTTGTCCCGGCAGGCAGCCGAGGCAACGGTGCTCCAGGAACGCCACGTCAACGCCATGGACGTGACGCCCGGCTCCGTCTCGCGGGTGTTCGGCATCGCCCCCGGGCTGTCTCGCGAGGAACGGCTCGTGGTTCTCGCCGTGAAGGAGCACGTAGCCCGATTGGCGGAAGTGCACCCGTGCTTCGTCGAGACAGCTGGCGACAAAGCTCAGGCAAACGGCCGCACCTATGCCGTTGAGATCGTCCGAGAAGGCGACCAAGTGACCGTCACATCGCGTTGACCAGCAGATTTGACTTCTGATCATCGCCTCCGTAACTTTCTCCAGGCCAGC
>NZ_MUMH01000127.1 GCF_002155965.1 Allokutzneria sp. NRRL B-24872
AGGGAGTTGGAGAGGATGTGGTCGGCGCCACGACGGGAGATGTGCAAGGCGCAGGCGACCTCATTCTGCACATACCGGTAATCACGATCATCGGCAGCGTTCTGGAATGCGGTCAAGGCCGAAGCGAGATTCGCTTTCGCATGACACAAAGCAGCGTGACTCGCCTCAACCTCGACCAACAAATCTTCGAGGGTCATACCTCGATTCTACGCCAATAAAATAGTCGATCATGGTCCTAAAGAATGAATTCCCAGGCGCCCGAAACGCCGAAAGCCCCACGCTGGAACGCAAGGCGCACAACCCAACCGTGGCTTTACCTGGGGTGCGCGTGCCATACGCTCGCGCGAGGGCCGGGTTCACCACCCGTGCCCCTGTAAGGCCCAGGGGCACGCGCAAGGGGTTCCCAGGTCAAGCCGACCCCACGCTGGTACCGGCGCAAGCTGGAAGCCCAGCCGTACCCGACCCACCGCTGGTACCGGCGCGAGACGCCGGTACCAGCGACAACACCTACCCCAACGTCACAGCATAAACAGAAACCCGCGGATCATTCGGCAAAGAAACAGACCGAACTCCCTTCCCCGGCAACGCAAAAGAAGCCGAGAACAACTTCACGGGAGGTCCATCCACCCCCGCCCCAGCCTTGATCCGATGTGGCATCCCCAAAGCCACCTCGCTCCCCGCAGGCGTAGCCCCAGCCCAATCGCCGACAGTCACCGCAACCTCAGCGCTGCTCCCATCGGTAAAACGCACAGTCACCACACCCGACGCCGGACCGCTGTGCGCCGCGGAAACCACGCTCAACTTCTTGTAAGACCCCGCTGGCAAAAGCAACGTCTGCCCCCGAGCCTCCACGAAGTTCGGCGAAGTCCCGTTCGGTTCGGGCGTCGCGTACGTGACACCGCCCCACGTGACCGTCCCGCGAGGAGGCAGCAGCGCGGCGTCGTAGCTCCAGCCGCTGCCGTCGAAGTCGCCCTGCGCGGACTGCGCGACGGTGGCCGTGCCGTCGTGGTTGAGGTCGCGGGTCAGATCGACCGCGCAAGCGCCAGAAACGCCGGGAACGCACGTCGGGGCTGGCCGGAGCTCGATGGAGACTGAGCGCGTGACCGCTGGGGCGCCCGGCGCGGAAACCTTGACCTGCAAGGGATAGGTGCCCTCCTTGGTGCTTGCAGGAATCCGCAGCCGAAGCGGAACGGTCTCCTGGGTGGGCGAGGTGAAGGACCTCAGGATCAGCGGGGGCTGGTGCGCCACCTGCCATCCCGGGGGCGCGGTCGGCTGTACGAGCACGGGCAGCACGCCGGGGGACTGGCCGAGCACGTCGAGGTTGACCGTCAGTTCCGTGGAGCCAAGGGGAGCGGCCACGGTGGGCTCGCGCAGTGAAGCGTCGAGGTGCCAACGGGAATCGCGCTGGGCGCGGTTCACCGAAGGCGGTTCGGCGCCGGGGGTGGTGCCCCACTGGGACGGCTTGGTGTCGAGCGTGTGCGCGAGGGTGCCGCCGCGCGCGATCTTGCTCCAGTCGACCCACGTCTGCCGGACGTCGCGCCCGTTCAGCGCCACACTTCGGACGTAGCGCTTCGTGTCGCTCGCACCCGGCGCGGTGATCGACAGCGTGCCGCCCTGCGAGCCGCCGAACTGTCCGATCCGAACGGTCGCGGACTCGAACTGCGGGCTGGACAGCGCGAGGAACGTCGCACCGTTCATCGTCGGGTACAGGCCGAGCGAGGAGAACACGTACCACGCCGACATCGTGCCGAGGTCGTCGTTGCCGGTCATACCGTCCGGGCCCGTGGTGAACAACGTCATCGCCGCGCGCACGACCGTCGCGGTCTTCGCCGGAGCGCCCGCCCACAGGTACATGTACGGCGCGTGCAGGTCGGGTTCGTTGTTCGGGTTGTAGGTCGGCTTGCCGTAGTAGTCGTAGGGCTGCGTGATCCAGTCCTTGCGCACGGTGCCCGACGGGTCCGCCAACAGCTTGTCGTAGGCGAAGAAACCGTCGAGCCGCTTCTCCGTGGCCTTGCGCCCGCCCATCAGATCGACGAGCCCGGCGGGGTCCTGCGGGACGAGCCACTGGTACTGGTGCGCGCCGCCCTCGTGGAACTGGTGTCCGGCGTCGACGGGGTTGTACGGCGTCATCCAGGTGCCGTCGACGGTGCGCGGACGGAACTGGCCGATCGAGGAGTCCCACAGGTTGCGGTACCACTGGCCGCGTTCGGCGAACATGCGCGCGTCGGCGCGGTGACCCAGCTTCTCCGCCATCAGCGCGAGCGACGCGTCAGCCGCCGCGTACTCCATGGTTGCCGAGGCCGGGTGCTTGCAGTCGTTGTCGCCGCCCTTGTGCGCGCAGTCCGTTCCGAGCTTGAGTCCCGACGGGATGTAACCGCGTTTCTTGTAGTACTCCACCCCGGAACGGCCGTTGTACGGCGAATCCGCTGGGGGAGTGCTGGTGGCGTTGGTCTTCATCAACGCGTACGCCTCGGCCTCGTGCCCGGCGAGCAGTCCCTTCGACCACGCCTCCACCAAGAACGGCACCACGGGGTCACCGGTCATGATGTTGGTTTCGCTGCCCGCGAGCGCCCAGCGCGGCAACCAGCCACCGTCGCGACCGATCGCGATGACGGACAACGCGACGTCGCGCGCGACCTGTGGCTCGATCACCTGCAACAGCTGGTTCTGCGGCCTATAGGTGTCCCACAGCGAGAAGTTCTGGTACGGCGTGTAACCCGACGCCGTGTGCACCTTGTTGTCGAAGCCGATGTAGCGGCCGTCCACGTCACCGGCGACGTTCGGGTGCATCTGCGCGTGGTAGAGCGAGGTGTAGAACGCGCGCTGCCGCTCCGTGGTGCCACCACTGATCTTGATGGCGCCCAGCTTCTCCACCCACGCCTGGCGCAGTTTCGCGCGCGTGGCGTCGAAGTCGTAGGAGTCGGCCGTCTCCGCGGCGAGGTTCTTCCGCGCGCCTTCGATGCCCGTGTAGGACAGGCCGACCTTCACCACGACGTCGCGGTCGGTCTTCGCGTCGAAGCTCACCCAGCCGCCGTTGCCGCCGCTGCCCGCCGCGTCGCGACTGCCCGGCGTGATCGTCGAGCCGCGCCACGTGCCGTGCGCGGTGAACGGCCGGTCGAAGGTCGCGGTGAAGTGCACGGTGTGCTTGTCGCGCCCCGCGCAGAAACCGCCCGCGAGCACGCGGCCCTCAATGGTGCGGTCACCGACGATGTGGATCTCGGAGTCGTAGACGGTCTGGTTCGCCTTGCTCGTGTTGAACAGGACGTTCGCCTCGCCCGTCGCGGGGAAGGTGTAGCGCTGCCAGCCGGTGCGCGGCGTCGCGGTCAGCTCCGCGTTCACGCCGTACTTCGCCAGTCCCACGCGGTAGTAGCCCGGTGTGGATTCCTCGTCGGAGTGCGAGTACTTCGACTTGTAGGCGTTGTGGTCGACCGTGCTCACCGCGCCGGTGGTGGGCATCATCGGCAGCTCGCCCATGACGCCGCAGCCCACGCCGGACAGGTGCGTCTGGCTGAAGCCGTAGATCGAGTCCTGCTGGTAGTCGTACCCGCCCTGGCCGCCCGTGTCCGGGCTGACCTGCACCATGCCGAACGGCGCGCTCGCGCCGGGGAAGGTGTTGCCGAAGTTCTGCGTGCCGATGAAGGGGTTGACCAGCTCCACCCCGTCGACCGGCGGAGCGGCGTGCGCGGTCCCGGCCAGCAGCCCGGCGAGCAGCATGCCCGCCGCCGCCCCGGCCACGCCCCGCCTACGGGAAGCCCACATGCAAGCGCACCTCCTTGATGACAACGTTGTCCAAAGGTGACTGGACTTCACCAAGGTGGCCAGGGGGTGTCAATGCCTTACAAGCACCCTGTCCGGTCTTGTCCGGTTCAACCGCTTCTGAAGCCTCGGCACGCGGCACCTCCGCTGTGCCATGGTGGAGTGCATGCCTGATCACTCCACAGTTGTTGATGACGCGGTCGAGAACGACTACGACACGTTCGGCGAGGCTTACTCGAAGGAGAACGAGCAGAGCCTCATCAACAACTACTACACGCGACCCGCGATCGCGAACCTCGCGGGCGACGTGGCCGGACGGCGAGTCCTCGACGCGGGCTGCGGCTCCGGCCCCATCATGGCCTCACTGCGCGAGCGCGGCGCCGAGGTCTCCGGTTTCGACTTCAGCGCCACGATGGTGCGCCTGGCCCGTGAACGCCTCGGCGAGGACGTGGACCTGCGGGTCGCCGACCTCACCGAGCCGCTGCCGTACGCCGACGGCGAGTTCGACGACGTCGTCTCGGCGCTGGTGCTGCACTACTTCGAGGACTGGGACGCGCCACTGGCCGAGCTGCGGCGGGTGCTCAAGCCCGGTGGGCGGCTGATCCTGGCCGTGAACCACCCGAGCGTCTACAAGTTCATCCGGCCAGACGGGAACTACTTCGAGGTCGAGAAGTGGGCCGACGACTACGTCTTCGCCGGTCAGAAGGCTGTGCTGACGTACTGGCACCGCCCGTTGCACGCCATGACCGACGCCATCACCGCTGCCGGTTTCCGGATCTCCGTCATCAGCGAACCGCACCCGGCGCCCGAGGCCTACGACCTGTTCCCCGACGATTTCCAGGACCGCAAGGCGTTCCTCTGCTTCCTCTTCTTCGTCCTGGAAGCCGTCTAGCGGCGGGGTTTGTTGAGGCTGAGCAGGCCGCGTTCGAGTGCGACGGTGACGGCGGCGGTGCGGTCGTCGACGCCGAGCTTGGTGAAAGCGTGCACGAGGTGCGTCTTCACCGTCGCCTCGGAGATCGAGAGCTCGCGGCCGATCGCGCGGTTGGTGTGGCCCCTCGCCACGAGGGCCAGTACCTCTATCTCGCGCTCGGTCAGCGACTCCTGCTTCGGCGTGCGCAACCGGCCGAACAGCTTCGCGGTCAGCTCGGGCGCGAGCACGGACTCCCCACGCGCTGCGGCACGCACGGCGCGGAACAGCACTTCGCGCGGCGCGTCCTTGAGCAGGCACCCCGTGGCCCCGGCTTCGACCGCGCGCACGATCTCGGTGTCCGCGTCGTAGGTGGTCAGCACGAGCACCTGCACCGACGGATGCGTGGACTGGAGCCGTGCGATCGCGCTGACCCCGTCGAGCACGGGCATGCGGAGGTCCATCAGCACCACGTCGGGCACCTCGCGCGCCACGACGTCCAGCGCGACACTGCCGTTCTCCGCCTCGCCGACGACCTCGAAGTCCGCTTGTCCCGCAAGCATTCCGCGCAGTCCGTCGCGCACGACGGGGTGGTCGTCCACCACCACGACCCGGATCACGACGGCACCGACGCGGCGATGGTGGTGCCCTGTCCGGGCTCGCTCTCGATCGTCAGCTCGCCGCCGACGCCCTCGATGCGCTCGCGCATGCCCACCAAGCCAAATCCGCCCTCTCGCACGGCGGTGATGCCCGCGCCGTCGTCGTCCACGTCCAAGGTCACTGTGTCTCCGAGGTAGGACAGTGACACGATCACCCGGTTCGCGCCCGCGTGCCGCGCCACGTTGGTCAACGCCTCCTGCGTGATCCGTAGGAGCGCGGTCTCGGTCTCGGGGCGGAGCACGGTGACGGAGCCCGTGGTCCGAAGCTCCGCGCGCACTCCGGATGTCGCCGACCACCGCGTGAGCGTGCGTTCGAGTGCCTGCGGCAACGAGCGTTCCTCCAACAGATCCGGCCGTAGTGCCTGCACGGAGCGACGGACCTCGTCGAGCCCTTCGCGAGCCGTGCTGCGCGCGGTGAGGACGTGCTCGCGCGCGTCCTCGGCGCGGTCGTCGAACGCTTGGTCAGCGGCTTCGAGGTGCGTGACGATACTGGTGAAGCTCTGCGCGACGGTGTCGTGCAGTTCGCGCGCGAGGCGTTCGCGCTCCTCAAGCACTCCCGCGTGCCGCGAAGCGACTGCCAGCTCAGCGCGGGTGTCTCGCAGCTTCTCGTGCTGGCGCAGCAACGTGTTCACGAAGAGCGCGATCAGCAACGCGACGGCCGTGGAGCTGAGCACGCTCAACAGCACTCCGCGCGGCGCGGACGGCCCCGCGAGCAGCCATGCGACCGCGCCGGTGACACCCGCGACGGGCAGCAGACCCCACCAGTCCAGTGTCACGAACATCAAGGGGTACAAGGCGTACAGCACCACGGAGTAGCTCTGGTGCACCGACACCATGCCCAGCACCAGACCGGACGCCCCGGTCCAGTACACGGTCATGGGCAGCACGCGGGTCCACCACTCCGGGCGGCGAGCCACCATCAGCCAGTGCCACAGCAACGCCACAACCGACAGGCCGAGCGCGAGGACCTGGTCCGAGCCGGGCACACGCGGGTCGGACAGTGTGATCGTGGCGGCCACGACCATCATCGCGACGAGCAGGGCGTGCAGTACGCCGATCCGCTCCCACAGGCGCTCTTCCACCTACCGTGACTCCCACCTGAACGTGCGCAGCGCGATGACCGTACCGATCACGGCGGTTCCCAGCAGCACGAGGAGCGCGGTGCCGTCGAGCGTCCCGTGCGCCCACGCCGCCCTGATGCCGTTCACAGCGTAGGTGACCGGTATGACATCGCCGATCTGCCGCGCGAACTCCGGCAGCGCCTCGCGCGGTAGCAACACGCCGGACACGAAGATCGACGGGAAGTACAGCGCTGCCGCCACGGCCTGGGTCATCCGCACTGTAGGCAGCACAGAGCCCAGCACGAACCCGATCGCCAGAATGCAGCACGCAGCCGCCGCCGACACCAGTAGTACCAAGGGAATCGACGTGGGCCACGACAGTCCGAAGAACGTCGAAGCGACCGCGATCAGCAGCACCGCGCCGAGCACGCTTATAAGCAAGTTCATCAGCGCGTGCGAGCCCAAGATCTGCCACGGGCGCAGCGGGCTCACACGCATCCGGCGCAGGATTCCCTTGTCCCGGTAGTCCGCAAGCGTCTCGGCCAGCCCCATGATCCCGGAGGTCGTCAAGACGTAGACGAGGTAACCGGCGATGATGGCATCGATGTACTGACGGTTGCCCGTAGAGCCGTTGAAGGTCAGCAGTGCCAACGGCATCGCGATGGTGAAGAACACTGCGGCAGGCTCACGCAGGAACAGTGCGCACTCCACGCGCGTGAGCACGAACAGCGGACGCATTCTCACGCGGCCTCCTTGGTCAGCGAAAGGTAAGCGGACTCCATGCTGGAGTGGGCGCCGCGTAGCTCCGCAGGGGTTCCCGCGGCGACCACGCGACCGCCTGCGATCACTACGAGCCGGTCGCACAGCTGCTCGGCCTCGTCCATCGAGTGCGTCACGAGCAGCACGGACACTCCTCGCGCTCGCAACGCCCTTACCAAGGACCACGTCTCACGCCGCGCGGCTGGATCAAGGCCCGTGGTCAGTTCGTCCAGCACTACGACCTCTGGCTGGCCAAGCAACGCCAGTGCGATGAACAGCCGCTGCTTCTGCCCGCCGGACAATGCGGCGAACGCGGCGCCGTGGTGCTCGGCCAAGCCCCATTCAGCCAACAGCGTCTCGGTGTCCGCGTGGCGGAGATAAGCAGACGCGAACAGCTGCACCGCCTCGCGCACCTTCATCCGGTTCGGCAGCACGGCGTGCTGGAGCTGCACACCGACCCGATGTCGCACGGAGGGATCGGTAGCCGGATTTCGCCCAAGCACGCGCACGGTGCCACTGTCGGGCTCGCGCAGCCCAGCAGCGCACTCGACGGTTGTGGTCTTCCCGGCGCCGTTCGGGCCGAGTACGCCGAAAACCTCGCCGCGCACCACCTCCAGCGAGATCCCGTCCACGGCGACCTTCGCGCCATACGCCTTGCGGAGGTCCCTGACCGAGACCACTACCTCGTTCTCCATGTCGATCAGCGTCGTGCGCGGACCGGGGTGCGGACATCGTGCGAGCGCTGGGGTCCGCATCCATCGTTCGGTTGAGATCGCGGGGAGCTTGTCAGGGTGGACCTGACATGTCAGGCTGGACCTGACAAGCGAGGAGGTTGCTGTGGACACCCGTTGCTCGTTCTGCGCCAAACACCACACCGAGGTCAACAAGGTCGTCGCCGGGCCGGGGGTGTTCATCTGCGACGGCTGCGTCGGCATGTGCGTGGAGATCATCGCCAGCTCGGCGGAGGCACCCGTCGAGTGGCCCGACTCGACCCAGATGACCGACGAGGAGATGCTGGAGGCGCTGCCGCGCGTGGCCGCCGTGGAGAAGCAGGTCGACGTGGCGCTGCGGATCTGGGTGGCGCGGCTGCGCGAGCGCGGTGTGGCGTGGGGCCGCATCGGCGAAGCGCTCGGTGTCACGCGGCAGACCGCGTGGGGCCGGTTCTCCGGGGAGGAATGACCAGGTGGAGATCCTGACAGCGCGGGACGTCCCGCTCGGTGGACCGCGCGCGATGACAGTGCGCCGTACGCTGCCGCAACGACACCGGTCGCTGATCGGCGCGTGGTGCTTCGTCGACCACTACGGGCCCGGCGAGGTCAGCATGGACGTCGCGCCGCACCCGCACACCGGGCTCCAGACGGTGAGCTGGCTGTTCAGCGGCGAGATCGAGCACCGCGACAGCCTCGGCAGCCACGCGCTCATCCGTCCCGGCCAGCTGAACCTGATGACCAGCGGCGATGGCATCTGCCACTCCGAGGTTTCCACAGCCTCGACAGAGGTGCCGCTGCACGGCGTCCAGCTGTGGGTCGCGCTGCCGGAAGCGCACCGCCGCACCGCGCGCGACTTCGTCAGCTACACAGCGGAGCCTGAGCGGTACGAAAGCGCGTCGCTGTGCGTCTTCCTGGGCAGTCTCGCCGGGAGCACGTCACCGGTCACCACGTTCACACCGCTCGTCGGTGCGGAGATCGTGCTGGACGCGCACGCGCGCGTGGAACTGCCGCTCGACCCGGACTTCGAACACGGAGTGCTGCTGGACACCGGCCGCGTTTCGGTCGCGGGAACCGATGTGAAACCCAGTGACCTCGCGTATCTGCCAGTGGGAGCATCGCGTTGCGAGCTGGTGAACCACGGCGCCGAACCCGCGCGCCTGCTGCTGATCGGCGGAGAACCGTTTCAGGAGCAGATCCTCATGTGGTGGAACTTCGTCGGCCGCACGCACGAGGAGATCGTCGCATTTCGTGAAGCGTGGCAAGGGGAATCCGACCAGTTCGGCAGCGTCGACGGCTACGCGGGCCCGGTCCAGCGCCTGCCCGCGCCCGCGCTGCCCGGAGTGACCCTCAAGCCACGCGCCCTGCCGAAGGAGAACTCGTAGTGCCCGAACTGACAGCTGACCTGATCGTCGACGGCAAGGTGCCGAGGAACCCGGTGATCTCCCCGGACGGCCGCTGGGTGGTCTTCCCCGCGCACCCGCTGAGCAAGGCGGGGGAGCACCCGGTCAGCGCGTTGTGGGTCGCGGCGACGGACGGCAGCGCGCCGCCGCGCCAGCTCACCGCCGGTGCCGCCGCTGACACCGCGCCGAAGTGGTCGCCGGACTCCGCGACCGTCTACTTCCTCTCCGACCGCGCCGACCGGGGAACCCGGCAGCTGCACCGCATCCGGCTCGACGGCGGTGAGGCCGAAGCGCTCACCACGTGGAAGAGCGGGATCGACGACCACCTGCCGCTGGCCGACTCCACCACGGTCGCGCTGACCGCGGTGGACGAGCCCACCGAGGAGGACGAGCGGCGGGAACGCGAGCGCGACGACGCCCGCGTGTACGGCGAGCGCGTCCCCAACGCCCGGCTCCGGTTGCTTTCCTTGGCGGACAAGGAGGTCAGCACTCCGGTCGGCCTTCCGGACCGGCACGTGACCGCGCTGGCGCAACGGCACGACGGTGGCCCGCTCGCGCTGCTGAGCCAGGTCGACCCCGAGGTCTCCTCCGCGTTCAGGGACACCCGGCTGTCCGTTTTCGATCTTGTGACCGGGCAGGTGCGGGAGCTGTGCGGCACCCCGGCCGAGCCGTCGGGGCTGACCTGGTGGCGCGCCGGGGACGACTGGCGGATCGCCCTGCTCGCCACCACTCCGCCCGCGCTCGTCGGCGGCGCGGCCGTGCTGTCGGTCGACGACACCGGCGAGATGACCAACCTCAGCGAGGGGATGCCGGTGTGCCCGGTCTCCCTTGCCGCGCCCGCCACCGGCGGACTGCTCGCGCTGTTCGCGGACGGGCTCGACACCGCGCTGTACCGGCTCTCCGGTGACGAGCTCACCGAAGTGTCCACTGTGGACGGATTCGCCAACTCGCTCACGGCCAGCGCTTCCGGTGAGGTCGTCGCCGCCGTGATGAGCACGAGCTACCAGCCGATCGAGGTCCACGCGGGACCGCCTTCCGGGCCGCACGCGCGGCTCACCGACATGCGGCCGGAGCTGGCCGGGATCACCTGGGGTCGCCAGGAACGCTTGGCGTACAAGGCCTCCGACGGGCTCGCCCTGGACGGGCTGCTCGTCCTCCCGCCCGGCACGACCCGGGCCGACGGGCCGTTCCCGCTGGTCACGATCGTGCACGGCGGCCCGTACTACCGCCAGGCCGACGAGCTGACCGTGCACTGGGTGCCGACCGGGCAGTGGCTCGCGGCGGCCGGCTTCGCGGTGTTCCTGCCGAACCCGCGCGGCGGCTCCGGGCACGGCCACGAGTTCGCCGCGAGCGTCGCGGGCGCGGTCGGCGTCGACGACTGGACCGACATCGTCACCGGGATCGACCTGCTGGTGGCGGAAGGCGTCGCCGACCCCGAGCGGCTCGGCATCGGCGGCGGCAGCCAGGGCGGCTTCATGACGGCGTGGGCTGTCGGCCAGACCGACCGCTTCCGCGCGGGCGTGATGCTCGCGGGCATCAGCGACTGGGGCCAGATGATCGGCGGCGGTGAGATGGCCGAGTACGACGGCACGCTCGGCGGCAGCACCGGCTGGGAAGGCGTTGGCCCGCACCGGCACGACGAGCTGAGCCCGATCTCCTACGCCTCGAAGGTGACGACGCCCGTGCTCATCCTGCACGGCGAGGTCGACCCCAATGTGCCGCTGGCGCAAGGGGAGTACTTCCACCGGGCACTGCGCGCGCACGGTGTCGAACACTCCTACGTGATCTATCCAAGGGAACCGCACAGCATCGCCGAACGCGCGCACCAGATCGACGTGTTGCGGCGCAGCCGCGCGTGGTTCACCCAGTGGTTGCAGTGACCGCGAACGATCCGACATCGGTCGCATAACTCAACGTAAAAGAGCAGTTCCTCACCGTCACTTCGCGCGTATGTTCGATGTGGAGAGAGGGAGAGGGGGTGCGTCATGTCCGCCTACGACGAGTTACGCGAACACCGCCGGTTCGGGCCGCTGTGCCTCGCGCTGACCTTCCGGTTGCTCAGCGAGGAGGTGCGGAGGTTCCCGGCGCTCACCCCGGAGCAGGGCTGGCAACCCGCCGAGCTGGAGGACCTGCTCGGCGAGTTCCTGGTCGACCGGATCAAGCCCGTCACCGCCAACCTGCTGGCGCTGGCCACCGACGAGGACTCGCTCGGCAAGCTGCTGCGGACCTCGATCCGCCGGTGGCTGGTCGACCGGGCTCGCACGACGGCGGTCGGCGCGCTGCGCCGCGCGCTGGAGAAGGTGCTCTCCACCACCTCCGATTTCGAACAGGTGCCCGCCTCCGAACCGGGCGCGGGCAGGTGGCGGCTGGCGGGCAGCGGTGGCGCTCCGTGGGGCGGGAAGTTCGAGCACCTGGTCGAGGCCGCGCGCGGGGTGCCCAACGTCAAGATCCCCAAGTGGTCCAGCGAGACCCGCAGGGCCCCGGTCGCCGACTCCGCCTCGATCGCGGCCGTGGCCAAGGCGGTGCTCACCGCGGCGGGTGGCAGCCTGGAGCTGGGCCAGCTCGTCGTGGTCTTCCTCGCGCGCTTCCCCGTCGTGCTCGATCCCGTGGTGATCTCGCTGGACGAGGACGCGGGCACCCCGGTCGACCTCGGTGACGAGCTGACCCCGGAGGAGCAGGTCGTCGCCGCCGAGCAGGAGCTGGAGGCCGCGGTCGTGGCCGCCGAGATCGTCGGCATGCTGGCGCCGAGGGAGCGCAAGATCGTGCCCTACCTGGACAACCCCAGGGCGATCCAGGCGCTGCTGGGCATCGGCCGCAGCCAGGCCTACCAGCGGGCGAAGCGGCTCAAGGAGAAGCTCGCCCAGCTCATCGGCGACAGCGGCGACGCCAGCGCCGTGGCCCGCGAGGTCATCTGGCTGTGCAAGAACGGACGGTGAACACCGGATACCGGACGAATGACGAGTTGTGCCGTCAGTCAGGGATGCCAGACCCCGAATGGCCGACCAGGACGGGAGTGCACCATGAGTGACCCGGGATTGCCACAGCGTTTTCTCGACCTGCTCCAGCAGGCGGGAGGGCCGGCGAGCTCCTTCGGCGGACACGCCGGGACCGAGATCGAGACCGGTCAGCTGTGGCGGGCCAGATGGGACGGGGACCGCGTCCTCGTCCTCATCCTGAGCGTGGAGGGCCGGGACGTCATCGGCGCCCCGGTCACCCTCGACCCACCGGCGGAGGACGACCTCTGCCTGGTCGTGGACGAGTCCCGGAACGGTTCCGGAGTGCCCGCGACGCTGTGGGCCGGACTGACCGGCCCCGTCCCCATCCGCGTGCTGGACCAGCCCGTGGAGCAGTGGGGGCAGGACATCGTGCACTGGGCGGCGACCGCCGTCCCGGTGCCCGCCGAGGAGGTGCCCCCCGGCACCCGCCGAGGCCGCGCCATCGACTCGGCGCTTGAGCCCGCCGCCGAGGTGCGCGCGGAGCTGGACGACACCCTCGACCGGCTGCGGCTGGCCCCGGCGCTGCCCGTGGTCAAGCCCGGCGACGCCCCGATCACCCTGGCCGCGCTGCTGGGCAAGGGGCCGAAGATCGACCTGCTGCGCTCGGCGCTGGGCCTGCCGCAGCACGAGGTGATGAAGCTGCTCAGCGGTACCCGGCCGCTCACCCCCGACCTCGCGGCGGTGGTGGCGGCGGAGACCGGACTGTCCACCGAGGACGTCACGCAGGCGGTGCTCGCGCTGCCCCCGGAGCTGGTCTCCGAGGTCGAGCACCCGCGCTGGCGCACGACCTGGACCGACCTCGCCGGGCGCGACGGCGTCGACGAGGCCACCGCCCGGCTGACGGCGAGCTACGGCACGTTCGCGCTGGCGGGTCGGCAGACAGGGGGAGCCGCACCCGACTGGCGCGGGCGGGTGCGGCAGTTCCTCAGCCGACCGGCCGACCCCGAGCCCCCGAGGGAGGATCACTGACCCGCACGCTGGTGTCCGCGCAGGTCCGGGCCATGCTCGCGGTCCTCGACCGCAGGTGGCCCGGAGCCGCGCGGCGGCTGCGCCCCCATCCGATCGTGGAGCTGGCCTCGTGGCCGGAGATCCGCGTGCGGCTCGTCGAGGAACAGCTCGGCGGGTCCGGGTGCGCGGTGTCCGGCAGCTACCACCCGGAGTTGACCCCGCCGACGTTGCTCATCGGCCGATCGCTGTCGCACCGGCGGCGCGCGTTCACCGCGCTGCACGAGCTGGGCCACCACCTCCAGCAGACCGACGTCGCGCTCGGCGAGCGCACGTTCGAGGCCGAGAACCCGTTGCTGTTCCAGGAGAAGGTGTGCGACGCGTTCGCCGCCGAGGTGCTGCTGCCCGCATCGGCGGAGCCCCGCACCGCTCAGGACGTCGTCGCCGCGTACTTCGACTCGGCCGCTTCTCGGGAAGCTTGCTGCGTCTGGGCTTCGCAGCGCATTCGCGGGACCGTCGCGTTGGTCGACGGTGCCGGGAAGGTGCTTTTCGCTTCGCGACGGGGATTTTCGGGGAGCCCGCTCGTTCGGGCCGCTCTGCGCTCCCGCTCCGCCGTGTCGGATGCGACCGGCGACGCCGCGTGGTGCGACGGCTACCTCATCGTCGTTCTTCACGTAGCTTCGTCTGCGTGACCTTGTCTGCGCGCATTGCCGACCACGGCGCGGTGTCCACCGCTCTGACCCTGCTCAGCGATTCCCAGCTGGCCTCCTCCGTCGCGGAGGCTCCCGTCCTGAGCGTGGGGATCGGCGGGACCGCGTCGCTGATGGAGATCGAGGGCGTTCGCGTCTTCGTGAAGCGCGTTCCGGTCACTGACGCTGAGCGGTCGAACGTGCTGTCCACCGCGAACGTCGACGGTGTTCCGGCGTACTTGCAGTACGGGGTGGGGACGCCGAACTCCAACGTCGGGTCTTCGGGTTTCAGCGTGTGGCGCGAGGTCGCCGCGAACGTCATGACCACGAACTGGGTGCTCGACGGCTCGTGCGAGAACTTTCCGCTGACCTATCACTGGCGGATGGTGCCCTCTGCGCCCTCGCTTCCCGATCCGTCCGAAGTGGACGAGACCGTGGAGTTCTGGCACGGCTCGCCAGCCGTTCGCGCTCGGATCGAGGCCAAGGCGCGCGCCACGTCGAGCGTCGTCCTGTTCCAGGAGTACCTGCCCGGTGATTTCTCGGCCTGGCTGGAGAAGCAGGACCCCGTTGTTGTGGAGTCGCAGCTGCGGTCCACGGCGGCGTTCATGAACTCGCGCGGGCTGTACCACTTCGACGCGCACTTCGGGAACATGGTGACCGATGGGCGTTCGGTGTACTTCGCGGACCTCGGGCTGGCGACGTCACCGCGCTTCGAACTGTCCGCGGAGGAGTCGGCGTTTCTTGAGCTGAACGCCAGTCACGACGAGGTCTACGTGACGATGCGCGTGGTGAACTGGCTGGTGTTCTCGCACACGGGGCTCGGTCCCGCTGAGCGCAACGCCTACATCCGGGAGTGCGCTTCGGGCCGGGCTCCGGTTGAGCTGCCCCCTGCCGCTGCGGAGATCGTCGTGCGGAACGCGCCGGTCGTGGCGGTGATGAACGACTTCTACTGGGGGTTGTTCACCGAGAGCCGGTTGACCCCGTACCCGGCCGCTGCCGTCGCTGAGGCGGGGTTCGTCGCGCGAGCGTAGCGGCTTCCGCGCTGGTGATGTCGACGAGCGCCAGTTTCGGTGCCGCCCGCGCGGGAAGCGTCCACTGTGGACGACGAAGTCGTGGTGAAGTTGCTGCATCCGGGTGAAGGATTGCCTACGTGGCAAGCTCGTTCCGTTCGTATTTTTCGGACTGTGCAGCCCACGAACCCGCCGACCAACCCGCCGACCAACGCGGACCTCGTCTCCGTCGCACTGCCCGCCATGCGCCTGCACCCGACACCCGGGCGACCGGGAACGGGACAGAGCCACATCGGCGGGCCCCTGCTGTGGCCAGCCGACGAGGCGTGGCCGAGCGCGGCCTACAGCGAGCTCCAGCTCTACCGCAAGGACTTCCCGAGCCTGCCCTTCCCCAGGGGCACCGACCTGCTCCAGGTGCTCCTCTGCCCAGGAGGGACCCTGGACGGGCCGGGCGCGCAGGTCATCTGGCGCGCCTCCCGCGCCGTCACCGACGTGATCGCGGAGCCACCGCCGCGCCCGCTCTACGACGACGACCACTTCCACGCCAAGCCCTGTGTGCTGGAGCCGTGCCGGATCGACGAGCACCCGCTCTCGGTCACCTTCGCGCAGGGGTGCAAGGTCGGCGGGTGGACCACCTGGTACGGCGGGGAACCGCACCACCTGCTGCGCTGCCCGCAGTGCGCGGAGGTGCGGCGGCCGCTGATCGGGCTGGACACCTACGAGTTCCCGCACCGCTCGTGCGCCCACCAGCCGAAGACGGTCAACCCGGTCGGCTGGAAGTTCGGCAGCCTGGGCGCCCTCTACGTCTTCGCCTGCGCGCGGGACCCGAGGCACCCGGCGATCACGTTCGAGGACTGACCAGCGCAGTCGAACAGGAAACAACACGAAGCCGCTCGCCATTGGGCCGATCGGCGGTGTGGGTGTTCAAAGTTGATGAAAGCTGATCGAAGGCGTTGACACCTGTTCGCCCACGACGGTGGAATGGGTCCCGGTCGATGCCCCAGCCGCCTGCATCCGCCTGTTGGTCCTCCTGAGAAGGGTGTTCGACAGTGCTGTCATCCCGAAGAGCGGTACCGCGGTTCCTGACCACCGCGGCCGCGTTAGCCTCCGCCCTGCTGATGACCACCTCCGCGGCGACGGCCGCCGCGCCGCAGTGGTCACCGGCCAAGCCCCGCATGGTCACCCCGTGGACCCACCAGGTGGGACCGAACAACGCCCTCCCCGAGTACCCGCGGCCCCAGCTCGTCCGCAAGGACTGGCAGAACCTCAACGGGCTCTGGGAGTTCGCGGGCGCCGCGCCGGGGCAGGCGCCACCGGTCGGCAAGCCGCTCCCCGAGCGCATCCTGGTCCCGTACCCCGCGGAGTCGGCGCTCTCCGGCATCCAGCGGCACGAGGACAACATGTTCTACCGCCGCACCTTCACCGTTCCCCGCAGCTGGAAGGTCGGCGAGAACCGGCTGAAGCTGAACTTCGGCGCGGTCGACTACAAGGCCGTGGTCTGGGTCAACGGCAAGCAGGTCGCCACGCACCAGGGCGGCTTCGGCGCGTTCTCCGCCGACGTCACCTCGGCGCTGACCGCCTCCGGTCCGCAGGAGCTGATCGTCGGGGTCGAGGACCGCGCCGACGCGACCTGGCAGCCGGTCGGCAAGCAGCGCCTCGTTCCTGACCGGGGCATCTTCTACGAGGGTGCCTCCGGCATCTGGCAGACCGTGTGGATGGAGCCCGTGGCTCCCGCCCGCGCCGAGACGCTGGACATGGTGCCCGATCTGCGCTCCGGCAGCCTGCGGCTCACGGTCGGCACCGGGGGCTCCGCCGCAGGTCACACGGTGGAAGCCGTGGTGCGCGACGGCCGCAGGGTGGTCAGCAGGACCGAGGGCCGGGCCGACCAGCCGATGAGTTTGCCAGTACCGCAAGCGAAGCTCTGGACGCCCGACACACCGTTCCTCTACGACCTCGACGTCGTGGTCAAGGACCGTGGCAGGCCCGTCGACCGCGTCTCCTCCTACTTCGGGATGCGCGAGATCGGCAGCACGCGCGGCAAGGACGGCAAGCTCAGGCTGACCCTCAACGGGAAGATCCTCTTCCAGATGTCCACGCTCGACCAGGGTTACTGGCCCGACGGCATCTACACCGCGCCCACGGACGCCGCGCTGCGCTTCGACCTCGAACAGCACAAGGTGCTCGGCTTCAACACGGTGCGCAAGCACATCAAGACCGAGCCCGACCGCTGGTACCACCACGCCGACAAGCTCGGCCTGCTCGTGTGGCAGGACATGCCGTCCATGAAGACCGGCGGCCGTCCGCCCGTGGACGCGCAGCAGCAGTTCGAGCGCGAGCTCCAGGAACTGGTGCGGCAGAAGAAGAACTGGACCTCCGTGATCGGCTGGGTGCCGTTCAACGAGGGCTGGGGCGAGTGGAACCGGGAGGCCACCGGCCGCATCGCCGACGCCGTCCGCGCGCAGGACCCGTCGCGGCCGGTGAACGCGCACAGCGGGGTCAACTGCTGCGACTCCCTCGGCGACTCCGGCAAGGGCCAGGTGCTCGACTGGCACGCCTACCCCGGGCCCGCCAAGCCGATGCCGGACGCCACCCGCACCGCCATCGACGGCGAGCACGGCGGCTACGGCCTCGAGGTCGAAGGCCACATGTGGTTCGGCGAGGGCCACGCCTACGAGATGGTGAAGGACAAGGACACCCTCACCAAGCGCTACGTGCAGAACCAGAAGGACGTGCTGGCCGCCGCGCGGGGCTGCGCCATCAGCGGGGCGATCTACACCCAGATCACCGACGTGGAGCACGAGGTCAACGGCTTCTTCACCTACGACAGACAGGTGAAGAAGATGGACTTCGGCCAGGTACGCGCGGTCAACGAGGAGGTCATCCGGGGCGCGGACGGCAGCGGGGGCGGACAGCCCGAGCCCGGGCCGGGCACGCCGGGGCTCAGCGGCGTGCACGCCTACAAGTTCGACGAGGGCAACGGCTCCACGGCCAACGACGCGGTCGGCAAGGCGCACGCGTCGCTGACCGGTGCGACCTGGACGGGCGGGGTGACCGGCGCCGCGGTGTCCTTCGCGGGCACCGGCCAGGCCGACACGGGCACCACCCAGATCGACACCTCCAGCAGCTACTCGGTGTCGGCGTGGGTCAAGCTCGACGAGGCCGGGGGCGCGTTCCAGACCGTGGTCAGCCAGGACACCGGGCGGGACAGCGCCTTCTTCCTCCAGTACTCCGGCCAGGAACAGCGCTGGGCGATGAGCTTCGTCGGCCTGCGCGCGCTGTCGCCGACCAAGCCGGAGGTGGGGAAGTGGTACCACCTCACCGGGGTCCGCGATGCCAAGGCGGGCACGCTGTCGCTGTACGTGGACGGGGCCAAGGCCGCCGAGCAGAACGCGTGCATGGTCGCGAAGTCCACCGGCAACACCGTGATCGGCCGGGGCCAGTACGGCGGCAACCAGGTCGACCACCTGAAGGGAGCCGTCGACGACGTCCGCGTCTTCGACCGCGCCCTCAGCCCCACCGAGATCGCCACGCTCGCCCGACGGTGAGCTGGCGCCGGGCCCCGTTTTGTAGGCTGGACAGCATGTCCGGTGCACAAGACGGGGTCCGGCTCCACCCGATGACCGAGGCGGAGCACGAGCCGTACCACCGCCGCGCGATCGAGAACTACGCCGCGATCAACGTCGAAGCCGGCAACTGGGGAGCCGAGCGCGCCCAGGGCCTGGCCGAAGCCGAGTACGCGGAACTCCTCCCGGACGGCCCCGCCACACCGGGACACCACTTCTTCACCGCCCGCGACGAGGACACCGTCGTCGGCACGCTCTGGATCGCCGAACGCGACGAGCGCACCGGCCGCTTCGCCTACATCTACGACGTCCGCGTCGACGAGGGCGCGCGCGGCAAGGGCTACGGCGAGGCGATCATGCGCGCCGCCGAGGCTGAAGCGGGCGCGCTCGGCGTCGACGCGATCAAGCTCAACGTGCACGGTCACAACGTGGTCGCGCGCTCGCTCTACGCGAAGCTCGGCTACGGCGAGGTGAACATCCTGATGACGAAGCGGCTCACCTGAGCCGTTTCCGCTGGCGATCAAGCACAGGACGCTCCTAGCGTGTCCGCGTGCCGCTGTTCCTGACCAGACTCCTCGCGCGCTTCGCCGTGCTCAGCAGCTGGCTGACGCCCGTCGTGGTGATCGCGTTCGTCTTCACGACCAGCTGGCCGTTGATGGCGCTCGCCGAACCCGCCGACAGCGAGCTGGTCCAGCCCGCCAACTACTGGTGGTACTTCGTGGTCACGGCGGCCACGGTCGGCTACGGCGACCTCTACCCGAAGACCGGGTTCGGCCACGTGGTCGGCGCCTACGTGATCGTCGGCGGGATCGCCGCGCTGACGACGGTCTTCACCAAGCTCACGTCGGTGCTGGAGCGATCGAGGGGACGCCGCATGCAGGGCACGAACACCGTCACCGCCTCCGGGCACATCGTCGTCCTCGGCTACGAGCCCGGACGGACCGAGCGCATCATCGCGCAGCTGCTCGCCGAAGCCGAGGGCTCGCACCGCATCGTGCTGTGCGCCTGGGACGAGGTCGCCACGCACCCGATGCCCGCGCAGGACATCGACTTCGTGCGCGGCGAGCTGACCGACGAGGACGTGCTGCGCAGAGCCGGGGTGCACCGCGCGGCGGCCGTGCTCGTCGACGCCCGCGACGACAACGAAGCCCTGTCGATCGCGGTTGGAGTCGATCACCTGAACACCGGGGCGCACGTGGTGGTCGCCTTGCGGGACATGGAGCGCGCGACGCTGCTGCACTACGTGGACGCGGAGATCCACTGCGTGCCGTGGCACACGCCGCGCATGATCACCGAAGAGTTGACCTCGCCCGGCATCGCAGAGGTCTACGCGGACCTGATGACCCACGGCGGCGCGAACACCTATTCTGTGCGCTTGCCCGACTCCGTGGGCGCCGTGTCGGTCGAGCACTGCCAGACCGCGTTGGGGCGCAAGCACGGCGTGCTCGTGCTGGCGGTCAGGGACGCGGGCGGAGCGCTCGTGGTCAACCCGAACTGGGCTTCACATCTGTCAGCGGGCGCGACGCTCTACTACGTCAGCGAGCGCAGGCTCAGCACCCACGAAGTGGTGGAAGCGCTGAACTGATCTGCGCGGGCGCAGTCGAATCGCGCGGAAGTCCGGCACGATCGGCGCGATGAGCACGCGCGCGGTAGTGATCGGTGGCGGACTCGCGGGCATGCTCGCGGCGGCGGCCCTGAGCAGTTGCTTCGACGAAGTCGTTGTCCTGGAACGAGATGTGCTTCCAGCAGGCGCCGAGCTGCGCAGGGGCGTGCCGCAGGCCAAGCACGCGCACCTGCTGCTCTCCGGCGGCGCGCGCGTGATCGACGCGCTGGTTCCGGGCTTCCTGGCGCGCGTCTACGCGGAGGGAGCGCACGAGCTCAACGCCCCAGGTGACCTCGTCGCGATGACCACGGCGGGATGGATGCCGAGGCGGTCCGGAACGCAGTTCCTGGTCGGGGCCTCACGGCCGCTGATCGACTGGGTCGCGCGCGACCTGGTGACGCGGGACCCGCGCGTGCACGTCCGCGACGAGAGCCCGGTGACCGAGCTGATCGGCGACGCGAAGCGGGTTCGCGGAGTGCACGGGCCGGACGGCGTCATCGAAGCCGATCTCGTCGTGGACGCCGCGGGACGGGGGACACGGGCACCGAAGTGGCTCGCCGAGCTGGGCGCGGGTGACGTCCGGACCGAGGTGATCGACTCGGGAGTCGCTTACGCCACAAGGATTTTCCAAGCTCCAGCCGCCGCGCGCCGCGACTTCCCGGTGATCACCATGCAGGCCGACTCGCGGGGAGAGGGGCCGGGCAGGGGTGGGGCGGTGCAGCCGATCGAAGGCGGGCGCTGGATCGTCACGGTCTCCGGCACCCGGGGTGGCGAGCCACCGACCACAGTGGACGGTTACACCGATTTCGTGCGCTCCGGCCCGCGCCACCCGATCCTGGGCGAGCTGATCGAGCACGCCGAACCGCTCACGGAGGTCTGCGCGAGCCGGTCGACGGCGAACCAGCGCCACCGCTACGACGAGGTGGAACTGCCGGAAGGCTTTGTGGCACTGGGAGATTCGGTCGCCGCGTTCAACCCGGTGTACGGGCACGGGATGTCCGTCGCCGCGCACGGCGCGCACGTGCTGCGCTCGGTGCTCGCCGCCGGGGGATCGACGCGGCAGGCCCAGCGCTCGATCTGCGGGATCGGTGTCGGAGCGTGGGAGATGGCCGCCGGGCAGGACGTGCACTTCCCGGGCGTTCGAGGAGCGAGCCCGACCCGCCGCGACCTCGCGCGCCGCGCCTTCGTCGACCGGATGAACAGGACTGCGGTCAGCCGGAAGCGGGTCTACGACGCGATGGTCGGCGCCTTCATGCTGGCGAAGCCGATGAGTTCGCTGATGGCGCCCGGCGTGCTGCTCGACGTGCTGCGCGGGCCGATCGACCCGCCGCTGACCGAACCGCCGCTGACAGCCGACGAGCGCCGGAGGGCGGGTCTCTGAACGACCTTCGGACGTTGACAGGGGGAGTGGCGCGCGGTCACGATGAGAGCGCTCTCGCATCGGGCGGGAGCTGCCGCCTCGTCTGCTCGACCCCTCACTCAACGAGGAGTGACCCTTGCGAACGAGACTGTTCTCGTGGCTGGCGGCGATCGCGGTCCTGCTCGGCCTGACCGCGGTCCCGGCCCAGGCCGCGCCGAGCCTGCTGCCGCTGACCGTGACCAACAACTCCGGCCGCGCCGACCAGGTCCACCTCTACGTCTTCGGTGTCTTCAACGGCCGCCTCGGCCACGTCAACGCGGCGGGCGCGTTCACCCCGTGGTCCGGGGGCGGGAACCCGCCGGTGCCCGCGCCGGACGTGTCGATCGCCGGACCCGGCCAGGGCGGGTCGAAGACGCTCAACATCCCGATCAACCTCGCGGGCGGGCGGCTGTACATGTCGTTCGGGGAGAAGCTGAAGTTCTTCCTGACCCCGGACGGCCTCGTGCAGCCCGCGCCGTGGAACCCCAGCGACCCCAACCGCAACATCCTCTTCGACTGGAGCGAGTTCACCTACAACAACGGCGGCCTGTGGCTGAACTCCTCGCAGGTGGACATGTTCAGCGTGCCGCACGCCGTCGAGGTGACCGCGAGCGACGGCCAGGTGAAGAAGACCGGCGAGCTGGTTTCAGGGGGCCGCAACAAGATTCTCGACGGCCTGCGCAACCAGAGCGGTGACTGGGGCAGGCTCATTCACACCCGTCCTGACGGCACGCGGGTCCGTGTGCTGGCGCCGAGGCTGGGCATCGAGTCCGGGATCTTCGGCGCGAACTACTTCGACAGCTACACGCAGAGCGCCTGGAACACCTACCGCAACACCGATCTGACCGTGGTGCCCTACGAGAACGAGCCGGGCCGGAGGTTCATCGGCCGCACCGACGGCGGCGGCGTCATGCACTTCACCAACTCCGCCGGTGCGCGCGTAGCGTCCTTCCAGCAGCCGACCTCCAAGGACATCTTCGGCTGCGACGGTCGCTTGGCCGCGCCGAACAACGACATCGGCGCGATCGCTCGCACCCTCTGCGCGGCGCTGCACCGCTCCACCCTGGGCTTCCTGCACACCCAGCCCACGGTGAACGCCTCGGAGTTCTACACCCGCGCGATCACCGACCACTACTCGAAGATCATCCACGCGAACATGGTGGACGGTAAGGCCTACGGCTTCGCCTTCGACGACGTCGGCCACTTCGAGTCGCTGGTGCACGACGGCAACCCGCGCTCCGCCAGGGTGATCCTGACTCCGTTCTGACGACTGGGGACCGCGCGGGCTACCGGGCTCGCGCGGTCTCGCGGTCGTTGGCCTTCTGCAAGGCCTCGACCAACTCGTCCTTGGTCATCCTGGAGCGCCCCGGCACGCCGAGCTTCTTCGCCTGCTCGTACAGGTGTTGCTTGGTGGCGTTGGTGTCCACACCACCCGCAGTGTTGTCCCGTTCGTCAGAACGTCCCTTGTGGTCCTTGGCTTCCCAATGGTCGCCGACCTTCTCGTGGGTGTGCTTCAGTGCCGCGAACGCGACGCGGTGCGAGCGCTCACCCTCGCCGTAGCTGTCCACGGCGGAGTCGTGCGCCTTGACCCATGTGCGCTGGGCCTTCTTGGACGAACGCTTCAAGGTCGAGGGCAGTGCTTCCCTACCAGGCATGGCGTTCACCTCCCGGGCACGGAATTCCCCTGGTGAACAGCTCCAAACAACTACGGTGGCGCACATGCCACTTCATGTGATCGTCGGGGCCGGAGCGGTCGGCTCGGCGGTAGCTCGACAGCTCGCCGACGCGGGCGAGGACGTCCGCCTGCTCACGCGGCGCGGCGGCGGGCCCGAGCACGCGCGGATCGAGCGCGTGCTAACGGACGCTACCGATGCTGAAGCTCTTGCGCGGCAAGCGAAAAGCGCTGTGGCGATCTACAACTGCGCTGGCCCGGCCTACCACCGCTGGCCCACGGACTGGCCGCCGTTGGTCGTCGCGCTGGTGCGGGCCGCCGAGGCCACGGGCGCGGTGCTGCTCACGACCGGCAACCTCTACGGCTACGGCCAGGTCGACGCGCCGATGACCGAGGACCTGCCGGTGCGGCCGAACTCGGTCAAGGGGCAGATCCGCGCTGAGCTGTGGGCTCAGCAGCTGACCGCGCACGAAGCGGGGCGCATCCGCACGGCCGAGGTGCGCGGCTCGGACTTCCTGGGCGCGAACACGCTGTCACCGTTCAGCGCCGTGGTGCTGCCCAAGGTCGTCGCGGGGCGGCGCGCCTCGGTCCCGGCTGATCTGGACGCGCCGCACAGCTGGACCTACGTCGGCGACGTCGCCCGGACGCTGATCGCGGTCGCTGCCGACGAGAAGGCTTGGGGGCGCCCGTGGCACGCCCCGACGCCGCCGCCGGTCTCCATGCGCGAGCTCGCCGTTCGCACCGCGAAGCTCGCCGGAGCACCCGCCGCGCGCATCGCGAGGATGCCCGCGATCGCACTCCGCCTGGCCGGGTTCTTCACCCCCGCGGCACGCGAGATGGTTGAGGTGCAGTACCAGTTGCAGCGACCGTTCGTCGTCGACTCCTCGGCGGCGGAGCAGGCGTTCGGGATCACGCCGACGCCGACGGAGGACGCCCTGCGAGAAATGCTGTAGGTGTGCGGCCGAAGGCTCGCCGGAACACGTCGATGAACGCGCTGGCCGAGGACCACCCGCACGCGTGCGCGACGCTGGTGACCGGCGTGTCCTCGGCCAGCAGCACGAGGGCGTGGTGCAAGCGCATCTGTGTGCGCCACTGCGGGAACGTGAGGCCGAGGTCGGCCCTGCACAGCCGAGCCAGCGTGCGGTCGCTCGCGCCGACCTCCTTGCCCAGTTCGGCCAGCGTGCGGCCGTCGGCCGGATCGGCGCGCAGGATCTCGCGCAGCGCGCGCAGCCGGGGATCTGTCGGAGCGGGCAGGCGCACCGGCTCCTGCGGCGAGAGGCGCACCTGGTCGAGCAGCACCGCGCGGAGCCGGCGGCGCTCCGGGCTGTTCTCGTGCGGCGCGCGGGTGTAGACCAGGATCAGCTCGCGCAGCAACGGGTTCACGCTGAGCACGGTCGGCTCGGTGAGTCGCAGTGGATTCACCTTGGCGGGCAAGCCGATCAGGTGCAGTTCGAGTTCCCCGTGCGCCTCGTGCGCGTGCGCGGTTCCCGCGGGTACCCAGATCGCGCGGTTGGCCGGAGTGATCCACGAGCCCGCGTCCGTCGTGATCGCCAGGACTCCGCGCGCCGCGTAGATGATCTGGTGGTCGTCGTGGCGGTGCGCGTCGATGGTGGCCCTGGACGCCAGCCGCCGCGCCCGGGTCGGCGCGACCGGCATGTGGCGGGTTTGCGTCATTGTTTGGCAGTTTATCGAAAGCGCGCCACCGCGCCGGGGTGCTGAGCTGACTGCTGTGCGGAAGAACAACACCGTCGTGCTGCTCGCCGTTGGACACGCGTGCGTGGACGTCTACCAGGGCTCCGTCGCCGCGCTCGTCCCGTTCTTCGTCGCCGAGCGCGCCTACACCTACGCCGCGGTCTCCGGCGTCGTGCTCGCCGCGTCGCTGCTGTCGTCGGTGGCCCAGCCGCTGTTCGGCGTCCTGACCGATCGCTGGCCGATGCCGTGGCTGCTGCCGGTGAGCACGCTCCTCGGTGGGGTGGGGATCGCGCTGAGCGGGGTCGGCGGCTCGTACGCGTGGACGCTGTTCTTCGTGGCGGTGTCGGGGATCGGCGTCGCCGCCTACCACCCGGAGTCCGCGCGCCTCGCCCGCGTCGCCGCGCGGGGGAGCCACACCGCGATGGGCTGGTTCTCCCTCGGCGGCAACATCGGCTTCGCCCTCGCGCCGCTCATGGTCGCCGCCGTCGTGGCTCCGGGAGGTCTGCGGCTGTCACCGCTGCTCGTGGTGCCCGCACTGGTCGGCAGCGTGCTGTGCCTGCCCGTGCTGCGCGCGCTGAGCGGACCGGTCACGACGGGCTCCGGAGCCGCTTCGGCCGGGCCTGATGACGTCGCGTCGTTCGTGCGGCTCGCGCTGGCGGTGTCGTGCCGTTCGGTTGCGTTCATCGGGCTGAGCACGTTCATCTCGCTCTACGCCCAGCAGCGCACGGGTTTCGGCGCGACCGGGGGAGCCGTGGCGCTGTTCGTGCTGTACCTGGGCGGAGCGGTCGGCACCGTGCTCGGCAGCAGGCTCGCCGACCGGTGGGACCGCGTCACCGTCGCGCGGTGGTCCTACCTGCTGGCCGTCGTGGCGGTGGCGGGTGTGGTGTTCGTGCCGGGGCCGGCCCTCTACGCGTTCGTCGCGCTGACCTCGGTCGGCCTCTACGTGCCGTTCTCGTTGCAGGTCACCCTCGGCCAGGACTACCTGCCCAGCCGGGTCGGCACGGCGGGCGGTGTCACGCTCGGGCTGACCGTGAGCGTCGGCGGCGTCGCGGGCCCCCTCATCGGGAGCCTCGCCGACGCCGCCTCGCTCCAGCTCGCGCTGACCCCGCTGATCGTCATGCCCGCGCTGGCCTGGCTGTTGTTCCGGTCCCTGCCCGAGCCCCGTCCACTGTGGACGGACTAGGCCCCGTCTACCCCATGGCCAGCGCGATCAGCCTGTCGTAGCCGCCGTTGAAGGAGTTCTGGTCGATCGGCGTCGACGAGTACTGCCAGATGGTGTAGACCCGCCACGCGTGCGGCAGGGTCCCGGTGGCGGCGGCGTAGCGCGCGACCCACAGCGGGTTGTTGTTGCTGAAGTCGCCCGCGTGCCACCCGGTGCACATGGCCCACCAACTGGTGCTGGTGTAGATCACCGGCCAGCGGCCCGTGCGGTGGTGGTAGGTGTCGGAGAAGTCCTTGAGCCACCGCGTCATCGTCGGCTGGTCCAGCCCGTAGCACTTGTTCTCGCTGTACGGGTTGTACTCGATGTCCAGCGCTCCGGGCAGCGTCTTGCCGTCGCGCGACCAGCCGCCGCCGTTGTTGACGAAGTAGTTCGCCTGGTCGGCGCCGGAGGAGCGGTCCGGCAGCGCGAAGTGGTACGAGCCGCGGATCATCCCGACGTTGAACGAGCCGTTGTACTGCTGGCCGAAGTGCGGGTTGACGTAGCCGGTGCCCTCGGTCGCCTTGACGTAGGCGAAGCGCACCCCGTTGTTCCAGTGCAGGTGCCAGTCCACGTCGCCCTGCCAGCGGCTGACGTCGATGCCGGGAACGGCCACGCCGGTCGCCGGGTCGACGGGGGGACCGAAGTCGCGCCCGGTCCCCTCCGCCACACCCTCGTGCTTGGCGATCTGCGACCCCATCGGGGTGTCGCCGAGTACCGGCTCGGCCAGGGCCGCAGGACTACTGAGCGTCGCGGACGCCAGCAGCGCTGCTGTGAGTAAAATTCGCGTCGAGACCGCCATCTGCACTCCCGTCGGTCGTCAGGGTACGCGGAAGGTCAGCATCACCCCATTCCGATCGTCACGCAGAGTTGCTCACTCGAACCGGTTACCGTGGCCGTGTCCCGGCGCGGCGCGGGCCGGGCGCGCGCCTAAGATCTCCGGCCCAAGGCCCACTGGTGCGCGCTGCCGCAGTGCACGGCGGCGTAGACCCGGTCCCGCAGCTCGTTCGCCTCGGCGTCGGAGAGCGTGCGGTCCAGCCGTCGCAACACGATCCGGACGAGAAGATTCTTCTGTTCTTCCCGTGCTCCGAGCCGTTCCCGCGCTCGCGGGGGCAGTAGCGCGCAGGGCGTCTCGGACATGATCTCCACCGACTCCACGCAGTCCTCGCCCACCGCGTCGCGCACCCGGTCGCCCAGGTCCTCGGCCAGGTCGTCGGCCGCCACGGCCACGGAGAGGTCCCGCGTGATCGGCGGCATCGTGGAGACCGGGCGGTAGGGGAGCAGGTCCAGCAGCTGCGGATCGTCGGAGCGCAGGATGCGGATGTCCGGGATTCCCTTGCGCAGCATGAGGATTCGGTCGAGCCCGAGGCCCATCGCCAGTCCGCTCCACGGCGCGTCCAGTCCAGCTCGCGCCAGCACGTCGGGGTGCGCCAGGCCGCATTCGCCGATCTCCACCCACTCGTCGCCGTGGCGGAGGTCCACCTGAAGACCGTCCACTGTGTACGGATGGACGCGGGGGGCGACGCGGTGCTCGGCGTCGCCGACCAACGCCGCGATCATGTCCTCCAGCCGTCCCAACGGTTTCCGGCTGATCCGCCACAGGTCGAGCTGGTGCGGGGTCCCGGTGTGCAGTCGGTCGATCGAATCGCGGCGGTAGACGATGCCCGGGCACACCAACAGCACGTCGTCGACGGGATCGGCGGCGAGCGCGCGCAGTGCCGCCGGGACCATCGCGCTGGAATGACTGCGCAGCATGCGATTCGCGTCCACGTAACGGGTGTAGCGCGCGTCGCGGGTCACCGCGGCTGAGTCGTAGCCGAGGTTGTCGTAGTTGTCGGCGATGCTGACCACGCGATCGCTTCTGCACCAACGGACTTCGCAGCCCCAGCGGCGGGCGAGCGCGTCGACGAGGTCGTTCAGGACGAGCTGGACGGCGTGCGAACCCGTTGCGGGGTCGGTGAGATCGCGAACGGCGAGGTCGCGGGCGAGCTGTTCTGCGGTGAGCACGATGGCCTCTTCCGGGAGGAGTGAGCGGGTGGGCGACTCCCCCTGACCCGCGGGCTCCTGCGAAGGGCTCCGTCAGCGCGGCGCGGCGACGCTGGCCCCAGGACGCCCGTTCGGGGTCAGGGGGCCGGTAAATCGGCGCGCGAGCACGGTCACGACGCCAGCCTAGCGTCGCCTGTTCGGACGAGGCCAATGGTTTGTACCTTTGCGAGGCGCGCGACGCTATGAATGGCGGATGGGTGCCTCGACCCTTCATAGCGCCGCGCGACACCGCTTGGCCGAACGCGCCGCCGTGCTGGTGCCTCCCGGCCGGGTGACCGTGGCCACGACCGGCGGAGCCGCGACCGCCGCCGTGCGCGCGCTGCTGGCTCGGCGCCGTGGCCTCACGCTCGTCACCACCGCGTTGACCCCGGTCCACGCGCTCCGCGGCGGCGCCAAGGTCGTGCTCACCGGCGGAGCCGTCCGCGACCCCGCGCAGGGCTGCGTCGGCGAGGTGGCCGAGGCCGCGCTCCGCGCCCGCCTGATCGACATCGCCGTGGTGTCCGTCTGCGGCATCGACCACGACGGCCTCAGCACCGCCGACCCCGACCAGGCCAGCCTCATCCGCACCCTCGTCCACCACGCCCGGCGAGTCGTCGCGCTCGCCGACCGCTGTGCCCTCGGCCGCGTCGAGGCCACGCACATCGCGTCCCTGACCTCGGTGCACGACATCGTCACCGACGCCTCCGCGCCGCCGCCGACCTTGCGCCTGCCAGCCGGTCCCCGCCTGCACCTGGCAGGCTGGTCATCGTGACCGGTGAAGTTGTCCTGGAGACGGAACGACTGCTGCTCAGACCGTGGCGGGTGGCCGACGCCGTGGTTCAGCGCGAGCTGTGGACCGAGCGCGATCCGCGCGTGCCGCCGCACCGCAGGATCGACGCCGACGGCCACCCCACGGTCGCCGATCTCGAAGATGCGATCCGAGCCCGGAAGTCACCTGGTTTGTTCGCGATCGAGCGCAAGGCCGAGCACGACGTCATCGGCTACTGCGGGCTGGTCGACGGGGAACTCGCCTTCGAGCTGCTGCAACGGGTCTGGGGTCAGGGCTACGCCACCGAGGCCGCCACAGCGGTGCTCGACCGGGCGAGATCGTCCGGCCACGAGCGCCTGTCGGCCACCGTGCGGGAGTGGAACACGACGTCCCGCCGAGTGCTGGCCAAGCTCGGGTTCACCGAGATCGAGCGGCGGGACGTCGACTCCGTCCACGGCACCACCCTCGTCACAGCGAAGCGCCTTTAACACCAAGGGGCGCTGGACGAAGCGGATGCTCGCCATGACGATGTGGTCGTGGACCCGATCAAGCTGCTCGACGACCTGACCTCCGCCACAGTCGCGGCGCACCAGAGGCCGGGCTTCTTCGACCAGCGGTTGAGACGGGCAGAGGTGCTCCTGCCCACGGCCGAACTGGTGATCGCGATCGACCCCGACCGGGCCATGGGCTTCGCCCGCGCGTTGCCCGTGGCCGATCACCGGCACGCGGCGCTGGCCGTCATGGCCGCCGAGCTCGTCGGCACCGACCCCGGCCGGGCGAACACGCTGTTCGCCGATGTCGAGCACAACGCGACGTCGTGGTCGGCACGCACTGCGGTGGGTGTGGTGCGGATGGCCGTCGCGCTGCACCGCACCGATCGGCGCCGCGCCGAGAGGCTGCTGCGCCAAGCGGAGGCGCGACTGCTCGCCGACACTCCCGCGCAGACCGCCTGTTTCGCGGGCGAGTTCGCCACCGCCCTGGCCGTCCTCGATCGTCGCCGAGCCGAGAAAGCCCTGGACAAGGCCGCTACCCGGCCCTTGTCACCGGAAGAGATGGGCGACGACACGTGGGCGGCGGGCTCGGAGCAGCGGCTCATGGTCGCCGTGGCGATGGTGGCGTATTCGCCACGCAAGGCGGAGCAGATCCTCGCTCGCGTTCACGCCCCCTACGACCGGGACTGCCTGCGACCCAGGTTGATCAAGGCGATCGCCGCTGTCGACCTCGCTCACGCCGAACGCTTGGCCCGCGCCACCACCAACGCCTACCACCGGGTGGTCTGGCTGGGGGAGACCGCCGAGATCTCCGCGCGACGCGAGCCCGCGCGTGCCGATCGGCTGATCCGAGAAGCGCGCGGCATGGCCGAGGCGATGACGGACGGCACGCAGTACCGGTGGTCGATGTCGGCGGCGCTGAAGGCCGTCGCGGTCCGCGAGCCCGAGCGCGCGGACCGCTTGGCAACCTCGATCGGCGACGTCTGGCTGAGCGGCAGCCTCGCGGGCGCCATCGCGGCCACGAACCCCGCGCGAGGACTGGAGCTCGCGCGATCCGTTCCCGACAAGGAGATGCGCACGCGTTTGCTCGCCGAGGCCGCGCAGGAGATCGCCGCCGTCGACCCCGCGCTCGCCGAGGACGTTGTGCGCGAGGGCCTTCCGAGCTGGGAGGTCGCGGACGTCCTCCTGCGCATGGTTCCTGTGGACCCGGACCGCGCGGCACGCCTGGCCCGGAAGGTCGGCCACCACCCTCCGCGAGCTTCCGTGTTCGTCGCGCTGCTCAGCACAATGCGTGGGTGAGCGCACGCGCCGAGGAGGTCCACACGCGCTCTTCGACCGAGCCGGGCTTGAGGACGTGCTGCTGGGCCAGCCCCCGCATGAGTGCGGTCAGCGCCACCGCCATCCGTCGCGCCCGCTCCTCGTCGAGCGGTCCGGAGTCGGTGCGGCGGTTGGTCAGCAGGTGCACGACGTCCTCCGACCGCGTCAGGTCCCGCTCGGTGACGCGCTCCCGCATCCGCTCGTCGCGCAGGGTCAGCGCGAGCGCTTCCAGTTCGAGCCGGAGCACCCGCTGTCCGTCCAACGAGGACACGATGGCGCGGTAGGCCGCCGCGTAGCCCTCCAGCACCTCCTCGGCGCTGAGCCCGGAGTCCTGCCGCAACGGCAGCACGGCCGCGCCCAACTGGTCGAAGACCTCGTCCAGCACGGCCAGCAGCAGCCCGTGCTTCGCGCCGAAGATCGAGTAGATCGCGCCGGTGGTCAGGCCCGCCTCCTCGGCGATCGCCTCGATGCCGACGGCCTCGTAGCCGTGCTCGGTGAACAGCCCGCGCGCCGCGCTCACCAGTGCGTCGGTGTTGCGCCTGCGGTTCTCGGCGCGCTTGCCAGTCATCGGGCGAACCTACACCGCTTGTGGCGCAACGTCTTTTCGTGACACCGTCGACGGGTGAGCACCAAGGAGCTGTTCGGAACCGTCGCGCTGGTCACCGGCGCCTCCAGCGGCATCGGCGAGGCCGTCGCCCACGACCTGGCCCAGCGCGGCGCCACGGTGGTGGTCGTCGCCCGGCGCCGCGAGCGGCTGGCGCGTGTGGTCGCCGAGATCGAGGGCAAGGGCGGCCGGGCCTTCGCCGTGCCCGCCGACCTCACCGACCGCGACCAGGCGACCGCCGCGGTGACCGAGGCGGTGAAGGCGACCGGGCGGCTGGACATCCTGGTCAACAACGCCGGGATCGGCTTCGTCGAGCACGCGCTGGACGCCGACCTCGACCGCTGGCGGCAGACCGTGGAGATCAACCTGCTCGCCGTGCTCTCCTGCACCCACGCCGCGCTGCCGCACCTGGTCGCCGCCGCCGAAGGACCGCGCGGGATCGCCGACGTGGTCACCGTCAGCTCGGTCGCCGGACGGGTCACCGCGCCCGGCTACAGCGTCTACGCCGCCACCAAGCACGCCGTCGGCGCGTTCAGCGACTCCATCCGCAAGGAGCTGGTCGGCCGCGTGCGCGTGGGCCTGGTCGAGCCGGGCGCGGTGGACACGGAGCTGACCGACGCCAGCAACGCGGAGTTCGAATGGCTCCAGCCCCAGGACGTCGCCGACGCCGTCTCTTACCTCGTCACCCGGCCCAGGCACGCCGCCGTCTGCGAACTGCTGCTGCGCCCCTCCGCCCAGGAACGCTGAGACCCCGCCCCGCGCCCGTGAGCGCGAAGCGGGGATTCGTTTGGCGGATCAGCCCCAGGAGTAGACCGATGATGCCTTGTCGTGCTCACGGGGGACCAGGTTGTAGGGCTTGTCAGTCCAGTTCATGTTGTGGCGCTCGCCGCGTCCGTCCTTGTCGAAGTACCACCACCAGGTCTTGCTGGTCTTGTTGACGAACGACGACATCTGGTCGTTGAACGTGCCACCGCACGACTCGCAGCCGATGCGGGAGAAGTCGTCGTGCCCGTTGCGGCCACTGCCCGGGTCCTCCAGGATGAAGGCCGCACCGCCGCCGTTCTCGTGCTGGTACAGGCAGAGGAAGTCGACAGGGCAAGAGAACACGGCCTTGGCCTGGAGCGTGGTGTTCTTCGCCTTGGCGTAGTCGGGTTCCGTGCTGGTAGTGATCTTGCCGTCAGCATGGACCTTCGTGATGGTGCGGGTCGGCAGGCTGGCCTCCTCGGACGCCTGCGCCGGAACGGCGGCGAACAGGGTGCCGGCGAGCGCGCCCCCGACCGCGAGCACCTTGGCGACGTTCCCCATGCGCCGTGCCAGCGAACTCTTAGTGGACATTGTTTCCCCCTCGTGGTGAGCAATGCCCCTTCACGTTATTTCCGCGCGGGAGGGCCGATGTCCACCGGTCGACTGATGACTTCCTCAGCCGCGCACACGCTTCGCCGAAAGTCGTAATGCTTGCGCGAGGTCGGCGGAAACCTTGGTGCGAGCGGGCTTTCCGGCGACGAGGACCGACTCGATGTTGCCGGGGTGCCCGCAGGTCACCACCGCTTCGATCAGGTCGTGCTCGCCGCCGACGAGGTTCGCGTCGGTCGCGCGCAGCACCACGAGGTCGGCCTGCTTGCCGACGCTGAGCGAGCCGATCCGCTCGGCCATGCCCAACGCCGCCGCTCCCTCCACAGTGGACAGTCGGAGCACGTCGGCCGCGCTGAGGGAGCTGGTCTGGAGGGTCGCGCGCATCAGCGAGAACATGTCGCCCGCGACCGTGGTGACGACGTCGACGCCGAGCCCGGTGGTGACCCCGTGCGCGGCGAGGCGGTCGGCCATGGGGGCGCCGTGGCCCATCCGCGCCTCGACAGCGGGGCAGATTGAGACGGCAGCGCGCGCGGTGGAGATGAGCGCGAGTTCGCTGTCCGCCAACGAGTTCCCGTGCGCGAACGTGATCTCCGAGCTGAGCAGGCCCGCTTGGCGGAGGGCGTCGACGGGGTGTTCGGCGACCGGACCGCTGCCGACGTGGGTGTAGACGCGCAGGCCCAGCTCCTCGGCCAGCGCCCAGTCCGCGCGCACGTTCTCCATCGACGAGTACGACGGGCCGGTCGCGGCGAGCGCCATCGTGACGAGCCCGGTGCTGCCGCTGAAGTGCTCCGCGTGCACGGCCCGAACGGCGCCCGAGCCGCTGCCTTCGCCGAAAACGGGCTGCCCGTAGGCGAAAACCGCGCGGATGCCGGATTCGCGCAGCGCTGACACCGACGCGTCCGCGTGTGCCTTGGTGTAGGCGATGTGCGCGAAGTCCTGCACGGTCGTGACGCCGGAGGCCAGTGCCTCGATCGCACCGGCGAGGGTGCTGGCGAAGACGTCGTCGGGGTGGTACCTCGGCGCGATGCGGCCCAGCACCAGGTCCAGGTAGGCCATGAGGCCCATGTCGGCGGTGCTGCCGCGCAGCGCGGTCAGCCACGTGTGCCGGTGGGTGTCGACGAAGCCGGGCAGCACGATCCGGTCGGTGCCGTCGACCACGCTTCGGCCCGTCGTGGGCAGGCCGACGCCGACCGCGGCGATGCGGCCGTGCTCGACGAGCAGGTCGTGGCCGCGCAGCACCACCGGCGCGGGGGAGGTGTCGATCAGGGTCGCGTTCTGGATGAGCACGGCGAGGTACTTTACAGAAAGCTTTCGAAAAAGCTATCTCGTTGTCGAATATCGTGACCGGGTGAGCGACAGGGTCGACCGGCTGATCGCGTCCTGGCAGGCGGAGCTGCCCGAGGCGCTCGGACCGACATCGGAGCTGGTCAAACGGGTGCTGCTGCTGGCGGGCGACCTCGACGCGGCGACCCGCCGCGAGCTGCCGGAGCTGGGCCTGACCACCGCCGAGTTCGACGTGCTGGTCGGCCTGCGCCGCTCCGGGGCGCCCTACCGGCTCAAGCCGAGCGAGCTCGGCCGCTCCCTGCTGCTCTCCAGCGGCGGCACCAGCAACATCATCACCAGGCTGACCTCGCGCGGGCTCGTGCGCCGGGAGAGCGATCCCGACGACGGGCGCGGCACGCTGATCGTGCTCACCGAGGCGGGCCGCGAGCTGGCCGAGTCGGCCGTCCTGGCCAACTCCGCCGCCCACGCCGAGGTCTTCGCCGCGCTCCCCGAGGACACCCTCAAGGCGGCCACCGACGCCCTCCGCGAGGTCTTCGCCGCACTCGACAAGAAACCCACCCGCCGCCCCTAGCCCCCGCGTCCCCCAGGTACGCCAAAACCCGTTTCGTACTTATAGCGGGAAATGGGAGCGCTCCATTTCCCGTTAGGAGTACG